>NC_017448.1:1921502-2562002 GCF_000146505.1 Fibrobacter succinogenes subsp. succinogenes S85 | reverse complement strand
GTAATCATTATAACCATGCACATACAAGATAATTCCGCGCGGATTCGGTTCATGCGTCACCGCACGCGGAGAACTTCCGTAAGGATATTCAATTAACGTTGCATGAAAATCCTTATCATACGGTTTTACGTCAATCGGGTAGACCTGATAAGGTTCGCCAAGTTCTGGGTCCACCGTTTTCAACGGCAAAGCGTTATCAATAATCGTCTGCAACGTAGCTGCCGAGAGTTGCTTACTGTAAGCTTCATCCCGCTTCTTTTCCTTGCAGGCGGCAAGGCACGCATTTGCAGAAGTTGTAAAAAGCAATACGGCAGAGGCCGCGACAACAAAAGACTTTAACTTATTCATGTGTCTACGATACAAAAATGTAATCGTTTACGCTACTCCAATTAGACCTTCAAAACTCCAGCGCGTTTTTTGAAATTGTCAAGTTTTAATACTATCTTTTTTCGCATGACTCAACCCATTTTACCCATTATTCAAGGCCTCACCATCCCATTTTTAGGGACGGTTCTCGGCGCAGCCTGCGTATTCTTTATCCGCGGGCAAATGAAGCAGAACCTCAAGCGCGGACTTTTAGCATTTGCGGCTGGCGTCATGGTAGCGGCATCCGTCTGGAGCCTACTCCTCCCGGCTATCGACGCAAGCGAACATTTGGGTAAATTAGCTTTTGCACCCGCCGCAGTAGGATTCTGGGCAGGTATTTTGTTCTTGTACATTTTAGACAAAATCACACCGCATTTGCATTTAGGCAGTAAAACTCCTGAAGGACCGAGAGCAAAACTTAAACGCACCACAATGCTCACGCTCGCCGTAACAATCCACAACTTGCCCGAAGGCATGGCGGTCGGCATCGTTTTCGCAGGCTGGCTTTCTGGAAATGTAGCCATCACACTCTCGGCAGCATTCGCGCTTTCCATCGGTATCGCCATCCAAAACTTCCCTGAAGGAGCAGTCGTTTCTCTCCCGCTAAAAGCCGAAGGCGCAACGCGCAAAAAGGCATTCGCACTTGGGGCGCTCTCCGGAGCAGTCGAACCCATCGGCGCATTGATTACCTTAATCGCCGCCGAAATTCTTTCGCCGTTCATGCCCTACCTGCTTTCGTTTGCGGCAGGCGCAATGATTTACGTTGTCGTTGAAGAAATGCTCCCCGAAGTGAGCGAAGGCGACCACTTTGACGCAGGCACCATCCTCTTCGCCGTCGGCTTCACGCTCATGATGGCACTCGACAGCGCGCTTTAAAATCAAGCAAACAATTCTTTTATCGAAATAACCTTGTAATTGCCCAGATTTTTTATTTTCTTCTTGACTCCAGCCGTGACTCCCTTTCTGGAAAAAATCCAAAAATACAAATTGTCGCGTTTAATACACGGTGCGCACGCCTGCAAGTCAGAAAGTTCAGTCTCATCAAACGCCTTTTCAGTGTATTTACATTCGCAAAGAATGGCATTATTCTCATCTTGGGCAACAATGTCTATTTCCTCTTGACGTTTCGCAAGAGGGTTATTACCCCACCAGCGTCCAACTTGTTCAGCAAAGAACGGAAGCTCGCCATTATAGGATTTTTCCATAATAAACTGCGAGCACACTCTTTCAAATCGATGCCCAATATATCCATTTAAGCTTTCAGTTGTAAACTCTCTATCGTAATAAATTTCAGGTGAAATAAGCCCATTCAACATATTCAAATGTTTATAAATAAACCTGAAATAAAAAGCAAAGTAGTTATCGTCAATGGAATAAAGCGTATTGCGAGCCTTGCCTTTTTCGCCAACAGGGATTTCTGTTTTGATAAATCCCAAATTTTGAAGGACGTTCAGGTATTTTGCAATCTTCGCCCCATCTTCTCCAACCTTCATCTTTATATCATTAAGCGTCGAAGCACCAGAATTGATAGCAAGCAGAATATTCTTATAAAAAAGCGTTTCTTTGAGTTCCATGCGAAGCAACGTATCAATTTCATTGTATAAGTAGCCCGTTGTAGAAAGGCAATTTTTGATGACGTTCTCGCGAATAGAAACGGAATCGTCAAAAAGAGAAAGGTATAGAGGAATACCGCCAAGAATTGAATAAACCGTTAGGACTTCTTCGTCACTATATTTGGGGAAAAATTCTTTAGATTCTTTATATGAAAATGGTTGCAATTTCAAATCGGCAGTCTTGCGACCATATAAAGGTTTGGTCGAATCATCAAACAAGTCCTCAATAACAGAAACTTCAGAACCGCACAAAATTAAAAAAATGTTCTTTTTTTTCAGAATTCGGTCAATAGCATTCTGCAGCCCCGAATCGTATACAGGATTTGAATTGTACAAATAAGTAAACTCGTCAATAATGATATTCACACGTTTAGAAAAAGCGGCACCATCGATGAACGAGTAGACATCCTGCCAAGTCTCAAGTGAATTCAAAAAATCGCCAGCATTTAATACCCGTTTCAATTCCGTACAAAAATTACGAACATTATTGGCTTCGCTCCCTTTGTCAGCAGTAAAGAACACAGTATCCTTTTCATGAAGCGAGGCAAAGTGAGCCAAAAGAAAACTCTTGCCCACACGCCTACGACCATGCATGATTAGCATTTCAAATTTTTTAGACCGATAAAGATCTTCAAGAAGCTTTAATTCTCTTTTACGTCCGACAAACATCTTATTTACTCCAAAGTTATTAACTCTAAAGTTATTTACTCAAGAGTTAATATAAATATTTTTCATTAGAGAATCAACAGATTCTAACAAAAACACTCTTTTTCAAGGGTATCATAAAAAAAAGATAATACATTGTCAAGTTTTTTCATGACTTTTGCAATTTTTATCAATTTTAGCCAACCAATTTTATTATTTTATATTAAGTAATTATCAATACAGTAAGGAGGATTAACATGAACAAAAAGTCTATCGCACTCACCCATGCATTGGCTATACTATTTACATCATTTGCCATTTCAGGCTGTTCAAGCGACAATTCTAGCGGGGCAAACGGAAATGAAGGCGTTTTCGCAAACAACGGGAAAAGCCCACTGATTCTGGATTCAATTTCGTCATGCATCATCAATCCCGATTCAATTGAAGGACTCATCGCATTAAATAAAATCTACCTTAAATATTTTGACGGAACATGGAGACTCACATTCCCTGCAAATATCAATGATTTAAGAGACAATTACACCATCGCAACTCGCAGCGCAAACGACACGTTGATCGTTTCCATGAAACGAAAAAAAGAAAGCACAGCCGTACCCGACCTCGCCTGCCCCGTTCTAGTCTATACCTCGCTAAAAGGAGAACTAGAAGAGAAGTATCTAGCAGCTATGGGCGCTTATTCAATCATCCGCTATGACGAGGATTTCGTCACTCTGGATTCCATATCGGATTGCATCCTTGACGAACAGGAAATAGATAAGCACTACTCTTCCGACTCAGCATTTGTCGAAGAAAAAAACGGGAAAAACGTCATTGTTTTCCCGTCGCAATTAGACTATCCTAGAAAATATGTCAAATCAATCGGAGCGTTCATCAAAGGTGACACTCTGCAACTGGACCTTCTCGATAAAGAAAAAACACCTGAGACACCTCTGTTCTGCCCAATCAAAGTTTACGGAACGTTAAACAAACCATTCAACGGAAAATTTGTTTCGACCCGTTCAGGAGTTTACGTTTACAGTTCGATATAGTGCGGGATGATATCCTCGTAACTCCCGTCCTTGAGCAGGAATCCCTTGGGAATCACGCCGAGCTGGGTAAAGCCGAGCTTCTTGTAGAGCTTGAGCGCAGACGTATTTGTCGCGACGACCGCGTTAAACTGCAAAATCCTGAAGCCGATTTCCTTGGCCTTCGCGAGGCAATCCTTTACGAGAAATTCGCCGATATGCTGACCGCGCTTATTTTTCTTGACCGCATAGCTTGCATTCGAAATATGCCCGCAGCGCCCGACATTGTTCGGGTGGAGAATGTAGAGCCCGACCACTTCGCCGGAGTCCACATCGATAGCGATGCCCGTGAACGATTGCGACTTGAAAAACTCGTCTCCCGTCTGCGGGTCAAGCAAATCCATTTGCGGAAACGCGATGCCGTCTTCGACAATGTCGTTCCAGATTTCAATCGCGTCGTTGATATACTTTGTATTATATTGTTCAATTTTAAGCATGAGAATGATCCTTTTTTTATTCCCCCAGCACGTGCCGGAGCGTATCGAGGAAAAGTTCCCCCGCCCGCGTGAACTGCTGGCCCCGCCGCCAAATGATGTACATGTTGGTGGTGAGCTCGGGCATGAGCGGCCTGAAACACAAGCGCGAAGTGCGGCTCGTATCCACCAGGCCGTCGAAAGTGAGCAGGTAGCCCGTGCCCTCCTTCGCAAGCACCGAACCGTTGTACGAAAGATCGAGCCCCACGATTACGTTCAGCTTCGCGATATCGTCGCCAAACCATTTCGGTAAATCCGCCACCATCGCCTGTCGCGACGCCAACAGCGGTTTGTCGAGCAAGTCCTTCGGCTCAATAAAATCCCGCTTGGCCAGAGGGTCGTCGCGACGCATCACCACTCCCCAGCGGTCCACCGAACGCACCGCAAGACAGTTGTACTTTTCCAAATCAACGTTATCTACAACCACCGCGAAATCGAAAATGCCCTTGTCCAGCTTTTCCAGGGCGCGCTCGCTGTCGCCCGAATATAAGTTGTACTTAATCTTCGGATAGTCGTCCCGGAGAATCCCGATGCACTTCGAAAGAAAATTCACGTTCCGCGATTCCGCGCAGGCAATGGCGATTTCACCCACCACCTCGTCTTCCTTCAGCGACTTGAAATCCTGCACCGTCCTGTCCGCCATCGAAAGGATATCCTCCGCACGCTCCCGCAAGAGTTCCCCCGCAGGCGTCAGCCGAATCGCGTAGTTCGTGCGCTCGAAAAGCTTCTCGCCCAGCTCCTCCTCCAGCTCCTTGAGCTGGCGACTCACCGTCGGCTGCGTCACGCAAAGATTATCCGCCGCGCGCGAGACATTCCCCAACCGCGCCGCCTCCAGAAAATACCGCAAAACTCGAAGTTCCATACCCGAAAACTAATAAAATTCAAGCCCCGCAGGTATGAAATTGCAAAAATACTGCCCGGAAGGAATAACTGATTGATTTGATGGTGGGGGAAGTCTCCCCCTGCTTGCAGCCTTGCCCTGTTGTCACCCTAGAGCGCAGCGATAGGGTCTAGGGCAAGTCTTCCAGCACCCCCTCTGCGGGCGCTCGCCGCCCCGCAACGCCCCGGCTTGTCCCGCCCACCCGCCCTAATGTCATGTTCCAGTCATCCTGGAGCCGCAATGCGGCGATAGGATCCACTCTGCATCGACTTTCCTTGCGTCATTCCGGGCTTGATACACGTCATTGCGAGGGTTCGTAGAACCCGTGGCAATCCATCTCTCGCATATTTACATATATTTCCCACTGACATAGCCCCATTCCTTGCGGTTTGGGGCGCATGGAAATTTGAGTTATTGCTCTTATTCTCGCCTTGAAAAACGACCAAAATTTTCAAATCCAACGAGAATGGGCAGACACTCACGCACCCTGTGCGTGGGTCGTTTGTGCTTACGTTGGATAGGTTTCTTGGTCGTTACCTCAAGGCGGTGGGTGCATTCGATACCACGCCTTTTTTGTGGATTCAATGCACCAGTATAAGGGCTAGCAAATGAGGCCCTTATGTTTGAGCAGACTTTTAACAATATCGATGACATTCTCTGGAAAGAGGGTGGTTGCAGCAACGAACTGGATTACGTGGAGCAGACCTCATGGGTCCTGTTCCTCAAGTATCTGGACAACCTCGAAGCCGAGCGCGAAGAAGAAGCCGAACTCAAGGGCGAGACCTACGAACGGATTATCGATAAGAAGTTCCGCTGGAACACCTGGGCCGCCCCGAAGACCAAGAACGGCGAACCTGACCACGCCAAGGCGCTCACCGGCGACGACCTCACGGACTTCGTGAACAACAAGCTGTTCCCTTACCTCAAAAAGTTTAAGGAAACCGCCACCACGCCGCAATCGCTGGAGTACAAGATTGGCGAAATCTTCGGTGAACTCCGCAACAAGATTACTAGCGGCTACAACCTCCGCGAAATCCTGTGGTATGCCGACGCGCTGAGTTTCCAGAGCAGCGAAGATAAGCACGAGATGAGCCACCTGTACGAAGACAAAATCCGCAGGATGGGCAACGCAGGCCGTAACGGCGGCGAATACTACACGCCGCGTCCGCTTATCCGCACCATCGTCCGCATCATCGACCCGAAAATCGGCGAGACCGTGCTAGACCCGGCTTGCGGAAGTGCTGGGTTCCTTTGCGAAGCCTACGCCTACATGAAGCAGAAAGTCAAGAGCGTTGCCGACAGGGAAACTTTGCAGAAGAAAACCTTCTACGGACAAGAGAAAAAAGGCCTTGCCTACATCATCGGCATCATGAACATGATTTTGCACGGCGTGAACGCCCCGAACATTTTGCACACGAATACCTTGTCCGAAAACATGGCGAACGTGGAACAGAAAATGCGTAAGGACGTCATTATCGCGAACCCGCCCTTCGGTGGCAAGGAACGCGCCGAGGTCCAGCAGAATTTCCCCATCAAGACAAGCGAAACTGCCTACCTCTTTATGCAGTATTTTGTCAAGTTGCTCAAGGCGGGCGGCCGCGCGGGCATCGTCATCAAGAACACATTCCTTTCGAACACCGACAACGCTTCGGTCATGTTGCGCAAGGAACTCCTGGAAAACTGCGACCTGCACACGATTCTCGATTTGCCGAGCGGCGTGTTTACGGGTGCAGGCGTAAAGACCGTCGTGCTCTTCTTCGAGAAAGGTCGCCCCACCGAAAAAATCTGGTACTACCAGCCGGACTTTGGCCGCAATCTGGGCAAGACGAACCCGCTCACCGAAGATGACCTTGCGGAATTCGTGAAGTTGCAGAAGAAAAAGACCGATAGCGAAAAATCGTGGACCATAAACGTCAAGGATTTGAACCCCGAAACATACGACCTCTCGGTGAAAAATCCCAACAAGAAAACCGAAGTCGAACTCCGCGACGCCAAAACCATCATCAAGGAAATGCAGAGCTTAGACGAAGAGAATAGGAAAATCCTCGCCAAATTGTCGATATGAGAACTTTGTCATTCTGGAGCGTAGCGATAGAATCCAAAGCGTTAAACAAAGTGTCACCCTGAGTCCCGGAACAAGTCCGGGATAAACAAAGTCGAATGGGTCTAGGCAACCGGAGAATGTTATGAGCAAATGGGAATGGAAGAAACTGAAGGATATTTGTGAAAAGGGTTCATCAAATATTAAGCAGTCTGATTTGAAAGATTTGACTGGTGATTATCCTATTTTCGGTGCAAGTGGGTATATACAAAATGTTGACTTCTATCAAAGAAATCGGGATTACATAGGAATTATTAAAGATGGTTCAGGTGTCGGTCGAACAATGCTTCTACCAGCATTTTCATCTGTTATTGGAACGCTTCAGTATATTCTCCCCAAAGAAGGGAATGACATCAAGTTTATAAATTACGCTCTCCAAAATATTGATTTTTCTAAGAGTATTCAGGGTGCGGCTATTCCTCATATCTATTTTAAAGATTATGGAGAAACTGAAATACTTGTTCCTCCTCTTTCGGAGCAAAAGAGCATAGTCAAATTCCTTGACGAAGAATTCTCAAAAATAGAAACGCTCAAAACAAACGCCGAAACCAATCTCAAAAACGCCAAGGAACTATTCGAATCAACTCTTGAAAAAGAACTGAATCCCGGTAAAAATGGCACATTGCCCTCCGGCTGGGAATGGAAAACTCTAAGAGAATTGTGTATTCTTCGTCCTTCAAAAAATGAAGCTCTGAGCCATCTAAAAGGGACAGATGAAGTTTCTTTCCTTCCAATGGAAGACTTAAATATAAGAGAACGAAACACCATTCCTCATAAAAGCAGGGCATTATCAGAAGTTCATGGGTCATATACTTTTTTTGCTGAGGGAGATGTCTTGTTGGCAAAAGTGACTCCATGCTTTGAAAATGGGAAAATGGGTATTGCGTCTAATTTACTGAATGGTGTAGGTTTTGGATCAAGTGAATATATTGTATTCCGAACGACAAAATCAATGATTAATTCATACTTGTTTTATGTTCTAATGTCATCAAGGTTTATTTCAGGAGGAAAAAAACAGATGCTTGGAGCCTGTGGATTAAAAAGATTGTCAAAAGAATATGTTGAATCTTTCCAAATCCCCCTCCCGCCCCTTTCCGTCCAGAAAGAAATTGTCGCTCGTCTAGACAAACTCTCCGAGAACGTCAAGCGTCTCGAAGTAAACTACAAGCAAATCATCGCCAACTGCGACGAACTCAAAAAATCGATTCTGAAGAAAACTTTCGAGGGGGAATCCTAAGTTATGAACGAGTCCGATACCAGAAGAAAGAAGATTGACCCCAAGCTGAAAGAAGCCTTGTGGGAAGTGACACCAGACAGCGCCATTTATACGGAGCAGTCCGCTTACGAGATTGCTCCGGGTCGTATCGGTCATGCCGAACGCAACCCCAAGAAAATTGACTACCTTCTGGTTTACAAGGGCATCAAGATTGCCATCGTCGAGGCGAAAAAGGACGAACTTGATGTAAGCGAGGGTGTGCCGCAAGCCAAGGAATATGCGGAACGCATGAACATCCGCTTCACGTATTCCTGCAACGGCGATAAAATCTGGGCAATCGACATGCAGACGGGTGAAGAAGGCTTTGTTGATGCCTTCCCGACACCGCAGGAACTCTGGGAACGACTTTATCCTGAAAACAATCCGCTCCGCGACAAGCTGAATGCAGTTCCGTTCAACAGGGATGGCGGCAAGTCTCCCCGCTACTATCAGGAAATCGCTGTCAATAACGTCATGGATGCTATCTCCCGAAAGCAGGACCGCGTCTTGCTCACGCTTGCAACGGGAACGGGCAAAACCTACATCGCTTTCCAAATCTGCTGGAAAATTTTCAAGGCGCATTGGAATGTCGATGGAACGGAACGCTTGCCGCGCATCTTGTTCCTTGCCGACCGCAATATCCTCTCGAATCAGGCTCTCAATGATTTCGGACAATTTGACGAAAATGCCATGTGCCGCATTACGCCGGAATCCATCGCCAAATCAAAAGGCGTGCCCAAGGGCCCGAGCATCTATTTCAGCATTTTCCAGACGATGATGACCTCGTTGAATGGAAAATTCGTTTATGAAAATTATCCCGAAGATTTCTTTGACCTTGTCATCATTGACGAATGCCATCGCGGTGCCGCTAACGACGAAAGCCGCTGGCGTGATATTCTTGATTATTTCCAACGGGCGTATCACTTGGGCCTGACCGCGACACCCAAGAAAAATGAAAATGCCAACACCTACGAGTATTTCGGAAAGCCTGTCTATGTGTATTCGCTGAAACAGGGAATCGAAGACGGCTTCTTGACACCCTACCGCGTCCGGATTTCTTCTAGCAATATTGACAACTACATCTACGATCCCGAAGACGATGTAGAAAGCGGCGAAATTGACCCGAATAAAATTTATACGGAAACGGATTTTTATCACGGCAATATCAAGATTCGCGAACGCGATGAGTTTAGGGTAGAAGAATTCCTGAAACAGATTGACCCCGACGAAAAAACGATTGTGTTCGGTGCGACGCAGGCCCACGCGGCCATTCTGCGAGACCTCATCAATCAGCATTCTCGCAAGCCCAACGTGAATTATTGTAAGCGAGTCACCAGTGACGATGGCGACAAGGGCGAAGCCGATTTGAAGACTTTCCAAGACAATGAAAAACTGTTACCCACGATTCTCACGACATCGCAAAAACTCTCAACAGGTGTTGATGCCAAGAATGTCCGCAACATCGTACTGATGCGTCCTGTGAACAACATCATCGAATTCAAGCAGATTATCGGTCGCGGCACGAGACTTTTCGACGGAAAGTATTTCTTCACCATTTACGACTTCGTGGGCGCAAGCAAGAACTTTAGTGACCCTGAGTGGGATGGCGAGCCAATTATAGATACGCCGGAACCGCCCAACGGTGGGGATCCCGATGATGACAAAGGCTCTAGCGGCGGACCACGCAAACCGAGACCCTGTAAAATCTGTGGCAATCTCCCGTGCACATGCGACGCCAAAACGAAAGAAAAAAGATGCATCGAAATTAAACTTTCCGCAAACCACGTGCTCCGTTTGCAGGCTCAGTGGCAAGAAAAGTTCATGTTCGATGGCGAACTCATAACGCTCGAACAGTTTATCAAAATTCTCTTCGGCAAGATTCCTGAGTTCTTTAAGGACAGCCAGGATTTGCGTGCCCGTTGGTCTGACCCCACGACCCGCGAAGCCCTGCTCCAGAACTTGAGCGACAACGGATTCAGCAAAGAAAGGCTTCGCCAAGTGCAAGCGCTGACGCAAAACGAAAAATGCGACCTGCTCGATGTATTGGAACTCATCGCCTACAACAAAAGCCCCATGGAACGCGCCGAAAGAGTCCGCCTGATGCACGAAGAAATCCTGAACGAAATCTCCGAGAAACAAGTTCCCTTCATGGAATTTGTCTTGCAGCAGTATGTGGAAAACGGAGTCGATGAACTATCGCTGAATCAGTTGCCCGAGCTTGTCAAACTCAAATATGGCACCATCAAAGATGCCTGCGATAAAATGGGCGTGACCGGCAAGGATTTGAAGAAACTCTTCACCGATTTCCAGAAGACGTTGTACGTAGCGTAATTTTTGTCAATGCCCCGCTTTTTTATGCATGTAGGCGGAAAAGCAAGGCGAACGGCGCAGAATCAAACTTGTTTGATTTTATTTCTCTTCAGTATACCATTTTGCATTTTTTGCAAATTACAAATTCGGGCAAACCTGTCGGAAATTCCGACAGGTTCAAATCAAGAGTTTCCACAAGGTCTTTGATGTTAATAGTATTGAAATACGAATAACCCCAGTGGTTATGTAAAATTTTCTTGCTTCCCTTGCCAGTTTTGATGGATTTAGGTACATTAATGCCCGACGTGTTTTTCCGTCTAATGGGAAAATGCGTCTTTTTTTATTCTGGATTTTCGGAAAACAAGAGACGCCTCTAACACTAACCAGCCGCGAAAGCGGCGTCGCAAATTGCAACCAAACGGAGGCTATATGACTAAAAAAGTGGCTAATCATAGGGAAGACGCTCTTTATTCTCAAATTGCGTCGATTCTCGAACAGAACCGTAAGTCTGTTGCTGTTGCCGTTAATACGGCGATGGTGCGCACGTATTACGAAATTGGCCGTTCGATTGTCGAAAACGAGCAGAAGGGTAACATCCGCGCAGAATATGGAAAGGAAGTCCTCAAAAATCTTTCTGCCAGACTTACTGCAAATTATGGTAAGGGATTTTCTACGACGAACTTGAAGCAGATGCGGGATTTCTATCTGACTTATCAAATTGGTCAGACAGTGTCTGACCAATTCGTCTTGAGCTGGTCCCATTACTTGTTCCTGATGCGTATTGATAATCCCGACGAACGGAAATTCTATGAAATTGAGGCGAAAAACTCGAATTGGAGCCTGCGGGAACTCAAAAGGCAGTTCGATTCCGCGCTTTATGAACGGCTCGCTGTAAGCAAGGATAAGGAATCGGTGAGAGAACTGTCTAAAAAAGGGTGTATCGTGGAGTCCCCGGCGGACATTGTCAAGGATCCCTACATTTTGGAATTCTTGGGACTGCCGGAACAGTCCGAATATTCGGAAACCGAACTGGAAAGCAAGCTCATCGACAAGTTGGAGTCTTTTTTGCTTGAACTGGGTAAGGGGTATACTTTCGTGGGGCGGCAGTCGCGGATTACGCTGGACGAAAAGCATTTTTTTGTGGACCTGGTTCTTTATAACAGGCTGCTGCAGTGCTTTGTGTTGGTGGATCTGAAGATTGGCGAACTCACGCATCAGGATTTGGGCCAAATGCAGATGTATGTGCACTACTATGACCGCTTTGTAAAGCTTCCGCACGAAAATAACACTATCGGCATCGTTCTTTGCAAGAAAAAGTCGGACTCCCTTGTAGAAATTACTTTGCCTGAAGGCAATTCGCAGATCTTTGCCAGCAAGTATCAAACTGTGTTACCCGACAAGGAACAGTTGATAGAATTGATCGAAGAAAAGTAGATGCTAAAAAATGCCCCGTCCTTTTATGCCGTTTAAATCTATGCCTTATAAGCATATCTAGTTATGAAAACAAAGTATTTGCAATATCTGAAAAATGAAGGTATATTTGAACATGTAAAGACTTCAACCGAGAGGAACCTATGAAAAAAGTATTGGTCTTGTCCAGCAGCTTGCGTAAGGGTAGCAACTCCGAAACCCTGGCGCAGGAGTTCGCGAAGGGTGCCGCCGAGGCGGGCAACAAGGTGGAATTCGAGTCGCTGCGCGGCAAGAAGATCGGTTTTTGCATGGGCTGCCTTGCTTGCCAGAAGAAGGGCAAATGCGTCATCAAGGACGACGCTCCCGCCATCACCAAGAAGATGGAATCGGCCGATGTCATCGTGTTTGCAACGCCGATTTACTATTACGAGATGAGCGGCCAGCTCAAGACGATGCTCGACCGCGCGAATTCCCTCTATTCCAGCGATTACAAGTTCCGCGAAATTTACCTGCTCACTTCTGCCGCCGACACCGATGCGAAGGCCATGAACATCGCAAAGCGCGGCATTGGCGGGTGGATTGCCTGCTTTGACGGCGTGAAGCTCAAGGGCGCTCTCTGCGCCACAGGTGCCGAAAGCGCAGGCGATGTCAAGAAGAATTCCGCGCTCCTGAAAAAAGCGTTCGCCATGGGAAAGAAAGCTTAATAAAGGGTGATCAACTATGAAAAAAGGTATTCCTCATGAAGCAAGTTTTTGACTCTGCCGACCTGAAATGGACTCGCGAACCTGCAACTTACAAAGTTGGCGAGGATGAAATTTGCATCGTGACCGATCCGCATACGGATCTTTGGCAAAGAACTTATTACCGTTTTCGCAACGACAATGCGCCGGTTCTTCGATTGAAACGGAGGAAAAATTTTTCTCGTTTGTCATGAAAACAGATTTTTCTGGAAGCCATCATCGCTTCGATCAGTGCGGAATCGCTATGTATCTTGATTCTGAAAATTGGCTGAAAGCATCTGTTGAATACGAAAATGAAAAATTCCAGCATCTTGGTTCGGTTGTAACCAACCACGGTTATTCCGACTGGGCTACGACTGCTATCAGTGCCGAAATTAAAACGATGTGGTTCCGCTTTAGCCGTCGAGAAAGTGACTATTGCATAGAATGTTCGCAAGATGGAAAAAACTTCACGCAAATGCGCATTTGCCATATGTGGGAAGGTGCTGGTAAAATCCGCTTTGGTATTTACGCTTGTAGCCCTGAAGATTCCTCGTTCTTGGCAAAATTTTCAGACTTTGCATTGACGGAATGCCTGTGGAAAGCTCACGACGGCCAGCAACCTGATTGAATTCGTTTATTAAATATCCATGCCTAAAAAGCATAACAAACCATAGTAAATAAGCAATTGCTATTGTACAGGGAATAAATAATATTAAAAATGTAAAGGGAGATGTCCGCCTGCGCGGACATGACAAGAAGAGTTGAATTTTTAAATAGGAGATAAATCATGAAATCCAGATTCTTAAAAGCGGCGCTCGCCGTGGTTTCCGCATGCACCCTGATGGCATGCTGCCCCGAAAAAGAAAACAATGCTGCGCAAGGTGCCGCCACGCCGGCCGCGCAGTCCGCAACAGAAACAGCCTCCGCAGCACAACAGACAAAGGACGAAAATATGAACAAGCTCACGCTCACCGCCGAATGGGATAAGGTTTTCCCCAAGAGCGACAAGGTCGAACATTCCAAGGTCACTTTCAAGAACCACTTTGGCATTGAACTCGCCGCCGATATGTTCGTGCCCAAGGACACGAGCCTTAAGGTGAACGGCAAGTTTCCCGCGATCGCGGTCTCTGGCCCGTTCGGTGCCGTCAAGGAACAGTCCAGCGGCCTTTACGCCCAACAGATGGCGGAACGCGGATTCCTGACCATCGCTTTCGACCCGAGCTTCACCGGCGAATCGGGTGGCGAGCCGCGCTACATGAACAGCCCGGACATCAACACCGAAGACTTCATGGCGTCCGTGGACTTTCTCTCGAACCGCGACAACGTTGACCCGGAACGCATCGGCATCATCGGCATTTGCGGCTGGGGCGGCATGGCGATTAACGCTGCCGGCATCGATACCCGCGTAAAGGCGACGGTCGCCTCGACCATGTACGACATGAGCCGCGTAACCGCGAACGGCTACTTCGATTCCGCAAACAACGCTGACGCCCGTAACGAGGCCCGCAAGGCTCTGATGGCCCAGCGCACCAAGGATTTCAAGAACGGCTCGTACGACCTGGCCGGCGGTGTTATTGACCCGCTCCCGGACGACGCTCCTTACTTTGTCAAGGATTACTACGCTTACTACAAGACCCCGCGCGGCTATCACAAGCGTTCCCTCAACAGCAACAAGGGCTGGGCCGCCTCCGCAGGCACCTCGCTCATGAACACCAAGCTCCTCGCATACGCCGACGAAATCCGTAACCCGGTGCTCATCATCCACGGCGAAAAGGCCCATAGCCGCTACTTCGGCGAAGGCGCATTCGAAAAGATGACCGGCAAGAAGGCAAACGTCCCCGCAAAACTCGACGCCACCAAGAACTGGAGCAAGACCGTCGGCAACAAGGAACTCCTCGTTATCCCTGGAGCCTCCCATGTTGACCTCTACGACAACCTGGAAAAAATTCCCTTCGAAAAGCTGAACGAATTCTTCAAGACGAACTTGAAGTAAGCGAAAGCCATCAAACTGCGGCGATTATCGCTGCTGTCCAAGGTCACAAATGTGACCTTGGTTGCTTTTTGTCATTTTTTGCCATTTTCAAATGCTATTTTAAGGATATGCGCAAAAACGCCATATTGACATTTAGACTTTTAAAACCTATTTTTAAACTGAGGAGTAAACCTATGGCAGTGGCAATAAGATCCATACCAACGCTTCAAGGGGAAGACGCTGAACGTTTTCTCAAGGAAGCCGAATACGCCGAAAAGAACGAGCGTAAACAGGATTTTGGTGATAAAATCCTGCTCGTTAGGAAATTCCTCCGCGAACAAGGTTTCTAGACATGACCCTTGCCGATTTTTTGAACCGATGCTCGTTTGCTCGGCTTTCTTCAGAATTGCTGCAAAGTTGCAACCCCTTCAAATGCGGAAATGAAGACCTTGACGAATTTTTCAGGGAGGATTTCCGCTTGTACGGCGAGAAACTTTTGGGAAAGACTTATGTCTTTCGGCTAAGAGAGCGTCCCGAAAGCATCGTTGCTGCATTTACAATATCAAACGATTCAATTCGAATCAAACAACTTGCTCCTGAAGACAAGGCGAAGATTGAATATGTCACTGAGAATGGCGAGAAGAATCTTCGCCGCTATCCCGGAGTTTTGGTCGGTCGCCTGGGGACGAATATTGAATTTGCCAAACAAGGTTTTGGCTCTGCAGTAATGGACTTCATCAAAGCTTGGTTCCGTAGCGACGAAAACAAGACCGGTTGCCGGTTTATCATCGTTGATGCAATCAATAAACCGGAAGTCATTCATTACTATCAGAAAAACAATTTCAAATTCCTTTATAGTTCCGAAATTAACGAAGCAAGGGCTCTTGGAATAAACGTGAAAATGCTGGGAGAAAAACCTTTGCATACACGTTTAATGTATTTTGATTTGATTGATATTAAATAAAGGTGTTTTACTTCGGTGTTTATTTCCGTGAATTCATGCGCAAAAGGCATAGTGAGTCATAGCAAATAAGTATTTTGAATCGCTCGCACAATTATTTATATTGTGTGTATGCGAAACATTGTACTTATAGCGTTGTTCTTTCTCGTGGCCTGCAGCGATGCGGCGAGTCATTCGACGCAACCCGAAGCTCAGACGCCGAAATCGTCCGCCAGTAAAACGCCCGGCGCAGTGCCAGCAAGTTCATCTGCCCAAACGGAGGCTCCCGTGAAACTAAAAATCCATGTGAACGATACCACCTTCACAGCGACGCTCGAAGAAAATTCCTCGGCCAAGGCCTTCGCCGAATTCCTTATGCAGGGCGACATGACGCTCGACATGCACGACTACGGCAGCTTCGAGAAGGTGGCTGACCTGCCGCGCAGTTTTCCGCGTAATGACAAGCAAATCGACACCGACGCAGGCGACATCATCCTTTACCAGGGCAACTCCATCACCATTTACTACGACAAGAATTCCTGGAATTTCACGCGCCTCGCCCGTATCGACAACGTAAATAAGAAACGCCTCCAGCAGATTCTCGGCAAAGGGAACGTGAAGGCGACATTTTCGGTGGAATAGATTTTCACTATGCGTCATGCGCATACTGGGCATGAAAATTAAGCATTTTGCGCATACTCCGAAAAAATTTATATTATATCCGAAACATTTCGGAGTGGCAAAATGAAACTCAAGTTTTTAACACTGTTTTCAATCCTTGCGCTCGCGGCGAGCGTGTTTGCGGAGAGTGTCATGAGCAACATTACGGTAAACCTGCGCTATACGGGTAAGAACGGGGCGGCAAAGAAGTTCGCCGAAGAGATGGTTTCTAGCGGAACGGTGGCGAAAATCCGTGCCGAGAAGGGCAACATCCGCTACGAATATTTCCAGTCGCTTGACGATCCCGAGACCATCTTGCTGATTGACGCGTGGGAAAGCCAGGCTGCCATCGACGTGCACCACGCTTCGCCCATGATGAAGACGATTGCGAAACTCCGCGACAAGTACGACTTGAAAATGACTGCCGAACGCTTCACGCCCGACAACACCATGCCCAAGACCGACGAAAAGTTCATCAGGAAATAAGTCGCGAAAATGAAACGCCCGCGCTATTTCATTAACTTCACCTTAAAAAATTCCACGTTCATTTCGCGGTCGGCGAGCGGTACAATTTTGCGGTCCTTGGGAATTTCGTAATCGAACTGGTGGTTCGAAACGAACGTCAACAGCGAAGACTGCTCGATGAGCTTTGAAATGCCCTTCGTGCTGTCGTGCTTGATGAAGGTGGCGTCGGGAATCTTCTTGCGCTTGACCTGTTCCCAGAAACCCACATTGCTGCGCTGGATGATGGTCTCGCCCTTGAGTTCCCGGAGCCGGATGGACTTGCGCTTCGCAAGCGGATGCTTTTTCGGGAGCGCAATCGAGAGCCGCTCCTGCATGTATTTTTCGGCACGGTACTTCTTTGCACGTGGGGCCTTAAGCGTGATGCCGATATCCGCCGTGCCCTCGTTCAAGGCCTTCAGCACGCCCGCCTCGTTGTCGATAATCTCGTAAGTGACTTGCGCGCCGGGGTATCTCTCCTGCAGTTCCTGCACCATCCGCATGGCGGGGAGGATGGCCACCGACGCGATGGAGAACGTGCGCGTGGCCCCCTGCGGGCTTACCTTTTCCATCATCTCGCCCTGCAAATCCATGATGCGCTTAGCGTATTCGGCGACCGTGCGTCCCTTCTCGTTCAGCTCAATGCGGTTCTTTTTGCGCTCAAAAAGCGGAGTACCGATTTCGTCTTCCAGCTTCTTGAACGCGCGGCTCACCGCCGGCTGCGAAGTGTATAGCTTGTCCGCTACGGTAGAAAGGGTCCCGTATTCCAGGAACCCGGCCAGCAATCGCAAAATGTAGGTCTCGACAAACATAAAAAGCCCCTTTTGGGGGGAATATAATAATTCTGCTATGCGTCAAGTGAATAGTGGACGTTTAAAACTTACCCACAGGCACAACCTTGATTGTGTAGCCTTTTTTTTCGATAGTCCTTTCCTCGTTCCATGTCACAATAGTCAGGTTGTCACAGCCTAGTTCTCCTGCACATTCAACGATGCTGTCCACTTCCCGCTTTATAGTCTTTTCTTTGGACATGTCGTAGCAAACCTGGATAAGTTCCTTGACCTTGTTGCCTTCACGAAGTACAAAGTCGGTTTCCTTGTCGTTTCGGGAATGATAGTAGAACAAGGACTTTTCGGTGTCGTACCCGCGATGAAGCAACTCCACAAAGACCTGGTTTTCCAGCAGTTTTCCGAGATTATCGCTCAAATTAAAAGCCTTCGATGCAACAAAACCGTTGTCAACCACATACACCTTGCGAGGCGCTTTTTTCATCAACTTTAGTTTGTTGTTATATCTGTCCAGATAATAAAACAGAAACGGTTCATGCAAGTAATCCATGAACTTTTTTGTTGTGCTGACGCTAGAGAGCCCTAGGTCATCTGCTACGTCATTGTAGCTAAATGTTCCCGTGAAATTGGACAAAAGAAACATGGCTACATTGTTCAAGTCAGTTGCGTTTCTGATCTTATGTCTTCTGACAATGTCCTTGTACAGAATGGAGTCGAAAAGGGTCTGTAAATAACTTTGGGTAATAGACCTTTGAGTAAAAGTCTCCGGGTAACCGCCGTTTTTCAAGAAGTCGTCCTGGATTTTTTCTGCATTACCCAAGCGGCTAGCAAACTGCGATGCCTCGGCAAGGCTAAATGGCAGCATGTTGATTTCAAGGTAGCGACCTGTTAGTACGGTTGCCATTTCGCCAGAAAGCATTTTTGCGTTACTGCCGGTTATGACCAAATTTACACCACGTCGATAAAGTTTATTAACCCAGACGTCCCAACCGTCAACGTTCTGTACTTCGTCCAGCAGCAAGTACTCGTAATTCGGGTAAATTTCCCCAAGCAACATCTCCGCTTGCTGTTCGTCCCACTTGTTCAATAGTTCGTTATCGTCAAAATTCAGGTAGGCGAAGTTCTTGCCCCGCAACATCAAAAGGGCCTGGGTAGATTTTCCGACACGCCTCGGCCCCGTCAAAAGCTTGATGTTCGGACTTTTCAGCAATTCGTCAAAGTCGTATATGGTTTGACGGGGGATATACGGCAGACTGAGAAGTCTGTCCCGCTCCTTGCGCTGGTTTTGTATGGCAATCTTCATAGGATGAACCGTCCTTTACCCATAAAAATAGCCTTTTTATTCAACAAATACACTGTATTGGATAAAAAACATACTTTTTTATCCAGTTTGACTAAAATTTTGACGATTTTCACCAGTTTTCGTAGCGGTGTCCCGTATCAAGGGCGGCGATTTGCTTCATTTCGTCGTCTGTCAACTCGAAATCGAAAATCGATATGTTTTCTGCGATGTGGTCAGGGTTCTTGGAGCCCGGAATGGCAATGTAGCCCGATTGCACATGCCAGCGCAACACCACCTGTGCAGCCGATTTCCCGTGAGCCTTCGCTATCTTTGTGACAACCTTGTTCCCCAAGACGTCTTCGGTGTGGCCGCGCCCGCCCAGCGGGTAATAAGATTCCACCACAGCGCCGTATCGTTTTGCGTATTCCTTGAATTCCGTGTTCTGGTAAAACACATGGTTCTCGTTTTGCACCACGGCAGGCTTGATTTCGAAATCGGCAAAAAAGCGCTTCGCCGTCTTTTCGGTGTAGTAATTCGAAATACCGATGGAACGGATCTTCTTCGCCTTCACAGCACGTTCCATAGCCTTGTAAACCGCCTTGTCTTCGGCGTCGCGCCCGTGCTGGTGCAACAGCATCAAATCAATATATTCGAGCCCCAGCTTTTCGAGCGAGTCGTCGATGTCTTCGTCCAGGGAACTGCTCCACGGCACCAATTTCGATGTCACGAACAAATCTTCGCGCTTCACAAGCCCATCGTCAATCGCCCGACGAATACCCCTACCCACGGCTTCTTCGTTGTCGTAATATTTTGCTGTATCAATCAGTCGATACCCGTTCTTGATGGCGACATAGACCGCGTCTTCAGCCACCTTGCCGCGCAAAGTCCAAGTGCCAAGCCCGAGAACCGGCATATCGAAACCCGAATTCAACTTGACCGTTGGGGCCGCCCCTTTGCTATTCTGCACGATCGAATCTCCTTTGTTCGAAACTTTCGGCATAGCCTGCGACGCAGCATCGCTCGAACACGCCATGAACAGGAAAACGAACAAGAAACTGAACCACCTCATGCCCTAAAAATAAACAAATCCCGCAACAAACCCAAATACTTATTCCGCATAAAAGATATGCTTTGAAGGCATAGGCGGGGGAAGCTCTAAATTTGCGCCAGTTCAAATGGAATTTTAGCCCGAAAATGGATTATTTGTTTTCTTTCAAGTGCAGGTGGCCGCTTTCCGCTATGCGCCACACGCATACTGGGCATAAAAATTACGCATTACGCGGCCGTTCTGGATTTATTTATATTATACTCAACCGGTTCAAAGGAATTTTTTACGAAAAAGGCGGATCCCATGAAAAAAATCACCTTGATTCTTTTATCACTTCTTCTAGGAGTCTCTATGGCAGCAGAAAAGAAAATCCTCGTCGCATACTATTCCCGTGCCGATGAAAATTATGAAGTCGGAACAATCACCAAGGGCAATACCGAAATCATTGCCGAGATGATTGCGAAAAAGACGGGCGGCACGCTCTTGCATGTGGAACCCGCGAAGGAATACCCCAAGAAATACGACGACTGCATCAACGTGGCCAAGAAGGAACTTGCGCAGGACGCGCGCCCGGCCATCAAGCCGGTGAACGTGAACCCCGAAGAATTCGACGAGATTTACGTCGGTTACCCGGTGTGGTGGGGCGAAATGCCCATGCCCATGTTCACCTTCTTCGAGAAGTATAATTTGAAGGGCAAAACGATTCACCCGTTCGTGACCCACGAAGGCAGTGGCCTTTCGGGTGTGCAGCGCCTCAAGAAGGTGACCGGCGCGAACGTGACCCCCGGCCTCGCCATCTACGGACACGTGGCCCAGAACGAACGCGACAAGGCCCAGAAAGAAGTGGACAAGTGGGTAAAGTAGGCTGATTGCGCCTCACTTAGGATTGCTAGTCCTCTTCTTCAATTCAGTCCAAGAGCTAGCTTTCTCTAAAATCGGCCTTGGAGAGAATGTCTCTGGCCTGTCCAATTTGCTTGAGTAAAAAAAAAGAGATGAATCCTGTTCACCTCTTTTTCGTTTTACTTCATAGTTGCGTTTTTTACTTCACGTCTTTCCACTTACGGATAAGTCCGGTATACACATCCCGCAACCTGGACAGGGCAATATTGGAAACTTGGTTCTGCTTGTTGACAATCACGGCAATACCGTCTTGGGCGATGGTCTGGGAAGTTAAGACTTCCAGTTCGTTGGGTTTCAGGTTGCGGCTGGCCATGCCAATATCGCAGGTGCCTTCCTTGGCGGCTAGCATTCCCGAAGAAGAATCGTTGGTCTGAATTTCGATTTCCATTTCCGGGTTTAGGGCAGTGTAGGCTTCTTTGAGTTTTTCCATGACCGGTGACACACTGGAAGAACCTGCGATGACAATTTTGCCCTTCAGCTTTTGGGCTTGGAATTTTTTACCATCGGAAACTCTGATGTAGCCGTTTCCTTCGATAACGGCTTGGCCGTCGGCGCTAAGGATAAAGTTCACGAAGTCCTTTACGGCGTCGTTCATCTTGCCCTTGGTGGCAATATTGAAGGGGCGGGCGATGGGGTACTTGGCGGACTTAATGTTTTCTTTGGTGGGAGCGAAACCGTCAATGCTCAGGGCCTTCACGGAACCGTTCATGGAGCCAAGGGAAATATAGCCGATGGCGTATTCGTTACCGGCTACGGCACTCATGACGCCCTGAGTGCCGTCGATGGTAATCGCGTCCTTGGCAGTATTGTCCTTTTTCTTTCCATCTTGCTTGATAAGGGTTCCCACCAGTTCGGTAAAGGCGTCCCGAGTGCCGGAACCAGCTTCTCGGGCGATGACGGAAATTTCAGGCTGCTTGGTGGTGGCGACTTCGACGTTCTTTTCGTTTTCTCCGTTGCAGGCTGCCGTAATACCCATTACAGCTAAACTAATTACACAAGCGGTTAAAGCCAGTTTTTTCATTCTTGATACTCCTTGGTTGGTTTTGAATGATGACCACAAGTTAGACAAGCTATGTAAAGACCCAATAGCATGTAGGGTAAAATCTTTGTAAAGCCTTTACTCCTCTTTTATTCGTTACAAGAACTTCTCAAATATTTTACTTCGACCCCTCTTCAGTTTTTACAATGACAATCTAAGTTGATGCCGTCATTCAAACAGGGCTTGGCCCAAAGGAGTTCAAAATGACGATTAAGAAATCTTGCATCATCGCAGCTGTTGTTACCACTATCGGCATGGCTAGCGCCGCCGAAGAATCCAAGGCCAGCGGCTTTGACTTGACCGGAAATATTCAAACTCAGGCCTACAAGGCATTTTACGACAATGAAAAGGAAAACACTCTGGATAACTTCTGGTTTCGAGCCAATATCGGCGGAACGTACAGCTCCGAAGATTTCGATGCCAAGGTGACTATCCGCATGTACGCCCCCCACTTTAATGGAGGTGCAGACAAGTTTCAGGCCGATACCTATTACGGAAATTACAAGTGGGCAACTTCCGGACTGAACTTGAAACTGGGTCACTGGAAGACGGATACGGAAGGTGCCGGTAATTTCGGTGGCTACCTGGACCAGAATCTTTCTAAGCGGGGCTTTCTAGTTCGAGATTACGCCCACGACGCCTTTGAGCTGGGCTGGAAAATGGCCGGCAACCAGCTGAACGTGATGGTGGGTACCGATGACGGTAATTTCAACAAGGGTTACCTCCGCGTAAACGACGACCTGAAATTGGGAGAAGCCCTGAAACTCGGTCTGGGTTATCGCGCCAATGTTCTTGACCCGATGCAATATAGCGCAGTCCTGACCCATGTGGTGGATTTTCGGGCCCGCTACCAGGTCTCCAAGCAGCTGGCGGTATACGCAGAAGCGGCAGCTATCATGACCGGCGAAGACGACGAGGTGAATGCAGCTTCCATTGAAGCGGGCACTGCCGTAAAGCCCCTCTACGGTCAGGATACCCAGTACTTCCCGGTGTACGGCGGCGTGGAATTTCCTACCGGTGGTATTTTTGACAAGGCCTTTGCCGAAGTGGAATACGTCGCTAATCGTGACGAACTGAACACCGATGCCGATGAATTGGGTTGGGCCGTAGGTCTCGTGAAAAAGATCGGTTCCCACGGTAAAATCCAGGCGACAGTCTATAGCGAAAACAAAATGTCCGATGTAGGCTTTAGCGCCCGCCTCACGACCTCCATCAAGTAATACCATGAAATTCAAACTATCCAGTCCATTCAAGGAACGGGCCGCGTCCACCATCTTCCTGGTCTCTGCGCTAGCAAGCATCCTGTTTGTGGCCCTGATCTGCGCGTTCCTTTTTGCAAACGGTGTCCCCGCCATTCTAAAGATAGGCTTTACGGACTTTTTGTTCGGAACGGAATGGGCCCCCACGGACGAGCCTGCGATCTACGGGATTTTTCCCATGATTCTCGGCAGCCTCTACGTGACACTGGGGGCCCTAGCCATCGGTGTCTCGGTGGGGCTCCTGTCGGCCATATTCCTGGCTCGGTTCTGCTCCGAAAGGCTCCACAGGGTGTTGAAACCCGCCGTGGAACTCCTGGCCGGCATTCCCTCGGTGATCTACGGCTTCTTTGGCTTGGTGATCATCGTCCCCTTTGTGCGGCAGCACCTTGGCGGGAGCGGTTTCAGCATCTTTACGGCGTCGATTCTGCTGGGAATCATGATTTTGCCTACCGTCATTTCCGTTTCCGAAGCCGCCCTGCGGGCGGTCCCCAACAGCTACTACGAAGGTTCCCTGGCTCTCGGGGCCACCCACGAAAGGAGTGTATTCTTCACGGTTCTTCCGGCGGCCACTTCGGGAATCGTGGCGGGTATCATCTTGGGTTTTGGCCGGGCTATTGGCGAAACCATGGCAGTGATTCTTGTGGCTGGAAACCAGGTCCGAATGCCCGACGGTATTTTCGAGGGAGTCAGGACCTTGACCGCCAACATTGTGTTGGAAATGGGCTATGCCACGGACCTGCACCGCGAAGCCCTCATTGCCACCGGTGTGGTGCTATTCTCCTTTATCCTTACTATCAACCTGCTGTTTTCCATTCTCAAGAAGAGGGTTGTCAAATGATCGGATACTATAAGCATGCGCCCTTTTCGCTGTTTCTGAGAATCCTCGTGTCCTTGGCCATCGCCATTACGGTATGCACCCTGGGGTTCCTGATCCTCTATATATTGGTGAAGGGTATCCCATTCCTGAAACCCTCCCTGTTTTCTCTCACTTACACCTCGGAGAATGTCTCTTTCCTGCCCTCCATCCTGAATACGGTTATCATCGTGTTTGGTTCTCTCCTGGTGGCAGGCCCTTTAGGAATCTGTGCTGCCATCTATACGGTGGAATACGCCCGCCGCGGAAACAAGATCGTGGGACTGGTGCGGATCACTACCGAAACCCTTTCCGGAATTCCCTCCATTATCTACGGTCTTTTCGGAATGCTGTTCTTCGTGACCTTCCTGCACCTGGGATATTCCCTGGTTTCCGGTATCTTGACCATTTCCATCATGATTTTGCCCCTGGTCATGCGCACCACTGAAGAGGCCCTGCGTTCTGTTCCAGATAGTTATCGCGAAGGTTCCTACGGCCTCGGGGCAGGTAAGCTCCGTACGGTTTTGTCGGTAATATTACCGTCAGCCGTTCCGGGAATCCTTGCAGGTGTAATCCTAGCGGTGGGCCGTGTGGTGGGAGAGACTGCCGCCCTTGTCTATACGGCAGGTACGGTGGCGGATTTTCCCAAGGGAATATTCTCTTCGGGCAGGACTCTGTCTGTTCACATGTACGAACTTTCTCGAGAAGGTTTCCATACCGGCGAGGCCTACGCCACTTCGGTTATCCTCATTCTGGTAATCCTTCTTATCAACTGGATTTCTAACAAATTTGCAAAGAAAATCGGAAAAACCTAATGACACCTAACGAAAAAATTTCTATTCAAGGAATGGATCTGTATTACGGCAGTTTCCATGCGTTGAAAAACGTGAACCTTAACATTATGCCCAACGAAATCTTGGCCTTTATTGGGCCTTCCGGCTGCGGTAAAAGCACCTTACTCAAGTCCTTGAACCGCATGAACGACCTGGTGGAAGGCTGCAAGATTACGGGCCACATCCTCTTGGATGGCCAGGATGTATACGGGGAAATGAATCCCAATATTCTCCGCAAGAGGGTGGGCATGGTGTTCCAGAAACCCAATCCCTTTCCCATGAGCATCTACGACAACATCGCCTACGGTCCTAGGACCCACGGTATCCGTAACAAGGCGGAGCTGGATGAAATCGTGGAAACGTCCCTGCAGAAATCCGGCGTGTGGGAAGAACTGAAGGACCGCTTGAAAAAGAATGCTCTCGGCCTTTCCGGCGGTCAACAGCAGAGGCTCTGCATTGCCCGTGCCCTGGCAGTTTCGCCGGAAGTGCTCCTGATGGACGAACCTACCAGCGCCCTGGACCCCATTTCCACCTCCATTATCGAGGACCTAGTTTTGGAACTCAAGAAGAACTATACCATCGTCATGGTGACCCATAACATGCAGCAGGCCACCCGCGTTTCCGACAGGACCGCCTTTTTCCTCTTAGGGGAAGTCATCGAAGTCAACAAGACTGAAACCCTGTTCTCGCTGCCCAAGGACAAGCGCACCGAGGACTACATTACCGGGAGATTTGGATAATGAGAAACCGTTTTGATTCGCAACTGGAAGCCCTGAACAGGGGTATTATAGAAATGGGCGCCCTGGTGGAAGATTCCCTGAAGGCCTCCATAGACGCCTTGCTGGCCTTTGACCGTGAAACCGCCAAGAAGATTGTGGTGGGCGACAAGGAAATCGACCAGAAGATGAAGGAAATTGAGACTCTTTGCCTGCGGCTTTTGCTGAGCCAGCAGCCTGTAGCCCGGGACTTGCGCCTGATTTCGGCCTCCCTGAAAATGGTGGGGGACCTGGAACGCATCGGCGACCAGGCTGCAGATATTGCTGAAATTGTGGCGGGGTGTACAGACCAGGACGGGACTCCCCTGAAACTGGCCGCTATTCCGCCCATGGGCATTGACGTGCTTAAGATGCTGGCGCAAAGTATCGATGCCTTTGTCCGTAAGGACTTGAAGCTGGCCAAGATTGTAATTGAAAGTGACGATGACGTGGATTTCCTTTTCCGCTCTGCCAAGCGTGAACTGGTGGAAACTATCAGGAAGACGGAAAGCGATGCCGAGAGCATTATCCATTCCATCATGATCGCTAAATACCTGGAACGCATCGGCGACCACGCCATGAACGTGGCCCAGTGGGCCATCTTTGCAGAAACCGGTACTCATCATGGAGCCAATCTCTTGAACGGGGCCGACGATTTCGATGAAAAGTAACTAGAAATATTATAAAACTGACTTTACTAGGGCCTGTTTATGGGTAGCCGTAGTTTCAATATCGGAACCCTGCGGCTGCTCTGCGGCCTGGTGGACATGGATTCCGTAGATGACATGTGCGACGAAATCCGCATGATGATGGTGAACTGGGGGCCCGTTTCTATTATCGGTTCTGGTGGATACATCAACAAGCTTTACCGGCTGGTGCCCAAGAAGGTGTGGCTGGACAATCGCCTTTCCCTGGTCCAGCTGGAACGGCTTTAAGAAAATATAAATTACCCGAAGGACTATACCGTCGTCATGGTGACCCATAATATGCAACAGGCCACCCGCGTTTTCGATAGGACCGCCTTTGACCCGACAGAGCCATAAGTGGGAGAAATAGGCTTGCTTCTAGCAGAAAGCCACTGTTATTTCTGTACCTACGCCTATGGCGGATTGTAACGAAATCTCTGCATGGTGCACTTCGGCGATATGCTTAACAATGGCAAGGCCCAATCCCGTGCCGCCTGTAGCCTTGGAGCGACTCTTGTCCACACGGTAAAACCGTTCAAAAATGCGTGGCTGGTTTTCTTCGGGAATGCCAATCCCTGTATCCTTCACAGCAATAGATTTTTGTTGCACTAGAATACTCACGGAACCGCCCGTTTCTGTATAGCGAATGGAATTGTCGACCAAGTTGTAAAGCATCTCGAATAGGAGCCGACGATTGCCGTAAACCTCTGCGGTTTTACAACCTTCCAGCGCCACACGAACACCCTTCTTTTCGGCGTTAAAGGAGAGTTCGTCAATACAGTTTGAAGCCAGTGTCCACAAATTCACGGATTCGTCCAGTCCAATCGCAGATTCTCCCGGAGCATCCAGCTTTGAAAGGGTCATGATATCGTTGGCGATAGAAAGGAGACGGCCAGCTTCTTTGTGAATTTTTCCAGCAAAGCGCTTTACATCTTCGGGTTTCGCCATGCCATTTTCGATAAGTTCCGCATATCCAGAAATGGATGTCAATGGCGTTTTGAGTTCATGGGAGGCGTTAGCCGTAAACTCATCTCGCATCTTGGCCGTTTTCTTTTTTTCTTCAGAAAGTTGTTCAATGGTGAGTTGCAGTTCACGATGCTGCTTACGGATGGTTTTGACCAGCGGAGCGATTTCCTTGTAGATATCTTCGTCATCAATAAGTTCTGGCTGACCCAAGTTTTCCGCCAATTTTTGCACGGGTCGTACAAAAGCGCGGCTCAAGCCTAAAGCAATCAGAATGGCCAAAACAACAATACCTGTCAACAGCGCTATCAAGTAAGGCATGGTCTTGGATACTGATTCGTGGAGGCTCGCCTGACGGCGGCTCAAACGAAGAATTTTGCCATCTGGGAGTCGTTCTGCAAAATAGAATACCTTGGCATTCAGGGTCACTGAATAACGGAGGTTTTCACCTACACCCTTGGAATTCGCTTCCATAATTTCGGGACGATTCCTATGATTTTCCATTTGGCCTGCTTTTGCGTCGCTTTCGTAGAGGACCTTTCCATCCCGATCCACCAGAGTTACGCGCAAACGTTTGTTGGCAATGGAATCCAGGTTTTTCCGAAAGTCTTCTGAAGGAATCTGCCCATAGAAATTTTTGACGAGAAAGGCTGTTTCCCTCAAATCTCGCTTCAGCTGTTCTGACATTTCGTTTTCGAAGACGCGTGCCGTAAAATACACCGCAAAAAGAGCGGCCAGCACACCTACGTAAATCAAGCTGAAACGAATGCTGTTTTTCATAGAGCCTTGTATCCCACGTTTCGCACAGTTTGTACTATAGAACCATGCGCCCCCAACTTTTGACGAAGGGTTTTTACATGCATGTCTACGGTGCGGGTATCCATATCGAAATCCACACCCCAAATCTTTTCTAGAATCTGTTGCCTAGAGAAAACAGTTCCCGGTCGGGACATCAGGAGTTTCAAAAGCTCGTATTCCTTAAAAGTGAGTTCTACAGCAACCCCGTCAACAGTTACCGAACGACGCTGGTCATCAAGAATCACTCCTCCTAAAGCCAAGCTCAGTGACTCCGTACTTTCGGATGAGCCTCGTCCAGAACGGCGAAGTACAGCCCGTACTCTAGAGATGAGTTCTAGAATGCCAAACGGCTTTGCGATATAGTCGTCCGCTCCCAAGTCAAGTCCCTTCACTTTGTCAAGTTCAGTTCCTTTCGCCGTAAGCATGATGACAGGGATATTCTTTGTGTTTTCCTGTCCTCGCAAACGCTTGAGAATACTTAAGCCGTCTTCACCGGGGAGCATAATGTCCAAAATAAACAAGTCCGGCACTTTAACCTTAACTTGTTCGTCCATAACTTTACCGCATTCGAAAGCCATCACGTCAAAACTGCCGCTCTTTAAAGCATAAGTTTCCATTTCCCGAACTTCAGCATCATCTTCCACAATATAAATCATAGGATTACACACAAATTATTGTTTTACAGTTAGGAATTTTCTACTGGCTTTGGCCACGGAACTGACCGAATCCAGCAACGCCCAGGACTCATAAAGAATAGTTAAATAAAGGATTTCTGCGCGGATGTTTTCGGAACCGGCCTTCATCATCTCGGCCTTTCGTTCGGCAAATATCCTGGAACCTTCTTCCCGCAGCTGGCCCCGGACTTGATCATAACGGTCAAAGTCCATGATTTCCACCATCTCGGCGACACTCTCGATACGCTCCTTCACGTGGGCCGCTGTTCGCAGGAGCATCTTCCGCTTCTCGTTGTCCATCGGGTTAAAGCCGTTGTCCACGTGATTTTTGCAGGGCGAAGAAATCTGCTCTAGGCTAAACAGGGCGTCCCCCATAAAGTCATTGGCCTGATACAGGAAAAAGTTTTTGACCACCAAATCTTCTTGGGCGAGCCTTTCTGTACACAGGGTTCCGTGGCGACGATTCCGCTGCACATGTTTCTTTAGAATTTTAATTTGTTTGTTCACCGAGCGGAGCCTTCCTAAATCTTCCCGCAACAGGCCTATCAGCAGTTTTTCATAGCAATCGGCACACCAGCGGAGAATTTCGCTCCATTCACCCCGACTGTATTCCTGAATAAGAGGGTACACCTTGGTTTCGGGGCTTGCAGAAAGAATTTTCTCAAAACGCTCTTCAGTTTTGTCCTTCTTGTTTCCACGATACTTCAGGTTGGAACGGACCAGCACGAAAATAACCACGGCAAACAGGGCAAATATCACCGGGAGCCCGCCAAAGTGAAGCACCATAGCCACCACCGAGGCACTGGCAAAAGCCGCAAAAGCTGTCAGGAACCAGCCTCCAATAACCGAAAGAACCCCTGTGATGCGGTACACCGCAGTTTCACGGTTCCACGCCCTGTCGGCAAGGCTTGTACCCATGGCCACCATGAAGGTCACGTAGGTGGTAGAAAGGGGAAGTTTCAGTGAAGTTCCGAGGGCTATGAGAGAACTGGCAAGCATCAGGTTCACGCAGGCCCGCAACAAATCAAAGGCTGCCCCATCCTCTTCCAGAATCATTTCCTTGGTATTAAAGCGGGTGTTAATTTTATCCGAAATTTTCCTTGGAATAAATTCTGTTACAAATTTTACGACACCATTAGAACTGCGAACTAAGGCGCGAGCGACCGGATTTGTACCAAAGATTTCTTCAGAAGAATTTTGGGCCGCTAGGGATACGGAAGTCTTCACCACATTCCGAGCCTTCTTGGAAAACACAAGGGAGAATACCATGGTAAGCCCAGCAACCATCAGCAAGTACCACTGTCCTGGTTCCGACTCCAACAAGAAGGACATGTTGAAATCCTGAGGATTGCCCCCAGCAGCCATCAAATGCTGCACCGAAGAAAGGCTGGTGAGGGGTACCCCCACAAAATTCACAAGGTCGTTTCCGGCAAAGGCAAGAGCCAGAGAAAAAGTCCCAAAAGCAATGATTACCTTGAGCACGTTTACTTTTACCGCATGGAGCAAGTGACAAAGGACGAAAAATCCGACGAACATGCCAGCCACAAGAACGGTCTCATTTTCCGCGAGAAAAGTCTTGTAGCCTGCTCCCACAAAACTCATGTTTTTGAGGCCCTTGATGAGGATAAAATAAAATATGGACGTCAGGGAAACGCTTCCAAAAACACCAATAAAGTATCGAATATTTTTCTTGTAGCCAAAGGAGAAAACCAGGCGCGTCACATACTGCACTGCAAGGCCAACTACAAAAGCGATGGCCACCGAAAGGAAGATGCCCAAAATCACCGTCAGAGCCTTAGAGGTGTTGATGAGGTTTCCCAGTTCCAGGGTATCGTCAGAAAGAATCTTGATACTGGCGATAGCCACAGAGGCGCCCAAAAGTTCAAAGACCATGGAAACTGTGGTGGAAGTGGGCATACCGTAAAAATTGAAAATATCTAGAAGGATTACGTCAGTAAACATCACCGCCGCATATACGCACATAAGTTCTGCAAAGGTATAATACTGGGGCATGTAAATGCCATGGCGGGCAATATCCATCATGCCGCTGCTGAACGTAGCGCCACAGAACACGCCCACTGCAGCAAAGACCATCAGGGTTTTGTACTTGAAAGCCTTGCTCCCGACAGCGGAACTGAGAAAATTCACGGCATCGTTACTGACCCCTACGAACAGGTCGAACAGGGCAAGGATTAGGAGCATGGCCACAAGAATCACATAAAAAGTCGTCATAAAAACCTCTCGGGCCATAAACTAAAAAGCCTTGCGACAATACGCAAGGCGATGGAATGAAGTTTTCCAAAGGTTTTATTAGGACTTTACAAAGGCTTTACGCCGCTTTACACAGATTTTACTTTTTGCGGTGTAGTAAGTTATAAAGGCCCAGAAAGAAGTCGATAAGTGGGTGAAGTAGGCTTGCGCCTTATGGGCGGAATGTTTTAGAAAGATTGCCAGGAAACTCTTGGCAGTCTTTTCTTTTTAGGGGAAAGAAGATGTTTTACTTCAATGTTTATTTCCGCAGTTTCATAGGCAAAATTGTTTACAAAAGTGCGGTGCTTGATTGCCCAAACAGTCATGTATAGTCATGGATGCAATCTCATTGAAATCTATGCGCATGTTCTCCTCCAAAAACTGGAAGTTATTCTTCAATATTCTTTATGATTTTTGCTGGGTTTCCTGCAATCACCACATGATCAGGAAAAGATTTAGTTACTACAGAAGCAGCAGCGATTACCGTGCCATCTCCTATGGATACACCCGGAAGAATCGTGACTCCACCGCCGATCCAGACATTATCGCCAATGGTGACCGGCTTAGGGATACCAATCTTTTCTCTTCTTGATTCTGCGTCCAACGGATGACCGATTGCATATATACAGGTTTTAGGTCCGATCATACAATGTTCTCCAATCCGAATCGGAGCTGCATCCAGGAACACGCAGTCAAAGTTTATGAACAAGTCATCGCCCGCAAAGATGTTATATCCGTAATCACAATGGAACGGGGGCTTGATGGCTATCCTCTCCCCGCAGTGCCCGAATAGTTGTTTTAACAATGCTTTTCTTAAGGACTCATCTTCCGGAGAACTATTAAAACGAGAACAGAGGATACGAGCGTTTTTCTTATCCTCCATGAGCTGCGGGTCATTTGTAAAAAAAGATTCTCCATTTGTCATTCTTTCTCGTTCAGTTTTCCTGCAATTTTCCATCATTCCCTCCACAAATTCCGATTTGTCTTAGTCTATTACTAGTCGATTATATTCAAGATTTTGTAATTTTAGTTACTTTTGTATGTGATACCCGCCGTCTGCAAATACAACACATCACTATCTTTCAGCATCTGCTTGAATTCTTGTGAAATCACTCGCATAATAGACCTCCAATAACAAATATATACTAATACTAATTGGCGATAAAAGGCAAGTCGCCGAACTCAAAGGCAAAGTCCAAAAGAAGGCTATAGAAGCATTCATCTGACAAATACTTTTTACAGAAAAAGATGTTCCCTTTTGAATCCATCTTTTCATATTTTACTCCAAATCAACGACAACTTCATCATTTTGATAGAATTTTAAAGGTTGAAGATGTTTTACTTCAATGTTTATTTCCGCAGTTTCATAGGCAAAATTGTTTACAAAAATGCGGTGCTTGATTGCCTAAACAGTCATGTATAACATCTTCTAGGGGAATCAATCCCCTTGGCAGGCTTCACTATGCGTTTCGTGCATACTGAGCATGAAAAAATGGTATTTTGCGGGATTTGTGCATTTATTTATATTAAAGGCGTAGATAGAAAAGGAACAAACCATGAAACTAGGGACGATTATGACGATGCTTGGTATGGGTGCGGTGCTTGCCGCATGTGACTGCTGTCCGCAGGGCGAGGCAAAGGCGCTTTCGCAGGACAAGGAACTGCGTGCCGTGATGGACAACTTCACGCAGAACGAAGTTCCGGCGGCGACTCCGCTTGTGGAAAAGCGCGAGGTGGAGTTGATTCGCCTGGTGTCGCTTGTGACGCAGCAGTCGGGCGCTCTTTTGCAAGAAGAAGTGGCGACGGCGCTTGCGCAGGGGCTTGCTCCCGAAGAAATTCTCGAGGCGATTTACCAGTGCGCTCCCTACACCGGGTTCCCGCGGACAGTGGATGCAGTTGAAATTGCCCGCAGCGTGTTCAAGGCGAAGAACGTGAAGGTGGACGAAAGCCGTGCGACGGTGACGGCGCAGTCCCGCTTGGAGGCGGGTGCCGACGCGCAGGGAACGCTGTTCGGCCAGACCTTCCGCGATATGGCGAAGAACGGCAAGAGCGGTATGCCGACTATCAATTACTTCCTTGCGAGCAACTGCTTTGGCGATTACTACACCCGCAAGGGGCTTGACCTGAATACCCGCGAACTCTTGACGATGGCGATTCTCGTGAACTTGGGAACGGAGCCGCAGCTCAAGGCGCACATCGGCGCGAACCTGAAGATTCGTACGGCCGAATACGTGGAACAGGCGATTTACAACTGCTTGCCGTATTGCGGCTACCCGCGTACGCTAAACGCTCTGCGACTGCTCAAGGAATCGGTGGCGGAGACGAAGGCTGGTGCTGTAAACGTGGCGGACGCAAAATCCATGCCAGGCAAGGACTGGAGTGTGTTCCCGGTGGGTAAGCCGAACGACGCCTACGCCAAGTATTTCGTGGGCAAGAGTTATCTCGACATGATCAGCACTGAACAGGTGGGCGTCGGGAATGTGACTTTTGAACCGGCGTGCCGCAATAACTGGCATATCCATCATGCAAAGAAGGGCGGTGGGCAGATTCTCATCGCGACGGCGGGACGCGGCTACTATCAGGAATGGGGCAAGCCGGCGGTGGAATTGAAGCCCGGCGACGTGGTGAACATTCCGGCTGGCGTCAAGCATTGGCACGGGGCAGCTCCGGATTCCTGGTTCCAGCATTTGGCGATTGAAGTCCCTGGCGAAGGTGGTCGCAACGAATGGCTTGAGCCCGTGAGCGACGAAGACTACGGGAAGTTGAAATAATGCTCGCTAAACTTTTATCTTGTGCAATTTTGTTGTTCTCGGCGGTGTCGCTTGCGGCGGCACCTGCGCCCGACGGCTTCGTGCTTATCAAGGGCGGGACTTTCAACATGGGAAGCCCCGCAAACGAGGACTGGCGTGTCAACGACGAGACGCTGCACAAGGTGAAAGTCTCCGATTTTTACTTGGGCAAATACGAGGTGACGCAAAAGCTTTACCGCGAAGTGACAGGCGAAAATCCCTCCAGTTTCAAGGGCGACGACTTGCCCGTTGAAAACATCACGTGGCTCGAAGCGGCGCATTTTTGCAACAAGTTAAGCGAACGCGACGGACGCACTCCTGTTTACGCAATCGATGGCGATGCGGTCAGTTGGAACCGCGAGGCGAACGGCTACAGGCTCCCTACCGAAGCGGAATGGGAATACGCGGCCCGAGGCGGCACGACCACGCCTTTCTACACAAAGAAGGCTCCCGGTGCCGACGACGTGAATTTTTACGGGCATTATCCGTATCAAATCGAGCAGAATTATTTCAACGACGAGGTTCTGGAAACACGCCCCGGCGTTTATCGCGGGAACACGCTTCCCGTGGGTAAGTTCAAGCCCAATCCCTTCGGGCTTTACGACATTTACGGGAACGTGGGCGAATGGTGCTTTGACTTTTACGGCGATTATGGTGTTTCTGCGGGCTCGACAAGCGTGACGGTTGACCCGGCGGGCAAGCCTTCGGGCACAAGGCGCGTGCATCGCGGTGGCGGCTGGAACGATTTCGGCAAGAACCTCCGCAGTGCCTATCGCGGAGCCATGCAGCAATCCAGCAAGAGTTACAATGTGGGGCTCAGGCTTGCCATGAATGCGGGTGCAGGCGTCAAGGGAACTTTTGTGACCCAGGAAGCGGCGGGCTTTAAGGGCGAAAAGGCGCAAGCGGCGTCGAACCCTAAAGGCAGTTCCCATGCGCTGATCGTTTTCTATTCCTGGAGCGGGAATACCCGCGGTGTCGCCCGCGAAATCAAGAAGCAGACCGGTTTCGACATGGTGGAACTTGAACTCGTGAAGCCCTATTCCGACGATTACAACACCGTCTTGAAGCAGGCGCAGAACGACCAGCACAAACAGGCGCGCCCTGCCCTCAAGAAAAAGCCCGACGCAAAGAAGTGGGTCGACTACGAAACGATTATCATCGGTTACCCCAACTGGTGGGCGAGTATCCCGATGCCTATTGCGACTTTGCTCGAAAGTTACGACTTTACGGGCAAGCGGATTCTGCCGTTCTGCTCCCACGGTGGCGGGCGCTTTGGCCAGAGCATCACCGCGATTGCGAAACTTGCGCCCAACGCAAAAATCGGCGAAGGCCTTTCGGTGCATTACTCCGGCGGTTCGAGCCTCTCGAAAGATGTGGCCAAGTGGCTCGAGAAAAACGGCGTGAAGACGAAATAATGTATATTCATTGATATGCCTATTTCCGCAAAAATCCGTATGATGCTTGATATCGCGATGACGGTCGCGACGCTCGTGCTGATGGGCGGCAATTACTTCTTTGAATCGACTGCTGTTCACGAGATTCTAGGCGTGATTCTGCTTGTTCTGTGGGCGGTGCATATCACGCTGAACCGGCGTTTTTTCCTTTCGCTGTTCAAGGGCCGCTACAACGTATTCCGCATTTTGCAGGCGGTCGTGAATTGCGGGATCCTTTTGTGCGCATTTTTCTTGATGGTGAGCGGAATCATGCTTTCGAACCACGTGTTCGCCTGGCTCGGGATTGAATCGGGCGCAAGTTTTGCCCGCACGGCGCACCTGCTTGCAAGCCATTGGTATTACGTGTTCATGTCGCTTCACATCGGGCTACATGTAAGCCTGATTGCAAACCGCTTGGGACTTGCGGGAGCATTCAAGTCAAAGGCGGCACTTGTCGCAACTCGCGTGGTTGCCGTTCTTGTGGCGGGTTACGGAATTTACGCCTTCGCCATTCGCGGGCTTTGGAAATACTTGTTCCTGCAACAGCCCTTCTTCTTCTTTGACGCGGAACGCGGCTACGCCCTCTTTTTCGCGGACTATATCGCCATCGTCGTGCTGTTCGCCGTTGCAGTGCATTATGTGGCGAAACTCATGAAGGCGTAGATTTGTACATTATTAGTACAATGAAGCCCGTTAAACAAAATATTTTGTCAATGATTGCAGTCGCGTTATTCGCGATTCTTTCTGCTATTGTCGAGGGTTCTTTTGTTTACGATTACGGCGCTGAACTTGGTCAGGTTGCAGAAAGTGAGAAAGTTTTCACTGCTCACGATTTTGCCGATAATCCGTTATACCAGTCACGCGAATCAACAGCTGATGCAACACTGCTTACGCGCAGGTCGGGCCGGCAGGTTTCATTGCGGACATCGCGAAGCGGTAGCCTTCAAGGCTATGGCGGGCGCAGTTCGGCAACGTTCAAACAGGCTACACCGTTGGCGACTAAAATCGCACGGTCAACTATTTGCATCCATTGCGGCTTCCCTTTACCGCTAGTTTATCAAAAACCTAAAGAATATTACGTTTACACGTTAGAGCGAATGCTCTGTTAGCAAGTTCTTTCTCCAAGTACTTAATCAGTAACAGATTGCCGCGGCCCTGATGGGGCTCGCGATAACATTCATTTTAAAAAAGAGAAAGAACATGGAAAACATTTCCAAGATGGAGATGGCTAACGCCCTCTTCAATAAGCCCTATATCAAGACCGAAAAGAAGTTTTTCGGTTTCAAGACCAATGTCACCTACACCAAGACGAATTCGCCCGTTGTGGGAATATGCCTGGAGTTTAGCCCCACGGAAGGGCAAAAAGTCCAGACGATTGTCGAAGCGTCTTTGGAATCTCTGGATGCAACAATTCAAAGAGAGGGACGGCCTAAAACAAGCGACAATGGAAACTACCGGCTGAATCTTTGCTACTCGCAGGACCGCGAATTTGCGGCACTGCACCTGCAGCAGTTCTCGGGATTCGAGTACCATAACGTAGGTGGAATCCGTTTTGCCGAAGGCGACGAGGCGCATAAACTTCTCGCCGTTTTCTTGAAATAAACGGACGTGTCGTCAAAAAGGCTCCCTCGGAAAAACGAGGGGGCTTTGATGCCGATGCCGCTATCGTATAACCAATCGCAATAATCGCTTATTTGAAATCAATTCCTTCAAACACGATTTTGTCAACTTCTAGATAAGTTCCGCTTCTCATAAAAATGCTAAACAGACCGATTTCGTGAGAAATCTCTTTCCACTCCACTTGATAGGAGCTTTCTTCAAGAACTTCCCTACCGGGGTGCAAGATGATTTCATTCCAGTTTTCAGCCGCTTTGGCCTTCCATAACGATTTTTTAAAGGTATTTTCTCCAACTTCACGGTAATGTTCCAAAGCGATATTCAATTCACAGTCGCCTCTTACCGTAAGGCGAATCGCCGTGAGATTGCTCAGGTCGAAAAATCCTGTATCAAGTCCTAGATGAGTTCCGAGCAAAACGAAGCCTGTATCTATTGCGAATTTAACAGCGAGATACTTTCCATGATCTTTATCTTCTTTTAATACGGATGAGAAACTTTCAGCACTATCAGGTATTGCAAAATTCGCTTTGCCAACAGCATTAAAATACCATCCGTAGTTAGGATAAGTTTTGGCGAGGTTATTCAAACTATCTCCATCGTCAAAGTCTTCGAAAACATACTCAACAGACTTTCCTGGAACAGGAACGAGCGTATCTGCGGATTCGTTTGGCGCAAGCGCCACTTCTGCGACGGTCGAATCTCCAGCAACAATAGTAAAGGACCCTGCTGGCACATGCGCAAACACATACTCGCTACCGAAGCGGTTTGCAAAATAGGGGGTCGATTCCAGTTGAACATTTTCTAACAGGCCTTCGATTTCTTGGGTCGAAACGCCAGTACGTACAATGAGCGAAGCCGAAGGCAACAATGCAATTTTCTGAACCGAGGTATCTGCAAAATCGACCGGCGACCAACTCATGAATGCGGAATCTTCACCCGCAAGGGCCTCCACAAAGCAATCTCCGCCTGCACAGACACCGAGACTATCGTAGAAAGAAACTCGTCCGCTTGAATCCGAAAGGGCGCTATCAATGACCGAGAAGGCATCTTTTGAATACACCTTCATTTGTGCGCAAGCGAACGGCTTATTTAAACTGTCAACGACGTTGAAGGCAATTCCATTTGTCGTTTCACTTGTGGCACCTGCGGTGTTATTTTCTGAACAACCTAAAAACAGCGACAGGCAAAGCAAGGCGCAAAACGAAACACAAAACGAAGTTTCCATACCTTTTTTCATTGTTCTTCCTTTTTCATCATCGGAAACAACTGAAAGTTTAACTGATAAACGCTATCGCAAATTTGCGGAGGCATCGCATTGACTACGTTTACGATGGCTTTTCTCGTTTTGGCGAGGATTTCACGAATTTTATCAATTTGTCGCGAATCAAGAGCCATCGTGAGCGTGCTGATGTCGCGTTTTTCTTTGGGAGTATTCTGGATGGATTTGCCGGCCAGTTCCGCAATGCTGCTTTGGTAATCGCTGATACAGGCACTCAGCCAGTGTTCCATAGTCTTGAGATGAGCTTCGGTCGGAACCACGCGACCGTCATTGCGGGCATGCGCAAGTCCGAGCTGCAACAAAGCATCGACAGCGTTTTCTACTTGCGAAGCGGAAAGCTTTGGAATGCAGCATTCCCCAAGGGCGGCAGCATCTTGTGTACCGCGATAATTGAATACATCGAGCGCCGAGCGGATCATCGGATAATACCATTGCTGAAAATAGCGGTACCGGGCTTCATCGAGTTCTCGGCTGGCTGCAGGTCGCATTTTTTGAAGAGTCTCGAAATGTCGACGAACGTCCTCGTCGTTTTTAGCCTTGCCGTAAGCAATCATTTCACGGAAGTATTCTGCCTTGGCATCTTTGAAACGGAAAAATTTAACGAAAACATCTATACATTTCGGAGAAATGTGGCGTTTACCCTGCAATATTTTCAAAAGCAGGCTTGCGTCCATGCCAACCGCCGCAGCAAACACTCGATAACTGAACGAGGAATCCAGCGATTTTTCGAGTTCATAGAACTCTTGCAGGAACTTGCGGTAGTCCGAATAGTCGTAGATGTTGATTTTGTTTTTTGCAAACATAAAGCTCTCGCCGGATATAAAATGACCCTATTTGAAAAATCGTTTCATTTCCTGGCGTCTCGTAAAAAAAATATACAATTCGTGGACATTTTTGTCCACACCATTCAAAAAAAACAATTGGTAAATATACTTGGGGAATATAATTTCGTAAAATGGAGGAACCCTTATGATTAAAAGAAAAAACTTCCTTATTTTGATTCTTGCTCTTTCGAGTATGGCATTTGCAACTAAGTACGAAGCTGAAGCAGCGACTCTTTCCGGAGGAGCAAAAAATGTCAACGCATCTGGAGTTTCGGGAACGGGTTATGCCGACTTGCAAGAAGGAAATATTTCTTTTAATGGTGTCACCGCAGAGAGTGCGGGCAAGTACCAAGTAACCATCCATTACAAGGCCGGAGATTTCAAAGCGAACTATTTGAAAGTAAACGGCGCAACCGCAGGCACCATCGACTTTAACGCCACCACTTCGTGGGCGGATGTCACGACAGTCGCTACACTTAAAGCCGGGACAAACACAATCTCTATTGAGAAATACTGGGGCTGGATTAGCGTGGACTATATCGATGTCGAACCTTATCAATCCTCCCCTTTCAAAATATCAGCAATGCCAGTTACCCCGAACGCCACCGAAAGCGCCGTCAAGCTCTACAGCTTTTTGCGTGAAAACTTTGGCAAAAAGACGATTAGCGGCATGATGACCGGCGATATGAGCGGTTACACCATGGGAGCCGACTTCAAGACGCACGACGACGTGAAATACACCTACACGCGCACAGGAAAGTACCCGGCTCTTGTCGGTTTAGATTTCTTGTTTGCAAGCGGTCCGAAAGCAAACGAAAGCTGGAACAAGGAATACACGGACAAAGCTATTTCAATCGCGAAAGGCCTCTGGAAAGCGGGCGGCATCCCTGCATTCACTTGGCACTGGAAAGATCCGCTAGACAAAAAAGACGCATTCTACATCCAAAGTGCAGCAAACGGAGACGAATACACCGATTTCGATTTCTCTACAGGTTTCAAGCCAGGCACCACCGAATGGAATACCGAAAGTGCTGCTTACAAAGGAATCGTAGCCGACATTGACCACATCGCCGATTACTTCCTTGAATTGCAGAAAGAAGGTGTAGCGGGAATCTTTCGCCCCTTGCATGAAGCTGGCGGAAAGTGGTTCTGGTGGAGTATCAATTCCGGAGAACAGTTTGCAGCCCTCTATCGCCTCGTCTATGACCGCATGGTCAAAATCAAGGGTGTAAGAAACATGATTTGGGTCTATAACCCTGAAGGAAGTACCGTAAACTCTTGGGATCCGGGTAGCGAATACTACGATGTACTCTCCATCGACATCTACAATAGCGCAAACGACCATTCCAGTAACGCAAGCGCCTTTGACAAATTCAAAAACGCATCGAAAAGCACGAAAATTATCGCACTCAGCGAAAACGGTCCCATTCCCGATGTGAACAACATGCATACCGACGAAGCAGTATGGAGTTGGTGGATGCCGTGGTACAGCACCTGGAGCGGAACTTGGCCCGGCCAAACAAAAGATGGCGTTTGGAAGAGCAACATGAATGACGAACGCATTATCACCCTCGAAGACATGCCTGGCTGGGACAAGTACACAGCAATTATCAAGCCTGACACAAGTACCACCAGTATCGTAACCATGCCACGCACGGCCGGGACCGCAACCACCGTTGGGATTTTTGACATGAACGGTCATTATTTGGGCATCAGCATACGAGAACTTCCGCAAGGGCACTATGTTGTACGTAGAAAGATTCAAGGACACATTGTGAATACGGTGTATTTCAAGAAATAAAAATATTGGGTGTAGGGCGGCGCGATAAAAGAACATTACGCATTCACGCTAAATCGGATGTCGAAAACTCGGCATCCGTTTCTCATTCCACCATCGCCTTGACAAGCTGTTTTTCATTCCCTAACAGCGGATACTGTTCCACGATTTTCCCGCGTTCCATGCGAATCACAGATTGACAACTATTCAAAATAAATTCAGGGTCATGGGTAATTACGAGCAAAGTTTTTCCGTTTGCAGCAAGTTTTTTAAGCGTTGCAGAAACAGCAAGCATTTGCCTATAATCAAGGCCACTTGTCGGTTCATCGAAAACAACAATTTCGCAGCCGCTTGAAATTCCGCTCGCTACAGCGACACGCTGTTTTTGCCCGCCCGAAAGTGTCATCGGATGATTGTCCGCATATTGCTTGAGATTGAGCCCTTCAAGAATTTCAAGCGCCAAGTTCTCATTTTGCGGTTTCATGCCGAGCAGGACTTCGTCCAGAACGCTTTCAGTGAAAAGCTGGTGGTTCACGTCTTGCATAATTAGGTATGCGCCGCGTTTGCGTGCTGCACGCTTTTGATGCCAGCTCCCCTGCAAGCCGCACAGCACTTGGGCAAGCGTCGATTTGCCCGCACCATTATGGCCAACCAGTGCCGTAATTTGTCCACATGGGAGTTCAAGACGGTCAATATCGAGAATTGGATGCTTTTTGTGATACGCAAATGTCAGGTTCGTAAAGACAATGGATTTCGCTATGGATTGCTTCGCTTCGCTCGCAATGACGTCACAAGGCTGGTAATCCCGTCGCAATTGTGAACACGAGAGATAATGGATCCTATCGCCTTCGGCTCCAGGATGACAGACTGAATTCAACATTTCCAGATTCATGCATCGGAGTCCGAGGCTTGCCGCATATTCCGGGCCTTTCGCTTCGAGTTCCGCAGGCATCCACTCTTCTGCAATTTGCCCATCCTTCACATAGCAAATTCTATCGGCGACATCACGCAAATAGTAAAGGCGATGCTCCACGATAACGACCGTCTTCCCCGCCTTTTTCCATCGCGAAACAATTTCCTTCAAATCCGCAATCGTCTTGAGATCCAGATTCGCAGAAGGTTCATCCAGCACAAAAATTTCAGGGCCCGTTGCCGAAACAGATGCGCACGCAATTTTCTGTTTTTCGCCGCCCGAAAGGTTAAAGATGCTACGGCCAAGCAAATGCTCTAAATGAAATTCCTGAACAACATTCTCCACGCGTTGTTTGATTTCTTCGGGATCGATTCCCAAATTTTCGCAGCCAAAAGCAAGTTCGCAATCCGTATCGATGTTGAAAAATTGCGAACGCGGATTCTGAAAAACGGAACCCACAACTCGTGAAATTTCGGCTAGTGTCATATCGGAGGTATTCTTGCCACCGAGCAACACATCGCCATCCATCGTTCCCGAATGGTAATGCGGAATCAAACCGTTAATGAGCTTTGAAATCGTCGTCTTTCCGCAGCCCGATTCACCCGCCAGCACAACGCATTCGCCCGAACGAATTTCCAGATTCAAGTTTTTGAGAATCGCATCGTCAAGGGAATCAGAGTAAGAAAAGGAAATGTTTTTTAGAGAGATGTTCATTTTTCCACCTTGTCATGCCCGCCAGAGCCTGTGCTGAGCAAAGCCGAAGTAAGCGGGCATCTCCTTTTCAATGCTATACGGAAGGGAGATTCCCGGTTAAACCGGGAATGACATAAAACAAAACAACTACAATACAATAAGCGCACACAACAGCATCCGCCCAGCAGAATCCAATCGTTGCAACGCAAGTGCGTTTCGTATCCGTCGAGAGTCCACGCGTCACCGCCGCAATCGAAAGTTCATCGCCAATTTTCGTAATAGAAACCAAAAGCGGAACTAGCCGATATTCAAGAAACGCCACCGGATTTTTTAAAGTCCGCAAACTGAACAAGCGGATTCCGCGCATTCGCATTGCATTGCCAATCGCACGGGACTCATCATACACCGTCGGGAAAAATCGAATCATCACAATCAAGGGTATCGTCACCTTGTTCGAAACATGCATTCGCGACATGCATGCCAAAAATTCATTGACCTTGGTAGTTGTTATCACATAATAAAGCACAGCGCAGGCCGGCATAATACGGTACATCAAAAACAACGACGCAAGAATTATCGTACCCGAGGTACCAATATCCAAATTTTTCACAAAATCAAAGAAAAAACCAGCAGTCAAATAAACAAAAAAGAAAGCGCAAACAAATTTCCACTTTCCCTCAAGCAAAAGTAAAATAGACGCTACAACAACCATCAACAAGCTATAAACTAGCGGAGCGGAAAAAATCATACCATTTGCCACCGCCGCTAAAAACAGTTTTGTCCGCGGGTCTAATGCAAACGCAAGATTCCTAGATTGCTTCGTCACTTCGTTCCTCGCAATGACGCTATTTTGCAAGTCCGATGCGTTCAAAATGCTTTTTCATCATGCGACGAGCAATAAAACCACCCACCACAGCACCTGCGGCACCAAAGCCAAAAAGTCCAATCAAAGGCCAATAGCTGCTCGAGAGTTCCGCCAAATGAGCGATATAGGCGCTATCACAAACAGAACTGCAATATGCCAAATATTCTTCGGTCGAGAACCAAAGCGGAATCATCATCGAAGAAGGTACAAAACTAATCATCACATTAGCAAGCAGGCAACCGACAAAATTTTTATGGAACAGCTTTAAGCAAAGGCCCGCCAAAACGCCATATATCACACAAAGTAAACCAAAAGAAATTCCATGACCAGAAATTGTCATGACAACGCCGAAAAGCGTGCAAAGTAGCACACAGCAAAGTAAAGGCCTTTCCACTTTCGAAAAGAAAAGGAACAGCGGGACGCTCGTCACCAAGCTCACTACGCATGTAGAAACCACAATAAACGCAGGAATAAAACCGATGCTCGCTCCAAGTCCAGAAAGAACAAGGTAAAGTGCACCAAAAATGCCCACGTTCACGAGGTCACGCACCAATGTATTCGAAGATTTTTTACCAGTAGTTCTCATAGCCGCCAAAACTTGAAAAATCCCACAAAAAAAGCTACTCCATTTAGACGCAGTTTAGCCCCGTTTAACATTTTCCACACATACTATATCATCACTTGTTCCTAACGCGTCCGAATGGAGTAGAAAAACAAAACTCGTTATGTTATTTTCGGGCAAAATTTTTGGGGAGGAAACATGCAAGTTTCTCGCGTTAATAAAGTTTTCGCCCGTCTGGGGCGTTTTCAAGTTAAATTTCGTTGGCTGATTTTACTTGTAACAATTCTTGTGACTCTCGCCGCATGCCTCGGACTTCCGCAACTGCAAATGACCAGCAGCGAAGAAGAATGGTTTGACGATTGGGACAAAGTCAAAATCGACCAAGCGCACTTCAATGACGTTTTCGGCAGCGATGACGGCTATATGGTGATGGTCCGTGCTAACGATGTTTTTGCACCCGAAGTTTTAAGTGCCATTGACCGACTTTCCAAGCGCCTCGAAAACGAAGTCCCTTACGCCGACCGCGTTGTTTCACTCACACACAACTTATCCATCCCTATAGCAAACAACGAAGGCTTTGAAGTCATCGACCCGTTCGAAAGCGGCATCCCGGCAGATTCAGCACAACTCGCCGCCAAGAAATCACTCATCATGAGCCGAGAATCGCTGGTAAACAACATCGTCTCTGACGACGCCAAAGAAACCTGGGTCATTCTCTCGTTAAAATCGTACGAAGGCGGCATCGATTTCGGCAAAGACAGCATCGCACCTTTCGCCCGCAACGTCATTCTCTCTGACGAATTCAAAAGCGACAAGTTCGAGATGCTCCCAACCGGCATGAGCTACACCGAAATGGAAGAGAACGAAGTTATCTCGCGTGAATGCGCTATACGCATTGGTATCGGTTTCGCCGTTATGCTCGCATGCCTTATTTTATTCGTACGCTCTTTGCGAGGAGTCATCGTCCCCGCCATCGCCACCGTCGGAGGAATCGCATCTGTTCTCGGCGTAAACGCTTGGCTTGGCATCATCGGCGACGAAAGCATGGTTGCGCTCCCCGTACTTTTGGGCATGGCACTTTCGGTCGGTTACTCCATCCATTACATCAATTCATTCCGCATGCACTTTAGGCGCACGGGCAACCGCCGCGAATCCGTGATAAACGCTGTCGAAGAAACCGGCTGGCCCATTCTCTTCACCGTCATCACTACCATTGCCTCGCTGATTTCGTTCCTGTTCGCAGGCATCCGCCCGATCCGCTGGATTGGCGGCATTTCGGCAGGCATCGTCTTCATGGTTTATTTGTATGTCATCATCTTGATTCCGATTCTCATGAGTTTCGGTAAGAACGCAAAGCCCGACCCAACACAAGTGAAAGCCGCTGGCGCAACCAAGGCAGACATTCTCTTTGAATTTTTCGGACGCAAAGTTTGCAGGCACAGCGGTATCGTAGCCGCCATTTCTGCCGCCATAATGTTGTCGCAAATTCCAGGCGTGATGAACATCGACGTAAACATGGATTACACAAAAACGATGGGCGAAAAAATCCCGTTCGTCACAAGGCTTATGGACATGCTTAGCGGCAAACTCGGAAGCCTCTACGATTTCAACGTAATGATTGAATTCAACGAAAGTGATGCACTCAAAGATCCCGCCAACATGAAACGGATCGAAGCGCTAGAGCAAAAGCTCGGCACGCTCCAGCTCACAAAAATTTCAGGCGACAAGCCCCGTGTGCAATCCGTAACGCGACTCGTGAAAGAAATGAACCGCACACTTAACGCCGACAGCACGGAATACTACAAGATTCCCGACGCACAGGACATGCTCACGCAACTGCTGTTCCTCTACGAAATTTCAGATGCCGACGCGCTCTTTGAACGCATGGACGAAGACTATAAAACAACATTTATCCACATAGAACTCTCCGGGTACGACGCCAAGAAAATCGTTGAAGACCTCGATTCCGCGAAATCGTACGCAGCGCAAATTTTCCCGGACGCTAAAACATCCATCGTCGGCGAAGTCGTAAACTACGCTGAAATGAACGGCAAGCTCGTCAATGGACTGTTGCGTTCGTTCGGAGGCTCTTTTGTGATTATCGCCATCATGATGATTCTCGCATTCGGGAGCATCAAGGCGGGTCTCATCGGCATGATTCCAAACGTCGCCCCCGTACTTTTAATCGGTGGCGTCATGGGCTATTCGGGAATGCCGCTTGACATGATAACGATGATTGTGATGCCGATGATTTTGGGCATTGCCGTTGACGACACCATCCACATGAACAACCACATCAAATACGGTTACGAACGCACAGGCAGCTACAAAAAAGCGCTGTTACTCTCTTACCGCGAAATCGGTAAAACGATGGGCATGACGACATTCATTCTCTGCGCGATGTTCTTCGTGTTCATCTTCAGCCCGATGGGCGCACTGCACAATGTCGGATTGCTTTCCATCATCGGTCTTGCAGCCGCCCTCGTCGCCGACTACACGCTTACCACCGCCCTCGTGTACGTCACCAAGCCCTACGGAAGAGAGAAACGCAATAAACAAGTCCGCTAACAATGTCATGCCAGCCTTGAGCGGGCATCTCCAGATTAACAAAAAGTGGTATAACACCACCATTACGACACGATTTTTGAAGAAATTTTGCTAAAAAGGTAGTTGTTCGGCTACCTTTTCGCAAACATTTTAATTATATTTAAAATTATGCGATACCTGACCCTAGAAAAAGCCCTTAACGCATGGAACACGCTTCAGCCGATTTCAGAAGAGGACAAGACCCGTCTTGCCCGTCGCTTTTCAGTTGATTTCAACTACAACAGCAACCACATTGAAGGCAACACGCTCACTTACGGGCAAACGGAAATTCTTCTGCTTTTTGGGAAGGTCATCGGCGAAGCGAATGTGCGAAGCGTGCAGGAAATGGTCGCAAGCGAAGTTTCGCTCAAGATGATGGTCGCGGAGTCACGCGTCAAGGAAACCCCTCTCACGCAAAATTTTATTAGAGGTTTGCACCACACATTGTTGCGCGAGGACTATTCCGTCCATCGTGAACTTCCTGGAGGAATGCAGGTCGGGTATGTCGTTCATGCAGGGCAATACAAAACTCGCCCAAACAGCGTCATCACACGATATGGAGAACGATTCGACTACGCCTCCCCAGAAGAAACGCCCGCGATGATGACAGATCTAGTCGATTGGTACAATAACGCAGAAAAAGAAGGCAACTTATCGCCTGTGGATTTAGCAGCGCTGTTTCACTATCGCTACATCAGAATTCATCCGTTCGAAGACGGCAACGGTCGAATCGCTCGACTACTCGTCAATTACATTTTGGCAAAACACGACATCCCCATGGTCGTGGTCCGTAGCCGAAAAAAAGAAGAGTACCTAGAAGCACTGCACGCCGCTGATTTAGCGGTGGGAGCAGCACCTAGTTCTGGCGCAAACGCATCCATCAAAGCCATTGCTCCGTTCCTCAAATATTTCCGCAGCATGGTTGCGCAAGAAATTGATGCCGACGTCCGATTCCTTACCAAGCACGGAGAAAACATTTGGTGGTATGACGGAGAATGCATTGAGTTTCGTTCGCCGAACTACAGCAAAATTTTGGAATTAATGCAAAGCGAGCCCGTATTGTCGCTAGCAGATATACAGCGAAAACTGAACATTCAAATTTCAGCCGTTAAAAAGCTCGTCCAACACCTTCTTGACAAGCATTATATCGAAAAAGGTAAAGACGAAGGCTCCTGGCACGTATTTATCGTGCAATCGATTTAAAAAAGTATTCCCTAAAACAAAGGGAATACTTAAAACAAGAAATAACTGGGATGACGTTCACTCCACTTTTAATTTCGTCATGCTTTTTGCGCAAATGCCCATGGTCGATACGTTGTGCAAAAAAGCAGACGTTGTCGGAGAAAGCAGACCGAAGAATCCGCCTACAAGCAAACTTGTATTGAACGTGATGATAAAGCGGTAGTTCTTCATGATGCGTTCCATCAGCTTTTGGCTCAAGAGGCGCAGTTCCACGAGGTCTTCGAGATTCTCGCGGCGGAGCGTCACATCGGCTGTTTCGCGGGCAATATCCGAAGCATCGCTCATGGCAACAGAGACATTCGCTGCAGCAAGAGCAGGAGCATCATTAATGCCGTCGCCCACCATAATCACGCGCTTGCCTTCGGCCTTCATGCGTTCCACATAATGGTGCTTGTCTTCTGGCAAGACCTGCGCAAAGAACGTATCGATTCCCAAATGTTCCGCAACGCGTTCTGCAGCATTCAAGCTATCGCCCGTCAGCATCACCACATTCTTGATGCCACTTTCACGCAGCCCGCGAATGGCATCCGCAGCTTCTTCACGCGGAGGGTCACCAATGCAAATGGCACCCGCCAATTCTCCGCCAATGCCGAGGTAAATCACGGACGCAGCACCCGCCTGTTCGTCAATAATCGCCTGGTTCGCTTCGGAAACATTGACCTTTTCATCTTCAATGACAAAGTGCTTGCTTCCGATGACCACGCGCTTGCCCTTGAGCGAAGTTGCGATACCGTGCGCCACGATGTACTGCACATCGGCATGTTCTTCGGCGTGATTGATATTGCGTTCCATTGCGGCCTTCACAATCGCACGAGCCATGCTATGCGGGAAATGTTCTTCGATGCATGCCGCGATTTTCAAGATTCGCTTTTCGGAATATTCGCCAAACGGAATAATCTTTTCAAGACGCGGTTCCGCCTTCGTGAGCGTTCCCGTCTTGTCGAACACAATCGTATCGGCAAGAGCAAGTTCTTCCAAATACTTGCCGCCCTTCACCGTCATGTCCATATCCGCCGCTTCACGCAGCGCAGAAATCACGGAAATCGGCGTCGAGAGCTTTATCGCGCAAGAGTAATCCACCATCAAGATGGAAACCGCACGCGAAATATTCTGCGTCAACAAGAGCGTAAGTCCAAAGCCCAGGAAGCTAAACGGCACAATGCTATCGGCCAAATGTTCCGCACGGCTCTGCACGCTCGCCTTCAAGTCTTCGCTACGGTCAATCAGTTCCACGATTTTCTGGATTTTCGTATTGCTGTTCACTGCAGTCACGCGGACCACAATCGAACCTTCTTCAAGAACCGTGCCTGCAAAGACGATTCGGCCGGCAGTTTTCATCACCGCCTTGGATTCACCCGTCATCGTCGATTCGTTCACAAAGGCTTCGCCTTCCATGACGCGGCCATCCACAGGAATCATGCTACCGGAGCGGATGCGGACCAAGTCATCGACCTGCACATCCTTCATATCTACCAAAGTATCCACGCCGTCTTTTACGACCCAGACCTTATCTACCTTGACGGCGAGACTACCCGTCAAAGCCGTGCGCGTACGCGCCTTGGTGTAATCTTCCAGCAAGCCCGACACGCCCAAAAGGAACATGACCGTACCTGCGGATTCATAATTTTTCTGGAGCAGGCTAGCACCAATTGCAGCCCCATCCAAAACATCGACGGTGAGCTTTCCGCTCATGAGCGTCGAAATTCCGCGAGCCACATAACGCAATCCGCGAACCACCGTAATTGCCGTGCGAATCGGAAGCGGTAAAAACCAACGCGACAAATAGCGCCTTGCAATCATTCCCGTGAGGCTTGCCTTAAAGCCATCGTCCAAAGCTTGCAACTGGTATTCCGTTTCACCATCGCATTCAGGCAATTCTTTGGGGTTGAGCGCACTTACAAAATCAAGAATCTGCTTACGGCTCGTCTCGAAATCGCCCGCCTTGGCGGAATATTCAAAAAGGAGGCCGCCATTGACGCTACGCACCACAACACTTTTAACGCAAGGCTCACTCAAGCAAGCCTTGTGAATGCGCGCTTCATAATCACGTTCAAAAGCGTACGCCCCAGCACGCAAGCGAAGGCGACCCGGCTTATCGTAAACGATTCTGAATTTCATAACGATTAAAAACCTGCAAAAATAAACTGTAGGCTATGGGGTATGGGCTCGTTCGCCTTCGGCTCACTTTGGGCTATGAGCTTAATGTAATGGAATAGCCCAAGCGTAGCGACCTCAAAGCGAAGCGTGCTGAGAGGAGCTTTAGCTCCGACCCCATCGCTCAAAGCCTACTTAAGACCTGCTTCTGCCTTGGCGTCGTTGCAAATGTCGCTAGCTTCGTCCTTCATATCCTGGAAAGCAGCCTTGGCGTCAGCCGTGAACTTCATGCCATGAGCAAGTCCCTGAACGGCGAGTTCGCGGGTCTTCTTTGCCTTGAGCACCTTCTTAGCGACAGCGGAGCCCACAGCGCCGGCAACAACAAGCCAGAATTTTTCGTTTTTGAACATAGACATATGTTTCTCCTTATTAAAGAAAAATCAGCGGAGCAACTTGCCCGCCTAAAAAAATTAGATACTCTCCCTTCCAATGACTAATTACAAATAAATTAAATATAAAACTATCGCAACCCCGCACCGCAGTTGAGTTTCACGAGATTGGCGCTAACATTGTTAGTGATTTTCTAACAATGTTAGACTCTCTAATTTTGTTAGAGAGTCTAACATTTCATGGATCATCGAGACTCAACAATTACGAAAGTGCAAGGACCTTACCGAGTTCACGGCACTTTTCCTTGCCAGCATCATCCGGAGCGCCTTCAATAGCGAGCGGTTCATCAGCAAGAACGAGGCCTGCATTTGCGGCATCTTCTTTCCACGGATTCATCCATTCGCCACCACCCCAGCCGTAAGAGCCGAAAAGCACGACTTTCTTACCCGAAATCTGAGCCTTCAGCTGATCATAAAGCGGCTGGAATTCGCTATCTTCGAGTTCTTCGGCACCCATTGCCGGGCAGCCCAAAGCAAACTTGTCAAATTCCTGGGCCTTATCGGCAGAAAAAGCAGACGTATTGAAAAGCGTCACATCGGCGCCAGCTTCCTTTGCGCCAGCAACCACTTCATTCGCCATAACTTCGGTGTTACCCGTACCTGTCCAGAAATTAACAGCAATTTTGTTCATTTTATGTTCCTTTTGTTATCGGTTAGTTTTCAAATCATTTCTGTCATGCCCGCCTCCGAGCGGGCATCCCCTTACTTATTTCTAGAAGGAGATTCCCGGTCAAGCCGGGAATGACAACATTGTTGATTTTTCATCAACTTGCAACTGTCAACTGCTCCAAAGTTTCACCAAGTTCAAATCGTTCTCGTAAAATCTTTTGACATTTTTTGTATACTTCAAAAATGTGCATGGAATTCGGCACGTCGTTATAGACCTTCCAGCAGCCAATCAACTTGTAATTTTTACCGCCGTACGTAATAAAATCTTTCACATCGTCAAGCGGGTATCCCAAAAACACGCCCACTTCATGCGGAAAACACACCGAACGCGTCATGCGAACCTGAAAAAAGTTCAAAAGCGATTCAGCATCAAAGCAACTGTAGCCAAAACCTTTCAAAAAATTACGTACTTCGCAAGAGCATCCCAAATTCTGTAAAGCGCTATTCCGGTAGACATAAATAAAATAACGCCCACAGCGTTCAGCAATCACGCGAGCCGCAACGCCCTTAGGGTTCAACGCCTGATTCCAACGAGCAAGGATATTGCAAAGCAAAACACCATCAGCAACATCGACACAAAAGAGATTGCCCAACTTATGGCCCGCAAGAGTCGGGGCACATTGTCGAACCAAGCAGGAATCAAGGTTTCTATCCATGAACAACCTAAGCATTTAGTATAAAGTCAAAAATCCCGCCGTTAGCCTTCGCCACGGCGGGATAACCTATTCTAGCATATATGAGGTAACGAAATCTATATGCTAGCCGAGCTTCTATGGCAATAGTCTCTGAGATGTATTTTAGAATTTTTCATTCTCTAACTCAACTCCAAATAGACTCAAAACAATCCCTAAAGTTAGATTAATCTAATAAAATTTGTCTATACAAAAATCCCGCCACGACATTCATCGAGGCGGGAAGTTTATCCTATGGCAAAATCTTAGAATGCGAACACAGTTTCGAGACCGAAGCCGAGGCCAGTATCGTCGCCAGCATCATCGCCGACCGGGATATTGAACTTGGCAAAGCCAGTCACTTCAAGACCTTCGACCGGAGTGAAGTAAGCACGGAGGCCTACGTTGAACGTAGAGACGTCATCGTCCTTGTCAAGCGTGTTCGTGTGGTATTCCAACGGAAGGCCAAGAGCGATTGCATCGTTGATCTTTACGCCCGGTTCGCCATAGACAAAGAAGTATTCAGGAATTTCTTCGCCATGGACAGTCGGAGCCTTGTCGTCGAAAATAGCGTAGAGCACAGAGGCCTTGACATTGAACGTGCCGAGATCAAGAGCCGGTTCGAAAAGCAATGCATGAGTTGCTTCCGGAGCGTCTTCGGTAAGGGCGTCAACATGAGCACCGTAAACGAAGTGGAATGTGAAAGCATCGAACTTCAGGTTTGCATCAAGACCGGCGTGCAATTCGTTGTGCTTGCCTTCCTGATAAGATTTGTAATCAAGGAACGGACGCAACACATGTTCACCAAGGCCGAGTTCGTAAGCGAGGTGGAGGTCATAGGCAACACCTACACATTTTTCTTCACCATCTTCTTCAACGCAAACCTGATTGTCGTTGTCGCCGCGACCAAAGCCGAGGCCAAAAACAAGTCCGTTATAGTCAATTTCAAATCCTCGAATATCGTGTTCTGCCATGCCGGCGGCATTATCAGCTGGATCATCATAATCGTAGAAGTTCAGGAAAGCTCCTTCCGAGAAAGTCAAGTCACCAAACTTCACAGCAAACTTGTCATTATGCGTGTACTGGACAAATGCGCCATTGTAAATAGCGGTCGGATCTGTCGTTTCGCCATCAGCTTCCAACTGTACAGATGCAGACCATTTTTCGTTAAGCTTAACATCAACGTTCAAATCGAAAGTAGAAGCGTAGCTATGGCTCTGCTTATCGTCATTAATCACATCGCCCGTGTAGGCGTCAAATTCCACTTCACCAGAGAACTTGACTTCCGGGCCTTTAGATGCGGCTTCAGCTTCCTGAGCAAGCGCCGGAACGGCAAGGATAGATGCAGCAGCAAGACCAAACAAGAGGTTGGATGTTAAACGAGTCTTCATTTTTCACTCCTATGACGGATTCTTTTGATTTTTTGTAACACTCCGTCAAGCGTTTTACATTTTGTGTTACAAAACTCTAGGCTTTTCGCCCTTTTTACTCTTCTTAAAGCAAAGAGCGTGCCAATTATTTTTCAGTTCGTTCCATTCAGAATCATTTTTTTCTGCGCCCATTGTTAGTTTCTCCTATCTTTGTTAGTTTAGTCTAATTAAGAGCGTTTAATTAAGGGCTGGCAGGTTTCGGGCCTACCAGCCCTTAATAATGATTCTTGACTCAAATGCAATTAGTCTTCGAAACGCCCTTTCTTATTTGCGCTCATACCAAAGAGCTTAAGGAACACGAATGTTGCCACAAGCACGATGATCGAGCTTACAATCCAGAATACATTGCCACCGACCGGCACCTGGTAGAGGAGCACCGCGACAGCCCAAGCGAGGATTGTCTGTACCACAGCCATCAACACACCAAGTCCAAGGCCGATTTCGCGAACCACGACACCCATCGCAGCAAGGCACGGCACATAGAGCAAGATGAAGATGAGGAATGCAAACACCTGCCAGTTAAATCCATCGACCGGGTTTCCGTTCTTGTCCGGGTTGTGGAAGTAAGAGCGGAGGTTGGCATAGATGTCAGCCGTTTCGCTCAAGTCGCCTTCTTCGAGAGCGCCGATTTCATCTTCGCTCAGCGTAAGGCCTGCAGCAGCAAGCTTTGCAAAGACTTCTTCACGAGCCTTGTCGGCACCTTCATCTTCGCTGAAGGTTTCGATAGAAGCGTATTCTTCGCAAGTAATCGCTTTTGCATCAAGAATCTTATCAAGCGTGACCTTCTTGAGTTCTGCGGCATTCTGCGCTTCGAGTTCACCAGATGTTCCGAGAATGTCCGTGAGAGAGCCGAAGACTTCACTCAAGTTTTCCGGAATCGTGCCAAGGGCTTCCTTGAATGCACCGAGAATATCCGGAGCACCACCTTCTTCCTCTTCTTCGGCAGGGCATTCGTCCACGCCTGCGATGAGGATCTTTTCTTCAGCGGTGGCAGGTTCAGCAGCAGCACTGTCTGCGACAACTGCGCTATCAGCGACTGCGGAATCAGCAACCGCGACCTTTGCAGAATCGGCTACAGAGCTATCAGCAGCCACAACTTCCACGGGCTTCTCCGGAGCTGCAGCAACTTCGGGAGCCTTCGGGGTCTCGGTAGCAGCCGAAGCATCACCCGGCCCCGCCATAGAGTACAGCGAGTTCATCGTACCAATCACAGCTTCCTTAGCAAGGAGGCCAGTGAAAAGCGACACAGATGCAGGCCAGTTGTTAGATTCAACACCGAATGGTTCAAAAACCGGGGTAATTGCCTTACCGATTACAGAAAGCAAGCTGTTTTCGGAATCACCGTTACCCGCCGTAAATTCGCTTTCCGTCTGGACCTTGGATTCGTCAATCACGACACCTTCAGGGAGCAGCACTTCCTTTTCGTCCTGCACCATGGCGTAGCCTTCTTCGCTCTTCACGATTTCGGTCTTTTCGCCATTGATTTCGGTGTAGAGCTTGTCCACAAAGCCAAAGCTATTGAGGAAGCCAAGTATTGCAACCGCAATCGTAATCACCTTACCGGCGCGAATCACGTAGTCACGCAAACGGAGCCAAGAGTGGATCATGAGCGACTTGAACTTCGGCAAGTGATAAGGCGGCAGCTCCATCACAAAGTTGCTAGCCTCACCCACAAACAAGGAGCGACGAAGAATCAAGCCGTACACGATCGCAAAGAGAACGCCCGCGAGGTAGAGGGCAAACACGACCGTCCCTGCCTGCGTTCCAAAGAATGCAGCTGCAAACAACGCATACACCGGAAGGCGAGCGCCGCAGCTCATGAACGGCACGAGGAAAATCGTGAGGAATCGTTCACGCTTGGATTCGAGCACGCGAGAGCCCATAATGCCCGGCACGCCGCAACCAAAGCCAACCATCATCGGCACGAATGCACGGCCCGGGAGTCCGAGGAATCGCATAAAGCGGTCCGCGACAAAAGCGGCACGTGCCATGTAACCCGAGTCTTCCAAGAAAGAAAGGCAGAGGAACATAAAGAAGATGACCGGAATGAACGTCGACACAGTCTGGATACCAGCACCGATACCGTCGGCGAGGATTGCAGACACAAAGCCCGGCGCATGGAACACATCCGTGAGCAAGTAGCCAAGGCCATCCACAAAGATAGCGCCAAACAGCACGTCAAAGAAATCAATGAACGCAGAACCAATCGTCACTGCAACCCAGAAGACCAGGTACATGACCAAGAGGAAAATCGGGAGCGAAGCCCAGCGGTTCAAAAGCACGGAGTCGAGCTTATCGGACCAGGTTCTCTTGGAACGGTTCGAAAGAATCGTCTTACCTGCAATTTCGTGAGCCAAACTGTAGCGTGAATCCGCCATCGCAAATTCGCTTTCTTCGCCGAGAATCTGCGTGACTTCGGCCTTGTTAATCTGCACCTTGGCTTCGGCAAACTTGTCCGCATAGCTCTTTTCGTTGCCCAAATACATGAGCGAAACCCAGCGGGCATCCGCATCCAAAAGCTTTGCAACCGGCTCAACCTTCGGCTCCAAATACTTGACAGCAGCTTCAACCTTCTCGCCGTAATCAATCGCCTTGGGCGTCATCTTCTTGCCCGCAACAACATGCGCCATTTCGCTGATGAAGTTCGTGATGCTTCTTTCGTTCACGGCAGAAAGCGGAATCACCGGCACACCGAAACGTTCAGCGAGGATATCCAAATCCAAATGCAAGCCGCGCTTTTCCGCGATGTCGATCATGTTCGCCGCAATCACCATCGGGATCTGCATGTCGACAAGCTGAGAAGTCAAGAACAAGTTACGTTCAATGTTCGAGGCATCAATGATATTGACAATGAGGTCCGCTTCGCGAGTGAGCAAGTAGTCCACAGCGGCGCGTTCATCTTCGGCATTGGCAAAAATTGCATAAGTACCCGGCAAGTCCACCACGCGGATATGCTGGTTACCGAGTTCAAAAAAGCCTTCCTTCTTTTCGACAGTCACGCCCGGCCAGTTACCAACACTCTGGCGAGCACCCGTAAGGGCATTAAAAAGAGCCGTTTTACCGCAGTTCGGGTTACCGGCAATTGCAATAGTAAAAAGCTTCGGAGCCATTAGACCCTCTTCAATTTAAGAACATTCGCTTCTTGTCTGCGAAGCGACAAACGGTAAGAAAGAACACTCACCTCAATCGGATCACCGAGAGGCGCAATCTGCAAGACTTCAAGCGTTACACCACGGACAAGTCCCATCGACAAAAGCTTGGACTTGTAGCGGGCATCGCCCTCATTGTAGCCGACAATTTCAACCTTGTCGCCCTTCTTGAGATCCGAAAATTTCGGTTCCAAATCCCATTTTTTAGTTTGCGACTTGCCGCCGCAACCACAATTACAACCCATTGTTATTTTCCTTTTTTTGCCTTTAATGCATTCGCCTTTTTCGCAACGACGCCTTCATTTCCTTTTTTCATGAAGTCTTCGATGGTCGAAAGGGTTTCAGCCGAAAGAATATGTTCCATGCAGCAGGCGTCCTTGTCAGCAATTGCTTCGGAAACGCCGAGACGGATTAAAAAGCCCTTCAAAAGAATATGGCGGTTCAGCACATCGGCTGCCGCCTTACGCCCTTCTTCGGTGAGTTCCACACCGCTATAGGGTTCCTGAGTCACAAGGCCCAGCTTTTTAAGTTCAAGAATCGCTTTTGCCACAGAAGGCATCTTCACAGAAAGGGCGGCGGCAATATCCTTGACACGGGCAATCCCGTTTGCCAAGCGAAGCATATGCACCATTTCCAGATAGTCTTCGAGGCTCTGGCTGAGCTTTACGTGATTGTTTTCCATATTTGATGATCCTTTAAACGTTAACGTCGCCTAATTTTATTAGACAAGACTAAAATTAGTAAGCCAAGGCTAATTAGTCAAGGCTAAACTTTTGAATTTTCGCAGAAATATGAGAAACGCAAGAAAAGATATAGGGAGGGCCTATAACACATCATATGGACTCATCATTTGGGTCACTTTATACCATTTTTCATGAGAAAATGACCAACAATGCCAAAATCTTGTGTTTTTCGAAAAAAAGCACATTTAGAGAGTTATACCGCAAAAAAGTGCTTATAATTCTCTAAATGTCTTGTTTTTGAGGACATTTAGAGAGGGATAGAGGGGCGGTAACATACTTTGCGGGCAAAAAAAATCGTCCATAATTTTACTTACATTTCATCACAATCTATGCAATCTAGCAAATGCAGGCTAATGCAAATCATCAGCATCATCTTTGTCCACATTAGCGTTTCTATGATAAATATCCTTAAACTCAAAAGCCATTTTTTCTCTGAACCATTCTTTCCGTCTTTCTAATTTAGTCAAAGCTTTTTTTTCAATTTGCCGAATGCGTTCTCTCGATACCACCTGATGAGAACCCAATTCAACTAATGAATGCGAATCTTTACCATTCAAGCCATAACGATGTTCAACAACATTATATTCCCGATCCGTCAAACATTCATTAAGACATCGATTGATTAGGATCTGAACATTCTTTCGCTCTATATCATTTTCAACATCCGTCAGAAAATTTTCATAACAACTTTCTGAATACACATTATCAAGAACATTATCCAAAACGTCTTCATCTAGAAAAAATACATGAAGAATATCGTACAGCACATTTGACCAATATTCTTCTAATCCATAACAAGAACAGACATACAGCAATGCATCTTTTTTTCCCAGTCTATTATATTTAATATCCTTATACAATTTTCGACAAAGGTTAACTATATTCACCGGAATTGAAAAAAAAGGAACACCAATTGTTCTAGCCAAATAATCAAATACAGCAATACTTATGTAACTCGCAAAAGTTTGATGTTCATCCGGCTTATACGAATTACAAGCAGAAACCAATGCTAAACAAGCTTCACCAATGCAATCGACAATATTCTTATTATATGCAACAGATTCCCTATATGCTAAAATTACTGCAATACGTAGATTTCCCTCTATAGCACGTTTTCGAGCGTATTCATGTCCTTCAAAGAGCTGATATTGAATGCGAACCATTTCTTTTTTATCTGCTGGTTGAATTTTCCTAACATACTCTATGAAGTTTTCTAACAAAGGTTCGGCTGCTATAACCGCATCAAAAATGCAGGAAAAATCCTTATAATTGACATCATTCTCAGCTAGGATTTCCACCTTTGAATGATTATTGATTATGATGTTATTTTCTAGTACTACATCCGTAAGTCTTTCAATATCATCTATCTCAAGATTAAACAAATCCCCACAAGAAAGTATATCGTCAAGAGACACATACCCTTGCGAATTAGATTTTTTTAATAAGAATTCAAAAGCTTTTTCGATCCCAGTACAAGCCATTAGTTCAAAGAATCGAGGAGTTTTTCTTTATTAACATTTTGATTATAGCGTTCATTTATGTCGTCGACAAAACTCGATAAATTTTCAATAAAATCATCAGTTTTTGCGGCATCCGCAATTAAATGTTCGTACAAAACTTCAATTCCACCTAATAAATAAGATTCAAAAAGTTCAAAATCACCATCATTTTTTCCAAAATTACGAAACGCATGATCAATGCGATTTTCCTCATTCTGTTCATATTCAGAATCCAAAAGCAATATCAACTGCATATTGAAAACAAGATTGTCTTTTGCATTAAGCATCTGATCCTTCAAAATATGAGCATCATAAACTTTTCCATTAGGATCTTTCATATCATTATCTTTAGATCCTTTTCTCTTATATAAAAAGCCAACAATAGGAGCCTGAACATAAACATCAATGTTACGATTAAATAATTTAGCATTTGTTTCACCCAAATTATTTGCCAACAAAATCATATAACGAGCATGCTTACCCGTTAAGCGAACTTCCTTATCGAACATTATCATTCTCCCTTACTCTAAGACTGTTTCTGTTTCACTTATCTTTCTTATTTTGTGTGATTTGCCTATTTTATCACCCATATACTCCATAGCCAAATCACCATCGGTATCTTTAATAAAGATAATTACCTGTTCTGTCAAACGAGGAATCGTTTCACATACAGACTTAATGTGCTTTTTATCAAATTTTGACAACGGAGCATCCATTACCAAAGGATATATATCAGAAGACAAATCATGATCTGTTTGAGACAATCTATTTTCTCTAGACATTTTAATCATGCTTGTAATAAAGGAAAATATAACAGAAATACCCTGACCTTCAGATAGCTCAACCTTATCATTAACATTATTTGCAATCACATCTATTTGATATTTCTCATTTATTTTTACTGAAAAATCACCATTATTAATAGTCGAAAAAATTTCATTCATATTAGCTTCTAGCCGAGAACGAACTTCCGCTTCACTAGTCGAATACTTTTTATACAACGCATCATAAAGATATTGAGCATAAGCCTTATAAATTTCAACCTTACGATTTTTTTCGCTAGCAAGAGCCCTATCTTTACGTTTCTTATTTGCCTCCTCACGTTTGATTCTCGCAGCTCCAATTTCTTGATTTAATGTATCTCGTTCTTCCTTATGCTTGCTAATAATTCTTCCACATTCCGCAATAGTTGCAGAAATTTCTTGAACAATTTCTTCTACATCTTTTCCATTTAATTTCGGATTTATTTCATTTTCGATTATATCTTCCGCATCCATAATTTTGTCTTCAAAAACACTTATTTGACGATTTTTTCTCATTTCTTAACGATACGAAATCATTGATAGAATTCAATCTATTTCTCGCTACCATTTTAAAATCATTCACCATACTTCCAATAGATTTTGGAGGAAGCACATCAAACCATTTTTTTAATTCTTCCACCTCAGGAGAGTTCTCCGAAAGACAAGTTCCACACAAACATTTATGATGATCTAGCAAATACTGAATCGTTTTATCCGTTATATTCGGAATATCACTACCAGACAAATTCAATTTAACAAGTATGTCAAACGCAGGCTTAATAAGTCCTAAAGACAAAAATGATGTTGCCTGATTATTAAATTCACGACAAATATCTTTCTGAGCTTCAGCTTTACTAATAGAATATTGTTTGATATCTTTTTCCAAGGATTCTTTATATTCTTGCAATTCTTTACTTGATTCATACCCCTTCAGTTCTTCTTGCTTCGCCCGTCGTTCTTCTTCAGCTTTATAATCTTCATTATCTATTTCTGCAATACGTTTTCCTTTATTTTCGATTTCTTCATCGCAATCATTGATGATTTTTGTAAGCTCTCTAACAGCAGAATCACTTGCAGAATCATACCGCTGATTATATTTACCAATAACAGAATTTTTCGGACCACCATTTAGGTGTTCCAAAGCTTTTTGCATCCCTTTTAAGCCAAGCAACCCTTCAACAGCCTCTGCAAATTCTTCGGATTTCTTATAACCGGAAATCTCTTTACCCATGGTTTCAATACGTTCACCATCAAAAAAGAAATAACGAGACAATTCCTTTCTTAGAATTAAATTAATTGTAGACTCTCTTTTGGAAGCCTCAACAAAACTTTTATTTCCTGTTTTATCCTTTTTCTCAATTTCACAAAAAGAACTACCATCTACCTTAACATTATTTCCAAGATCTTTTCTAAATCTTTGAGTTCTCTTAATCTTGTAGTGAACATCTCCATGCTGTAAGTTTATTTCAACGAACGTATCCGCAGGAGCAGACGGAGTCATTTCACTCGCAACAGATTTGTTTAAAACAACAGAATCCTTAAAATTTGTGATACCATACAAACACCAAAAAAAGCTTTGCAAAAAAGTTGTTTTTCCACTACCATTTTCACCGATAATAATGGTTACATTTTTTCCATGAACATCTTGTGCAAAATCTAAAAAGGCATCCCTATATTGCCTAAAATTATGGAGTTTTATGGATTCGAGTAACATTGTACAACCTCCTCAATTTCTTTTTGAATATCAAGAATCATTTGCGGATCACTTTTTTGTTGAGTTTTTAAATTGATTTTTTCGAGTGCGACTATCTTTTTCATCAAAATGTCAGCCTTTACTTTATCAATTTCGATTTCTTTACTCATAGAAATCCTCCATTTTTTTGTCGTTTAAATCCTTGTCAGTTATTTGGTACACTTGTTGAATTTCATCAATTAGACACAGGCTGTCAATTCGATTCAACGCAATACCAGAAAACTCTTTCAACCGCAGCAATTCATTTTTTACAAGAGCTCTACCACTAGCTTTTTCTTCATCAGTTAAATACCGCACCGCATCAATATTTTGTGGCAGAGTCACAAAATCATATATTTCTGCATATTCTTTTCCGGGCCACGTTCTCAAAACACGGCCTCTGCGTTGAATATACTCCTTTGGATTCGTTGTACTAGCTAAAATGAAAGCTGTTTTAATTGAAGGGATATTCACGCCTTCATCCAAACATTTTATTGCTACTATAGCCTGCAAATTTTCGTTCTTAAAATTTTCAGTTATAACTCTACGAGATGCAATATCTTCTTCCGATGTAAACCGAGATACCGACATTCCCATTTCATTTCCCAATATTTTGGTCACAGCTATAATTTGTCTTTCTCCAACTTCGGACTTATCAAAGTCATATTCTCCGCCACTAGAATCGGAATCGTAAACAACTGTTGTAGCCCCACAATACACCAAGATGTTTGTTTTTTTCTTATATGGTTCAATACATTTTCTAAATGCATCTAATTTATTTTGCGCACCAGCAACAATTCTTGAGCGTTTTATAGCAAGAAGTTCACCATATGAATCTAATTCAACATTTCCACTCTTCGAGACCCTTGTATGCTGAAGCATCTCTTTAGTCAGCCGTTTATACTCAGAAAATTCACCATCCGTCAAATGAATTATAATTGGATAATATTTATATGGAGTAAGTTTTTTTTCTTCAATAGCTTTTTCCAAACCATAGGAAACACAAACATAACCAAAGTAATCATACAAAAACCGAGTTCCCTCATCATCGCCATGCCGGTCAATTGTCGCAGACAAAGCTAATCTATAGTTAAACTTCGAATCAAGTATCTTCTTAAAGCCCCCTGCTCCAGCATTATGTGCTTCATCAACAACTAGCAAACAATCCGCTTTAATATTTTTTAGTTGGTCTTGAACAAAATTACTTTTGAAAGTCGCGTTAGTTGTAACCACACAAAAAAAACTTTTTTCACTCGGACGAATTTTCTGGTCACGAACAGCTTTCTTCAACCTATCTTTCCAATCAATTTGAGACGATGTCGAATACGCAATAATTGGCCTAATATTGAATTTAACAACATCTTCAACCCATTGTTCTACAAGATGTTGATACGGCACAACAATAAATGTTGCAAGTTTTTTATTCGATTCAAAACATCTAGTTACAGCCCCTAAACCAGTAAGCGTTTTGCCAGTACCAGTGGCCATATCAAAAATTCCGCAAAAACCTTGTTTTGCCCAATTATCTATCGCCTCTTTTTGGTAATCAAAAATGTTTTTTTCAAACCATTTAGGCATCATTGGAACATTCTTTTTTACTAACGGAGAATATTTTGCAGATGATTCTCCTAGATTCATTTCACCTATTTTAGGAGGCTCATATGAAAAGTCTTCATCCATATCAAATTTCGGAGCTGTTTTTTTGTATCGTCGTATAATTTCATCTTTCAATTTCGGGAACTCAAGAATTTCCAGAGCGTCATCAGTCCCATTCCAAATTTTTTCAAAGGAATTCTTTTTTTTCAAAGCCCTGTCTTTTTCAAAATCCTTCCACGAACAGAATACATCTGTGGATTCATAATTGTTTAGAAATGCATTTTCTGATTCATTTGAAGATCCCGAAAATGCTACATAATTTCCATCAGAATCTTCAATTATTCCTAGTTTTTCATGATACATGCCTGCTTTCGTAAGCGCAATTTTTATATCCATACGGCATTCAGCAATAAGATTTGCCAGCATATTTAAGCGTTCAACTTCTTTGCCATTTTCGGGTTCAAATAAGTTTCTCACCAAAGCGTTTTCAATAATTTCATTTCGAGCTTTATATCCATCTCTCATAGCCTGAATGTCTTCAGTTGAGAGATATGGAGTAGCTACTAATCTTATCTTACCCCCATTCTTCAAAAAACTGCACAATCCAACAGAAAAACAGGATAAGGCTGTTGATGAAAAAAATCCAACAGATCGATCATACGCAATCGCTTCGCTTAAAAGCGGATTGTAGAAATCACGAATTATATTTCCGTGTAAATTTCTATATTCCGACTCAATTTGTATATTCCGTAAACTCATAAGCGAACCCGTTACAAATTTTCCTTAATCCATTCCAAAGATTGTTTTAAGTCGACAAAGTCCGCATCGCTCGTAAACGCACTACAACTAAACCGTATTGTTCCCGAAGGAAAGGTTCCCAAAGTCTTGTGTGCGAGCGGAGCACACTGCAACCCACTTCGAACTGCAATATTCTTCTCGGCAAATACACTTGCCGCAGTATCACTAGGCAATCCATCTATTACGCAAGAAACTATTCCTACATATTGATTGCGTTCATTATCACCAACGATTTTCACAAAATGATAAGAACGAAGAATCTTTAGCAATTCTTTTCGCTTTAATTGCTCATGCTCCCATAAATAATCTATTCCCTCATCTAATATCCAACCCAATGAAGCATGCAATCCAGCAATTCCAGCGATATTGAGCGTCCCCATTTCATAGCGCTGGGGAATATCGTTTGGCATATCCTGATTAGCACTTTCAAAACCGGTGCCACCAAATAAAACTGGATCCAAATCAAAATCAGGCTTCATTGCAAAGCCACTAATTCCTGTTGGCCCATAAAGCGTCTTATGTCCAGCAAACACAGCGAAATCAAATGTCTCCAAGCCGACATTAATGTCAACCAGGCCGGCAGTTTGTGCCATATCTATAACGGTAACGGCGTTGTATTTCTTTGCCATTGAGCACAGTTCTTCTACTGGAGAAATTAAGCCAATAACATTGCTTGCATGGCTAACAACCATCAAAGAAGGGACTGCTTTATCAAAATTCTTCTTTATTTTCGCAAAATCATAATGGAAATTATCATCAATATCAAGTATTTTTACGTTGACTACTCCGATTTCTTCATAATGATGAAGAATCCTTGTCACAGCATTATGTTCAAACGGAGAAATATAAACATTTGCTCTCGCAGTCATTTTGCCATCAAGAACACCCTGCAAAATCATGTTCAAGGCAATCGTAGCTGAAGGCGTGAATACGATTTGTTTATTTTCACAATGCAGTAACTGCTTAAGACGATTCCTGGTTCCAGAAACCATCTTACCAGCACCTATCGAAAGTTTGTGGCTTCCGCGGCCAGCGTTTCCGCCACATTCCCTATAGAATGTATTCATGAAATCATAAACACATTCTGGTTTCGGGAAAGTCGTCGCTGCATTGTCGAAATAAGCCATTAGTTGTTCTCCCCACACATTTTTTGAAGAATATCTACAACAACCTGCCTCTTTTCCGCCACTGACAACGCCTGTCCCATTGTATTAAGCGCATCTTCCATTTTATTGAAGAGCAACCGTGAACGAGGAGTTAAATCGACTTTGCTAAACGTCTTTGTAGATTCGCGGCCCATTTCGTCGGTAAAGGAAAGCCTATAGCTATTATCCTGATTCCGTGTATCAGTTTCTTTATAGTTTTCTGCAGTTTTTTTACACTCTTTCAGTTTGTTCTTAAAAGAATCAATTGTATTGAAATTCCAATCAACAATTCTCAATCCGGTCAAAATTTCTGCAAGACCTTCAATGAATTTTGATTCGTCCGACATATTCTGATAGAAAAGATTCAGCATTCTATCAGTTATACCATCATCAAATACATTGTCGGAAACATTCTTGTCAAGCTTTTTAGTCCATTCTTTGCATATAGAAGGCACTGAGGCTTTCTTTACTGGCTGATTGGCGAAAACATTTCTTGTTATATCTAAAAGCAACTGCTTCAGTCTAATTATTGAATCATCGATATCCTTTTTGGCATCGGATAACTTCGTAAGGACATTTTCCCCACACGAAGGTTTTCCCGTAAACACCATCGGAATTCGTTCAAAAAGGATTTCTTCACAACTTACATTTTGCGTAAACAAATTCAGAAAATCGACAAAGACTTGGTTTGTCTTTTTGGGATTTGCCTTTGAATAAATTTCTTTCGTATACTTAGGCAAATCGAAATACCAGCGATTCATCGCGGCAAACAATCCATCAATTTCAAGCGACTTCATCTCGTAAGGAGTAAGCCACTGACCAAATAAAGTTTTCATATCATGGATGTACTTTTCTTTAGTCGAATCCCAAGATATGTAAGTCAGAGTATATGAATCAGGATTTTTATTTATCTGGTTTAAGGTCTGCGCAGAAATTTCTACAGTTCCATATTCATTATGAATAGAAATGGACCTTTTATGGCAATGCAAGAATGCGGCAATGAATATCGGAATAATTCCTTTTCTCATGCCGATTTTTCCACTAGGTGATGTCAATCTTCGATACAACGCACCAAAAGAAGCTTTATTTTTCTCTGCAGCATTATTGACAAACCATTGCAGAGCGTCAACAATAGGTTTTACAACGGCAACATCATCCTTCTTCTGGAAATCAAAATTTAATCTTACATCATTTTTTTCATTAATCAACAGCCCAGTATTTATCAAGACACTTCGCATAATGAACACGTCAGGGCCCGTTCCGGTCAAACCAAGATTATATTCAAGTTCATTTCTTAATAGAGCAGAAATAACCTTCTCTCGGGCATTTTCCATTACCGTTGTTGGAGAGTTTTTGTTGATAGCTTCATTCTTGATAATCGGAGCTTTTGAATAAATATTTTCACAAATTTCGGAAAGTTTTTCAGAAAGTTCCGATTTTCTACTAATACAGGCGTCTTCTCCACAATAAATATATGACGAAGCATTTCTCTCAGCTCTGATATAATCAGCAACAAATCCGTATAATACTTCACTTAAATCATCTATCACGACTTGATATTCATCTTCTAAAGCGCTATCGCCATGAGATTTCTCGCGTAGAGCATAAACCGCACTATATTTTTTTGCGGTACTTTCGATTTCTTTAAACTGCGAGGGAACAACAAATAAAATTTGTCTTTGAGCAACGGAAACTTGCTCGACCAAAGTGCGAATTTTTTTTGCTGAATTTTTTCCACCTAAAACGACCGCAATAACTTGACCATCAGAGTCTCTCTCGGCATATCTATTTTGCCAGTCCGTATCTTCTAAGAATTCTTTATCTGAAACAAATATGAAATCAAACCATCGAGTCATCTCATATTTGTCGTTATACCTCGATGGATATAAATACGCACTGGTATTAAATTCGTTTAAAACATCACACAAGTCAAATTTACTGCGTTGTCGTTCAATTTCATCATTTATCGTTTTTTCAATATCAACACCAGAAGATTCTTTCAATTTTAAATAAGAATTACTCTGCCGCAAATAAACAACGAATTCTTTTTCTACAAGATTGTCAATAGCTAAAAGAATATCTTCCTCTGTATATTCATTTTTGTAAATGTGAAATATTTCTTCTTTAACCGGCTTGATTTTTTCAAACTGTTGCAGGATATAAAGCAAGCACAATGTTTTTATGATCTTACATTCAAGAATCTTTTTCTTTCCAATTTTTTCAAGAGCCCGATTCGCCAATAAATAGACATCGCGAATTTCGTTATTATAAATTTCCTTCTTGAAAAGTTGTTCAAAATAATCAAACAACAAATCTGGGGTTACCAACTTGAAATTAGAATCGTCATACCCACTTAAGAATGCAGAAAGTGTCGAGTGCCCTTGTGCCGACAAGAATGTAAAAAGGGTTCTTTCATTTTGTGCAATCTGTTCTGAAAGTCGCGGAAGAATAAAAACGCTGACCGGATGAAGCGGATAGCAATCAAGTAGAAGTTTTTGCACTTCATCGGGTTTCATTTCATTAAACAACGAGTGATTACAATATATCGCAAACAGGTCATCAAATTTTTTGTTTTGGCTTTTTTTAAAACGATTCCAATCAGCGGGCTTCTTCTTAATGACCGACGATATTATCTCATATACTTGCGTAAAATTATTATTAAGCAAGACATGTTCAAATCGTTCTGAGATACCTCGCCATCCATCTGTTTTCTGTTTCGGAAGTTGGTCAATATAATTTGCAATCTCTTTATGCGAAATAAGCATAAGGTGCATCTGCGTATCGCCGCTTCTTGAGCACTTTTCCGCAAAATCTTGCAACATTTTTGTGTCACTAACACTTGCTGTAGATATGTTGGCTTCAAGATACTTGCTAAACTCGTCGTATACAACATAAAGACCAGTCCATTTTGAGGTCCTTTTTAATGCTTTAGCGACACTTTCGTATAGGTCAACAACATCAAAACCTACAAAAGGATTAAAAATGCTTCCGGCAGTCAATTCAGGATAAACCTGCTCAAATTGGCGGTACGCATTTACATCAAAATCCTGCAATTTTTCAATGAATGCTTTGACAGTTCCGTTTATCCCTTTTGCAAATGTTTTAAATGTTTGAGGATAGTCTTTTTCCCATTTCTGAATCGTTTTTATTGCCGCCGCATAATTAGTTTCCGGCATAACATCCATCAGGTTATTATCGCTCAAGGTTTTCTGCAAGGAGAATATAAAGGCCTGATGCAAACTTGTGCTATTGCCAGAAATAACAACAGGCAATAACTTGACCTTTCCGCTATAGTAATTTTTCAGCAGCGCAGACAAACGGTTATTTTCTTGAAGTTTTTCATTTAAATGAACAAACAAATCACGATTCTTTTTCATCAACAAGGAAAGAATCGTAAGTACAATATGACTTTTGCCTTTTCCGTAAGCACCAATTAGAATTCTAGCTCGATTAGTAGCACTATTCTGAGTACTATCAAGGATATCTTCTAACAAAGACAATGATGATCTCGTTGGGATAAAATTTCCCAATTTCTCTGTATTATGCAAATCATATTCGATATTTACAGAATACTGGAAACCACTTGCAGTTTGAATCATTTTGCTCATAATATTAAGCCCTTTCATTTGCAATGGATTCGTAATACTTTTGAACGCAATCAATGTACTGTTGTTCTGGATGCTTAATTCTTACAACATCCAACCCCGCTGTTCTAATAATCTTTGCTTCGCCCAGTTTTTCAAGATTTCGTAAAATTTCAAGCAATGTTATAGAATCAAGATTAAAAGCCTTTCCAATGCTTTCTGAAGTTAACAGCAAGTCTTTCAGAAGAATTTCCTCTGTTCCGCAGTGTTTCTTCTGAATTAGAGCTAGTGTAATCCAAGGATTGAAGGATGCAGCACTTAGAATATTCTTCCTATATACACCATCTCTCTTATTCAGTACTTCAATAAGGTTCATCTCACCAAACGGGCAATCAATATTGCTTTCAGCAGAAACCTTTGCGGGATTCAATTTATAACGGGGAACATACGTTCCTACGATGCAGTTAAAGTCATCTTCCAGAGTTCTCGTGGTTCCAGATTCTTTTTCATCTTCGCCAATATTCATTGAGATGTAATTTCGAATAAAATTCAGAAAATCTTCTTGTGTAAACTCGCTCATTAAAAATTCATTGAAAAACACGTACCAACTAGTAGCAAGTTCTTTATTTGTAGCAAGTTCATAGTGAAGCAACAAAAGCGTTCCCAATTCCTCAATATAGCGGTCATTCTCACGAATTAAATTTCCCAAATCCGTAAATTTCTGAACTCTCTTTGTCGCAATATTTTCGCATGTGATGCCGACGGCCTGTAACCAATAACGAAGAGATTTAACCATGTTGCTGCCAATCCCTAATACATCCATCGGATTGTTTTCTTTATCTATAAAAACACGTCCCTCAGTCAGCTCTACATATTTGATTCCCTTAGAAAGCCAGCCCTTACGGATAAAAAAAGTTTCATGAGCTCTAAACTTCATCTAACGAACCTCTTTCGTTTTCAAATACTTTCCCATCAAGCATCCCATTGCCAAAACAGACTGATTCACACACATTTTGCAATGGACGCATTTTTTTTCATCAATGTGATAACCTTCAGCGGTTATACTAATGGCTCCAGCCTTACAGACACTTTCACACTTCAAACATTTTCTACAGCCATTAAACTTTCGAATTTGGTAAGCAATTTTTCTTTGCAAATCGTCATGATCCGCAACATTCATTGTTCTTATCTTTACAGCATGTTCAAAGCCATCGACAGTAAACGGTTGGAGAGAAATGATTGGCACATTTGTACGAACATCAAGTACAAGAACCTCGTGAAGAAGTTTTCTACCTAATTCACGATTAATCGTTCCGAACGGCACAAACATATTCACAAGTTCATCGTCAAACGGACGAACAAGCCTGTAATTTTTCGCATGGTCTTCCGCGGTGCAATTTGTGAATTTGATTTTTACATCATCGGCTGCAGCCAAGCCGTTTCCACCTTGACGAGCTTTCCATGCTCCAGAATCCACATATTCTTCTGGATCAGGCTTGCCGATTCTTTTCGCAAAGCGAATTAAGAAGTCTCGCCATTTCTTAGAATTCTCAGGCATGTAGATTCTGCTCAAGAATTGAGCACGCTGATTGTTATTCGGGCAACACCAGCAACCAACACGATCGTATCCTAAACGATACGCATCGTTAAAATCAACATTCTCCGCCAAAAGATAAAGCCAGATATCGATATCTTTCCAGTCAATGATTGGAGATGCCACTGTTTGCTTTTGAATTTTAACAGATTCCTTGCCGCTTTCGACACGATTGTATTTGCTTCGGCTCGCACTTTCTGCACGACGAATCCCATAAAAGGTCAATATTTGCTGATTTCTGTACAGAGAATTTAATACACGCGTAATCGGTCCTGTTTTGAACATGGAACAGCACCAACGCATAATTCGTGCTGGAGGACCAATGTCTTCACAAACATCCATAAAATTTTGATCTTCATTGATAGAAGTTTCAAAAATTGCAAACGGATGATTTTTCTTAAATCTTTTTGCGTATTCAACCGTTTGCGGAAATTCCAATGTTGTGTTACCGAAAATATGAACAAGACTCGGATTACCTAATGCTTTCGTCACAATGTCCGCTGTAACGGAAGAATCCTTACCCCCAGAGAAAGACAGAACAATGTTTTCTTCTGGATAGTTGGCGGCTTCTTTCTTAATAAAAGCATGTGCTTCGCTAATCAGGGCGTTGAGGCGATTTTTGTTAGCAGCAATAAATTTATTTTTGAAGTCATCAAAACATGCTTGAACTTTCTTGGATTTATTGTTTTTTTCGCTTTCCTTAATCAATGCGGAAAGGACATCGCAATCTTCCGTTCGAAAGGTCTTTGAAGGAATGGACTTCATCTTTCCGTCGATATAATAACGGCTATCAAGAGCCCATACAGAGCACTCCGAATATTTCAAAGGTTGATTGTGAGCTAACAGAAGTTCCAACAGCAATCTTTCCTCTGGAAAGACCGGACGCAAATCTGTTGACAGAAATGTTGTTGTTGAATGACAAAGTGGACATACGCTTTTGCCATTAACACCATTAATCTGCTCTGGAGATGTGATTATAGGAACACGACAAGATTGACACCAAAAGACTTGCGCAGAAAGAAAACCGGAACTTTCATGTAATTCCTCATTGTCAATACGCAATGTTGTCTTTTTATTAGCCAATCAAACCTCTGCCAGTACGCTCTCGTTCTGACAGTAGGTTGCGCTATTTTATGAAATAAAAAGGGGCGCAGGTCCACCCGCCTTAGTTCGAGGCTACCGCTAAGTGCCCAACAAAGAAACAGGCGAAACAACCCACGCCCCCAAAGACCTTTCTCGATTCGAGAAAAGCACCGCCGCATGCGGCCAAAGGGCAATGCACCAAAATCCACATTTCTGTAGATGCGGCACATCGAGTCATGTTGAAAACAACATGACCGCGTGAGCGTTGCCTTGTTCTTCTCTGTTTGAAGTATTAGCGGTATTTCGAACTAGAGAACAAGAGCAAAACTCAAATATTTCATTAAGAATAGTAGAAAAAAAGAGCTTATACGCCTATATGAGCACATTAAAAAAGCCATAGAATTATGCAAAAAAAGACCTTTCTCCCCTCACTCCTCCAAAACAGACTTAGTAAATCAATCACCATCGTTCATTGGGATTACTTATTTCATTTTCTTCAAAGCCCAATCGTAGCAACAACGAGAATCTATAGAGCCTTGACCTCTTCTTCGGTAAGGCCGGTAAATTCAATAATTTCTTCAATAGGCATATTCTTGCTTTTCATCTTCTTCGCAATTTCACGAGTATTTTTAGATACATTTTTAGAAATCTCCGCGTTGATTTCATCCGCGAATTCCTCAAAGAAGCCCCGTCTAAGGACATTATGATCCCATCTGTCGTGATGCATTTTCTGATAAGCCTCGAATTCTTTTTTACTGAATTTAGATACTTTGGAACTCTCCGTCAACTGTTTGAATTTTTTGTCAGAAAGCTCTTCGGGGAGCTCTCGCAGCTTATCCAAATAACGGAAAAAGAACAGCCATTTGCTAAGATTGTCCTTGCCGATAAAGAACGGGACCTTCGAAAGTTCAATAATCGTATAGTTATACGCATCCATAATCTGTTCGCCGGTTTCCAAATCCAAAGTCGTAGCGCGGTGAACAATTCGATTGTCATTTTCGAAAATGCGGTACTGAGCAAGAGCAATGACATAAGTCGGCTTCACGTCATAATCCCATTCACCGGGTTCCGCCTGGTTCGCAACAAGTTCACTCGCATAGAACGCAAGACGTTTCAAGAAGTTGTCCATTTCACGAATCTGAACTTCAATTTCTATCAAATTTCCAGCATCGTCTTCGCAGTGTAAGTCAAAAATCGCCGTGCGGGACACCTTACTTCCGCTCAGATTTTTAGCCACATTGCGGGTTTTCACGCTCTTGATGGGATGCTTGAGTTGCGGAGCCAAAAGGTCGTTCAACAGGTTCACTAGGTTTTCGCGGCTGACAGGTTTGTCTGGGTCAAACGCTTTCTTAAAAGCGAGATCAATCAACAAATTTGCATACGGACTTTGTTCGCCCGGCTTTACGAGATAGTCTTCGAGTGACTTGTGAGTAGTAACATTTTTCTTTTTCATGCGGCAATATATGCGAAATTCATGCCAACCGAAAAAATGCTAATTTCACGCGAAAAACGGCAAATTGCAATTTGCGAAAAAGTGATTAATCGATTTAATCACTGATTAATCACTTCACGCAACACATGTTCAAGCGTCCCGTTTTTCGACATTTCGCCCACTTCTAAGGAAATTCCGACAATCTCACCCCATAATGTAAGCAATTCGAATAATTGCAAAAATGGCGCTTTTTGCTAGATTTCATGCATGAACTTCCTTGAGCAAAAAATCCTTGCCGATGGCGTAGTCAAACCCGGCAACGTCCTTAAAGTTGACAGTTTCTTAAACCACCAAATTGACATCCGCCTGATGCAAAAAATCGGCGAAGAGTTCAAACGCCGTTTTGCCGACGTCCAGTTCAATAAGGTGCTCACCATCGAGGCAAGCGGTATCGCTATCGCGGCATTTATCGCCTACCTGAACGACGTGCCCGTGGTATTCGCCAAGAAGGGCCAGACCGTCAACAGCACCGACGACAAGTACGTTGCCAAGGCATATTCCTTCACGCACAAAAAGTTCAACGACATTTTCGTTTCGCGCCCGTACCTCAAGCCGACCGACAAGATTCTGATTGTTGACGACTTCCTCGCCGATGGTGAAGCCAGCAAGGCGCTCATCGACCTCGTGAAACAAGCAGGCGCCGAGCTTGTCGGCGTCGGCATCGCGATTGAAAAGGGCATGCAGCCCGGTGGAGCAAAGCTCCGCGCCGCTGGCGTCCGCCTCGAATCCATCGCCATCGTCGATAGCATGGACCCCGAAACTGGATTCATCAAGTTCCGCGAACAGTAACTAGATAGATTGCCGCAGGCAAATTATTCAAGGTAAAGCATGAAGACTTCGGACAACATCTACCAGCTTGACGGACGCGTTCCGCTTTTACAGGCAATTCCATTCGGCTTGCAGCACGTGCTCGCCATGTTCGTGAGCAACATTACGCCGATCATCATCCTTGCAAACGTCGTCGGGATTGAAAAAGGCCTCACCGCCTCGCTTATCCAGAACTGCATGATTATCGCAAGCATCGGCACACTCATCCAGCTCTACCCCGTTTGGAAAATCGGCTCCCGACTCCCCATCGTCATGGGCATCAGTTTCACATTCCTCTCCGTTTCCATTTCCATCGGAGTGTCGCAAGGCATGGGAACGCTCATGGGCGCCGTCATCGTCGGCGGTATCGTCGAAGGACTTCTCGGCCTCTGCGCCAAATACTGGCTCAAGCTCATCCCACACATCGTTGCGGCTACCGTCGTGACCTCCATCGGATTTTCGCTTTTGCCCATCGGCGCTAATTCATTCGCAGGCGGTCAAGGCGCCGCTGACTTCGGCTCTGCACAGAACTGGATCGTCGGAAGCGTCACGCTCCTCACTTGTTTGCTCACGCAAGTTTTCGCCAAGGGATTCCTCCGTTCGCTCTCCGTGCTCGTCGGCCTTATTGTCGGTTACATTCTCGCACTCTGCATGGGCATGGTCGATTTCTCGGGCATCACAAACAACGGCTTTTTCGCACTCCCCAAGTTCCTCCCGTTCACCCCGGAATTTAACTTGGGCGCCATTCTCTCCGTCATCGCCATCTATCTCGTGTCCGCCACAGAAACCGTCGGTGACTCCAGCGCCCTTTGCAGCGGCGCCCTCAAGCGCCAAATTCACAAAGTCGAGATGGGAGGCGCCATCAGCTGCGACGGCTTTGTCAGCTCCATTTCCGGACTCTTCGGCTGCACCCCGATTACATCCTTCAGCCAGAACGTCGGCCTCGCCTCGCTCTCTGGCGTCGTGAACCGTTTCGCCATTGCGACAAGCGCAGGCATCATGCTCCTCGGCGGCCTCTTCCCGCCCGTAGGCACACTCCTCACGACCATCCCGCAAGCCGTCCTCGGCGGCTGCACCATCATGATGTTCGGTTCCATCCTCTTCGCAGGATTCGGCATGATTGCGAAAAGCGGATTCTCGCAGCGCAACATGATTATCGTTAGCTTGTCCTTAAGCACCGGCCTAGGATTCACATCCGCATCGCAGATGTTCAAAATTTTCCCGCAGATCATCCAGACCATCTTCGCCGAAAACTGCGTCGCCGTGGTATTCATCCTCGCCGTAGTCTTGAATTTGGTATTGCCTAAGGACAAGGAAGCCAATTAAGCTCTAAAAATTCGCCATCCTAGATTTGTCCAAAGGTTGCGAATATACTCGTCACCAAAACGCAAGCGTTGTGGCAATGTCGGCGTGCGGTCGTAAAGCATTTGCACAAACTCATCCTTTTGGCCTACGAAATCAAGAATTTCGACCGTGTAAACGCTTGGCAATTTCGGATTGCAAGAATGCCGAATTGAAACAACAGTTCCCTTGACATTCAAATCATTGGCATCCGTAGAGATCCCAAGTTCCACTTGCTCACCTAAATAAAGTGCGTCCACTTCATCGACATAAACATCCACCGAGTGTTCGGTAAGCCTAGTCGTTACGCCATCTACAAGCTTGCCATCGCATTTGTGGAGCGAAACAAGCTCGGCCGCAAAGACATTCACGTTTTCGCCATCGGAATCGCGACCAAAGCCAAGGAACAAGCACATCGTGAGGTAATACGAATTGCGCACAAGCCAGAATAACACCGCCAAAATTCCGATGTATTCCAATGTCACCATCATGTAAGTCATGTGTACAATACCCGCAAGCGTGAGCACCAAAAGGATGGCAAACGGCACAAGGCTTCGCTTGTCAACAACTCTACGGAAACTCGCCTTTTCTTTTTTCGTCACCTTAAACTTGGAAAGCGTTATGCCAAACACTTCCTTCACAACAGGCATCAGGAGGAACGGCATCACGGAAGTCTCATAAATACCGCTCCACTGCGCAGAAGTTTTGCCCTGGCTCGTAACACGGAGTGCCGCGATTTGCAATATGTGCATTGGCAACCAGAATAGAGCAAGATCCACAAGCGTACACTTGAAAATCGGGATGCAGAGCACCGCAAACATCAACGGAGAAATCAGGTAAATCAGATTCTTAATCGGCGAGAACCAATAAAGCACAGAATTTAAGTAACTCATCTTTTGCGATATATTCAATTTGCGGTTGCGCAAGAACTTGAGCTGTTTTGCAGTTGCAATCACACCGCGACCCCAACGGGTGCGCTGCTGCACATGCTCCTGGAACGTCGAAGGCGCAACACCCGACGCGAGCGGTTCAGAAAGCCCAAGGCTCACATAACCCGCCGATTCAATCAGCATGCCCGTCGCAAAATCTTCCGTAATAGACTTTGTATAGAATCCGCCGATATCTTCGAGCGCTTTACGGGAAAGGATTGTATTTGATCCACCGTAAATCACGCTATTCGTTGAGGTTTTCGCAGCTTCAATCACGTCATAGAAATAATCCTGTTCATTCGGCACAACGCGTTCGGCATAAAGATTATGCTGGAACACGTCAGGCGTATAAAAGCTTTGCGGAGTCTGAATAAATCCAAGCGAGCGACGACGTTCCTTTGGCAAACTCGCATTGATGCGGTCGGCATCGACAAAATACGGAATCGTCTTGAGCAAGAACTTGCGCTGCGGAATCATGTCGGCATCGAATGTCACCACATACGGAGAACTCGTCCGAGCAAGAGCAGCATTCAAGTTCCCCGCCTTTGCGCCCTTGTTGTCCGGGCGGTCAAAGTAAATCACGCCAAGCTCTTCGGCGAGCGCGCGCATTTCTGGGCGGCGGTTGTCATCGCACAGACAAATATGGACTTTAGACTTGTCCGGGTATTCCATGCATTTGCAGCCGATAATTGTCTTGCGCAAAAGTTCCACAGGCTCGTTGTACGTCGAAATGAAAATATCAACATCCGGGAATTCTTCATCTGCAATTTTCGGGAGCGGATGATCGCGCAACTTGAACAAACCACCGTAATGAACAAACGATTCAAAAAAGCCGAGAATTTCTACAACGAGCAAGAGGATACTCCCCGCCACTGCAATCCAGCCATACGCAAACGGAATGGAGCACGTCACGCGCCAGCAGAGGTAAACGAGCGTACAGAGCGAGCTAAACAAGAGGAACATATCGCCAAGAATCACCTTGAGCGGGCTCTTGTTAAACTTTTTCGCAGCCTCGTCTGTACTGTACTTTAACAAATCATCGTAAGAGCGGATTATTTTGTTTTTAGAGCGCTTTCTATACTTTTCCAACGCAAGACTCAGAATGAGGAAAACAAACAGAGGCCCCGCAAACATGAGCCAGACCTTGTGTGGCTTAGAACGGGCTAAAATCTTGAAATTTTCAATCGCGCTATACTCAAGCGTAATTTGATCAATCGGTTTTCCTTGGAATAGCGCCTTTGCAAACCGCCCGGAAAGCGTCAAATCTTTATCCGTCAAATATTCCACGGCGCGAGAACCGTCACGGATCATTGAGGATTCTTCTTCTTTATTCGAAAGATTCCAGACAACATAGCTCATATGCAAGGAATCTAGTAAGCTATACCAAAGTTTTACACTTTCGAAATTAATTTTGCCATCGCCCGATTCTTCGCAGAGACCACTTTCCGTGACGAATATCGGCGTTCCTCGTTTCATGACATTACGAAGTTTTGCACGAAAGACATAAGTATGCGAAGTCGCGTAAAAATGGAACGAATACATCACGTTGTCGAATGGAAGCGGATCCTCTGCCGGGTACTGGATTTCACGAGCATAATTTGGCGTACCAATGACAATCAGAGCATCAGGTTTGTGCCTGCGAATCACCGGGATAACGACATGCGCATATTCCTTGATATCTTCCCAGGTGCAGTCGCCATTGGGCTCGTTACAAATTTCAAAAATCACGTTCGGGACGTTTGCATAATCCCTCGCCATCTCGTTAAAGAAGGAAATCGCCTCGGCAAGATACACATTAGGATTCTGATCTTCTAGGACATGCCAGTCCACAAGAACGTACATGTCATTTGCAATAGCGTATTCAACCCCCTTGCGCAAAAGTTCTAAAGTCTTTTTGCGGTTGCCCTCTACATAGTCCTTGGAGTACATCGCAAGGCGAATAAGGTTCGCATTCCATTCTGTACTGAGCTGCTTGAACAGCCCGTTATTCACAAACTGCGGGAACCATGCGAGGCCATGGGTACTTGCGCCCTTGAGAACAACGACATTTCCGTGTTCGTCGTGAATCTCCGAGCCAACGACATGGAGCTTACCGCTCGTCGATGGACGAGCGACTGTGTTCGATGCCACTGCAAACGAGACAAACGACAAGACCAAAAGCAAAACAAAGAGAAATTTCCGCATAGCCATATTATTAAGATATGAAAATAAACAGAAGATTGCAACATTATTGTTTACGCATAAAAAACACCCCGCATTTGCAGGGTGCATTGTACCTATTATGAATACGTTTATTACTTGCCGCGGCGGATCTTGGAACCAACAGCGCGGAAAATATCCTTAATCTGCTTCTTGGTCAGCGTCGGCGCAGACTTAGCAAGGCCCGTTCTATTATGGAAATTTATAATCAAGTCTGTGAATTCAGCGGAAGCATCGATGTCCTGATCATAGTAATCAAAATTGAAGAATTCCTGCGTTTCACCACTTTCATATTCTTTCTGATAATCCTTAAATGCCTTTTTGCAGTCATTTTCAACAAACGCATAACGGAAACGCTGCTTGACAGAGCTAGTCACGCCACCATACGACACTGTATATTCAATGGACTCCTGCGTATGAGAGACATAAGTCATTTCAAGACCTTCAATGCTAAGTGTCTTGCAGCTCATGTTGATAGAAGTCTTCGGAACACCGACCATCAAAGCAAGCGTTTCTTGCATTTCGCCAAAGTTTTGGAAAATGCAATCCGTGTTGATGAAAACAGCTTCACTATAATACGGGTCTTCAAGAACGACACCCCAAATCAGCGGATCGTTGAGAGTAGAGCTCTTATAGAAATTGCCTTCCGGGAATTTTTCACCGGCAGCCACTCTAAATTCATAAGTGTTCTTGCCATCACCATCGCCCAAATCCATTTTAGCAGTACCGTTACCAGCATCCGTCAAGGAGCCACGCTGGGTTGTCTTTTTCCAGACAACTTCATTTGCATAATCCGTGCAAGTAGCCTTAGTGACTTCTAAGGAGCCGTCAGCAGCATAGCTATATTCACCCATTTCAGTGACGATAAAATCCGTCGGGAGCGAGGCAGGAGTTGGAGCCACGGAATTGGAATCATCGGAAGACGATACGCAACCCGCCATAGCGAGGGCGACCGCAGGGAGTACGGCAAGAACTTTTTTCATACAAATCCTCATTATTAAATTGTTTTTATTAATGTACAAATTTTCTACGCTTTGTACAAGAAAAATCATGAATAAAGTGAAGATTTATTTACTTGAGTTGTAAAGCCGACAACAAAGCTTGTTAGAACTTACCAATCCTTAGCCGGACGGACTTGGCCACGGACAGGTTTCCAGGGCTTGCGTTCGCCATTCTGTTCGTCAAAGTCCTTGAGGAGCTGGGCGGCTTCTTCAGGAGTCATTTCACCAGGTTGAAGCGGCTGCTGTTCCGGTTCACCGCCGTTACTGTCGCTGGAATTCCCTTCGGACTGTTCAGGCTGTTGCTGCTGATCGGCACCGCCATTGCTATCGGAACTCTGCTGCTGGCTGTCGCTAGACTGACCGTTCTGACCTTGATTCTGTTGATCTTGGTTTTGGTCATTCTGGGCGCTAGATGAGCTCTGGTCGCCATTCTGGTTCTGATTTTGCTGATCTTGGTTCTGCTGATCTTTATTCTGGTCTTGGTTTTGCTTGTCCTGATTCTGATCCTGGTTTTGGTCCTGATTATTTTGGTCTTGATTCTGGTCGTTCTTAGGATCGTTCTTCTTATTTTCGTTTTGCTGCTCGTTTTTCGCTTCGTGAATGCGGTCGAGGAGCATCTGCAATTTCTGATCGTTCGGGTAGTATTGCAAGCCTTCGTTGCAAGTGATTTCTGCCGTCGGCAAGCGGTTTTCGATGTACTGGAACGCCGCATCGCCATAGTAAGCCGAAGCAGACTTCGGAGCTGCGAATGCAACCACCGCAAAAAGCAATACAAAGCCCAACGCTACAGAGATCCTTCGACTCCGCCTAACGGCTCCGCTCAGGATGACACAATTCTCTCGTCTTTCGTCTTTCGTCTTTCGTCTCAGCATAGCCATTAGATCACCTCCAGGTCGTTGTCGGTGTTGCTGGCGTCAATCTTTGCCTTGGGCTTACGACCGGCTTTGATTTCGATAACGTCGTCAATGCGCTGCACGTGACCGCTCAACTGGCTTGCAGTCTCGTCTTCGGCAATCAGGTTCTCGAGCATCTGCTTGCCTTCGGCATACTTGCCATCCTTGCAAAGCTGGAGCGCACGAGCCAAAACCTGCTTTGCATTATCGCTCAGCGGAGGTTGTTTCTGGTCGTTCTGATTTTGGTTCTGGTCCTTGTTTTCTTTTTGCTTGTCGAGTTCTTCCTTGAGCTTGCGCTGGACAATTTCGACGTTCTTCTTCGCGTTTTCAAAATCGTTATCGAGGTCAATTGCCTTTTTCAGATAAGCAACCGATTCTCGCCAGGCCGCAATGCGAGCACTCGGTTCTTGAGCCTTCTCGCCCACGCGGAAATGCGTATTTGCCAAGTTGTACGCCGCCTTAGCAGCCATATTCTTGTCCGGCATGCGCACGGCACTTTCAAGTTCCTTCTTGGCTTCTTCAAAATTGCCGAGCTTGTACTGGCACGTTCCAATATTGTAGAACAAAAGCGGATTTGCAGGCTCCGCTTCGCGGGCCTTCATGTACTTTTCAAGCGCACCGGCATAATCGCCAGCGGCAAAGAGCTTGTTGCCATCGTTAATCGGCCGGGCAAACGAAGCCACAGCCATAAGCATCGTCAAAGAACAAATCTTAAATACAGTAGAAATTCGCATATTCACACTTCTTATTCTTTTTCGAACACCAATATATCAAATTTCGACTTCTCAGAGTAATTTTGCGGGGTATGCTACAATATATTTTCCAAAATTACGGACCGAAAAGCCACGCTGTTCAAACCAAGAAAGTCTAGAATCCTTGTTTTCCATAAGATAAACCGCTTGCGTATCGGCATTATCCAAATTAAATGTGAAAACATAGCGGTCAAATTCGTGCACATAGAGGAATGCGCTCGGGAAATTCGTATAGCGGACCGTCGAAAGGTAAGAGTTCAGGTCCACCTTGCCGTAAAAAAGCACTCGCGGGTAGCTCACGCCCGGGTCCACATAAATTTTATCGTCCGGTTTCGACTGCGACTGTGCAAATTCCATAGCATCGCCAATGCCTTCGCAGAACGGATTTGCAATCTGGTCCTTATAAATCGTAAAGTATTCGCGCTCAAAATTTGCAAAGCATAAGAGATACGCGACCAGCGGAACGTAAATCAACTTCGGGTGGATATAGCTAAACGCGATAATAATCCCTTGCGCAGCCATGACGATAATCGGGATAAAAATCAAGTTCACGCGATTAACATTGACATTGATTAAAATTCCAATCGTAAAAGCGGCGAGCAGCCAGGCAAGCATAAAGAACGGGAGCCCAAGCTTGCGCGCTTTCACATCACGCACGACCTGCCAAATGTTTTCAACAAGCCCAATAAAGAAAAACGCAAGTGTCACCGGATAGAAAAGTCCGAAATTGCGGATGTAATTCCACGGGAGCCCATCAGACTGGTTCTTCAAAATGTTCCAGAGGTTCATGAAATTTTCGGGAATCTTTTGGAACGAAATTTCGCTTGCACGGAAATAAACAAGCTTCGGGATGCTGATAAACGGCAAGCGGATTTCATTGATGACGCCCTTGTTCACGAACATAAAGAGCATAAGCGGGAGCGCAAGTGCAGCAAGCACGCCAAGCGAAATCCAAGTGTAACGATTGTTGTGAATAGACTTTGTCCAAAGAGCATAAAGTACGTTCAACAAAATGATGAACGGAACGGCCACCCAGATGGTCGCATACGCATAAAGCGAGAGTCCATAAAACGCAGCCGAGGCAATCAAGAACTTCGGTTTTTCAAGACCTTTCACAAAGAAGAAAAGTCCGAACAGCACAAAGCCCGGCGCCAAGTTCGATTCAAGCGCCCAGCGCGAAAGCATCACGTGCCACGGAGAAATCGCAAGCAAAAGTGTTGCTCCCAAAGCAAAGCGTTCGCTCGAGAATCGGCGCACCAAGAAGTAAACCGCCGCAAGCGACAAGAGGCCCACCAAAAGCATCGGCAAGCGGATCACCCAGACCTGCATCCCGAAGAGCGCTACAAACGGAATCATCAAATACGATTCGAGAGCGTTCATGCCGGAACCCCAGGCAGTCAAGTAAACCGGTAAGCGGTAGCCGTAAGAATCAGCAGCGTGGTGCAAGAGCGTATAGGCGTTATAGCCCGCAAAAGCTTCGTCCTGGTTGATATCGCCCGGCACTGAACCGAACATATAGACACGCGCAAACGTCCCCAACAGCAAAATTGCAGCAAAGACAAATTGCGCCGCCGTTCGCGATTTCAGCCAAGCAAAGACCTTGTCCATTACTTCCTCTTTGTCACGATGACATTCAGCCAGTCGGCATGGTCATAAGCGTTGTCGCCATCGGCATCAGCCTTGAGGATAATCGTCTGCTTGCCTCCGATATAGACTTTACCCGCCTGCGGCTTTCTATTGCCGAACACGACGTCACCTTTCCAGAGCGTTTCTTCGGGCGTTGCCACAATAAAGCGCACGGAGCCACCGCCACCCGCTTCGTCATCAATGCCCACGACAAATTCGAGCGAGTCCGCATCCGCAGGCATCTTGAAGAACAGTTCAGAATTGGCGTGCGTACCAATGCCGTTCTTGTACTGCTGACCACGAACGGTAAGCGTAGCGCCATCGACAGCGCGATTCACACGAGGCCTCCCGTACTGCTGCGTGAAATGGTCAATCGGCAAATCTGTGAGGTAGAACTGGTTCGATGAAAGTTCCACATTGACCGGCATGAGTCCGACAATTTCAGAAATGAGCATCGGGAAAAGGAACAGAGCAAGCACCACATACGGCGTAAAGCGCGGGAACGGGATGCGGGCAAGCTTTTCAATCAGCGCCGGGAACGCACGCGGGGCAAAGTTGTTCACAACACCCGCAATGAAGATGAGGAGCGCAAGCCCAGAAACCGGGACCCACAAGTCCGCACCCTTGAAGCCATTCACCATCGAAATATTCATGGCGCAAATAGCTGTCACGAGCAAAGTCCAAATCCAAGCTTTCTTTGTTTCGAGAACCATCCACACGCAAGCAAAGGGAACGGCGTAAATCAAATAACGTTCATGCATGCCCGGCAACACAAGGAAGAATGCAAAAGCTTCCCAAGTCGCAAGTTCAAACGTGCGGCGGAGCGTCTTTGCAAAGAGTGCACACTTTAAAATGTATGCCGAGATAATCACGAACAAGATTTTTCCAAGCCAGGACGGTGAGAGCAAAAATCCAACACCTTCCGGCGAGAGCCCGAAAAGCGGATTGGCATCACGGCTCGTATTGCCCACAAAGAACATCCAAGTGTTTGCGGCATTGTAAGTCGAGAACGGGTACTGTTCCGTCGTGTTGAGGTAAGCATGCGTGAGGAGCCCCGAGAGGTTCCCTGCGACAAAGAACGGCAAAAGCACAAGCACAATTGCAACCGCCATGAGTGGGAGTCCGCGCCAGGACTGCTTATAGCGACGGAGGAAGATGCCTCCAAAAATCGGCAAAAGCAAAATCATCTGGAACTTTGCCAAGAGCGCAAGCGCAAAGAACATCGAAGCGTACTTGAAAAGTCCGCGGAAGTTGACGCAGTAAAGGGCGGCAATGCCAAAGATGCAGGGGAACAAATCGACCTGTCCCCAAATCGGACCGTCGAGCAAAAGCGCAGGGTTCAAGGCCACAAACGCAAGCACGAGATGTGCAGAGTACTTCGGCAACTTGAAGCGTGCTACCAGGCGGCTCGCCAAATCGACAAGTCCAACATGGCCAAAGTAAACCGGCCACAGGCAGAAGAACTTGATAAGAGTTCCCTTTTCTATCGGGATGTTTGCCAAGCTATGGACTTGCGCCACAATCCAGAGCCAAAAAACATAAAGCGGAGGATAATTGCCGTTAAAACGTTCAAGACCGTTTTTCGACAGCTGCTTGACCCAATCCACCCAATAGTTCTGGTCACCGCCAAAAGCGGCAGCATTCGTGCAGAACAAGTTTGCAAGCAGGCAGATGATGCCCCAAATCAAAAAATACTGGAGAGACTTATTGTTTTTCACCCGAAGCTCCAAAATGTTTAAAATTAATCTTCATGGCATTCGCCTTCTGAAAAACAAAACCAACACCCTTCCAGAAATAAGCCAAAAGTACCGATGCGATGTACGTCATGGCGATAAGCACCAACAGCGACGGAATCGCATAATGCGGAGCCGCGACAATCTTTGCCGGGACATCAAAATAGTAGCAGAAGAACGGATGGATAAGCCACATCGAGGTGCTCTGTCGGCCGAGATACCAAATTCCCTTTTTCAGGAGTTTAACGTGGTTCAGCAAGTCCATACTCGCCACCGTCAAAACCGGGATAAAGAACACGTCAAAAATATCACCCACTTCATTTTGGCGCATCACAATGACCATGCACCAAACGGCGATATCCACAAGCGGGTTCAAAAGCTTATGTTGTTTCAACGATCCATGCAGGCGGTCAAATAGCCCATTGCGAGCAACGACAGCGCCCATCCAGAAGCATGCCGCATACGGAGCAATCTGGCAGAAAAAGCGGAGGTACATGTGGCTGTGTCCAAGGACACCAAGCGCAGTCACAGTTTTAAGCCCAGGGAAAATATGCGCAAACAAGAGCGACACAATCACGATGATGAACAAATTGATTCTTGCCGAATAGCGGTCAATAACAGCCCTGATAAGCGGGAAAGAAATCAAGGCAAACACATAACTTATCAGGAACCACCATTCCCTGTTGTACGTTGAAGTGAATCCAAAGAAGTTCGAAAGCAGTTCTCTCGGCACGAAATTATTAAAACGAGTGGAAATAAAAGGATCGTTGCAATACTGTTCTTGCGAAGAAAAGAACAAGAAACCGATGGGGATGAAAACAAGGAAGACTTTCCAGTACGCAAAATAAAGTCTCTTGAGGCGGCCCACAATATCGTACGGTTTTCCGTAGCTACTCTTGTAAACGCCATAGCCGCCAAAGAAGAAGAACATCGGGACGCAGATTTTGCCAAAAATTCCCAAATAAGATGTTGCCGGTGCATTAAACAATGTGAATATGCCCTCAACGCCGCCACCAGGGATTCGATTCGGGAAAAACCAAAGATGATGCAGGAGCATGCAGATAATGGCAATCCCCTTCATAATTTTGGTATCGTCAGGTGTTAAAAAATTATCGATTTCGTTTGGACTTTTTTGCATAATATTCTTTTGCGTAAATTGATTTAGAAATTATAGAAATCTTTTAGCACATTGCCATTTACATTGTTCCCATTTTATAAATTTAAACGATAGGATTTACAACGGAGAAGGAACTGTTATGCCCGAAATAAAGAGCACAACGTGTAAAAATCATTCTATAGAACTCATAAGGATTGTGGCGTGCCTGCTAGTGATTATGGCACATAGCCAAATCGGCATCTTAAACAACAATGAACTGATTAGCGGGAGACTCGCCATTTCGACAATCCTCGCCGATGATGTTCCGCTATTTTTACTGGTAACCGGTTTCTTTTTCTTTGGCAGAATCAAGTCCGATGCAGACATCATCCCGACTTTTCCGCATAGGGCAAAATCATTTTTCTCCCGCGTTTATATTCCCACGATTGTCTATATCCTAATCAACATCATTTACCGTTATTACAACAGTCCAACACCACTCAATTCCATTTTAAATGCCGACTGGGATTATCTCGGACGATTCATTTTCAGGTTACTCCCCGGCGACCATTTGTGGTACATTTGTACTTACATGTCATTTATCTTCTTTTTCCCAATGCTAGCGTTTGTCTGCCAAGACAGCCTGCAAAAGAACAAATTAAGGCGGACTCTTTTGGGAATTGCCATCGGTGCTGCTGTCATTGGCGACGTGCAATATTTTTTCAAGTTGAGCATGATTGATTTCGAAAAATTCCTTTGGGGGTATTGCACGATTTTCCTTATTCTCGGATACGAACTTTCACTGTTCATCCGCAAATTTGAAAACAAGCGGAGCAAGCTTTTTGCCATCGGCATCGTTATTTATCTACTCGGCTTTTTCATCAAGTTTAGCCTGCAATATTACATGTTCACCGAATACGGCGAGAATTATGCGAACAACAGATTCCGTTGGCTCCAGTGTTCGCCTTGCTTTATAACGACTGTGGGAATGTTCATCGCCGTGTACGCACTTGGTACATTAATCAAAGCAAAGGGCATCGTGGCACGCATCATCAATTACGTTGGTTCCTGCACATTCGCGATTTACCTTTTCCATTTCATGGTCATCCTTGAAACGGGAAATTTGCGCAGCACGATTTTCTGGAAAACGGGAGCCGCAATGACTTTTTTCAATGCCATCGCGTATTACATCCCTTACGCCCTCGCCGTATTTGGTTTGACTTTGGTTGTGGCGATTGTCTTCAAATACGTTGTCGAAAAGCCCGTAGCAAAGCTCTTTAAAAAGGAGATGCCCGTTCAGAGACGGGCATGACAGGCTTCGGCAAGCAAGACTACTAGCAATACAAAGCTTCTACAAGCTTAATCATGTCTTCGTGGTCGCTTGTGGCCATCATCTCGCGGATGCTGTGCATGCTGAGCATGGGCTCGCCGATATCGACCGTTGGAATTCCGAGATTTGCAGAAACAGTCGGACCGACCGTCGAGCCACAAGGCATGTCGTTTCGCATAATGAAAACTTGAAGTGGGATTCCCGCTTTTTCACAAAGCAAACGGAGTTGCGCAGAACTCATCAAGTCGCTTGCGTAACGCTTTTGCGCATTTGTCTTGAGCACAATGCCTTTGCCCAACAGTGGAGCGTGATTCGGCTCGTGCTTTTCCGTGTGGTTCGGATGCTCGGCGTGGGCCATGTCGATGGATATAGCAATGCTAGACGAGAGACGAGAGGCGAGAGACGAGAGAGGCGAAGTTAAAGAATCCAATACACTTTTCAAGAAGTTACCGGCAGCTCCTTCGCGCGTATTGGAACCGACTTCTTCATTGTTAAAGAAACACGCAACAAGGCAATCGTTTTCAGCGGATGTTGCAGACACCATCGCTTCGGCAATAGCATGGCAACTGCTCAAATTGTCGAGCCTTCCCGAATAAATCCATTCGTCGTTAAAGCCGCCGCGATTTGCAGGCTGGGCATCAAATAACTGCACGTCAAAATCAATCAATCGAGCGCCTTCCGGGAGTTCCTTTTCAAGCGCCTTCACAAACAAGTTCTTGCAGTTTTCAGAAACACTACTGCCCGAAGCACCCGTCCACAACGCATTGAAATCAACCTGCGGATTCACCTTGAGACCGTCCTGGTTCACGCCACGGTTCAGGTGGACTGCCAACTGCGGAATCCTGAAAAGTTTATCACCGCGGAACAGTTTCGTCTTGAGCGTATTCAACTTGTCCGCCGAATCTACATACGCAAGCATCCCCGCATAGCCAAGGTCGCGATCAAGCCAGCTCGTGTAAAGCGGAGAACCGTAAACCTCCGTATGGAGCGTACACACGCCCGCATTCATTCCATCTGGATTCGGGGAAATCTTGAGCGTCGGGAAGTCCGTATGCGCAAGCGCAATCCTAAATCGAGACGATTCGTCCCACACCTTCGGCGTGCGGAACGCAATGACAGAACCTTCGCGGCACACGAAATAGGCTTTTGCAGGTTCGAAATTCGCAGTCTGCCCAATTTCCGTAAAAGAATTAGCCTTAAAAAACGACTTCAAAGCGTCTACAGTATGGTACGGCGTCACGGCAGTATTCAAAAATTCAAAAAAATCCATATTTCCTCGAAAAAAATCAATTAATTTCAATTTGACAATATAATCTATTTATATTTCACGAAAGCAATGGCATTTCAAAAGATAAAACAGGTTAACTGGATGGAGATGTCCGGCCTTTTGGTCGGCGTCATCAGCACTGTTGCCGTCATGATTTTTTCGTTGGTGCTTTACCACTACCTTTACGACAAGAACGTCGGTGTCATCAAGGACGAGTACAAGCTTTACAGTACATTCGACAAGGCGCTTGGCCTAAAAAAGGGAACGAGTGTACAAATTAGCGGTGTCGATGTCGGTCGTGTAACCAACGTGTCCATCAAGAAAGATGAAACGGGAGCCATATCCGATAGCGTTCTCATGGAATTCTCCATCGAGAAGAAATACCAAAATCTCATTACCGACAGTGCAAAAGCTTACGCCATCCGCGACCAGAACCTGATTTCGGCCCGTGTCATCAATATCGACATTAAGAAAAATAAAGGCCACGTACTCGAAGACAACGGAACCTTATCGGCAGGCAAGGCTCAAGATATCGAAACGGTCATTGAAACGGCAAACGAACTTTTGGGCCGCGTGAACCGCCTTGTGGACGCCGCAGATGAACTTGTGGCCATGGCACTTGATACAGGCACAACCATGGGTGCTTTGTTCGGGTCTCGCGCTCTTTACGACAACCTAAACCGTCAGCTTTACCGACTTGACGAAATCACTCTCCTCGGCAAGAACGTGCTGAAAAAGACTTCCTTCTTGCTCGATACGATGAAGACCGGCGTTCCGACGCTCATTAGCCGCGCAAACGAAGTCACAAACAACGTAGGCAATTTGCTTGACGACTTCAAGCCGCTACCGGGCCAGGTCACTACGCTTTTGAATTCCATGGATTCTACCGTGGGTCGTGTGGACAACCTCGTCACGGACTTCGGTGCAGTCACGACCGGCTTGCAAGACTTCATGAACACAACGGAAAACACGTTGCAGAGTGCAGACGACTTAATGACCGGCATGTCCAAGATGTGGCTTTTGAAAGGCAATGTTCCTAGGCATGATTCTGTACCCTTTGTCGTGGAGACGCTATGGTAACGAAGGCTTTGAAAATCGCCCTTTGCGTAGCGCTTAGCGGAGCCGCTGCTTTCGCCACGGAATCCGGGAAGCTTGCCGGACGTGCGCAGAAGTCCATCAAGGCAGGGAATTTTGCCAAGGGCTATTCGCAACTCGAGCGTGCTCTTATTGCTAGCCGCAAAGAAGCAGACAGACGTTCTGAAGGCCGCATTATCATCGCCATGGGACAAGTCCGCACAATGAGTCTGGACTACAGCATGGCCGACTCGCTCCTGAATTACGTCCAGAACGAAGGCATGGACCGCTCGACGAGAATCATGCTCGTCAAGGCAAAAATGGCTTTGAAAAATGCGACCGAAAAATACTCGGACGCTGTATCGCTTTGCGAAAACGTCAAGGAAGACGACCTCGACGGAATCAACGACAACCTGCAAGGCGCCTTCTATTCGGAATGTGCCATCGCATACGCAGGCGCCCACAACGACGAGAAAGCCAAACAGGCCCTCAAGATGGTCGGCAAGCGCACCGACGACGATACGGGAATTTACTACTGGACGGACGCCCGCTTAACAGACATACAAAAGTCTGGCGATGCCGACGCCATTTACCGCAAGGCCGAGGCAAAATCCGTTGAAGCCAACACGCCCTACACGACCGCGAACATCCTTTATTACCGAGGAAAGTTCCTGAGCAAATCTAACCCGTCCGAAGCAAGCAAGCTGTTCAATCGTTGCAAAACAGCCTTCGAACTGATGGGACTTGAGAAGAATTCCGCACGCTGCGGAAAATAGACAATTCAATTAAAGATTACTTCTTTTCTAAAGAATCCGCGACACTTACTTTAGCCGTATCAGCGGCAGTAGAATTGGCGGCGGGTTCTTCGACTTTTTTCATGGCAAGGAGGCGGTTGTAAGCAACAACCGGCGGGATGCGGCCTTCGGCCATGCCATCGACAAGGAACTTGACTTTCTGATAATTGTCGTCCTTGTCGTAGTCGGCAATCAAACCCTTATAACCGAGGAGCTTGAGGATCTTCACATAAAAGCTTGCACGGAACTTCTTGAAACGCGGTTGCATCACGTCGTTCAGGATGGTTTCAAGCGCAGTCTCGGTCTGCATAGAGTCAAGTTCAAAACTGCGATAAATCGTGCGGATGTGATCAGGAATCGTTGTATCCGGGCTATCGAAATACTTGCGCATCACGTTGGCGGCTTCAGTCTTGTTGGGGTACGGGCCACGAGCAAGGCGGAGTGCAAAGTAAAGCGAAAGGCGCCAGTTTTCAGGATAAACACGAGTCGCACGGCGGAGTACCGAGAAGTCCGAAGTATCGGGAGCATCTACGGGCGTCACGCCACCGACAAAATAATACGGCGTGTAGAATAGCGAATCCAGGCTCGTCGAGAGTTCAGCGACATGACCGAGATACGCATATTCCTTGCCGGTGAGGTAGCTTTCACCGAGTTCGGTGAGGCCCTTGATCCAGAAGAGCCCCGCTACCGAGGCGTCATGCCCTGCAGCTACATAGCGAACAGACGAAGCCTTCGGCAAGAAGGATTCGTCAAAGTTCGTGCCAGGCAACGGCTTTGCGTAATGGAACGCAAGCGCGATGATGGCAATAGCAGTTATAATAGCAGCAAGGAAACGCATTGTTAGTTGGCAGTTGGCAGAACTTAGATCTTAGAAAACTAAGTTCTAAGAGCGAAGCGAGCTAAGTTCTAAGTTCTAAATTAAACAAGCCTCTGCGAGTTTTTCGAGTGCATCGACGCAATCGTTCGCGTAGTTTGCCGGCGTATCGTTACGCTGCCAAGCAAAGTTAAGACCACTGCTCGAGTTGAGCACATGGAACTTGCGCTTGCCGCCACCGTTTTGGATAGCCTTGAGAACAGTCTTGGCATCGCCGCCCTGACCGCCCGGCACGCCCGGAATGGACACGCCCGGAATGAGGAACGGGATTTCGTGTTTGTGAGCAACGGTGTAAGCCGTAATCTTCTCAAGTTCTTCCGGGTGGGTTGCACCGACAACGGCACCAAGGTATCCCTTGTCAGCATCCCATTCCATAATCTTGTCCGCTACGGAATAGAACGCTTCGGCAACGTCGCGCGGATCGTCACTGCGAGTAACAGGCAAATCCTGGAAATCGTGAGCACCCTTGTTGCTTGTGCGGAGGAGCACGTAGGCACCGTTTTCGCTATCTTCGCGAATGAACGGACCGACGGAATCGGCACCCATCCACGGAGAGACAGTCACGGCGTCTGCACGGTAAACATCGTAAGCGGCGTTGGCGTAGGCGGCACTGGACTTGCCAATGTCACCGCGCTTTGCATCCAAGATAACCGGGATGCCAGCACTTCTGTAATCGGCAATGAGCTGCTGCAGAACAAGCATCGACTGCACGCTCACGCATTCGTAATAAGCGCTGTTCGGCTTTACGACGGCGGGCTGCACGTTACGCTTGAGGCAGCATTCCAAGATGTCGGAATAGAAGCGCTTGATGCGGTCTTCGGGAGTGCCTTCGAGCGGAATAAGCTTGAGCACAGGGTCCATGCCCATGCACACCGGGTTGCCGCACTTTGCAATACGCTGTTCAAGGCGATCGTAAAAGCACGTCATTACTTCAATTCCTCCTGAATCTGGGCGGCTTCGTAAGAGAGAATGCCGTGTGCGACTGCCACATTCAGAGATTCAAGTTCACTGCTCATCGGGATCTTCACCGTTTCGTCGGCAAGTTCGATGAAGTACGGGTTCGTGCCAGCACCTTCGTTACCCACGAGGAAAGCCATCTTGCGGAGCTTGTGAGCCGGGATTTCGCGGAGGGACTGCTTAGCGTGCAAATCCGTAGCGATGATGGTATAGCCCTTGCTACGGAGGAAGTTGATCTGGTCCACGAGATCCACGTCGAATTCAAACGGAACGCGGAGGAACGTACCCGAGGAACCGCGAACAACCTTCGGATTGAACGGGCTCACAGTACCACGACCGAGAATCATGCCCGAAGAATTGAAACCGAGGCTCGTGCGGAAGAGCGTACCGAGGTTACCCGGATCCTGCACGGCGTCCACAAGCGTAAGCACACTGCGGCTTGTTTCGTAGACCGGCTTCTTGCTTGCGATGTTGCAGTAAGCGATGATGCCCTGCGTCGTCATCGTCGAAGAGAGGCGCTTCATCTGGTCTTCGGTAAGAGTGTGAAGCGTAATTTCGGCTTCGTTAATGGCTTCGATGAGTTCTTCGTTTTCAAAGCCTTCGACAACGTAAACAGAAATCACGAGTTCGCGGTGGTGCTTCACGAGTTCTTCGACAACGTGAACGCCTTCGCCAAGGAACTTGCCTTCGCGTTCGCGACCCTTTTCAGTCGTGCAGGCGATGAGGCGCTTGAACCACGGCGGTGTAGAGCCTGCATCTTCAACGGCTTCAATCTGAGCGGCACGTGCTTCGAGTGCGGCTTCGTCCAAGTTCTCGTCAATAGCTTCCTTCTGTTCCGGACGCTGACGGTAGACCGGGGCGTTCATGGCACCGCGCGGTCCGCGGTTAAACGGCTTGTCGCCAAAGCGGCGCGGACGACGGTCACGGTCAAAGCGGCCACCACCACGGCGTTCTTCACGGTTGAACGGACGGCCTTCGCGGTTTTCATCGCGGTTGTCGCGGTCGAAACGGCGTTCACCACGATCAAAGCGGCGGTCGCCGCGGTCGCGGTCAAAACGACGGTCGCCACGATCCCCACGGAACGAGGGCTTGTCGCCAAAGGAACCGCGTTCGTCGTCGTTACGGCGAGGGCGGCGTTCAGGAGCTTCACTGACTCCGAATTTACGGTCAAGCGTGATTCTTACAGTACGCTTCGGTTTGTTTTCTTCTTCACTCATAGTTTTTCCATCAACTGTTTGGCGACGGATTCCCCGTCAATTTCTAAGATCTTGTAGAGAGCCTTGATTTCTCCCTGTTCAACGAATCTGTCCGGAAGACCAAACCGGTACAGCTTCTTGTCCGTATAGCCGAGATCGGACAAAAGTTCCGCAATGGCTGAACCATAGCCACCCACCTTCGTATTGTCTTCGAGCGTCACAATGACATTGTGGCTGTCAAACAGCGAACGGTAGCATTCCTGGTCGAGCGGCTTAATAAAACGGGCATCCACAAGCGTCGGGTTGTATCCGTTTTCACGAAGCACGGCGGCTGTTTTCTTGAGTTCATTTGTCATGAAGCCGGCGCCCAGAAGGAGTATGCCGGAGCCCTTCTCAAGAATCTTTGGGCTTTTATAGTCGAACGGTCCTTCCGAGGGGACAAGCTCTGCAGCAAGTGCAGTGCCTCTCGGGTAGCGGATAGCCACGACACCTTCCATATCGATGGCGGCAGTCAACATGTCGCGCAGTTCATTTTCGTTGGAGGGTGCCAAAATGGTCATTCCGGGAACAGTCCGCAAGAACGACAAGTCAAAGGCGCCATGATGCGTCGGACCGTCAGCACCGACAAGGCCGGCACGGTCGAGCACAAGCACCACATGCAAGTTCTGGAGTGCAATGTCGTGGATAATCTGATCGTAGGCGCGCTGCATGAACGACGAGTAAATCGCGACCACAGGCACAACGCCATCGCAAGCCATGCCCGCCGCAAACGTCACGGCATGCTCTTCGGCAATGCCCACGTCAATCACGCGGTCCGGGAGTTCCTTTGCGACGATATCCATGCCGCAGCCCGTAGGCATTGCAGCCGTGATACCCATGATGCGCTTGTCCTTACGGGCAAGCTGCAAAAGCGTATTGCCAAACACGCTCGTAAGAGACGGGTTCGGATTGCCCGGAGCAAGCGGGAGCCCACTTTCAGGGTCGAACGCACCGCAACCGTGATACTTTGTCGGATTCTTTTCGGCAGCGTCAAAACCGCGGCCCTTTTCGGTCAACACATGCACAAGGCACGGGCCCTGCTGCTGCTTGACGCGTTCAAGAATCATCACGAGTTCATCGATGTCATGACCATCAATCGGACCAAAGTAGCGGATGCCCAAGTCTTCAAAGAAGCGACCTGGCTTCACGGCGTTCTTCGCCGCGTTCTCGACCTGCAAGAAGAGGTCACGGAAGCGAGAACCCAGAATGCCCGGCAAACGGTTCATCAGGCGATCCAGGTCGGTACGCATCTTGTTGTAAACCGGGTCCGAAATCACGCGGTTCAGGTACTTGCTAAAGCCGCCAATGTTTGGGGCGATACTCATCTTGTTATCGTTCAAGATGATGGTCATGTTCTGCTTGGAGGCACCAACGTTATTGATCGCCTCGTAAGCCATACCGCCCGTCATGGAGCCATCTCCAATGACAGCGACCACGTTATTGTTGCGGTTGAAATGGTCGCGCGCAACGGCAAAGCCGAGAGCCGCAGAAATAGACGTCGTGGCGTGGCCCGCCCCGAAGCAGTCGTAAACGCTTTCGTTCCTCTTGAGGAATCCGGAAATGCCTCCCTGCTGGCGCAAGGTATCGAATCGGTCATAGCGGCCGGTCAATAACTTATGCACGTATGCCTGGTGTCCCACGTCCCACACGATCTTATCGTCGGGTGCGTTGAACACGTAATGCAGCGCAAGAGTCAGTTCAACAACGCCAAGGCTCGATGCCAAGTGACCACCATGCTTCGCCACTTGACCAATGATGGTCTCGCGGATCTGCGTTGCGAGGTGGTTCAGTTCCTCGACGGAACAGTGCTTCAAGTCCTGAGGCGACTTAACGTCTTTCAGTTCCATTTATTTCACTCGCGTGATGATGTATGCCGCTATAGAACGGAGGATGGAGGTATCGCATGTGAGGCCATCCAAAGCCTTGATGGATTCCTCGTAAAGTTCCCTAGCGCGTTCCCTAGACTTTTCCAGTCCAACGATGGACGGATAAGTAGCCTTGCCCTTTTCGATGTCAGACCCGGCATCCTTGCCAAGTTCTTCGGTCGTAGAGACAATGTCCAGAATGTCATCCACAATCTGGAAGGCAAGCCCGATGGAGCGGCCATAGTTGCGGATGATTTCCATATCCTTTTCGCTTGCCTTTGCAAGCATTGCACCCACGAGGAGAGAGGCTTCGATGAGGGCAGCCGTCTTGTGGTAGTGAATGTAATCGACAATTTCGAGATCGACAGTCTTGCCTTCGCATTCGATGTCGGTCATTTCGCCACCGATCATGCCGTACGTGCCGAGCAAGTGAGCAAGGAGTTCAATAGCCTTTGCGTTACCGGTCTTGCCCATCATCTCAAAGGCGTGGATGCAGAGAGCGTCGCCTGCCATCACGGCTGTAGCTTCGCCAAACTTCTTGTGGCTCGTGAGCTTTCCACGGCGATAGTCGTCGTTATCGACACACGGAAGGTCATCGTGGATAAGGCTGAACGTGTGGAGCATTTCGAGAGCGCTCGTTGCAAGCCAAATCTTTTCTCCCTTGCCGCCAAACATGTCGAACGTGGCCTTGGCAAGTCCCGGACGCAAGCGCTTGCCGCCTGCGAACATGGAATAGCGCATAGCCTCGTGCAAACGGCACGGACGATCCTTTACTGGGGGGAGATGTTCATCAAACTTCGCCTCGGCATCTTTTGCGATGCGGGCGAGATATTCCTGAGCAATTTTTGCTTCTGATTCAATAGACTGCATGCCTACAAAGATACTTAATTCGAGGCGCACTTAAAAGGTCTAATTTTTAGAAAAGAGCGCCATAAAGCACTATATCGTCTAGATAGAATTCTGTTCCATTTCTTACGAAGAAATGCAGCTGGCGGACATCGTCCTTGAGCGTATTCCAAGCGATATAGCAGTTGCTCACATCCTGGGCGGTATAGCACAAGTCGTCATACTTTACGACATAGCGCGTCCACTTCTGCGAATTCAGGTCTTTCCATTCCGAGGCAGCCTTGAGCGAGAGCCCTGCGACTTCGGATTCACGGGTCCAGTTTTCAAGAGACACGCGAATCTGGCCCGAGCCCTTGGCATAGAACGAAATAGAATCGAGCGTGGAGAGGTTCCAGCCTTCGTCGCGGAGGAACATGCCGGTCAAAACCCAAGCGTAAATATTATTCGTTCCCACCAGGTTGTACTTTCCGTGGAACACCTTGGACTTGCGCTCGTTATCCGTATCGAACGACTTGGACAGAATCTTGGAGCCAACAGAATCCGTGCTAAAATACCAGTTTCCGGTATCCTTCACGTTTTCGAAGTCCTGCATCACGACATACGGATAGTCGAAATCAGCAGAGCCCTTGGAAGGCGCGATGCGCTTTGTTACATACAAGCTATCCTTTGTTGTAACAACATAGATATCAAGCGAATCGTTCGTCGGGAGTGTCGGGAGTGTAAACGTTCCTTCTTCGTTCGTCTTCGTCAAGACGTCGAGACCATAGACACCCACCCACGCATACTTTTCGCCGGCATGGAGTGTCACACGGCTCATGTAGTTTGCCGTTTCCTGAAGTTCAATCGTATCAAGGGCAGCAATCTGCTTTGCAGTAAGCACCTTGGAATAGGCGGCACCCGACTGCATTACAGTGAGGCGGTAGTCGCCAGACTTCAAGGAGTCAATGACAAAGAGGCCATCCTTGTCGGCATAGGCATCCACTTCGGCAATGACGTTACTCACGTGCAGAGAATTGACACGGGCATCAGCCTTGCGGATTGCAAGCGATGCATACGGAACGACCTTGCCATCTGCCACCGCCACAAACTTCACCTTTCCGGCGTACGGGTCCGGCTTTTCGGGCTGGAGGTCAATCATTTCCGTTTCGTTCGGCGAGAGCTTCACGGACAAGTCATCATAGACCGTGTTGTCGTCACCGCGCAAGAAGTACACCTGCAACGAGTCGTTCGACGGCAACTGAGCGAGCATAAAGCGGCCCGTCGAATCCGAGCGCACAAGCACGTCCATGCCGCGCACGCCCACCCAGACGTAGTCGCATTCTTCAGGCACTTCGGCCAAGCCGCCAAGCGCAGCCGTCGGTTCAAGGTTCACACTACCCAAGGTCGTATCGCCCGAGTAAAGTCCAGTGTATGCCGAACCGCCATACACGATCGTCAAGCGGTACTTGCCTTCCGGAGCCTCGAACGAGAAGTTACCGAGGGAATCCGCGTAGAAGTCCGCGTTCACAATTTCATTGGTAGCACTGTCAGCCGTCGAAGTGTGATCGACACTCCTGACCGCCACACGTGCGTACGACGCCACTGCGCCATTGCCCAAGTAGGCTATGCCGTTCGTCGTTTCGCTGCCGGGGCCTCCTGCGACCTTGTCCGAGCAGCTCCAGAGCATAAGAGCTGAAAGTATGCAGGCTAGCCTTTTCATTTTGACTTCTCCTGCAGTTTCTTAGTAAAAGCAAGCGGGAACAGCTGAACGTTCAGCTGGAACACCGTATCGTCACCCGTGCCATCCTGAGAAAGACGCAGCAAGTCCGAGCGGAACTCCTTGATCTTTTCGCGAATGAGCTGGATATCGTTCATGTTGAACGTCATCGTCACCGTGCTGATATCGCGCAGAGGAGGCGCATGCCGTTCAAGCGATTCACCCGCGAGGCGAATCGTCTCCTTCTGGAATGTCCGAACTGCTTCGGATCTCCAGTTACCACCTGTACTCACAAATGTATCATTCACTTTCCAGTACCCGTCCTTACCCTCAGAAATCATGTTCAGGTCGTGCAGGAGCTTGATGGCATCCTTCGCCTGCTCCACCGTGATAGCCGGCGTGCAGCATTCGGCAAGACCTTCATAATCATCTTTAAAATTACAAATACCGATTACGGAACGGATAGCGTTGTAGTACCAATGGCGGTAAAATTCAAGTTCTTTTTTGGCAAGGCGCTTTAAAGGGATACCCTTCAGTGCCTGCATCTTCTCATAATGGTTCAGCGCTTCCTGGTCGCTTTTCGCGCGGCCGAAGTACACAAGTTCCGACCAGTAGGCGGCTTCCTTCTCGTCAAGCTCAAAGAACTCTGCCATCGGCTTGATGAAGTTTACAGCGAGGTGGATCTTGCCCTGCGAAATGCGGAGGAGGTTGCCGGGGTCTGCACCGAGCTTCATAGCCATGTATCGCCAGGATATGACGGTCTTACGCTTCTTGAAATCTTCAAAAGCATCCCTAATCCATTCGCGATAATCGGTATATTCAAAAATCGGTTTCACAGAAAATCCTCACGGCGAGCTACCGACACTAGACAGTGCGGGCGGTTTGAACCTCTATAAAGATATCTATATACGGTTCAATAGGTTAGGGTCTCCCGTTATCGTTCGTTGTGGAATTTTACAACGGACGCCGAACCACCAGAGCAAGTCGACTGCCAGGAACATTCCGGCAAATCGCTGAAGCGCGAGTCGCCACAACGGCCTTCAAAGACGAGTTCGCCCTTTTCAGTCAGGCTATAAATGACTTCGTAAGAGATTTCAACGAGCTTGGACTTGAGCACCAGCGGCGCCTGCATGACCTTCGATGTGATTTCAATCACACAGTTGTCTTTGTGTTCCGACGATTCAGCATCGCTGTCAACCGCATTCCAGTGGAGCTGGATTTGCTTGAAGCTATCATCCTCCTCGGGATGCTTGGTACACGAAACGAGCAGCAAGTCAAACGTGAGAACAGCGACAACGAAGAGCCAACTGCGAATCATCGTAACCTCTTAATGAGTGCGCTTGAACGTCGCGACCGTCACGCGATTACGCCCATTTTCCTTTGAGGAGTAAAGGGCCTTGTCCGCGCGGGCAATGAAGGACTTCGGGTCTTCGCCCGGGATCATTTCGGTCACGCCAAAGGAGCAAGTCACCTGCTGCTGCGTAATAAGCGTTGCCGACTCAATAGCCTTGCGCAACTTCTCGGCGAGGAACGCGGCATTCTGGATGCTCGTATCGTCGCTCAAGATGACAAATTCTTCACCACCCCAGCGCACAAGCGAGTCCGTATTGCGGATCATGCCCTGCACGAGTTTCGCGAGGTTCACGAGGACTTCGTCACCGACGAGATGCCCGTACGTGTCGTTTACTTCCTTGAAGTGGTCAATATCGAAAATCATGAACGAGACAGGGCCGCCCGTGCGGTTCAGCTTTTCCTGTTCGCGAAGGAGCACGCCGCCAAAGCCAGCACGGTTGAGGCAACCGGTGAGCGGGTCTTCCTTGCTGGACTTCTCGTATTCGCTCTTCTCGATTTCCAAAGCGCGGAGGTTCTTCTTGAGTTCTTCCTGCTTCTTCCTATTAATCGCGCGTTCACGGCTGTAGTCAAAGAACCTGATAATCAAGATGATAAGGAAGGTGACAAACCAGAGAGCGACAAGCGTCGTCACGAGGTCCACCTGCGAAATCTTCTTGCCCTTGAAGCGGAGCCCCTTGACTTCCCAGCCACCATAGCCGAGCGGAGCGTTCGTCCCCGTCTGGATTTCAATGAGCGGGATGTTCGAAAGGTCTACACGTGCCTTGTGAACGTTGATTTCGTTCTGGGAAACCCACCAGCCAGCCACGCGGAATTCCTGCGGGACAAATACAGCCGGGTACGGTTCCTTGGTCGGGGTAAATTCAATTTCGTTGAACTTGAGGGAAGTTTCGTCGTTCTTGCGGTAGAGAGCGCTATCGTAACCGCGCATGTAGAGGCGGACAGAACCTTCGTTACGCGGCTTGAGCCACACGAACACGCTATCGAACTTGGACAGGTCTCGGCCCATGGTCTTGCCATCGCCAAGGTAAATCTTGATGCCAACATACGGGTAGGCATAGCCCTCGCGGAGTTCATACTCGATAATCGCAGAGCTGTCGGTACGCGTCATGGTAATGGCAGAAGTACCGCCGTCAACAGAGTCGGCGCTCGCCACCACGTAGGGATATTCACCGAGATTAATCTCCATGATGTCATCTAAGAAATGCCTATACGCAAACATTGCTACGGCTGTTACCACCAACAGCACGATAATCAGGAAATTCATCCTGAAAAGGGCATAAGCTTTTCGCATAACTGTAGAAGACATAATCACATATCCATTTTAGACATCGGTTATCTAAATATATAAAAAAGGTTTTTTACGTGTCTAAATTATCTTGAAAGCCATCGTCCAAGCCGGGCTATTATGGGCCTCAAGGTGTTCGCGAGTTCTTCCTGGGAATGGGTATCGGGGTGGCCATGCAAGCCGACATTTGACGTGAGGACGTGTTTATACTCCAAATCCTTGTGACCGGCAGCAACTTGAGCGTCGTAAATTGACTTTATCGTCGGGGCGAGGTCATCATTGGGCCATACTTTCGTGGAAACAAGTAAGAATTTCACACCGGGGTGGGCTTTGCGGAGCTTATCAAGCAAATTAGCGTACGCTTTCTTGAATTTTCCTTTATCTGCATACGGAGGATTGCCCTGAAAATCGTTAATTCCTTCAAAAACCACAATAACCTGCGGGTGGAACTTTTCCAAATCCCAGCGTTCAGGCTTCGGATACGAGGTCACGGAGCCCATGACCGTGTAATCATAGAGGCGTTCGTACGTCCATTCGGGGACCATGTTGTCGTAGTTGCGCACAAGACCGCGTCCGCTGTAGGCATTCACCTGGTAATCGGCATTGAAACCGCTAGCAAGGAGGTAGGCATAGCTCTTGGAAGCGTTCGTCTTGTCGAACTCGGGAGCGTCTTCGGCGGAGGAGCCTTCGCAGCCATAGCCTGCGGTAAAGGAATCGCCGATGAACTCGATGCGGCGACTGGACGGCTTGGGGGCTTCGCCAAATTCGCCATCGACGGAAATGCCGTAAAACTTGATTTCGGGAACGCCGCTTTCGCTAATCTTGATGAAGCGATACTTGTGGAAAGAGCCGTCGTCCTCAACCTTGATCACGCGTTCTTCCTTGGAATCGACTTTGAACTGTTCTATCTGCTTGCCGTCACGGTCAAGACGCCAGCGGGAATGGCCTTCGACCGTAAAGGTAATCTTTGAGGCCTTGGCGTTGAACGTGATGGATGCGGCAGGCGCACTTGCGCGGCTTACGCCGTTATCATGGGCCCAGCGGCCATTGAACAGAAGGTTTTCCATAGAAGAGGATGCTCCGAAAGAGTACGCGACAAGCGCACCCAGCAAAAGGAATATGCGGACGAAATTCATTGAAGGAATGATAGAAAAAGAGAACTTAGTTGGCAGAACTTAGAACTTAGTAAAAAGAAAAACCCCGCAACGACGTGCGGGGTGACATTGCAAAAGAGCGGAACGGCAAAACAAGCGCTTATGCTTGCGGGGCGGAGGCCTTCTTGCTCAGGACCTTGATTTCTTGAATAAACGAAAGGTCGAGCGAGAACTTTTCTTCCTTGCCGCTTTCCTGGATTTCGACCATCGACGGGGATTTCGCGAGGTGGAGCGCATGCACGTAGAACATCTTTTCTTCGAGCTTTGCGTTTCGCTTGGTCTTGTCCATGATCTTGGCGGCAAGCGGAGTGCCAACCGTCTTTGCGTAACGGAGGACTTTCACGAGGTCGAACGTGCTCAGCTTCTGATAGACGCTACCGTACTTGGTAGAATCCATCGTCGCCTGGGCAGATGCTTCGTCAGCTTCGTCGCGCAATTCGTAGTCTATCTTTTTTGCTTCGGGCCATGCAATCGAGAATTCAGCCTTCCATTCTTCCTGGGCGGCAGGCGTGCGGTTTTCGGTCGATTCGCCAGCATATGGGAAGAAGCCGTAGTTCTCGAGGATTTCGAAAGCACGGGATTCCAGTTCCGGATTCAAAATGAAGCCGTAACCCGGGATGTATTCCTCGGTGCATTCCATGAACTGCGGGAAGCGGGAAAGTTCACTAAGGACTTCCTTGCTTTCGACCTTGAGGAGTCGGGCGGTGCGAACCTTGGCGCCGTAGAACGAGGCGTTCCATTCGGCAAGAGTCGAGGAGACGTTCTCAGGCGGCTTGAGCCAGTTGCGGAGATTTTCGACTTCGGATTCCGGGAAACTGCTCTTGAGGCCCGCGACGTACGTTTCTTTTTCGAGCGTGAAGCAGAGGAACGTTTCGTCGTTCTTGACTTTTGCCAAGCATGCGAGGGAGTAGAGCACGCGCGGAGCCATGCCGGTTGAGACAACCAAGTCAAAGTTCGGGAGCGCGGTGAGGTTTGCTTCAGGAATCGAAGCGATAGACGTTTCAAGCCAGTCCTTGCCGGACTTGCTCACGACAACTGCAGTCACCTTGCCTTGAGCCATGCGGAAATCGACAAGGCCCAAAATCCAGAGTTCGCAAAGCGGACGCGGCAGGAATTCCCACGGCAAAACCTTGTTCTTTTCTTGCAGGCGATAAGACGGATCCATCACCCAGAAGAGCTGTGCAGCATCAGCAGCGGAGAGGCCTTCGCCAATGCTAGTAAGCAAGCGAGCACAAAGGTCGCGGTCGCCGTGGAAGCGTTCCTTGATCCACCAGGAAATCACATCTTGATGGAGACGGAAACCGTTCTTATGGATAAAGTCAATAGCGGTTGCGGACGGGAGCAAGAAGGTGTTTTCGCGTTCAAGCCAACCGTTCTGCACGAGGAAACTGAAAATGAGCGAGATTTCCTGTTCGCAGGCCTTTTCAGAAGCGTGGCGGGAAGCGGTAAACACTTCGGCGCAGATCTGACGGCCACGGCGGTGGAGCGTTCCGTTCGTGTTGATGCGGAGCTGCTTCTTCTTTGCGTTCGCGAGCACGACGCAAACATGCCAGTCCAATAGATTCTGGTAAGAAATCAGCGGAGATACCGTGTCGATTTCGCCTTCGGGCTTGATGTCAAAGCAACCAATAAAATCGCTAAAGCCCATGTAAATCGGGGTGCCGCCCACGAAGGAGCGATAAAGCACGTATTCGCGGCACATCGTGAGAAGGAACGTCTGGAGTTCGCGGTTCTTGCTCACAGGAACCGTCAGTCGAAGTTCATTAAACGCAAGGCCTCTGGAGCCGCTATTATAAATCAAGTTCAGGCAGCGGCGCTGCCACATTTCCATCTTGGAAAAGAGTCCCGCAACGCGTTCCTTGTCGGAATAGTAAGAGAGCGTTTCGGACTGGATGAGAGCATTGTTTAAAAGGCCCTTTTTGCCGAACGCCTTCGCATGGGCGTTACGAAGCAAGGGCTTGGACATTCCATCAAAAAAAGCACTTAAATCAAACATTATGCACCTTAAAATAGGAAGCCAAATATAATAAAAAATGGTCCGTTAGTTAAGGGGCTACACACGTGAACAGGTATGAGTAGTAGGAAGTAGACGGTAGGAAGGAAATGCTAGGTATGAGGTCGGGCTTCGCCCTTTCGGGTCGCTACGCTTTGGGGTATGGGAAAATGTAATCCAAAAAGAAACACAGAATCATCGACGTTCTTCATAGTAGCTTGATTCGCCACTACCGCTGGCTCTAATATCTATATACCCCTTTACAGGAGGCTTTTGTGGTTCAGATTGAGCTTTAGGAACAAAAATACTATTCTGATTCGGCTTATCATGAATTCTTTTAAGATTATCGCCTAATTCAAAAATAAACTTACCATTTTCCTTCCTAAAAGACAATCCCGTCCTTGGATTCCAAACAGACGAAGAAAACATCTGAGAATCTCGCCAACGGCTCCATTCGCCCCCAATAGGTCTCGTGCGATATGAATTTCCTTCAATCCAAGCTAAACCTTTCAATTCAATTCCATTTAATCTATCTGCCTGACTATAAATATTTATCTGAGTATAATTCAACATACAATGGTCTATTTCATATTCAACATCATTAGCTCTATATTCAGGTTGGAAAAAATAGCATCTCCCCTTTTTCGCATCAACACGAATTTTTCCATAATAAACACGGCTCAAAGCTTCAGCCATTGTTTGACCATTAGAATCTTTTATCTGCAAGAAAAATGGTTTGAATTGAAATTCATAAGCCATAGTTTCTGCAACTAGACACAAAATCAAAATTGCAATAAATTTTAAAAGCCTATTCATAAACATCTCCATTCCCATAATACTTTAATATATCATTTTTATTTAGAAAAGGAGATGCCGCAACAAGTGCGGCATGACAAAGCAACAGGAATATGTAAGACAATGCTCAATGCGGAGCGAGCCCGGAGCGCTTTAGTGCGAGCTCACTCCCCCATAGCTAAATTACTTCACGAAGCGTTCGATGTCGGAGACGGAGCCTGCGATGCGGTTCTTGAAATTCCAAATGCGGGCGAAGGTCTTGCCGTAGCGTTCGAGGACAACGCGATTGTCCAGGATGAGGACCTTGCCAGAATCGGAATCGGAACGCAAGAGGCGACCCATGCCCTGACGGAGTTCTATGTAAGCTTCCGGGATAAAGTAATCCTTGAAGAAGTTCTTGTTAGCAGCCTTCATCTCGTTCGTGAGACCGGCGACAAGCGGATCGCTCGGGTTCGGGAACGGGAGCTTCGTAATGACGAGCAGCTTGAGCGCATCACCCGGGAAGTCAACGCCTTCCCAAAGGCTCTGGCAGCCGAGCAAGCAAGCGCCGCGTTCCTTGCGGAACATCGCGACAAGGCCATCAAGCGAGCCATCGACATGCTGGCAGAGCAAAAGCTTGTTGCGTTCAGCAAATGCCGGGGCAAGCGCGGCCTGCGCCTTCATCATCGTTGCAACACTTGTGAAGAGCACCATCGTGTTTTCTTCGACATTCGGGAGCACCTTCAAAAGCGTATCGTTCAGAGCATCGCCAAATTCCGGAGCCGAAGGCTTCGGGAGGAACTTTGCGACCATCACGGAGCGGCGTTCGTTCACGTCGGACTGTTCCGTATAAACGCGCACGAACGGCTGTTTGCCCAAGCGCAAATTGTCCATGCCCATCTTCTGCAAGAAGTACGTGAGGTCGGCCTGCACAGAAAGCGTTGCAGACGTAAACGTTGCAGACTTGATCCACGGATAGAACTTTTCTCTCCAGACGTTACCGGAGTGGAGCGGGAGCGCATGCAGCTTGATGGTATGCGGGTTGAACGGTTCTTCCATGTAGAAGACCCAGTCGTTGCGGCCCGCCTTTGTGACAAATTCAAAGTCAGAGATGAAGTGGCTGATTTCAGTCATGCGGCTATCGAGATCACTCACGATACCCTTGAGACCGTCCATGTTCGCAGTGGCAGCGACGAGCTTTTCGGCAAAGCCACGTGCATTATTGTACTGCTCGAGGAACGTTGCCGGGTCCGCTTCGTATTCAGCGAGGATGCTATTCGTGTACGTAAATCCGCTGCGGCCATTTTTCTGCTTGGCAAGCTTCTTACCGATTTTCATGAAGAAGCGGTGCAGAGCCTTTTCGGCTTCGCCAAGAGCTTCGGAGAGCTTGTCGCAAATTTCATGAAGTTCCGGCTTTTCTGCCGGGATACGGCTTGCAATTTCTGCAATGAGGCCATCGCCACCCGCCTTGGAAGGCTCAAGCGTCTTCGCGATGTTTCTGAATCCGAAGAACGAGATGGAGCGGCCAAACACCTGGTTACTGATTTCGGGCAAGCGGTGTGCTTCGTCAAACACGATGTGTTCGTAAGATGGGAGCAATGCAAAATCGAGCTGCAGGTCCGAAAGGAAGAGCGAATGGTTCACAAGCACCATATTTGCATTCATGGCCTTGCGCTTTGCAATGAGCGCCGGGCAGTTTTCGTGATGCGAGTGGTTTTCGCCATTGCAGCAAGAGGCACTGCACGAGAGCTTGGACCAAAGCACACGATTGCGGCTTTGGCTAAAGGAATTGCATTCGTTGATGTCGCCCGTTTCGGTCGAAAGTACCCACGGGATAAGCGCCATGAAGGAATCGCGTTCTTCGGCGGAGAGAAGCGTCTGCGGGTGCATCAGCAACTCTTCAAACTTGCGGAGGCAAAGGTAATTGTCGCGGCCCTTCAAAATTGCCGGGCGAAGTTCACCATTGTAAATCTTTGCAATCTGCGGGATGGCTTCGGTCCAGAGCTGTTCCTGCAAGGTGCGCGTTGCCGTACTGATGAGCACGCGTTCACCCGTGATAGCCTTATTCGCTGCGGTAATAAGATAAGACAGAGTCTTTCCAGAACCGGTCGGTGCTTCAAGCACGCAGAGGCCGCCCTTGTACATGTTGCGTTCCATGACCGAGGCAAAATCCTGCTGGTTGTGGCGCGGCTTGTAATCATCGACGACAAACGAGATGAATCCGCCTTCCTTGAAGAACTCGCTCACACGCGGAGCCTTGGACTTGGGCAAAGCTTCCAAAGCAGGGGCAGTCGGCAACTTGTACTTCGGAGGAGAAAGCTTTTCAACTTTTGAAGTGAAGAGCGTCTCATAGCCGGAACCCTTCGCCACTTGAGAAAGGGCGTCGTAAATCCACGGGTCCATCGTCGAAATTTTTTCGAGAGCCTTTACGAACAAGCGGCCGCAAGCATCTGCATCGGGCAAGGCGCGGTGGGCACGACTACGTTCAATGTTCAGTTCCTGTACGAGCGTATCAAGGCGATGGTTCGGCACATCCTGGAATGCAATACGTGAAAGCGTGAGCGAATCCCAGAACACGTGGGAATCGTAAGAAATCCCGACCTTCGTAAACGTCTGCTTTAAGAACTTGGAATCAAAAACGGCATTGTGCGCCACAATCGGGAGGTCTCCGACAAAGGAGCAAATCTGGCCTGCAATCGTTGCAAAGTCCGAAGCGCTTTCCAAGTCGGCCTTGCTAATGCCGGTAAGCGTTTCAATGAAGGGGCGGAGTTCCACAGCAGAGGGCTTCACCAGGAAATCGAGATTTTCCTTTGGTTCGCCATTTTCGAAGCGAACGAGCGCGACCTCGATTATTTCATCTTTTTCGAAATCGAGACCTGTCGTTTCCAAGTCAAGCGCTACAAATGCGGGAATCTTTACCATCTTAATCCATCCTTTATGGCAATGCCGGCAGTTTCGGCATCAGTTGTTCTAAATCGTTCGCTCCACTCTTTATCTTTAAGGTATCAAGCGGAGATCGCCAAGCAGAACCGTATTTGAAAGGTTGCAAGGATCCGCCATTAGGCAAACCCGAGCCGTCTTCTGCATAATAATAATCAATAATGTAACCGCCCTCAACGAGGTCGTTAAATGCGAAAGCCCCATAACGGGAACACTTTGCATATTCAAACTTTCCGGTTTCAACAGACTTGAGGCGTACAATAGCGCCATCCTTTGCACCAGGGATTCTCCCCACCATCGAAGCGAGTTTCAACTTAGAAATCGTCTCAAACGTGAGTTTGCCCTGATACTTTGTTTCAATCACCGTATCACGGACGCCATTGCTATCGGCCTTTGCCAAAGTCGTATCCTGGTAGCCACGCAACAGCGTAAACTTGGAATCGGTCGGCCACGGGGCATCACGCAAAACAAGATAGCGGACCGGGTCGAGCTTTTTCACAGAAACCTGAGTCGTATCCTTGTTTTCAACGAGGAAGAACATATCCTTCAGGGAATCGAGTACCGGCTTATTGTAAATCACGACAAGGGAATCATCCGGGAACGCATTTTTCGCCTTCCCCATCACCTTGACCGTCTGGATAGACGGAGGGAGCGTATCGCCTTCCATTTCCTTCCATTCAATTTCAGCGTAATTCCTAGCCGTATCCAAAGCGCGGTTCAATGAATCGTGACCATTGAGGCATGTAAACTTGTACAGGACTTCGCCTTTCGGTTTCGGATCAAAGTAGAAACGCGGAGCGCTTGAAGTTCCGAGATACACAAGTCGCGGATAAAGCGTATTGCCCGTGGACGAAGAAAGGTAGCAGTTGGACGTATCGGCAAAGGCCGAATCAAAATACACACGGCGCGTAAAGTTGGCTTCGAGTATATTTGCAAACGGCTGATTTACGTTATCCATTTCCAGGAGAGTCGTATCCTGATCGGCAAGCGCAATCCACAAAGTATCCTTGGTAGATTCGTCAAGATTCAAGTCCGATATCCACACGCCTGCAAGTTCCAACGAAGGTTCAATCTTATGGTTGCCATTTGCATCGACAAAAGCGACGACACGGTAACGCCCCGCTTTGAGGCCCGTAAACGTGAAACTGCCAATGCTATCCGCTGATGTGAGGTAAAGCGGTTCTTCCTTCGTGAGCATCGGGAGGGAATCAAGCACCTTCGTAGTCGTATCGCGGTACTTTTCAAGGTAGCGCTTGGACTCACGTTCAGGCCCCATCAGATAAAGGCCGACGCTCGGGTAAGATTTTTTGCGGACAAGGGAATCGCTCACCATCACACGCCCGCTCAGCGTAAGCGAGTCAATCGTAGCGCCCGTCGAGAACACCACCTGGAAAGGCTTAGCTAGAGCGTTTCCACGCAAATCCTTGATGCCGCCCGCAAATGTCACGGTGTAAGTCGTACCGGTATCAAGTTCCGCACGTGAATAGACTTCAAGCGTCTTGCCGTGAACTTCGTAACGCAATTTTTTTTCAATCGGGGGCGAGATGGTGATGGCCCCGCGCGGAATTGAGGCGTTTATCCATTCGTCAAATTCCAGTTTCACATAAAGTTCATTCGGGTGATTCGCCGTCTTTGGCGCAGGCAAGACTCCGGCCACACGCGGCGGGAGCTTATCTTCAGGGCCGCCTGTCGGAGCCACTTGCGTTGCACAAGCAGCGATCATCAGGCACGACGCCAAGAAATATGCCACACTCGAAAACTTCATTTACTTAATCAGATCAATGATCTTGCCTATGCGAGTGAAACGGATGCGGAACGGGATGCGCCACCAGGTCAGCGGATTTCCAAGAGCAAACTTGCCATCGTCATTTTCAAATGAGAAGTAGATGACAAAAGCCTTTGCGCGGATATTGCGCAGAGAGACGAGCCCCCAGTAGCGGCTATCGGCAGAATTGTCGCGGTTGTCGCCCATCATGAAGAACTGCGGGTACCTCACAACGTAACGGTCAATCTTTTCGGAACCCAGATAAAGGTTGCGCTGGATTTCAAAATGGCTCTTTTCGACAACTTCAGCAGAATCCGTAGAATCCTGGGCAGGCGCCGTTACATTCAAGCGTTTCACGTTGCCTTCGAGATCCTGGAGGATGGAACCTTCAAACGACACGTAACTGACCAGGCGCGTAAAGCCGCTATTCAACTGCGGATCGTGCGGGTCAATCATCGGCAAGAAACCAATCTTTGCAAGTTCCTTGAAATAGCTGAACGGCATAGCACCGGACAACGTATCGCCCAGCGTAAGGCGCTGTTGGCGAACCGTCCTATTGCGATCATACATCGTCTGCAGCAAGAGACCGCGATCGTTTTCGATAGGGAACTTAAAGTCGTTAAAGACGTAATTGTTGTTCTCGCGGCCATTGCGCAACAGCGAGAGATCCAGATACACAGAAGAATCCGGATTTTCCTGGGCCACGAGCGAACGCAACCACCAGAGCTTTACCATCGGGAGAGAATCAACATAAAGCGTATCGCCCACAGAAGGCACCACAAATTCTTCAACTTCGTCGCGCGGCGAAAGCGTGCGCATACTTGCGGTCCACTTTCCAAATGCGGGGAGCGAATCCTGACGTTTGCCGTTCAAGAAAAGCTTGCCGCCATGAACAGCAACGGTATCGCCACTCACGGCGACACAGCGCTTGATATAGTCCTTCGGGCCATCGGCGTAATGCACAATGTGCGGCTGACCATTTTCAGGAGCATGGTCCCAGTAGTAATTCCCGAGCATGAGCGCATTGAACAAGTGCGTGTAGCGCTTGGGATTGTTATCAGGGTATTCCGGTTCGCCCGGATAACGGAAGATGACGACATCGCCATGTTTCGGTTCTGCATATCCCGGGAACTTCTGATTCGAGAACGGAATCGGAGAACCATAAGTAAACTTGAGGCCCAGCAAGAAGTCACCCGTCTTGAGGGAATCTTCCATGGAACCGCTCGGAATCTGGAACGCCTGGATGACGTACTGGATAACGATCAACGCAAGGACTACGGGGACAATAACTTCACGTGTAAAAGATTTCAGAAACTTCTTGACTGATTTTTTTTCAGGTGTCTGTTCCATCAGGGCTCCAAATTACAGACTCTTAACGGTCTTAACAAAATTGCGGCTCACGGTAATCTGCGTACGGTTCTTATCGCGCAGCACAATGCACAAGCGGCCCGCATCGTTCTTGCGGATTTCGGCGATATAGTCAATAGCCACCAGGTGCGCACGATGCACACGGACAAACTGGCGCGGGTCGAGACGCTTTTCCAGTTCCACAAGCGTCAGGTCGATGATATACTGCGAAGTGGTCGTATAGGCAGTCGTGTATTTTTCTTCGCTCTGGAAACGGATGACCTCGTCCATGTTCACAAGCAAAATGCGGTCGGACTGCTTGACCTGCAAGCGCTGCATGTAAAGCCCGCTCGAGCTCATCAGCTCCTTGAACTTGTCCCACGAGAAATCTGCCGGAACGCCCAGGCCTTCTTCGTGCGGCATGCGCTTACGGAGCTTGCCCATTGTCGCCTGCAAGCGCTCAGGGTCAATCGGCTTCAAGAGGTAATCGACGACATTCTCTTCGTAAGCGCGGAGTGCAAAGTTGTCGTAGGCCGTGGTAAACACGATAAGCGGGATATCGTCTTCGTTGAGCGACTTCAGGACTTCGAACGCATCCATGTCAGGCATCTGGATATCAAGGAAAACGATATCCGGATCAAGCTCGTGAATTTTCTGGATAGTCTGCGCCCCGGAAGAGGCTTCGCCCAAAATTTCAATTTCGCTTGAATACGCTTCGAGCAGGGAGCGCATACGCACGCGAGCTAGCGGTTCATCATCGGCAATTAACGCAGTAAACATATTCTCTCGCTCTTATTTAATCTTTTTGTAGAAACGGACTAGTACAGCTTTCATGCCTTCGGCATCGCGATAGACTTCACCAAATTTCATATAGGCGAGGTTACCTACCCTATCGCGCTTGAACGCCCACTGTTTCGAATTATCCGAAAGGCTCACCTTTACGACGCTATCGGCAAACACAAACGTTCCACGAAGCGTATCGATTCGCAGGGAATCTTTCAAGATGGATTCAACCGCAAGGGCATTGCCATCTTTAAACAAGTCCATATCAACGACACGCTGCTTGCAATCATCACAAGGCATCTTTCCTGAATAAAAGCCGAAAACATCCGCAGGGATTTCTACGGGCGGCAAATCGGGAAGCGGTTCTTTCTTTTCTTCGGAACACGCCACAAAAAGTCCGCAAAGTATTGCGGTCAGCGCATAGGCAAACTTCATGCGTAATAATCTAAAAAATTTCAGACAAGACAAAAGGAGAGCGACTTTAAAAACCGGTAGAATAGACCAGTCTAAAGCCTAGAGTCGCCTTGGAGTGAGCCGGGTCCAGCTTTTCGCGTTCCTTCGGAGCGAGTGCGGTTACCTTGTCCGACCAGCCACCACCACGAACAATGCGGTAATCGCCTGTTTTGGGTCCCGTGTAATTATCGCTCTTGTTTTTCGGATAAGCGTCATACCAGTCATTCACCCATTCGGCCACATTGCCGGCCATGTCATACAGGCCAAAGTCATTCGGTGATTTTTGGGCGACTTCATCGGGTCCTGAAGTTTGTCCATAATAGGCATACTTGGAAGCGACATCAGTATCCCAGTAATAAGTCGTCGAGGTGCCGCCACGGGCTGCAATTTCCCATTCGTTCTCGGTCGGGAGCCTTATCGACGAAACGGAATAGTCAATGGACAAATCCACCAAAACGGAATCCTTAGAAATGGACTTGTAGACATAGGCCGTATCAAGCCCAGCCAACTTTGAGATGGCATTACAGAAGAGTGCGGCACGGAACCAATTCACATTGGAGACCGCACGTTTATCGCCTTCCTTGGACTGTTGCGGCAAGTCATTCATGACAAACTTATAAATCTTCTGGGTCACTTCCGTTGTCGCAATAGCAAACGAATTAACGCCAAATGAATTTACACCGCGAGTAATAGAGACCTTGGGGATTTGCACCCAGTCAAACAGATTAAAGATCGAGGGATCTATTTTTGAAGAATCCTTACTCGAAGAGGACTTGGAATCAGAAGAAGGCAGGCCACCATTGTCTATCGGGAAAACAACATCGCTTTCAACGGCATCGCCACTAGCCGTACACGCCACGAACGGAACGGACACGCACAATGCAAGCAAGCCTATCTTCACATAAGATTTACGCATGATTCAGTCCCCTTTGCAAAAACACTTCCGCTAGCGGACAACGCCCACGCGGTAAAGTTTCTGCTTCGTCTTGCCACTTTCGAACTTGACCTTTAAGCGAGCCGTATAGACGTCACTGCCGAGGTTACGCAAGTCGAGATTGGCCTGGTTCATGCCCGCAACGCCATCCGGAATGTTCGTCTTAAACACGCAGAGTCCCGTAATGTCGTACAGTTCAAGTTTCACCGACTGCGGCTTTGCGCCAAGATCCATGCGGATCTTAGCCTCGCCTCCGCGAACCGGGTTCGGGAAAATGAAGAAGTCCGTGATTTCATCCTTTGCCTTTGTAGCATTGACATCACCAAGCTTGGATGCATCGAAGAATCCCGTACGTTCGTTGCCCGCAGCAGGGAGCGCCCACGCAGCGGCAGCCTTTTCGGCACCGTTTGCGGCCTTGTCCAAGCGGAACGCCGTCACGCCATTTCTATGGAACGCATAAAGTTCCGGACCCTTGGAATCCTTGACTGCATCGGCAACAAAGATGCTCATCGGAACATTCTGCGTGAGCGAGTCCGTCGATTCGTAACTGCCCGCCGCAATCGGGAAGCGGTCAGAAACGCGCTTACCCTTGCCCGTGTAAGCATAAACAAGACCATCGCTCGACGGCACGAGAATTTCAGGAATCTTGTCACCCGTGACATCGACGATCAAGGGATCGCTATGGAATCCGGCAACAGGCGTGCCACGGTTAATCGTCACCGGGAAACCGTCTACAGGGACGCCAAAGCGGTCAAGTGCATAAACGAGATTATCGCCAAGGAACACGATTTCCGGATAGCCATCACCGTTGATATCGCCAAGAGCGATGCCAGACGTTTCGTCCTTGAGGCCGCTTGTGCCACGAGAACCGCGCTTGTATTCACGAGACCATTCCGCAGTAAGCTTTCCTTCGCCAAGCTTGAAACCTGCAACCGATCCGCGAGAGCCAAGCATCAAGGCTTCGACCGTACCATCGCGATCCAAGTCTGTACAGGCCACGCGGAACTGTTCATCATTCGCCGAAGAGAGCTGAGCATATCCAGTCTGCTTGCTAAAGCTCGGTTTTTCATCAGCATGGTTTTCGAGCGCAAACTTGCGCATAAAGATTTTGCCATTTTCGCCAACGACCACGCCATAGAAGTCCGTCTTGCCGACCTTGCATAGAGCCATGTCCTGCGGGCGCAAGCCTTCCGTCGATGTAAACGAGCGAGTCATTTCATCGGTCAAGTTCACCGTCCAGAATCCAGAATCCGAAGCAAAGAACAGGTGCGAATTGGCGACAATCGGGCCTGCCACGACCTCGTTAATTTTGGGAGCGCCAGAAACAGCCTTCTGCAAATCCATCACATCCTGCACCGGGACACCGGAATTCAAAGCAGTACGCACGAGCTTATCCTTGTGCAGCGAATAAACGCGTTCGCCATCACTTGCAATTCCAACAAGCTTGCCATTATTCGGTCCCAAGCGGTACAGGGGGATTTCACGCTTTGCATTGTCACGGGATACCATTCCCTGCACAATAGACGTATCCGAAACCGATACTTCATCGCCAAGGGCGTTCATCGCCTGCAACGTTCCGTCTTCGGAGGCAAACACAATCGCCTTGCCCGTCTCGTCATCTTCGTAATTCACAAACACCGCACCGCGCACCGCATTTGCAAGGCCGACGTTCTTCGGGAACTTTGAATTAGCGATGCTACCGTCATCGATGCTAATCGTCACGCGAATTACAGGAGCGGCAAAATTGATAACGCTATCGCCAACAAACGCATTCGCCGTCTTTTCGATACGGGCATCTTTCGGCACATCTACAGAAATCTTGATTCCTGTATAACCGCCCTGCGTCGTTGCCGTATTCGCATAGCCAGTCGGGAGGATCGTCTTCAACGTATCAAACTTCTTTTTCTCGGCAAAACGCAAATTCGGAAGCAAGTCTGCACCGCTACCAAAATCATAAGTATCTTCGCCAAGTGCATTCTTGAACGTCTTGCCGATACTCAGAACGCCATCGGATTCCACGAGCGAAAGCCCGAACTGATGGTCGCGATATTCATTACCACCCCAGTAGTTTGCAATTCCGTACTGGAGAGTTTCACGCAAGTACCAGTCGTTCACCTTCCATACGGCAATGCCGCTTGCCGGGAGGCCTACATCAAAGCTGCTCACGCCAAGCACAAGGCCTTTCGCCTTTTTCTTGTTCAGTTCGCACTTGCTCTTGACGCAGATGCTATCTTCAAACACCGTATAAATGCTATCGACAATGACCTTTCTTTTCAAAGTCGTATCGTTATTCTGTTTTGCCTCGCCAAGATACACTTCCACCATGCCATCCTTGGCCCAGGAACGCTGACGGTTTTCAATCAAGATGTATTCGCTTGCGCTCAAGGCGACCTTCACAATTTCGGTCCCGAGGCCGCTACCCGCAGCGGCAATATCGACAGTCACCGGATGCCCAGCCGTCGGACGCACTTCCTTGACCTTGGACCAGCCCATGTAAGCGCGTTCCCAAGCTGCAGGCAGTACCGGGAAAAATCCGTTGCCCGCATTGTAGCCCGCAAAGTCCATCATGTCAAAATAGCCCAGGCGAGAAATTCCCTTGGCAGCGTCGTACGTATTCGGCAAGCCCAGTTCACGCCCAATCTGGTTCACCACGAAACCGTTGATACCCCAGTTGAGGCCATCCTGCGAAGCCGTTTCGCTCACCACCATTACCGACTTGAGCGTATCGATCGAAGAACCCTTCAGCACAATGCCGTTGTTCAGGGAATCTTCCGAAATCGTAACGCCCGGAAGCGTATCAGGCAGGTATGTCCAAAAAACGCCAGAAATAAAAGAATCCCAAAAATCGCCCGGAGTGTTGGCACCCTTCGTACCCATGCTACCGCCATCCACAAGACTGCTTGCACCGGCATGCGCAATCATGAACGCACGCCTAGTATTCGGATTCTTGGAAAGCGGAATATTGAACGGGGAATCCTTGGAACCATGAGCCTTCATCACGACATCGTACACAAAGCGAACGTAATCGCAAGTGCGGGCGGAATCGTACTCGGCCGCCTTTTCGCCCTTGAGCCTCTGCGTGCGATTGTAATCAATCATCTGCTTGTCAAGCGTATAAACCGTGGGGATAATGCTATCCTTGATGAAAAGCTCGCCATTGCTGGCCGCCTGATAGTAGGCGTTTGCAAAGCCCAAGTGTTTTTTCCAGTAATGGATACTCTTGCGGCTCCCCGAAGGGTCCAGATTGTACGTTGCCGTATCGGAATCGAAAAGGCCCGAACCCGTCGTAAGCGAGTTATCCTTGGATTCTTCCTGGAACTGTACGCGCAGCACAAAGACTTCAAGCGTGTCAACGGCATGCGCCAAAGACGCCAAAGAGAGAACCCCTAAAAACAATGCGAAAAACTTGGCATTTAACTTCATGATTATAATTTACTAAAATAGAACTTAGAACTTAGAACTTAGAACTTAGTTTTTTTAATTTAAAGTCTACTTAGTAGGACAACTGCGTAAGGCGAGTGAAGCGAAAGTACAAGTAGAACGGAAAAAACGCTAGTTATTCACCGATGCGCTGGTAACTTCTTGGAATGTTGAGGCGCCAGGTGCCAGAGCCAAACGACTTGCCACGGGTAACTCGCCTCACCTGAAGTTTCAAAAACGTCGTTGAGTCACGTACAAAGGAAATTTTGGAGGGGGTTTTAACGCCCTTGAATTCCTTGTATTCCTCAATGACGAGCATTTCATCCTTGCCATCACGGCCAAGCGTCTGTAACCACAACACTTCACCATCCTTTTCGGCATAGGTATAGCGGCGAGTCAGGACATCACGAGCTTCGTGAATTTTCACAACGGAGGAATCGGAATCCGCAGCGCCCAAAATCACGGAATCGCGCACGGAAACCTCTTCAAGATTTTCGGGAACCACACGGCCGTCAAAGAGACCCGCCACCTGATGGATATGCACAAGCGGAAGCGATGGGTCGTTCAAAAGTCCGACCATGTAACCCGCCCCCTTCATGTACATTTTTTCCGTCGGGAACACCATCTGCCAACCCTCGGGGAGCCAGAGTAGCGAGGCGACACCAATGCCTAGCGAGCCCGTGAGTTCCATGCGGTAACGCTTGTTCGGAACAGAGAACAGCACTGCATCCAAGTCTTGCGACTTGCCATCAGGTGAATAAATCGTGAGGGAGAACAGCGCTTTCAAGCTATCGGCAGGAGCTTCTACATTCTGCGGTGCGGGATCAGTCGCCGGTTTTCCGCCGGTACAGCCCGTCAAAAAGAGCGCCAGAACCAGCAACAGAAAAAGTCCCCGCAAAAAGGCGCCATGTCGAGCCACCAAGGTCATAAAAACCTACTTCTTTTTGCCAAAGAACTTCAGCACAGCAGGGTGCTTGGGATTGAGCTTCTTCAACTTGTTGTAAGACTTGCGGGCATCCTTTTTCAAGCCAAGGGCTTCCTGAATGGCGCCCATGTGTTCCCAGAAAACATCGTCCCGGCTCATCTTCTTGCTGTCAATCAGCTGCATAGCCTGATAAGCTTCGTCAAAACGGCCCAAACGATACAGCCCCCAAGCCTTGGAATCCAAATAAGCATCCTTGGCCTCGCCATCCTTTTCAATGGCAAGCGCTTCGAGCACAAGCTTGTAGCCCTTTTCCACTTCGGCAGTCGAACGGTTCAGTTCAATGAGGGAATAGCCGTAATAGTTGAGTGTCGAAGCCCTTTCATGCGGGCTAAAGTCCGTAAGCTTGATCAGGTATTCAAACTGGCGGAACGATTCGTCGTAGCGCTTGAGGCGTTCCAGGTTCATCGCCATCGAGAGGCGAACGCGGTTGTACGAGGAATCTTTTGCGAAAAACGTTTCAAGCATATTTTCGGCACGGGTGCGATTGTCCAATGCACGAGCCTTCTTTGCAGAATCTGCCTTCAAGTCCTTTTCAAGATCCAGAGCTTCACCGATGAGCGCTCTTGAATAAATATCGAGTACCTGCAAATACTTGATCTGCGCTTCGTTCTTCATCTGCACGAGATTCGTGGAATCCACAACACCCGGAAGCGGTTTCCAGTTTTCCCAGAACTTCATGAGAGAATCAAGCAGGGGGAACGCCTTGTCGTACTTGTCGGCAAGCGCATATACAGAAGCAAGCAGCATACGCGTATCGCCGTTCGATACGGAATCGGACTTTTCAGCATACTTAATGGCCTGTGCAAGGTTCTGTTCGCTCGCGAATATGTTCACGAGACCAAGGTATGCACGGTTCGCATATTTCGGCTGTCCCTGCAACTTGTCGACAGAGGCGAGCAAGTGGACTTTCGCACTATCCATCATGCCCACATCATATTCATACTGCCCGATAAAGCAGAGCACCGCAGGTGTCCGGACTCCGTCTTCGTAATACTTCTTCCGTGCAAAGGCATAAGCGCTATCGCCCGCCATCGACGGGAGCACCATGATGGTCATTTCTTCGTCTTCGGGCTTTGCACTCGTGAGCGTATCGACAACGGCGACCGCTTCCTTGAAGCGCTTCATCGCCATGAGACCACGCACCTTCTGCAAAAGCATCTGCTTGTCGCCAGTCGCCTCGTGCGCCTTGCCAAAAAGTTCAACGACTGCAGAATCGCGGCCCATATCCAAAAGGAGCGAAAGCTGGCGCTGGAACAACGTAGAAAGGTAATTGACCTTCGGCAAAAGCAGGTCGTAGACTCGGACAAGTTCCTTTTCGTCGCGGACCATTTCAAGGAACAGACTGTAATCGTAAAGAAGGCCCATGTCCTGGTAGCGCGAGGAATCAAGCCCAAGCACAAAGTACTTGCGGCAAGAATCAACTTCACCCGCCTTCACGTAAAGGCGAGCAAGCAAGGCATACTGAGCTGCGGTGCGCTTGCCCTTAAGCTGAGAGGCCTTTTTCGCTTCAACAAGAGCAAGAGAATCCTCGCCTGCGGCCACCAAGCGTTCGGCCACACCAAAGCCCAAATAACGGCTTGTCGGATCAGCCTTGTAAGCCTGCTTCCAAAAGAAATCCGCTTGGCGCTGGTCGCCACGCATTTCCATATTTTTGGCAAGGAAGAAAAATTCGTGAGCCGCCTCAAGGTCCACTTCGACCTTGGGCTTTTCAGCTTTAGCTTCAACAGCCTTCTTGATGACGGCTGAATCGGCGGCAGTCAGCACAGGGGCTTCAACATCGGTCTTTTTTGAAGGTGCAGAACTACAGGCGCACAAAGCCGCCATACCCAAAGAAAGCACCCATGTAAAAAAGACACGACGCATTTATACAACCCCTAGTCCGCAATAATAAAGTTCACGCGTGCGCCCGGCTTGAGATAGTCACCGTACTTCGGAGAAGTTTCGATCACAGAACCTGGGCGAGCGCCGTCTTCACTCTTTTGGCGTTTCACAGAACCCACCTTGAAACCAAGCCTATCCATCTGCGGATAAACTTCGTCCATCAGGATTCCTTCAAAATTGGGGAGCAAAACTCTACCGGTCGTAGCGCCTGCAGAAATCACGACCTTCACCGTATCGCCCACGCGAACGGTATCGCCTGCAAGCGGGATGGTACGGATAACTGCACCACGCGGGATGCTCTGGTGAGCGCCCTGGATTGTACCGCCGTTGACAAGGCCTGCTCGGACAAGCGAGATATCCGCCTGCTTCTGGCTCTTGCCGCGCAAATCAGGAATAATCACCTTACGCAGCCCGAGGCTCTTCGTGAGCCTTACCGTACGGCCAATCTTTGCCGTGCGGCCAGCTTTGGGCATCTGCACAAGCACCATGCCAGCCGGCACCTGCGAGCTGTAACGGCCTTCCTTCACCCATTCAAACTTGAAGCCCGCCTCGGTCAAAGCCGTTTCAGCGGCCTTTTCCGAAAGCCCTTCGAGATTCGGCACCTTGCCCGTACTGGCAAACGCCCCTGCAAATGCAGGCATCAAAAGCTTATCGACCATGAAGACAAGCACAATGACAACAACAATCCAAATGACGAAAGCCTTGAAAATGGCGGTATGTCTAACCTTGTTCCAAAGCGACTTTATTTTATTCATAACAAATTCTTGGGCTTAGCCCTTGGTAGCTTTTTCTTGAAGCATGTCTTCGTCAAAGATGACGATATCCTTGCCGGTCATCGCAATTGCATTTGTCTTCACCAGCAAAGAGCAAATACGGCTTACTGTTTCGCGGGTCGTACCGGACATGTCGGCAAGTTGCTGTTGCGTCGGACGATTGTGGATAACTGTTACCATGTTTCCGTTGTCCGTATGGATGCGGACACCACGTTCCTGCATCAAATTCAAAAGCGTTCCCGCCACACGGCCAGACACAGACATTGTCGACAAGGAGCCAATCTGCTTGTTCGCCTTGCGCAGTCTCTTGCAGAGCTCGCTCATGAGAGCCATGGCGATTTCTGGAGTCTTGCGGATGAGGCTGAGGAACGATTCACGGTGGATGACGAGCAACTTCGCATCAGTCACCGTACGGACGGAGGCAGACCGGGGTTCGCCGTCAATGAGCGACATTTCCCCGAAAAAGTCCCCGCGTTCAAGGAAAGACAAAATGGTTTCGCGGCCATCAATGCCGGTCATGTAGACCTGCACGGACCCCATGGCGATCAGGTACAGAGCTTGTACCGAATCGTCCCCTTCCAGGACCACAGTCTCATCACGATTGTAGTTCTTGACGATTACCAGATTGGCAATCATCCCCAACTGTTCTTCGTTCAACTCAGAGAAGAGCTCGACGCCCTTCAACAAATCAACTGTGGATGTATCCATTTTATTTTCCCCTTTTTTAATTAGTCGAGATCAACGACGATGCTCTGATCGCGCTTAGCGCCGATAGAAATCATACCGATCTTCACGCCGACAAGTTCAGCCATGCGTTCGAGGTACTTGCGAGCGTTAGCCGGCAATTCTTCAAGCTTACGGCACTTGGTCGTATCGCACTTCCAACCCGGCATTTCTTCGTAAACCGGCACGCAACGTCCGACCTTGGAAAGCTGGTTCGGGAAGTTTTCAATCTTTTCACCATCGCATTCGTAGTGAGTGCAAATCTTGATGGTATCGAACGTGTCGAGCACGTCGAGCTTCGTGATGGCGAGGTGCGTGAGGCCATTCACCACGGCAGCCTTGCGGACCACCGGAGCGTCGAACCAACCGCAGCGGCGGTTACGACCGGTCGTTGCACCATATTCGTTACCGATCTTGCGGAGCGTGTCGCCCGTTTCGTCCAAAAGTTCGGTCGGGAACGGACCGTTACCCACGCGGGTCGTGTAAGCCTTGACGACACCGACAACCTGGTCGATAGCCGTGGGGCCAATGCCTGCGCCGCAGCTTGCGTAACCGGCAACCGTGTTGCTGGAGGTCACGAACGGGTAGGTACCCTGGTCGACGTCAAGGATAGTACCCTGAGCACCTTCGAACACGAGGCGCTTGCCTTCCTTCACTGCCTTGTAGAGCATTTCGCTCACGTCAGCAACGAACGGCTTGATCTTCTGGCCGAGTTCAAGATAGTCCTTGATGACCACTTCCGGATCAATTTCCGGAACATCGTACATCACCTTAAATTCTTCGTTGTGGACCTTGGCCATGGCTTCAACGCGCGGACGGAGTTCGCGTTCGTCCATGAGGTCACCCACGCGGACACCGATGCGGTTCACCTTGTCGCTATAGCACGGACCGATACCGCGACCCGTAGTACCGATAGCGGCCTTGCCGGCCTTCTTTTCCTTGGCGCGGTCCAAGGTGGAGTGGTACGGGAGCACGACGTGTGCGTTGTTAGCGATGAACAGACGGCCTTCCGGGTTGATGCCCTTCGTGTGAAGGTCAGCAATTTCGTTCAGAGTCTGGATCGGGTCGAGCACGACACCGTTACCGATGACGCAAATCTTGTCCGGGTGCATAATGCCCGAGGGAATAAGGTGGAAGACGAACTTCTTGTCGCCAACTTCCACAGTGTGACCGGCGTTAGCGCCGCCCTGGAAACGCACGATATAGTCTGCATCGAGCGTTAAGAAATCTACAACCTTGGCTTTTCCTTCGTCGCCCCACTGGGAGCCGATAACAACACGATTTGCCATAAATCCTTCGTTTTATTTCTTTGACAACCGAAACGGTTTCCCCAAGGTACTTCCCTGGAGCCCTTTTTCGCCATAAAGATAGTAAGAGCTACCATAAAAAGCGAACTTTACGCCCAAAATTAACTCACAATTTACCCCTAAAAACGAGGTCAAATCAAGGCGTTTCATTTTTGCGCGCTCCCGTAAAATACAAATTTCTTATCTTTAGGCCATGCCAGAAGAAATTACATCGCAAATCAAGAGGCTCGCGCCGCTTCTCGAAGAAGATTCCGAAGTTTTTCGCGAACTCACTACGTTCTTTGGCAAGAATGCCAAAATCGAGATGCACCACGGCGACCTTTCCAAGTTCCTTCAGGACAACAGAACGTTCGAAGTCGTGCGCGTAAGCGGCAAGAGCTACAAGGACTGCGTTTACGAGTTTGTGGACAACTATCCCGAAATGATGGACGCAATCGGCATGTTGCGCTACTACAAGGCGCCCGCCGGGAACATCAAGTGGGAAGAGGTCGAAGCCGCCGAAATTGCGATGGGCAACGAGCTCACGATGAATGCCTACGGGTGGGAACCCGACGCCTGGACGATTTTCGAAAACAACGCCTTTGACGAAGCCTCCGCGCCAGAAGACAAAAAAGGCGACTACAGCCTTGTGGCCATCGTCGCGCTAGATTCGCTGTTGTAGCGGTTTTTGGGGTATGAGCTCGGAGCTAAAGCTCCTTTGAGGTATGGGCAATTTCATTCTGAATTTCACTCACACCCCATGCTTTCACTTCTTGAGCTTCTTCCATCAAAGTTCGACGATGACCAAATCCGCCATTTCCAAAAGACAAATTTCCCTGATTCCATTTTCTATCACCTAATTCATGAGCATTATTGCTGGAACTATTCGCCGGATTCGAAAAAGAACGCCAATGGTAGATATACGAATCTCGAGGTTTCCTAGATGAATCGTCTTCGAAAATATTCTTGTTCAACCAATAGGTAAGTCGATCTTCACTATCATAACGACCAAGATTTGCCTTCCCTAAATAAACAGTATCATCGTAGGCTGAAGGAAGTTCTTCATCCAGTTTTTTAATAACATCGGATAATTTCGGATTAGCAAAAATCGTATCCTCTCCAATAATCGTCCCATACTCAACATGATCTTGGAACCACAGATCTTCCATTCCATAATCATCTTCCCAATAACTTTTTGGCATATGAGGCCAAATAAATCCTTCATTCCAGCCATATGCACCATGAACCATTAGGATATTGTAGTTTTCTACAGACTCCATCGGTTTGGAAACAGCGAAACAACTAATGGTAAAAACCATCACAAAAACAAGTAATTTTTCCACAATCACTCTATTCATAGGTTATGTAATCCCCATTTCCATCACCAAACGAAATACCTTGCGAATTAAAATTCGTTATCCATTTATGCCAGCCATTTCCAAAAGCACAAAGACTTTGATATATATTCATGTAACTCCCAATAAAGGCCACATTCGCAAATCTATTCAACTTAAATGTTTCTTTCATCAAGCTATCCTTAATTTCTGAATTTACAGCAACATACACATTAAACAAACGTTTATCCAAAAACAAACAATACACATCTTCACCTATCGCTTTTAAATCATCACATTTCCTAATCCATTCCAAATCCTTTTCCAGCCGTTTATAAGTAACAATTCTTTTCAAAGTATCCAAAACGGCATATTGACAATATTCATCACCATATTCTGGCGCAAAAAAAGCATTTTCTAAAGTTTTTCCGTTTACAGATGCAGTCCCCAAAACAATAAACTTGCCATCAACCCATTCATGTATACGCCTTGCATCAACTTTTTTACTACATCCTTCAAATTCAGGATTCAATTTCAATTCATGTGGTTTCTCTCCTATTTTCCATAACTTAATAGAATTGGGCAAGCCACTTCCCCAAACTACAGAATCCGTCAACTGCCCATAGAACCAACTTGACGAATGCAACTCCGATACAGAATCACACCACCGAGGGCCATCTTCCTGCACACGATAATTATAAACGCACAAACGAGGATTTCCGGCATCTTCATCGTCATAGCGCCCCCCATTCCACGTCTCTTTCGATTCTAGCCAAAAACGATAATCGCCCACCATCACCAACGAGTCATCGACAAAGCCGATAACCTTAGCATTTCGCCGAGTTCTTTCCCATTCAAACGTCACATCGTCCGAACACCCCCACATGCACTCGCATGCAAAGGCAACCACCAAAACGGCGAGCATTTTTTCAAATCCAAACGTTTTCACTTTCTTTTCCATAAGAGATTCTCCTATGTTTAAATTTTCAAAGATGAATTTATATAAAATTCCTTACAACTTCAAGACGCATCGTCCAAGTAGATGACTGCATGTATAAAAGCAAAGATAAAGGAGATGCCGTCCCCATCCGCGGATCATGACCACATAAATACTAAAGTATTAAGTGGTCAAAGAAAATAAAATCCGGCATGACAAAGGGCAATCTACTATTGACTAACAGCTAGTGCTGAATAAACTTAAAGAACGTGACGCCGGGGACTTTGCGGGTCTGCAGGTATTCGGCGAGCGGGACTTCTACGACTTGCTTCTTTTGCGATGAAGCGTGGCGCAGTATCGGCTTTTGTCCCGGATAGAAAATCACAAATCCCGTATGCGTGAGGTCAATCTTGTCAGAACTCCCGACAATGCCTACGCCAAGAACCTTCATGGCGCCCTTGTACGTTTTCTTTGCCATTTCAATCGCCTTGTCCAAAGGCATATAGCGCACATTGACAGGCGTATCCTTGCCCGTGTATTTCACGTTGTGGTTAGTGAAGAATTCCCTCTTGGGCATCGTGCGTTCCACAGAAACTTCGTTTTCCATCGGGATGACTTTTGCATACTTGCCTTCGCCCACCCAGTCGTCAAGCAGGTAATGCTTACGGTTGAGGAAACTCACCTTGCCGCCTTTATAACGGAGGCGCTGCAACTGGCGATACAGAGACTTTTCGCTCTTAGCCATCGCAAGGGCAACGACATGTTCCAAGTACGTCACACAATCAACTGAGTCCAGATAAACTAGCGGCTTATCTTCAACCGTATCCAAATGGCCTTCGCCCATCGGGCCAAGCTTATAGGGAGTTCCAATCAAGCGCTTCGAGAAATAATCCAGGCGCTTGTTGAGCCCGCTAACGCCCTGGGCATCAAGCCACAAAGTCTTCATTTGCAAAAGCGACTTGTAATTATTGTTGGTGTAGCTGATAAGGCGCATCCAAAGCGTATCGAGAACATCCTTGCTCTTGTAATCCGGATTGGTATTGGTGCCGTTCAAGTACATGGCCGCCGTCAGCGTATCGCCATCCACCGTGTAAATATAACCGACCAAGCCGTGGACTTCCGCAATGTAGCCCGTCTTGAATCGTGTAAGCCACGGGGCTTCAAAATCGATCATTCGCTTTGCACCGGAGCCCACGCCCGGACTTGCAAAACTATTGATATAGTAGGCACCCTTCGGGTGGCGAGCCATCTTCGCCAGCAATCTCGCGACTGTTGAAGGTTTCACCTTGTTTTCAGGAGAAAGTCCACTGCCATCGAACACTTCAAAATCAGATGCTTTCAGTCCCATATCCTGGAGGAACCGGCGTTCCGCCTTGCGACCGCCTTCAACGCTGCCTTCGCCTGCAATTTGCGCCCCGAGATTTCTCAACAGCGTTTCAGCATGGAAGTTCTGGCTGCGCTGATTGATTTCGTCAAGGATACTCAAGAGAGGCGCCGCCGAATACGAGAACTTTTTCAGTTCTGTATTGGAAGCAATTGTTGCATCTTCCTTAAAGACGATGCCGCGATCCTTGAGCGCGTACATAAACGCCGCCCTGAAATATCCAATCGGATTACGGATGGGGAGCACCATACTTGCAGAATCGATATCTTCGCCAATCGTCCCGCCAAGCGTAATGATAGACTTGTCCGGATCAATTCCATAGACCCATTTTTTCTTAGTTCCCTTGACAGTCTTTAAGTTGTTTACAACCTTGACATAGCCCACGTCGGGCTGTATAGAAACGACTGCAGTATCGCCAATGAAATACCCCGGCCAAAAACGGATGGTCACACAGTTGTCGTTAAAACCTAGCGGACCAATTTCAGCACCGTACCAGGAATCATAATAATTGCGGCGCCAATTTTCTGCCTTCCACGGACCCGTATAATAACTCGTATCCAAATCAATTTGACCTACAATCGTATCAACGCCCATCGCACGGAGGGAATCGGCCATGTTGTTCAAAATGTAGAACGGGTCATCGTAATATCTCGCCGAGATGTTCGGGTCGCCTTCGCCACGGACTTTAAGCGTTCCCGTCAGCGTACGCTTCTTTTTGTTGATATCGCCAAACACCGTCATTTCGGTTTTCGGCTCATAGTCTAAAGGCAACAAATGAATTGCAGCGGCCGTCGTCAAAGTCTTGAGCGTACTTGCCGGAGTGAACAATTCATTGCCGTTCACATTCCCGATTTCCTTGCCCATTTTCACAGAGCGAAGCGACATTCCAAAACGCGAGCCAGGCAAAAGCGAATCCACATAGCTCTTGTAAGAGGCCACGTTGACATGTGCAAAAAGCGGTGCCACAAAAAAAGGCAACAATGAGGCGACTTTAAACAACTTATTCATGAGCGAGAACTACTTCTTCTTTCTTTTATAGCAAGCCACAATTACACAGATGACCAAAAATCCTGCGCCAAGAGAAGCGAGCATGTACTTGGACGATACAAGCCAGCTTTTAAATTCGTCTGCCGCAGGCAACTCGCTCCGTCCAATGATATTGGCAGAGCTTTTTGGATAAATTTCTCTATATTCCTGTAAAAAGATGTGCTGAGCCCAGTGCATTCTTTCCGAGCCGTTTGAGCTGTCCGGATAATTCAGGATTCCATTGATTTTCGTATGGGCGTCATAGACCATCTGTGCAAGGGCAGCACTGCGTTTTTTCTTGTGCTTCGTCCTCACAAACATGGCTCCCATGCCATTTGAAAGATCTATCAGAATTTTTTCAACTTCGCCCCATTCCGGGATATTCGGGAAGCTACGGCTATGCTCAAGTTCAGCGACAATCTTGGAATAGCGCGAATCGCGATTCCAGATGTGGAGAATACTGCGATCTGCAGGCAAGAACCCGACCTGACGCGAGAACGCATCGATGTTGTCGGCGCGGAGCATGTAGGCAAGCAACTGTTCGGCAAGCACATACTTGGACGTGTCCTTCTTGTTGCCAAGCGCCAAGTGGCTACCGCCCATGAACGAGAATCTTCCATGCGGACCTGCAGGTAAATCCAAGACCTTGATGCCATCCTTTGCAATCGCCGAATTGGCAAGGCCACCGGCTTCTTCCGGATATTCCAGCTGCTTGATCAGTTCAGAAGTACCGTAATGGATCACGCGTTCCGAACGCACAAAGCCTTCGGCATTGTCCGATGAATTCTCGTACAAGCTAAGAGGCGCCATTTGCGCATCGCCCATGATGTTGGCGTAAAGCGCAAGTCCGACAAGCGTGTTCGAATCCAAAAGCGCACTGCGGTAACCCTTGCCTGCGGGCACTACGAAATCTCCACCATGGCTCCAGACAAACGGCGCCATGCACTGCTGACCCGCCCAGTCATCTTTTCCGGGAAGCGTAAACGGTGTCACCTTGACGCCTACTTCTGTCGTCAAATCCGAACTAGCAATAGTCTTCAAGACGCCAAGCACATGCGCATACGACTCAAAATCTGAATCCTCTAAACCGAGCTCGCGCCAAATGCGTTCGTTGACGAAAAAGCCGCGAACATCAATAAACCACGGCACCGCATACGTCTCGGGCTTTCCTGAAATATGCGTGCTGCGGAGGCCCTCGCCCAGGAATCGTGCCGTATCGATTTTCGAAATCAAGTTGTCGATAGGGCGGATGGCACCTGTCGATGCAAAATGAGGAACCCAAGTGGAACCAAGCTGAATCACGTCAGGAGCGACATCATTTGAATCGGCAAACGTGAACGTGATTTTTCTGAACGCTTCACCCCAGCTAAGCGAAGTCAGCTTGACCGGGATTCCCGTCTCGCGATAGAACTTTTTCACAAGGCGCTTCATCGCATTTTTTGAGCCAAGACCATTGTCCATGACCCAAATCGAAAGCGTATCTGCCGAAGTCGCCGCCGTAGCGGGGGCAGCAAGAGCGCCAAACACGAGGCCAGCGCAGATCGCGAGCCGTGCATAACTTGTGGCAAGAATCTTCGAGACGAGGCTTATCATTGAGCGAGTCTTCCGAAATCTTCAAAGAAATGGGGATAAGTCTTGTTCACACACGCAGGGTCGAGAATCTTGATGGGCACGCCACCGAGCGAGACAAGGCTAAAGCACATCGCCATGCGGTGGTCATTGTAAGTTTCAATCGTCGCCGGTCGCAATTCCTTCGGCGGTTCAATCGTAATCGAATCCATGTCAGAGGAGACGGTCGCACCCACTTTGCGGAGTTCTGCCACCATGGCCGCAATGCGGTCGGTCTCTTTCACGCGCCAGCTGCCAATGCCGCGAATCGTCGTCGGAGCATCCGCAAACAGAGCAAGCACGGCAAGCGTCATGGCGGCATCAGGAATTTCGACAGCGCTAAAATCGCCAAGGCTACGCAAACGGCGGTCTTTAGGTCCCTTGCAGATAATGCACTTTTCGCCACTAGGTTCCACGCTCGGAGTAACATCAACACCCATGCGCTTCAGGACATCGATAAAGGCAATATCGCCCTGGATACTGTCTTCACTGATTCCCAAGACCTTCACTTCACCACCAGAAATAGCGGCAGCGGCAAGGGGGTAAGTGGCAGAGCTTGCATCGCCCTCGACATAATAGTCACCGGGGCTCTGGTACACGCCCTGCGGCACGTAGAAGTCCGTCAGGTCGTTGTGGCGCACGTTCACGCCAAAGCACTTCATCACATCGAGCGTGAGTTCAATGTACGGTGCAGAAATCAGCTTGCCTTCCACATGGATGTGAAGCGGGGTCTTGCAGTACGGAGCGCAAATCAAAAGGGCCGTGAGGTACTGGCTCGAAATGTTACCGCGAACGCTCACATCGCCACCCTTGAGACCATCGGCCTTGATGCGGACCGGCGGGTAGCCTTCGGATTCCAGATACTTGATGTCGGCACCAAGCGTACTGAGCGCATCGACCAAGTCGAGAATCGGGCGTTCACCCATGCGTTCTTCACCGCGCAAAATGAACTTGCCCCAGCCAAGCGAAAGCGCGGCCGTCAAGGAGCGCATCGCCGTACCGGCGTTCCCGAGATAAAGCTCCACCGGGAAATTGCCTGCATCAAACGGCTTGCCATGGCCTTCAACAACAGCATCCGTATAATCGTCCGAAAAATCAACCTTCACGCCAAGACGTTTTAAAGCCTCGCCCATATAGCGGGTATCGTCGCTACGCAGCAGGTTGTGCAAGCGAGTTGTCCCGTTAGCAATGGCCGAAATCAAAAGCACACGATTGGTAATACTTTTGGACCCCGGAACACGGATAGAACCATTAAATGAATGATAAGCGTCAAGCTGTTTAAAACTAGGGCGAAATTGAGAGTCGTTCATACAAGAAAAATTATACATTATTATCATACCGTGTTTTTTCGGGTACAGCGAAAGCATGTCGAAAATCACATAACCACGTGAGGAATATCATGGAACCAGAAGTCACCACCAAAAATTTTGAAGTGCGTTTCTCGGACTGCGACCACCACAGCCGACTCAAACTTTCAAATCTCTTCTTGTTCATGGAAGAAACCGCCATCGCCGATGCCGAACAGAACGGCTTTGGGATATGGAAGATGATGAAGGCAGGCTACACCACGGTCATCACGCGACTGAAGATTCGCCTGTTGCACCACCCGGTCTGGGGCGAAAAGCTTTCCATCTCGACGTGGGCAAAGGACATTATCAAGGACAAAGTTTGTCTTAAGGATTATTCCATTCTCGATGCGCAGGGGCATTCCATCGCGCAGGCGACTTCTTCGTGGCTCTTGGTGAACATGAAGACCGGCAAGGCAGAAAACCCGGCCAACGCACCGTACCCGATTCCGCTCATTCAGGGCAAGAACGCGCTCCCCGAAATGATGGATATTTTGGACCCGCAAGTCGACCCGCAAATTGTAGCGACAGAAATCGCAAAGTATAGCGACTTGGACATGAACAAGCACGTAAACCACTGCCGCTATGTGGACTGGGTGACAAACTCACTCGACCCGCAGGAACTCAAGAGCCGCAGAATCCGTTCAATACAGATAAATTACATTTCGCAGATTCCGCTCGGCGGCAAGGTGAACATTGTGCGTTTCAAGAACACGAACCACCATGCGTATATTTTCGGGACGAACGCTGACGACATGACGCAATGCCACTTCCAGGCAAGAATCGGTTTCGCTGATTAAAGCAATTTTTTCTTACAACAGCGCATTTTTCAGCAAGCGTTCTTCGATTTCGAAGGCGCTTGGTTTGTCTTTGGGCGTAAGGCGCTTGCCTGTGCCGTAAAGGTGCTGCATCATTTCTAGAAGCGTGTATTCGCGGTCGAAATAGCCGATGTCCGGGTTCGGGCAAATGGTAACCGGTTCGCGAGTGCGAGCATGCTGCGAGCCACGAGCGACGGCGACACATTCCGGCTGGTAATGGAGCGATGGGCTCTTCTCGCGGATTTCTTCACGGCCAGCATTTCCGAGAAATCGGCAGATGCATTCACGCGATAGCGTGACGCGGCGGAGCTTGTCGTACTTTTTGCGAATTACCGCCATTGAATTTTCACAAGCATTAGCGGCACTAGATTCTCGCGACCTTTCATGAATTTCATCATCATGGTGCGACTGCATTTTACACGATTCAATATCTTCTTGTTCAAGCTCGTCGATTTCAGCGAGACGGTGCATCACGTACTCGCGAGACGCCATGCAAACGGGATGGTCAAAGCCGGGGATATTTTGGCAAAGGTAATGCTGACGGCACGGGAATCCGGGTTTCAGTTCAGAGCTTCCAGATTTTTCTGATTCTGGCGCGAAATATTCCTGAATTTTCTGCTCACAAATTCTTGCCGCCGTCGATGTTTGCAGATTCACGAACGGGATGCCGAGCGGTGATGCATGACTGATGCAAACATCTTCGGGCTTTGCGCTCGCAAGCAATCTTCGAGTTTCCTTATCGACGCTGGTCGCCTGCGGTACAAGCAAAAACGGAGTCCCGACACCCACGCCATCAATCCCGAGCGACAAGACTTGAGCAATATCTTCGGGAGCGCAAAGCCCGCCCTGCGCGGTAATCCGCGCAGGCAACGGCGGCGGGAGAATTCCTTGCACTGGGACGTTTGCAGCACTCAACGCAGATGCATTGGCATTATTGTCCCCCGCGATACAAGAAGCAGCGAACTTCGCAATCATCGTGCGCGTGGTTTCGAAAAGTTCTTTGCGCTTTTCGACAAATTCCCGGACAACATCGAGCAATAACTTCTTGGACTCAAAGAACGCATGACCGCCGCAGTTCACGCCCGATTCAATGCGGTATTCGTAAACCTCCAAGCCCTTCTTTGCTAAATAGCGGCCCTGAATGAGCGCCGAGCGGTAATCCGAGACTTTCAGGATAATCTTCTTTTTCGGAGGTCTTTTGCCCGTCCTGTAAAAGTCCTTGCACTTTGCAATTTCTTCAAAAACGGACAAGTTCACGCCCGCGCTGAGAACAAGCGCTCCCGATACCTTTGAAGCGGCAAAGCCGCGAACCGCATCAAAAGCAGCCTCTTCGTGATTGAGGCCAACCATGATGTTTGCCTGGATTTCGCCCGGTTCCATTTTCTCGGTGAGGGCCGCCTCGGCTGCAATGCGGGCAAGCCCCGTCTTTGCAAAAATGCCATCGTATTCCACGCGGAGCCTGGAATCTAGCGGAAGCATCAGAAAATAAAGGTCCTTGTCGCTACCGCCATCAAAACGGCACGCACAAAGACGCGTAAACTTGCGTTCTACTTCGTCTGCAACAAAGTCCAAATACGAGCGGATGCGGCCAATGCGAGTTGTCTGCGGAGAGCCCAAGTCAAGGCCCAAGCGTTCTGCATAAGCCATGCGGTATTCTTCAAGGAGGCCATCATCCACAAGCGAAATCACGGACGTGATTCCCAAATGCGCTACACGAATCGGCGTATCCGCCGTATAGCAAATGCCCATCACCGGGATGTGAATCTTGTGAACCATAACCCTCAAAAACCTCGCGATTGCGATGGGAACAATATAAAAAAAGTGGTTGGTGGTTTGCACGCTTTGAGGTCGTGCTAAAGCACTATGGGGTCGCTACGCTTTGAGGTCGCCTAGCTCTGCTAGGCTTTGGGCTTGAGATAATAACTTGATATTACACACCCATACCCCATAGCCCAAAGCGACCGAAGGGAGCGAGCCCATACCCCATTCCCCCTACGGTACAACCACGCCCATGCTTGGGGAGAGTTCAAAGCGAAGAGTGCCTTGTAAATCGGTGCGATAAAGTTTCAGCGAATCGCCGAGCACCAAGTTCAACTTACGGACAACAGATGGCACAGGATGCCCATAGCGGTTCTCCGCACCAACGCTCACAAACGCGTACTTCGGCGATACCTGCGACAAGAAGCTTAGCGTATTGCTCCCGGCCGAACCGTGATGCGCCACCTGCAAAAGTTCAGCCGAAAGCGTCGGGTTCATCTCAAGCACATGACGCTCGCCCACCGAATCCAGGTCACCCGTCAAAAGCATCTTGCTTGCTCCAAACTTTCCGAGTAGCACCAAGCTCGCGCGATTCTCGCCCACACGAAGATAACTCGTCGGCCACAACACATCAAAGCCATTAGACCCACCCCCAAAACTTACGTTCTCGCCTCGCAATAGCGTATCCACTGGCATTCCAAGCGCTCTCGCCACCCGCAAGACACTATCGCGATAAAAGCCGCCCGCCGTATCCGGCCCCACGTACAGACGCCGCACAAAAACGTCCCGCCCTACAAGTTCCATAAACCCGCCAATATGGTCCCGATGATTATGGCTCAGCACCACCCATTCAAGCGTATCGACCCCGCGCGCCAAAAGCGAATCCACCACGCCAACCGAATCTGGCCCAAAATCGTACATCGCATAGCGACCGTCATATTCGAGGAGCACCGCTAGCCCCTGCCCTACGTCTATCGCCGTCGCATGCAGCGAAGTTTCGCCTTCCGCCGACCCGCTCACGTACATGCAACCGCCCAAAAAGACCGAAGCCGCCACCATCAAAGTCCAAAAAATCCTCATAAACATTCCTTTTTTTAAGGGTTCCTATTTATATAACACACACGAAAAGGCGTTTTGGACTAAAACAACCCCAACAAAATTCAATTTTTTTACAAAAACGACGTTTTTTATTATCTTTACTACTAATTGAGGTCTCTATGCAATTACCTAAGTACAAAAAGAAGAAACGCATCAAGCTCAAAGTCTGCCAGGAACCCGGTTGCGGCCGTGAATTCTGGGGTCACCCGATCGCGAAGTACTGCGAACTGCACCGCGACATCAAGCAGCGCCAAAAGCAAAAGAAGGATATCGAGAACATCGAATCCAAAAACATCATTTTCCGCCACAACTACACGGAAGCCATGGACTTGGAATTCAAGTGCTGCCTCGAAGGCTGCAACAACACGTTCACGATCCGCATGTTCCCGAAGCAGTACGTGTACCCGCGCTTCTGCATGGAACACAGAAACGACTTCAAGCGTGCAAATTTCCTCCGAATCATGCAGAAAAAGTAGTCGTCACGCGCTAAAAACAAATTTTTTAGAAAAAAGTGTTTGCCATCCCTTGAAATTTGGGATGGCTTTTTTATATTTGGTCTCGCTACATGGTGGATGTAGCTCAATTGGTTAGAGTCCCAGATTGTGATTCTGGATGTTGCCGGTTCGAGTCCGGTCATCCACCCGAAAAAGACCTTGCGAAAGCAAGGTCTTTTTTCATTTCACGCGCATATTTCGCGAGCTTTCGGGCATTCCGCAGCAGCGTCAACCGCCCACGAACTTGAGCGCGAGCATGGTAATGTCATCGAACTGCGGAGCATCGCCCACAAATTCATCAATCCTGGACTTCACGAACGGGCAAATTTCGGCAGGTTCGCGATTGCCGGCATCGCGGAGCGTCTGCAAGAGCCTTTCGTCACCAAACAGATTCTCGTTCGCATCCGTCGCCTCGGTCACACCATCCGTGTACAAGAAAATCGTATCGCCTGGATTCAGCTTGAGCGTCTGGCGCTTGTAGCGGGTCCCTTCCATCGCGGCAATCACAAGACCGGGCTTGCTCTTTGCAAACTCGACCGTACCGTCGGCACGGCGAATCGCCGGCGGGTTATGCCCCGCACATGCAAATTCCACTTCGCCCGTACGCAAATCGAGAACTCCCATCCAGACCGTGACGAACATGTTGAGATAATTGCGGAACGCCAAACGGTCATTCACAACGTTGAACGTATCCACCACCGAAGTGCCCGCAAGCAAAACACTCTTGAGCATCGAGCGCGCCGACATCATGAGGAGCGCCGCCGGGACGCCCTTGCCCGACACGTCTGCGATCAAGAAGGCAAGTCTGTCCTTATCGACCTTGCAAAAATCATAGAAGTCGCCACCCACCGCCTTTGCAGGCAAAATAAACGGAGAAAGCAAATGGCGGGCATCCTTCACGCCCTCGTCATCATCGCTACGCGCAAGCAACCCGAGCTGGATCTTGCGAGCCATTTCCAGTTCGCTCGCCACGCGTTCGGCACCCTTCTGCTTTTCAATATTTTCCTTGAGCGAATCACGCATGCGACCAAACGCATCGGCGAACTCCGCAATTTCGTCCTTGCCATCAACCGGCGGAATCTCCACGTCAAAGTCGCCCTGTCCCAAACGCTTAGCCACCCCTGCAAGCGCCTTGAGCGGTCGCGTCACACGACTCGAAATCACGAGCACAAGCACAATCATCAAGATATAGCTTGCCAAGCCAAGGATGCCAAGCACCGACGCCATCTTACGTTGTTTTGCAAAGAATTCATCCGCAGGCCACACGACGCCGAAAATCCAGCCGTCCACCTTCATGTGCGAAAAATAGATGCAAGCCTTTTCGCCACTAAACGTCTTGCCAAGCAAAAGTCCGCTGCGCAAATCGCGGACCGCACTCTCAAAAGCAGACAAGCCCGCCTCATGACCCTTCGCCAGCGAATGGAGCGATTCCTTGAAAACCCATTCATCGCGCGGATGCGCCACAAACCTGTTTTCGGCAGAGAGGATAAACGCATATCCCGAGTTTTCAATATTTATCGAGGAGACCGCATCGCGCAAGAACGAGACAAAAATATCAAGCCCGACAACACCCTTGAATTTCTTGGAACCATCGGGGAGCGTCTGGTAAAAAGGCATCGCATAAAGCGCCACCGGCTGGTCCGCATAGACGCCAATAAACGGTTCATACCACTGGCCCTTGCCCGTTTCGATGGACTGTTTGTACCAAGGCATTTCACGGTAGTCCTTCACCTCCATGAGCTTGCCCTCGAGACCGTGCCCCGTGATGCGCATGAACTCGCGACCGTTCCGTTCAGGCTCATAGGCGATAAACAGCGCAGACGCAATCGGATTTTTCTCATGGGTGCGCACGTATTCCACCGGCAAAAACTCCTCGATATCCTTCTTGCTCAAGTCGCCACGTTCGAGCATCGCCACAATGTTTTTTACAACCGCGGCGTTATCTTCAAAGATATTGTCGATGGAAGACACGTGCTTTTCACTGATTTCCTGACCACGTGCCATGATGAGTTCCGACATCCTCGAGCTGACCTGCTGCTGAAGCATAAAAATCATCGCGACAAAGATCACCGTGATGCCGAGCAATATCAAAACAGTCTGTTTAAACGCAAGGCTGTGAAAATTCAATTTCATCAAAACCCCTCGAATACCCCAATGAGAACCTTTAAGTAAACATATATTTTTTGAGGGGAATATCAACCCATGATTTTAAGCCATGGGAGCTATATCACATTATTTCACGTGTACTTTCTGCATTTTACTCCCGACACGGAGGAGGTAGGAGCCAGCCATCGGCACACCAATCGTTCGAGAACCTTTTTCGATAGAACCAGCCAAAAGCATTCGTCCTTGCATGTCAAACAATGCAAACATCGAACCGGCGCGTGCGCCTTCAATCTGGATTTTCCGATCCGCAACATTCACCGACACATTCAAATCGACAACCTCAGCCGTAAGCGACACCCTACCCGAAGAGGAACTTGAACGAGGAGCATCCGGATTATAACCTTCAACTCCTGCACCATTCAAGACGGGATAAAGATCTACACCAACCTTCTGTCCCCACACATGGCCGTCAACCCCGTTCTCGTTATAATTGTACAGTTTCCACGCAATCGAGCCATCAATAAAATCATCTGGAGAACTTTGATCTTCAAACCCCTCACACGCCAAGCTTCTATAATAAAAAACATTGACTAAGGTATCATAGGATATCTGACACTTCCGGTAATTAAACGGAGTTACATTGTACGAATTAATAATCTTGAGATTTATATTTCCATCAAACAACCCTGAGCCAAACAATGTCGCTTTGCGATAAGACTCGTACACTTCGACTTCGCCTACATTGTACGAATTGACAATCGTCCCCTCAGGATTAACTCCATAAAAGCCCACTTCCGAAATAACCATTCCACTAGCAATACCTCTTCCCCACAAATAACCTTCATTATAGGAGGTGCTAATATTTATATGAGAACCTTCACCAACACCTGCAACAAATCCCGCAACACCATCCCCTTTAAGAGTTCCGCTATTATGGCAACGTGTTATTTCCAAAATTCCTGAAAAACTAGCGACCAAGCCACCCATATAATCCGTATCGCGCCCCCCATCTTCTGTCGTCATCGAGCCCTTATTATACGAATTCGATATGGAAGCATAGTGAGCATTAAAACTGCCAACAAGCCCACCCATACTTCGACCAATACCATAATATGAATCATTCCCTTTGCCATCCATAGCCCCCGTATTATAGCAGCTATCTATAATTAGGGAATCACCCATATTTTCATATATAAGATCTTCATACTCAGCCCCAATACACCCAAGAAGCCCACCAATCGTGCAATTATGGATACCACATTCAAAAGAACTTTCATTATAAGAATTCAATATCGTAAAAACAGAAGCAGACCTTCCCCTGCCCACCAATCCTCCAACAACAGATTCAGAAATATTCTTCCCTGAACGGTGAGCCCCCTTTATATAAACCGACGAAGAATCAAAGACATAACCAACCAATCCACCCATATTACGACCAGACAAGGTCAAATCCACATAAGAATATGTAACGGAAAGCTTTGACTTTTTCGCTAAACTTCCGACAATTCCACCAATTCTCTCATACCCCTCAAAATAAGAGTCGATAATTCCCAAACTATCAATAGAAACATCTCCCTGAGCAACCGCAAAAAATCCAACAGAGCTTCCGGAACCCGGCACATAAAGCCCCTTTATGGAATGTCCCTTACCATTAAATCTTCCGACAAACGGTTTTTCAGCCGAGCCCATCGGAGTCCACGTCAGCAAACGTTCCGGATCCTTGCGCAACATCGCAATTGAATCCAGCACACTTTCATTTACGACTATATCTGCAACAAGTTCACCGCAGGCATCAGTTTCCTGTTCAAAATGGTCCTTTCCATTGACAATATACGCATAACCAAAAAGTTCGTGCTCGTCATTTATCTGGTAGCAGCCATTTACTTTTTGAGGCTTTTTAACTTCGAACCATTTTGCATAAAGCTGTACGCGAGCATCATTCTCATAAGGTGCCGGCGGGAGTTTTGTACCAGGAAGAAGAAACGTATCTTGTTGGTCCTTTTCATAAGTCCATCCACGGAATATATACCCTTCACGTTCATATATGGCTTTAGAAATTGTGCAGCTTAGGAGAGTCGAACAGTCCGTACCCCACAATTCAAGCGTATCAAGTCCATTCATATCATAGAGGATTCTATACAAATTGTGTGCAAATTCCGCTTCTAGACGAATATCAGCATCCGGCATTGCAAAAAAACTTAAATTATCCTTTCCAAAATAATCTGTATCTATCTTAACACCGACCCTATTCTTTTCACGAAGCGCTTGAAAATGATAGCTCAGAGAAGGTACAGGCGTAACCTTGACGGAATCCCCCTCCGAAGCGGCGAACAAAAAGTATTTACCATCCAGGTCCGTCACCTTGATATAGCCATTGCTTAAAGTATATACCTGGCTCCAGACAGCAACCCAATCAATCTTGTGTACTGCGGTCTCTTGAGAGAACTTGACATCCACAACGACATTGTCGTTAATTTCGGCCAAGCAGGCACCAGAAATACAATATTTAATCGACGAATTGCCCCCATCCAAGGATACGGCAGACCAAACAAATCCATCTGGAGCAGAGCACCTGATTTCTGTTCCTCCAGAAGCACTCGCAGGTTCGCAAGAAGCGCCTGTTGCACCGGAATATTTATACGAAATAGAGTACGCCCCTGCAATATTTGCAAGAGTCAGCAAAAAGAGAAGTATTACTTTTTTCATGATGAATTCCTCCTAATCCATAACGCAGCGGACAGGGACTCCCATATCCTTAAAGCCACCCGAGAAATTAAATGTTTCGTAAAAGAAAACCGACCAATAAGCCAAGTGGTCATCATCAGAATATTCGGTCAACAGCCAAAAATAGACATCGCGGCTATCTTCGAAAAATTCTCTATCACGATACTTGTTACCTGCAGGGAATGCAGAAAAACCATAATCATCCGTACCTGGATCTCTATACATTCCAAGCCTTGATTCAAGCTTTCCGCCGGCAATGTGATCGCCACCCGCAAATGAAATCAATGTACGCCATTCCGTTGTATCTGGCAAATGGAATCCTTCAGGACAAATGCCTCGGATCTTAGAAAGGTTGCAAAGCTTTTCGTAGCCGCAGTCCTGCGGATTATCCTTATCCGTCGCAAGATTTACAGAATCCACAGCGGCAGTCCAGGTATAAAGGCGGCCAGCCATTGCGCAATTTTCGGGCTTATTGGCAAAGCACCAGCTGCGCCCCAAAAGACTCGGAGTCTGAACGCTGTCGGCATAATTCAAGTTTTCAGCCATCCAGGTTTGGCTACCGATTTTCACGGTCTTATAAATTTGCCCATCACGGCTATCAACAACGGAATCGTACTTAATATCCGGATTAAAATAAGCTTCTTTAGGAATACTCCAGTTGATATACATCCCGGAATAAATTACAGACGGATCGCGATTCTTGTCCACCCAGACACTATCTACAAACTCGTCTGTAAAATACGAGATATCATAAATATTACTGGGATAGCCCATTTTTTCAAGATTATCGCCTAGACTTTTCATTTGTCCATTCGTCCATGAAGCAAAAGCCCATTCCGCCATTTCTGATTTAATTTCTTCATCAGCCCATATTCCGGTTTCGGCAATAGAAGTTCCAATCTTTTCCAAACGTTCCTCGACATTCACATTTTTACTAGAATCACCCGAAACAAGTACAAGCACGCTTACAGCAAGGAGAGCGGCGTTATCTTCACCGTCTTCAACAATGTTCAGATCTTCGAACGGCGTAAACACACTATCAATTTCAAACGCCCCAAGCACTTCTTTTTCAGCCTGCTTTTTAGCATCTGCAAAAGGAGTATTCTGTTCGGACACGAGCTTCACGACACGGCCATACTCCAGTTGCGTGAGCACATTGACATTCACGCTCTTTCGATCCTTGAGGTTCACAAGCGAGCGAAGCGTTACCGGCTCCGTAGTCTGCACGCCCGTAAATTCATCAACATAGAGCCCGGTCACTTCAAAAACCGCGCACGAAGACGAAAGCGAAATTCCATCGATATCGTAATCGCCCTTGTCACTCTTGACCGTACCTTCAAAACTTTCACCGGTCAATTTCATCGTTTTGCAATCGATGCCCTGCACAGTCACATGCGAACCCGTAACGAACGGTCCCTTCTGCGAGACGCCCGCCACGTCCAAATCCTTGACAGCGTAAATGCCTGCATCATCCGAAGAACCGCCCGCGATCTTGTCATCGGAGCATGCCAAGAACATGGCGCTCACCGCAATCAACCCGAAGAAATTACACCATTTAAAAATTGAAATCTTTTCCGTGAACATAAGCTATTCTTCCTTTTCTAAAATCTAGTCCTTGATGCAGCGGACAGGGTAGCCCGTATTTTTGTAATATCCGTGCATACCAAGATTACCGCCTGCTTTCGACAGAGAAAATGCCGCTACGAGTTCAAACGGTTCATTATTTTTGAGAAAAAACTCGTCCGAATTCTAATAGTCATCCGTTGTAGTCCACATATACCCATACTCACCATCATCGTCATAGTACCCTTCACTTCTCTTGCGACCTGTAGGGCGGAACGAAAAGCCATAAAGATCCACTTCATCTATACAACCTGAATATTCAGATATGAGCATATCTCCAGCAACATCTACTCCACCAACAGCATCTAACAATTCCATCACTTCATCACGATTTGGCACATGCCAGCCAGCCGGGCAAACGCCACGTACAGGGAAAGTCGGAGAACAGACAACACCATAACCGCAGCCTTTACCATTATCACTCCATGTCGCAGCGCTATCCATGACCGCACTCCATAAATACAGGCGACCATCCTTTTCACAATTAAAGGGTTCATTCTCGTAACAGAAACTGGTTGAATCCAATCTATCCGTAGGTTGCAAGGACGCATAATTCAAGTTTTCAGCCATCCACGTCTGGGTGCCGATTTTTATGGTCTTATATGTTTGGCCATCGCGCTCATCAATCAAGGTTTCATATTTGCAATAATCCGTATTTTTCATTTTACAGGCCAACGCAATCTTAACGCTGCTGCTAGAAGCCTCAGAGCCGCTAGAACTACTTTCTACTGAATCATTATTCTTTAGACAACGAACCGAATACGCAACGTTGTCCTTATCACTGAAGGTAATATCCGCCCTATAATCGGACAAGTGCATAGCGTACACATGAATACTATCGCGTTCACTAGAACTCCAAAAAGCAGCAACACCACCAACGAAACCGTTATCTTCGCTCCACCTGCCTGCAGGGAGTGCGGCAAACCCCAAGGCATCCGTGCCTCTTACCGTTCTGTACCAATCCGTCCGTGACTTGAGATGCAAACCTGCAACAATTGGACCACCCGCTTCCGTGACCAGCGCATTTAATTCAACACCACTAGGCAAGTGCCAACCGCTCGGGCAAACTCCCTGAATAGGCAAGGTGTATAGGCGACCATACTTGGCACAGCTATCTGCGGAATTTTTGAAACAGGAACTATTTTCCACTTCGTAGTTCAGGTTCTCTGCCATCCATACCTGACCAGCGATTTTAACGGTTCTGTAAATTTGACCATCGCGCAAATCCTTCAGCGTATTTGCTGAAGCATCGTATTCACTGCCGGCATCCGCCTTTGCGGAACTGCTGCTGGACTCTTCGGCAGGCTCAGGGACCTTTGACGAACTACTTGACCGCGGTGTAACACTGGAAGAGTATTGGAAAGCTTCGACGAACTTTTCAAAAGCGGGAACCACATCGGCATAGCCCAAACTTTCAACATTCTTGCGAATTGAATCAAGAGTACCATTGGCCGCAGCATCAATCTGCCAACTTTCAATTGCCGCTTTCGTTTCGTCATCCTTCCACTTGCCGGTTTCCGCAAACGAATCTGCAAACTTATCTATACGCTTCGCAAGTCCCGCTTCATCCGTTTCCGCCTGCATCATCACGCTTACAGCAAGGAGCGCCGCATTTCCATCACCACCTTCAAAAATGGTCAAGTCTTCAAAATTATCAAAGTCACCCTTGATACCGAAAGCAGCAAGGACTTCCTTCTCGGCCTGTTTCTTTGCATCCGCAAAATCCATATGCTCTTCTGACACGAGATGCATCACACGCCTGTATTCAAGTTCCGTGAGCATGTTGATATTCACATGCTTGCGGTCGCTCAAGTCCGAGAGCGCATGGAGCGTTACCTCGCCCGCCGACTTTTTACCAGTCACTTCATTGAAGTAGTGACCGGTTACTTCGAACAAAGCGCAAGACACCGAAAGGTTCACATCATCAACGCCAAAGTCGCCTTTGTCGCTCTTGACCGAACCTTCAAAAATTTCATGAGTTAGTTCCACCGTTTTGCAATCAATACCCTGCACCGTCACCGCAGAACTCTTGACAAACGGCCCCTTCTGCGAAACGCCTGCCACATCCAAATCCTTGACAGCGTAGATACCCGAATCATCAGAAGATCCACCCGCAACCTTTTCAGAGCATGCCGAAAACATGGACACAAAGGCAAACGCCAATGCGAAAGCAAAAACTCCCCCAAAAAATCTAGACTCGTTTCTTATCATTCCTCTCCTCCTTATTTTTTAAAGCATCGTTAGCAACATCCAGATCTTCGCTCAACGGGAACAACTGCAAGTTCAAGCGGTACACACGCTGCGTCTTGTTACTTTCCGTAGCAATGGCGATAATGCGGCGACGGCATTCCAAAAGTTCCTTCTTGACACGCTCATAGGACTCCTGCGTAAGCCCCAAGACAACACCCGACATGGAGCGCTCCGCAAGCGGGAAATTTATAGCCCTTACGGCAAGCTCGCCCATCTGGCGTTGCAAATCACGCGCCGCAAGCGGAACCGCTTCCACGGAGCCCATCGATATGGACTTGTCCGTCTGCACATAATTTCCTTCCTGGTCTTTTTTTAGGAGATTTGCATCTTCCAAAAAATCAAGCGTTTCAGCAACTTCGGCTGTAGAGATTTTCGGCCTGCAAGCACGCGCCATTTCAGAAGGCATTGCTCCCGGCATGTGCGGAGCGAGTTCACGAATCAACGGATTTTTCCAAGACCTGTAATAATCAAATTCTTCGCTACCGAGCACACGAACCTTATGCGCCCTCGCCAAGGCACAGCATTTTTCGAACGCCGCCATTTTGGCCTCGTCCCCTTTGGCATGGGCGTACATCACCATCAGAACAAAGTACGTTCTTTCAAAACCGACAAGCCCCATGGCATCTGCAACGGAACCCGCAGCGCTGATACTCAGATTCTTTTTGCCTTCACAAACATACTTCAGAAAAATGGCCGATGCAAAACCGGCTTTCTGAGCAAACTCGCGCCAAGTTAAAGCGGAGTCGCGTTTGCGTTCATCATAATAATCCTGAATGAACTTGCGATAATCTGTATATTCAACAATCGCCTTCATGATTACAAATATAGTTTATTCAATAATAATGGAATACAAAAATTGCCGTTTTTCGCTTAATTTTTACGTTTTCAGCCATTTTTATACGAATTACGCAAAATTTCAGAACACAAAATGTATCCTAAGAACACAAAAAAGCCCCGCCACACTAGCGAGGACTTTTTCCACTGACCACCAACCACTATTTACTAACCACTATTTACTCATCCTTCACGCAGCGGACACTTTGTCCATAAGTTTTTGAGCCTTGGTACAAATAGAATTTGGTATAAATGTTGTTTATATTCGAATACTGAGCCTCATACGCATCCTCTTCTTCAGAGATCCAATAATAGACATTAGAACCAATGTTGCTCCAGTTAGTTTCAGAGATTCTTCGTCCAGTCGGGAGTGCCGTAAATCCATAGGCATCCACACCGTTATTGTCTTCTGTTCCGGCATAATCCCATCCGGTCAAAGCCTTGAGGGTATCGCCGGCCACGCCCGCATTCCCTAAGTACACGCTCAACCAGCCCCATTCATCACGAACCGGCAAGTGCCAACCGTCAGGACAAATTCCCTGTATCTGGCGATTAAGTCCACAAGTCTTGCCATAACCGCAATTCAACGGATCCTTAGGATCATTTGCCAGCGCAACTGAATCAATCGCCGCAGCCCAAGTGTAATAGCGACCGCTCACCTCGCAATATTTCGTGGTATCGTGGTAGCACCAGCTATTGCCCTTCAAACTCGGCGTCTTGACGCTATCATCGTAGTTCAAGTTCTCCGCCATCCACACCTTTGAATAATCCCTTTCTTTCACTTCGATTTTCACAACTTTATACACACGCTTGTCACGCGGGTCAACCATTGAGTCGTATTTGATATTCGGATTAAAGCGCAATTCCTTAGGCACGTCCCAGCTCCAGCCGGAAGGAACTACAGAACTGCTACTCATTTTTACTTGACTACTGCTGGACACAACCACACTGCTACTCAATTTTGCAGAACTGCTGCTAGACTTCGTTTCGCCAACACTAGAACTTGAAGAAGATTTAATCGCTGCAGTCGAAGGATCACCCTTGATGCAACGTACACTCTGTCCATATTTTTTTGAACCTTGGAACAAATAGAATTTAGTATAAATGTTGTTTATATTCGAATATCGCGCTTCATACGTACCATCCTCTTCGGAACTCCAATAATAAACATTAGAACCAACATTGCTCCAGCTAGATGTAGAAACCATCCTTCCGGTCGGAAGCGCCGCAAATCCATAGGCATCTACGCCGTTATTGTCAGCCGTTCCGGCGTAATCCCAGCCAGTCAGCGCCTTGAGGCTATCTCCGGCCACGCCAGCGTTCCCCAGAGCTACGCCCAACAATCCCCATTCATGGAGCGTCGGCAAATGCCAGCCGTCAGGGCAAATTCCCTGCACTCCGCGATTAATTCCACACGTCTTGCCATAACCGCAATTCAGCGGATTCTTTGAATCGTTTGCCAAAGCCACAGAGTCTATCGCCGCCGCCCAAGTGTAATAGCGACCGCTTACCTTACAATTTTTCTCATCATTATTGTAGCACCAGTTTTGGCCTTTCAAGCTCGGCGTCTTGACGCTATCGGCATAGTTCAGGTTTTCTGCCATCCACACCTGCGAATAATCATGCTCCTTCACTTCAATTTTCACGACCTTATAGACTTGTTTATCGCGCGGGTCAATCATCGTATCGTATTTGATATTCGGATTCAGGCGAGCGGACTGCGGTACATCCCAGCTCCACTCTTCAGGGATTTTCTGAGTAGTTTCCTTGGCATCCTTATTTATTTCATCGACGACTTTTTCAAAGTCGGGGATTTCATCGGAGTCGCTCCATTTTTCAAGATTGTCGCGAATCGTTTCGTATTTGCCCCTGGACTTTGCAGAATCCGCCCAATCCGTCATTTTCTTTTTCGTCTTTTCATCGTCCCATTCGCCACTTTCCGCGATGGACGAAGCAAAGCCATCCAAACGGTCCGTGAGCTTTTCAGCATCCAAATCCGATTGCAGCATTACACTCGTCGCAAGGAGGGCAGCATTCCCGTCGCCCTTTTCATAAATGCTCAAGCCTTCGAACGACTCAAAGCGATCCACCAAACCTAACGCGGCTAGGATTTCCTTTTCTGCCTGCATCTTAGCATCGTCAAAGGACATTTTCTCTTTGGAGACAAGCTTCATCACGCGCTCGTATTCCAATTCCGTAAGCACATTGATGTTCACATGTTTGCGGTCTTTCAAATCCGTAATCGCATGGAGCGTCAACTTATCCGAAGATTTCTCACCGGTAAATTCATTCATGTAATAGCCGGACACAGAGAACAACGCGCAAGTCGCAGAGAGATTCACATCGTCAACGTCAAAGTCGCCCTTGTTGCTCTTGACTTCGCCTGTAAATTCTTCTTCCGTGAACTTCATCGTCTTGCAGTCAACACCCTGCACAGTCACTACAGATCCCTTGACAAACGGGCCCTTTTGCGCCAAGCCCGCCACATTCAAGTCCTTAATGGCGAGCCCTGCATCTTCCGTGACGCCGCCTGCAACTTTATCATCCAGGCAAGCCGAGAGCATCCCCGCCGAAGCAATTGCCATCAACAAAGTAATTGATTTACTTATGAATTTCTTCACTTTCCTTCTCCTTTTTTTTCAAACACTAATCTTTGAGACAACGGATAGAGACGGCCATTTTCTTAGAAAAAGAACCGTGGATTACCGAATCATAACTCATGTAAAAATGTTGCAATTCAGCTTTATCGGCGTCCACTTCTGTAGAGCTCCAGAACAACGCATACTCATCCCTAGCAATGAAATCTGGATCATCCCAAAAAGCAATAGGCAATACAGAAAAACCATATGCATCAACGCCATTTCCATTATCAGCCCATCCAGTGGTCGACTTGAGATTCCGACCAGCCATTCCCCGAGTTCCCACCGCAGAGAATAAAGCAACCCATTCCGTTGTATCAGGCAAATGCCATCCACTCGGACAAACCTCTTTTGCAGCATCCCAAGTGTAAATACGACCAGACTTACCGCATTTAGTACTATCATCACTGTAGCACATACTATTTCCATTTTCATAGTTCAAGTTTTCCGCCATCCAAACCTGATCACCGATTTTCACCGTCTTGTAGGTTTGTCCGTCACGGGAATCAGCCAAAGTTCCATATTCACAATTGTCTTCTGTTTCAGTCTTGCACGGCGTTGCTAAGGTAACTGAACTAGATGAGGGGAGATTCCCGCTCGAGGCGGGAATGACAGAGGAGTTGCTGGACACCGGAACAAATTCACCATCTTCCTTGATGCAGCGGACAGAGAACTTGAAGTCCTTAGCAGCGTAGCTCCTCAAGCTCACGTCGACATCGTCATAGTCCAAGCTCATTATAGACGCACAGCTGTAACCTTTATCAGCAGCACTCGCGCTACCGCATTCCGTAGAGCCCCAGAATTGCGCACCGTACCCCTCACCGTAGAAGCCCTGCATACCGACGCCAACAGGCAGTGCCGAGAATCCGAATGTGTCAGTGCCGTTGCCACTTACACCACCATCGTCACGCCAGCCACTCAAAGACTTCAGTTTAGCGCCGGCACCTTTTTCGCCACCCACAGCCTTGATTAAAGTCTCAAAATCAGCTCCGCTGGGCAAATACCAGCCATCGGGACAAATACCACGAATATTCCCAGACGCCAGATTGCATTCGTTTCCGAGTCCGCACTCTTTCTCCGACTTGTCCACTGACGCGGCCCAGGTGTACAACCGGCCATACTTTTCGCAATATTCCGCACCATCATTGTAGCAATAACTGGTCGCCGCTTCATAGTTCAAATTTTGCGCCATCCAAACTTGCTCCCCAATCTTTACGATCTTGTAAACTTGTCCGTCACGGGAGTCGGTCATTTCGCCATAAGCAATGTTTGGATTCAGGTAAGAGTCTTTTATACTGTTACTAGATTGCTTCGCTTCGCTAGCGATGACGGAGGAGCTGCTGGACGAGGGGAGATTCCCGCTCGAGGAGGGAATGACAGAATCGCGATCATCCCATTTGCCATCTTTCGCAATGTCGGCGGCAATGTTTTCCAAGCGTTCTGCGAGTTCCGTAGCGTCCAAATCCGCCTGCAACATCACGCTCACATCATGGAGCGCAACATTCTCTTTACCCTTTTCAAAGACGTCCAAGTCTTCGAACAAGGAGAAATCGCCATTTTCCGCTTTCACATCAAACGCAGCAAGCACTTCTTTTTCAGCCTGTTTTTTAGCATCCGCAAAAGACACCTTCTTTTCAGTGTTGAGGATCATCACGCGCTTGTATTCCAGTTCCGTAAACACGTTGATGTTCACATTCTTGCGGTCGCCCAAATCCGTCAGCGTATGGAGCGAGATTTCACCCGTTGATTTTTTACCGGTATTTTCATTGAGGTAATAGCCCGTCACTTCAAGCAAAGCACAAGCAACAGACAAATTCACATTTTCAACAACATATTCACCATCATTGTTTATCACGGAGCCTTCGAAAACTTCGTCCGTGAAATCCATCGTCTTGCAATCCACGCCCTGCACAGTCACGACAGAGCCTTTGACAAACGGCCCCTTTTGCGCAAGCCCTGCCACGTCCAAATTCTTGATGGCAAGCCCCGCATCTTCCGTAGTACCGCCCGCCACCTTGTCGTCGGAACACGACGTCAACAGCACAGCAAGAGCGAGCACAATGGTCGCGCGAACATTCAGCATCCTGCGCCAATTAATCATCACTTTTCTCCTTACTTTTTCCCAACACCTTTATTTTTATCATCGCAATCGTCAAGACGTTCGCTCAGCGGGAACAACTGCAAATTCAGGCGGTACACCTGTTCCGTCTCGTCATCCTCACTCGCAATCGCCACAATGCGGCGGCGAAAATCCGCGATTTCTTTCCTGATTTTTTCGTAAGCACGGCGCGTGAGCCCCATGGTAAGCCCCGACATGTCACGTTCCGAAAGCGGCAAGTCCAAAGCCTTCACCGCAAATTCCCCCATTTCACGTTGCATATCGCGAGCCGCCACAGGCACTGCATCGACCGACCCCATCGATAACGACTTGTCCGTCTGTTCGTAGTTTCCGCTCTTGTCCTTCTTCAAGAGCTTCGCGCGCACCAAAAAGTCAAGCGTCTCGGAGACCTCCGCCGCAGAAATCTGCGGCTTGCACTTACGAGCCATTTCAAGAGGCTTGGCACCAGGCATGTGCGGAGCAATCTCGCGCAATACCGGATTCTTCCACGACTTGAAATAATCGAATTCCTCGTTCCCGAGCACACGTACCTTGTGGGCATGCGCGAGCGCACAGCGTTCTTCGAACGCGGCACGTCTCGCCTTGTCATCTTTCGCATGCGCATACGAAACCATCAAGACAAAGTACGTCTGTTCGAACCCGGCAAGCCCCATCGCCGCAGCAACGGATCCCGCCGACCCTACACTCAGATTCTTTTTGCCCTCGCAAACGTACTTCAAATACACAGCCGACGAAAATCCCGCATCACGGGCAAACTCGCGCCACGTAAAAGCCGAGCTGCGCTTGCGTTCATCGTAGTAATCCTGGATGAACTTGCGGTAGTCTGTGTATTCTACAATCTCCTTCATGTGTACAAATATAGACATTTCCGCAGTTTTTGGAATACAAAAATGGCGTTTTTAGCCAAATTTTACCATATTTGCAGAAATTACACAATTTTTAGCAATTCAGAACACAAAGTCCGTATTCCAGGAATACAATATTCAACCTATTGACATTCCAATTAACTTTTGGTATATTACTAAAAGTAACTTACTAAAAGTTAATTGAGGTTATTATGGAAAACCCGTTCTCTCTAGAGCCTTACACAACAAAAGAGAATTTCTGCGATCGAGAACAAGAACTCAAGGACATTATCTCCTTTTTAACCAATGGTTCAAACGTCACATTAATTTCTCCAAGACGCTACGGCAAGACGGGTCTCATTTTCAGAACATTCGAGGACCTCAAGGAAAAACATTACACTTGCATTTACGCCGACATTTTTTCGGCGCAAAGTCTAGACGATTTTATCAAAATCTTGTCTGAAGCCATCGTCAGCTCCATAGCAAACGAGTCACTGATAAAAAAATTCTTCATTGCGCTCAAGAACGTTCGACCGCTTCTTAGTTATGACTCCATGTCAGGCAACCCTCAAGTTACATTCACCTTCCAGCTGGACGAACAAAGAAAATTGACGTTAAAATCAATTTTCGACTTTCTCGAAAAACAAGAAAAACAAATTATCCTCGCCATCGACGAATTTCAACAAATCAGAGAATTCAAAGAAAAAAATACCGAAGCCTTACTACGAACATACATTCAGCAAATGCATCATGTAAAATTCATTTTCTGCGGTAGCAAAAAGCACTTGATGGCAGACATGTTTACCAACGCAAAGAAGCCCTTTTACGAAAGCTCCAGAACAATTCACATCGACCGTATCGATTCTGAGAAGTATAAGGAGTTTATTACACATCTATTTCAAAGAGCAAAAAAAAACATTGACAAAGATGCAGTTGATTTTATATTAGATTGGACAAAACGTCATACCTATTACACTCAATTTGTATGCAATAGAGTATTTGCAGAATCTTCAAAAAATATATCACTAGAAGATGTCAAAAGAACTATATCCAGCATTTTACGATTTGAAATCCCAAACTTCATTGAACGCCGCAACCTGATTACCGACAAACAGTGGAAATACCTTATCGCCGTTGCCAAGGAAGGCTCCGTAAAGCAACCAACAGCAAGCGCCTTCTTGATGAAATATGGCATAGGAAGCAGCGCCACCGCTAAAAAAATTCTTTCAACCCTTGTCGAAAAAGAACTACTGCTAGAACAAAGCGATTTAAACGGAAAAACCTACAGCGTCTATAACGTATTCATGTCCCGCTGGATGGAGACACTTTAATGCACCTTTTTGCTAAACCGGTAAAAATTTAGTCCTTGACGCAACGGACTGCATAAGCATATCTTTTATTAAAAGTCGTACTCAAAGCAGCATCGTCATCCATATAAAACAAATGTATATGAGCAGCGTATCTTTCATTCACTTCTGTCGAAGTCCAAAAACCTGCAAAACGACCTTCATTTTCATAATCATTAAACTCATCTCTATCACCAACCGGAAGGGCAGAGAAGCCAAAACTATCCGTACCGGCGCCATCATCATTCCAACCATTGACAGATTTGAGCATTTTTGCAGCAGTATCTCTACCTCCTACTGAATAGTACAAAGTCATACCCTCGTTTTGCGAAGGCAGATGCCAGCCAGTAGGGCACGCATTCAACGCCGCAGACCACGTATAAAGGCGACCATACTTTGTACAGTATTCGGCGGAATCATTATAGCAATAGCTTTCATCCGTTTCATAGTTCAAGTTCTCCGCCATCCACACTTGTTTTCCAATTTTCACGGTCTTGTATTCTTGACCATTACGCTCATCCGTCAACTTTCCGTATTCGCAATCATCTGTACTTTCCGTCTTGCAAACAGCCACAGCCGAATCTTCCACAAAAATATAAGATCTCAACGAATCATTTTCACCCTGAAGACAACGGACAGAAAACGCATTGTACTTTCCTTCGTCCATATCCAATGGTGCTGTATTGAAGTTAGCGCCCACATGCATCACGTACGCAAATTCGACAGCACTCTCTGTAGAACTCCAAAAATCCGCAAGCCATTCTTTGTTTATGTATTTTCCACTTGCAGACCTACCACCAATGGGAAGCACCGTAAAACCGTAATCATCTGTACCATTGAGATCGTTCAACCAGCCACTCGTGGACTTGAGCTTACTTCCTGCCATCGCAGAATCTCCTAATGCATCCACTAAAGTTTTAAATTCTTCCAAAAGCGGCAAATGCCAACCTTCAGGACAAGCTCTCATCGCCGCATTCCACTCGTAAAAACGACCATACATTGCGCAATATTCCACGGAATCATTATAGCAGTAACTTTTTTCGGTTTCATAGTTCAAGTTTTCCGCCATCCATACTTGATCACCAATCTTAACAGTCCTATATGTTTTTCCATCACGAGGATCCGTCATTGTATTTTGTGCAGCAATCGACGAATCGGCTCCAAACGTTTCCACGAACTTTTCAAATGTAGGCACTTCGGCAGTCATCCCCCAGCTTTCTACATTTTTGCGGATTGAATCCAACGTTCCGTCAGCCGCAGCAGCAGTAACCCATTCCGTAATCGCAGTCTTCGTACTGGAATCACTCCACACGCCTTTTTCAGCAAACGAATCATCGAATTTGTCCATGCGATTCACGAGAGCATCAACATCGGCACCGCCCTGCATCATCACGCTCACGGCAAGCAAAGCAGCGTTACCATCACCAGATTCAAAAATGTTCAGGTTCTCAAACGCTTCAAAACTGCCCACAATATCAAACGCGGCAAGCACCTCTTTTTCAGCCTGTTTTTTCGCCCCTGCAAACAACATTCCCTTTTTAGTCACAAGGTACACGACACGCTCATACTCCAGATTTGTGAGAATGTTGACATTCACGTTCTCGCGATTTTCAAGATCGGTCAATGCACGGAGAGTCAACTTGCTATCCGTTTCCTTTCCAGAAATTTCGCTACGGTACTTGCCCGTCACTTCAAATACGGCGCATGTTGACTTGAGCGAAACATCTTCCACGATAAAGTCGCCCTTGTCGCTCTTGACCGCACCTTCAAAATGCTCGTCCGAGATTTTCATAGTTTTGCAATCGATTCCATGCACGGCCACGGCAGAACCCGTTACAAACGGGCCCTTCTGCGTAACACCTGCTACATCCAAATTCTTGATGGCGTAAACTCCCGAATCACCCGAAGCGCCGCCAGCAACGTCATCGTTCGAACACCCCGCCAAAAACGATATCGCCACAAAAGCCGAAGCCACAAATCCGTTCTTGAAAAAATCGCACACGTTTCTCATTTTCTCTCTTCCTTATTCAGCGTCTTTCACACAGCGCACAGGCAAATAATCAGTTGAAACAGCGGGTTTAATCCCAACATCTAACTTGTCAAAAGCCAATACATTCCGCACACGTCCAGTAGAATCTGATATCCAGAATTTCGCTCCAACAGGCTTATAGGTACAACCATTAATCATCTTCGCGCAAGTCACTTGCTCATATTGCGTCGGTAAAGCGGAAAAACCATATATATCTTGACTACCCTCAAGCCCTAACGTAAACAACGCAGCATTTCCAGAAGCGCCACCAACATACTCTAGCATTTTTTTCGCATCATCTACACTAGGAATTTTCCATCCTTCTGGACACGCTTCCTGAACTTCATACCAATCATATCGCCATCCAATATCGCAGGGATCTGGATAAAACATGCTTGGAGTCGCTTCCCAGATCGCCTCACAACGTCGTTCCCCATCCCCAACAGTAGAATCTCCTACCGGATACTCCACATTTTGAGCCATCCATTCCTGATTGCCAAACTTGATCGTTTTATACGTTTTTCCATCGCGCTCATCCACAAAAGAATCTGCAACCACTTCGCTTGCCGGCAACACAGATTTTTCTTGCGTTAAGCCTTCTTCCACACAGCGAATAAATCCGCCGCCGGCCATGCCACGTCCCATAACTATTTCAGGAGCGATTTCACTTCCAGAGGCATACATTCTAGCATAATAATATGTAGGTCGTTGACCATAAGGAGTCTCAGGATCAAATGTCGAAGTGAAATATGCAACCGGATCAAAATCATAACCAAGTTTTAAATTCCACCCTTTTGGAGACAGCAGCAATTCATAGTTATTCGATGCAGTCGCATTCATCAATTGATAATAATCTTCACGAGTAGGCAATTTCCACCCCTCAGGACAACCAGTATGCAAATAATACACAACTGGAGTGATTTCGGACATTATGTAATAAGTCCATTTACTGCCACTAGAATCAGGCACGACTTGATTTCCAAGCATAGCCACACCCACTTCATACCAAAGTCCATACGACTCGTCATCATGGTAAAACGAACCTTCACCATAGCCGTTATACGCCAAATTCTCGGCCATCCAATTTGCACCCGCAATTTTTATTGTACGATACTTGTGTCCATCTCGTGGATCAATCATAAACCCACAAGAATCGCACCCAGCACGAACCACATCTAAATTTGCAACCCAACGTTCCGATTTATCACAGGTAAAATTTAACCCGTAATAAATACTGGAGGTATTAGAATTTTTCTTGGTTTCTCCCATATTAGATTCACGGCACTCACCAAGTCCATATGATTTTTTCCAAAAAGATGTAACATAAGGCTCAAACGGCGCAACCCTTTCTGCAATTTTCCAATTTTCAATATTTTTGCGAATAACAGGAAGATTTCCATCAAGGTCCATTTCGCACGCCCTATCAGCTATTTGAGTTCTAAGCGCGGAGTCGTTCCACACACCATCTTGCGCAAGGTCATTCCCAAGTTTCGCAAAATGTTCCATAAAATCAGCTTCTTTCCCTTCTCCGAGCAACAGTACATTAATCGCCAAAAGAGCGGCATCCCCTTTACCATTGCCAAAAATATCCAATTGTTCAACTTTTCCGTAATCAGTTTCATCAAAAAAAGATGCTAGAATTTCTCGATCCGCCACACGTTTAGCCTCAGCAATGGACATTTTCTTTTGTTCCAACAATACCTGAACTCGCTCATACTCAAGATGCGTCAACAAATTGATATTTACATGACTTTGTTCGCTAACATCTGCAAGTGCATTCATGAATATGGCACCATTAGAATTTTTTCCAGTAATCTCATTACGGAAATAGCCATTCACTTCCAACAAAACATACGGAGAATTCAAGTTCACATTTTCGACAACAAATTCTCCATTATCGCTTATTACCTTGCCCCTAAAACTTTTTCCAGTCTGCAAAAAATTTACGCTATCCAATTCCTGAATAAACACAGATGAGCCAGCCAAAATTGGCCCTTTCTGTGAATAGCCCACGATATTCTCAGAAGAGATTTTCTCATCAGAATTTTCAATACCGAAAGCATTCTCCGAGGTACATCCTGAAAGAAAGCAACCTAAAGCTAAAGCAAATGCAAATATTTGTTTTTTCATATAAGTATCCTCCTATTTTTCAATGCAACGAACAGAGTAATAATTTCGTTTATCCGCAACTTTCATGATATAGGTTCCTGCAAGAGCATCTACAAGCATAAAAGCATAAGCATCCGTCGACGAGCTATCCGAACTAGTCCAAAAAGCAGCACCGAATTCAACTTTTTCATAACCCATTTCATAATATCCTGCAGGTTTAATACTAAGTCCCAAAGAATTCGCATACGACACGTAATATTCATCAGACCAATGACTAATATCATGTAATGAAAAATTATCTGTAAAATACATCGTATATATTCCATTTTCTCCCTGAGAATTCACATAAGGAGAGTCGCCCATTAAGGCCTCCCATTCCGAACGAGTGGGCAAACGCCATCCTTCAGGGCACACTTTCATAGCATCTTCCCATGAATATAAACATTCCTTGCTAGAAATCATGCTACATTTCGCATCATACCTATTATCTTCAGAGCACCAAGGCTCATCGTCATAACACACTTCGTAATTCGTTTCTACCAATTGCAATTCATTCGTTCTATTCTCTGTCATCCATTTTTTTCCATTTATAACAGTATAATAGATCGGGAAATCGTTACAATAATTTTTATCAACTGGGTCACAAACACGTTCTTTTATAAAACCCGTTTCTGCTTCGGTCTGTTCATCCTTGACACAGCGAACAGACGCTCTCACTGGCGTTCCTAAAAGTCTTCTATCTACACTGTCAAGCCTTGCACCAAGAGAATCTATTCGGAGCAAAAAAGCCGGCGATTCAGTCCAATAATTAGCCACTTCATGAAGACCCAAATATTCGAAAATTCCAGTATAATAAAATCCACCAATGTAATCTTTGAGCTTTTCTTCATACAGACCTCCATATAAAGCGCCGAACCCATCAGCAGCACGAAGTTTTTGGGCAGACTCCTTTCCCTCACCTCCATAAAAATGCAAAAGAGCTTTAACATCAGAAATACTAGGCAATTTATACCCTTCAGGGCATAATTGAGCAGCAGCATTCCATTCATACAGTAATCCATAAGAATCGCAATTAGATTGTTTTTCGTCATAGCACGTACTATACGATATATCATTCCCTTTATTAAAAGCATTACTTTTTCGTCTTAAATTTTCGGCCATCCATTGTTTATTCCCTATTTTCATAACTTTATAATGTTCGCCATCAGCCTTATCTTGAATCTCTTCAAAAAGAGAACTTTGAATTTCTCTCATGCGAACCAAACTCCAACGGCCGTCAGGGTTACATACAAATTCATTTCTATAATATTGACTCAATTCATTTGTATTACTTTTTACTTCATAAAGATTTTTTTCATCACATGCACCAAGGCCATATTCATGAGCCCAAAATTTATTAACGTATTTTTCAAAAGGCGGAACTGAATCCACGACTTGCCACGACTCTACATTTTCGCGAATTAGCTGAAGCATACTCCCACCCTTTTTAGATTTCTTTATCACAGCATCAATCTGAAACGCCCAATCTGCTATTTCCGTTTTTTCGTCACCATTCCAAATGCCATTATTTACAATCGCCGTTGCCACATGCGAAACTCGTTCAGAAAGATCTGCTTCTGAGCCATCCCCCTGCATCAGCACACTCATGGCAAGCAACATTGCGCCACCATCGCCAGCAAACAAATTGAGGTCTTCACCATTACCCAAATCGTCCAAGACACCAAACGAAGTCATCACTTCTCTTTCGGCCTGTTTTTTCGCTTCAGCAAAAGACATTCCTTCTTTTTGAACTAAAGCCAAAATGCGGTCCGTCGTCAAATGAGTCATCAAGTTCACGTTCACATGGCTACGGTCTTTCAAGTCGGTCAATGCATTCAGAGCTATCATCCCTTTTGATTTTTCGCCAGAAACTTCATTGCGATAATACCCATTGACTTCAAGCAAAGCATATTGAGAAGAGAGATTTACACCCTTGATAGAGAAATCACCTAAATCATTTTTAATACTCGATCTAAAGCTTCTACCGGTCTGTACCAAAGTCAATCCATTCAATTCCTGAATTGCGACAGATGAACCCACCAAGAACGGACCCTTTTGCGTAACACCCGCCACTTCTCTATCCGTGACAGCAACAACGCCAGCATCGCCCGAAGCGCCGCCTGCGACATCATTATCCGAAGAGCACGCAACAAAGGTCAAAGATACCACAGCAATGGTAGAAAATAATTTGTACAAGTTATATCTCATTTTCTCTCATCCTTATTCAAAACTGTTCCACTTTTATTCAACCATTCGCTCATCGGGAACAGTTGCACATTCAAGCGATAAACACGCTCCGTTTCATCTTCTTCTGTCGCAATCGCGACAATGCGCCGATAAAACTCATCCACTTCCTTTTTTATCCGTTCGTAAGCACGACGCGTAAGGCCAAGCGTATAGCCCGACATCATTCGCTCAGAAAGAGGCAAATCCAGCGACTGAATCGCGAACTCTCCCATTTGGCGCTGCAAATCGCGAGCAGCCAAAGGTACCGCCTCTACAGGCGCCATCCTGATGGCCTTATCCGTTTGCTGGTAGTTTCCGTTTCTGTCCTTCTTTAAAAGCTTTGCCTTCACCAAAAAATCAAGCGTCTCGGAAACTTCCGTTGCAGAAATCTTTTGTTTGCAAGCTCGCGCCATTTCGAGAGGCTTTGCACCAGGCATGTGCGGAGCCAATTCTCGAATCACAGAATTTTTCCACGATTTAAAGTAATTGAATTCTTCATCACCGAGAACACGCATCTTGTGGGCAAGCGCTAACGCACAACGTTCCTCGAACGCGGCACGTTTTGTCTTGTCATCCTTTGCATGAGCGTACGAGACCATCAAAACGAAATAAGTCTGTTCGAAGCCGACAAGGCCCATGGCACTTGCAACAGAACCCGCAGAACCAACACTCAGGTTTTTCTTTCCTTCGCAAACATACTTCAAATAAACATCCGACGAGAAACCCGCCTTTTGTGCAAACATATGCCAAGAAAACGCCGAAGTGCGTTTACGTTCGTCGTAGTAATCTTGAATGTACTTGCGGTAATCCGTATATTTAACGATATCCTTCATAAGTACAAATATACTCAATTGCATTAAATCTAGAACATAAAAATGGCATTTTTGCACAGATTTTACCATTTTTGCATAAATTTTAGAATTTTTAGCATTTTAGAACATGACATACATATTCCTGGAACATGGAGATTCCCGCCTTCGCGGGAATGACAAATCAAAGTCACTAGAATCCAAAAAAATCCCCGCGGCATATTGGCCACGGGGCATTCCTCTTTACTTAAAAGTTTTATTTACTCATCGCTTTTGCTAGAACTTGAAGAAGGTCTTACCGGTGCAGTCGAAGGATCCCCTTTAACGCAGCGGACACTTTGTCCATAAGACTTGCTATTCTGATACGTATAAGTTTGAGTATAAATGTTGTTTATATTGAAATATCGACCATCATCGGCACTGTATTCGGTGGCGCTCCAGTAATAAACATCCGAACCCACCTTTTCCCAACTAGTTGCAGAAAGCCTTCTTCCGGTCGGAAGTGATGCAAAGCCATATTTATCAGTACCGTTATTGTTAGGCGTTCCGGCATAGTCCCACCCGCTCAAAGCCTTGAGAGGCTTTCCACACGTACTGTAATCCCCTATAGCCTCACACAACAAACTCCATTCACGGAGTGTCGGCAAATGCCAACCATCCGGGCAAATTCCCTGAACACTATGATTGAGTCCGCACGTCTTGCCATAACCGCAATCCAACGGTTCCTTCGGATCGTTCGCCAAGGCAACAGAGTCAATTGCCGCCGCCCAGCTGTAATAACGACCGCCCACATTGCAATTCTTTTCATCATTGTTGTAGCACCAGTTGCGGCCCTTCAAGCTCGGAGTCTTGACGCTATCGGCATAGTTCAAGTTTTCTGCCATCCACACCTGCGAATAATTCGTGTCTGACACGTCAATTTTCACAACCTTATACACTTGCTTGTCACGCGGGTCGACCATCGAGTCATATTTGATTTTCGGATTCAGGCGAGCTTCCTTGGGCACATCCCAGCTCCATCCATTGGTATCTACAGAACTTGAAGAAGGCCTTACCGGCGCAGTCGAAGGATCCCCTTTGACGCAACGGACACTTTGTCCATAAGACTTGCTATTCTGATACGTATAAGAATTGGTATAAATGTTGTTTATATTTAAATACCGGCCTTGATCGGCACTGTATTCGGTGGCGCTCCAGTAATAAACATCCGAGCCCACCTTTTGCCAACTAGTTGCAGAAATTTTTCTTCCGGTCGGGAGTGCGGCAAAGCCGTAAAGATCCGTACCGTTATTGTCAGGCGTTCCGGCGTAGTCCCACCCGGTCAAGGCCTTGAGAGGCTCGCCAGCTACGCCGCCAGATCCTAACGCCACGCTCAACAACCCCCATTCATAGATTGACGGCAAATGCCAGCCATCAGGACAAATTCCCTGCACAGCGCGATCAAGTCCGCACTTTTTACCATAGCCGCAAACCAACGGTTCCTTCGAATCATTCGCCAAGGCAACAGAGTCAATTGCCGCCGCCCAGCTGTAATAACGACCGCCCACCTTGCAATTTTTTTCTTCATTATTGTAGCACCAGTTGCCGCCCTTCAAGCTCGGAGTCTTGACGCTATCGGCATAGTTCAGGTTTTCAGCCATCCACACCTGCGAATAATTCGAGTCTGGCACTTCAATTTTCACGACCTTGTAAACTTTCTTGTCGCGCGAGTCGATTATCGAATCATATTTGATATTCGGATTCAGGCGAGCTTCCTTGGGCACATCCCAGCTCCACCCTTCGGGGATTTCCTGTGCCACATTGATTTCTTCAATGGCCTTTTCAAAATCGGGAACTTCATTTGCGAATCCCCAATTTTCCATATTCTTACGAATGGAATCCATCACGGCTTTAGCCACGGCATTCGCAATCCAGTCGGTAATCGCTTTTTTCGTATCATCATCGTTCCACTTGCCGCTTTCTGCAAAGGAATCATTGAATTTATCCAGACGTTTAGCAAGCGTTTTCACATCGGCATCGCCTTGCATCAACACGCTTATAGCAAGGAGCGTCGCATCCGCATCGCTTGTTCCAAAAATATCCAAATCTTCAAATTCGGCCGATTCACCAGCCATCCCGAATGCGGCAAGCACTTCCCTTTCAGCCAATTCCTTAGCCTCGTCGAAAGTCTTGCCCTTTTCAGTCACATAGTACATCACGCGCTCGTATTCCAAGTTCGTAAGCAAGTTGACATTCACATGCGTACGATCCTTAAGATTCGTTAACGCACGGAGCGTCATTTTATCCGAGACTTTTTTCCCCGTCATTTCGCTACGGTATTCGCCTGTCACTTCAACAACAGCACAAGTCGTAGACAAGTTCACCTTTTCAACAACAAATTCACCCATGTTATTTTTGACTTCACCCTCAAAAACTTTATCCGTGAATTCCATTGTCTTGCAGTTGATTCCCTGCACCGTCACCGCGGAGCCCTTCACGAACGGGCCCTTTTGGGAAATGCCTGCAATATCCAAGTTCTTGATGGCGTAAAGGCCTTCGCTCTGTTCGTCCGTACCGGCCGTCTTATCACCAGAACAAGCCCAAAAAGACGTCCCAAATACAAGAGCCGCCAAAAGATTCCATTTTGTCATTGTTTTAGTGAGCATAATTCTAGTCACTCCCCTCTATTTTTTGATAACACATTCATATCGCCATATTCAATCTTTTCCGTCAGCGGGAAAAGTTGCATATTCAAGCGGCAAACTTTTTCAATCTTTTTGTCGGCAGAAACAATCGACACTATGCGCTTGCGGAACGCAGCAATTTCATCCACAATTTTTGCATAGCTTTCTGCCGTCACGCCCATCGTGATGCCACTAAAGTGGCGTTCCGAAATAGGCAATTTATCCAAAGCATCAAGCGCAAACTCGCCCATCTGGCGCAACAGCGAATGCACCGCCACGGCCACCACATTCAAATTTCCCGTCGAAAGCGAAGTACTCGTCTGGTGATAATTCCCTTTGATATCGCGAGTCAAAAGCCCAGCCTTGAGCAAAAAGCGCAAGCTATCACTGACATCCGCAGCAGAAATCGCAGGCTTGCACACTTTGGCAATTTCGTTCGGCTTTGCGCCCGGCATAGCCACAGCCAATTCGCGGACCACAGAATGTTTCCAAGTCTCGTAGTAAGTGTACATCTCGCTGCCGAGAATTTTCACGCGATTCGCTTCACCAAGCGCCTGCATTTCCTCAAAGCACTTCTTCTTTTCCTGTTCCGTCTTTGCTCCCTCATAACGTACCAGCAAAACGAAGTAATCCAATTCATAGCCAAGTAAGCCCATTGCAAGTGCAGTCTTTTTCGCTCCTTCTTCGCGAAGACGCGTCTTGCCATCACATACAAGTTTCAGGTACGAACCCGACGCAAATCCAGCCACCTTCGCAAATTCTCGCCACGTAAACGCAGAACAACGCTTGCGTTCCTTGTAGTAGTCGAGAATATACTCGCGATAGTTTTTGTATTCAGTAACCGATTTCATCATGCTATAAATTTACTTAATCGTACAGATACGCGCAAGACTGAACCAAATTTTCACAAAAACAAAAATGGCGATTTTAAGCAAATTTAAGCAATTTTCAAAAGTATTCAAAGAAAATTCAAAAACATAAAACAAAAATCAAATTCTATAGAACAAAAAAATCCCCCGGCAAAAACCGAGGGAAAACTTTGCGAGCGTTCGCGATTATCTTAGCTCAAGCGGCTGATCATGTAACCAGCGCAAACAGCCGTACCAATCACGCCGGACACGTTCGGGCCCATAGCGTGCATGAGGAGGAAGTTCTGCGGGTCATACTTGGCACCTTCAACCTGAGAAACACGGGCAGCCATCGGCACAGCGGAAACGCCTGCGGAACCGATAAGCGGGTTCACCGGGTTCTTCGGAGAGCACTTGTTCATGATCTTTGCGAGGAGCAAACCGCCGAAAGTGGAGAAGCCAAAGGCAACCACACCCATAGCGATGATCATGAGAGTCTGCGGCTTGAGGAAGATGTCAGCAGACATCGTGAGACCCACGGACGTGCCGAGGAAGATCGTCACAATGTTCATGAGTTCGTTCGAAGAAGTCTTCACGAGGCGTTCAACGACACCAGCTTCCTTGAAGATGTTGCCCATCATAAGCATGATGATAAGGGCAGAAGCATCCGGCACGACAAGCACGCAAACGATCATCACCATCACGGCAAACACGATGCGTTCGGCCTTGGAAACCTGGCGGAGAGCCTTCATGCGAATCTTGCGTTCAGCGTCGTTCGTCATAGCGCGCATGATAGGCGGCTGGATGAGCGGCACGAGAGCCATGTAGGTGTAAGCAGCAACAGCGATGGGGCCGATGAGGTGCTTAGCAAGCTTGTTCGCAGTGAAGATGGACGTCGGACCGTCAGCACCACCGATGATACCGATGGAAGCTGCTTCACCGAGCGTAAAGCCACCGAGAGCGACAGCTGCAAACATGGTCATGAACACGCCAAACTGTGCGCCACCACCGAGGATGAGCGTACGCGGATTAGCGATAAGCGGTCCAAAGTCCGTCATGGCACCCACGCCCAAGAAGATGATGGGCGGGAAGAGTTCCAGATGGATACCCTGGCTGATGTAGTAGTAGAGACCGCCAGTCGGGCTGAACATACCTTCGATGCTCCAGCCACCGTCGTAGAACGCGACGGACGGGATGTTCACCGCAAGTGCGCCGATAGCAATCGGCAAGAGCAGAAGCGGTTCGTATTTTTTGACAATCGCAAGGAACATCAACACGAAGCTCACGATCCACATGATTACCATCGGAACGGTAATCTGCGCGAATCCTGTGCTCGAGGCGAAGTCCGCGACTGAGTTAATAATTCCACTCATTGACTTTTACCTCATTAGGCAATGGTCATCAAGACCTGGCCATCAGTAACAGTGTCGGTTTCCTTGACGGAGATAGAGGTAACCTTGCCTGCGCACGGAGCGACGACCGGGTTTTCCATCTTGAGGGCTTCGATAACAGCCACTTCCTGGTTGGCAGCAACAGTGTCACCAACGTTGACCTTGAGCTTGAACACAGAGCCAGCGAGCGGGCTCTTGACTTCGGTGCCACCAGCGACGGCCGGAGCCGGAGCAGCAGCAGGAGCCGGGGCCGGAGCGGCAACCGGAGCAGCAGGAGCTGCAGCAACTGCGGAATCAAGAACTTCTACTTCGACGTCGTAGGTCTTGCCTTCGAAACTGATACGGACTGTTTTCTTCATTTTTATTTTTCCTGGCTTAAAAGCCTGTTAAGTTTTAAAAGTTGAACCTTACTTGACGATCGTCCAAGCAGGGGAGTTAATGTTTCTGTAAGCGGTCACGCGGCAGGGCTGACCAAGAGCCTGCGTTGCAGCAGCAGTAGCAATCACGAGGAACTGTTCGTTTGTAAGTCCCGGATGTTCTTCAAGAGCGGCGACGGCGGCAATGCCGAGGAACGCCTGGAGCTGCTTGTTGGTGAATCCCGGATGGATGCTCTTTGCATTCGGATCCCAGTCGCAGTGTGCCGGAGCACGAACCGCAGGAGCCGGAGCGGCAGCAGCAGCGGCCGGAGCAGCCTTCTTAGCAGGAGCCGGAGCCTTGACCTTGTCCAAACCGAGCTTCTTCATGATCGCGCTCATGATAGTGCAGAGGACGAGGAGGCCAATGATCACAGACATCACGACGATGAGGCCTGTAGCCTGGAATTCGACGAGCTTGCCAAGGGTGAACTTTTGGACTTCACCATGGCACTTGCCACCTTCCATCTTGCCCTGGCAGTATTCGCTGCCGAGCTTAGCCTTAGCAATCGGAAGCACAGCCGTACCGTTGGCATTTTCAACGGAATCGCGAATATCGCGGGCGCGAACGGACTGTTCGTATGTCTTATAAAGAATGGAATAGCCACCACCGTGAGTTTCCACAATCTGGAAAACAGTAGATTCATCCATCCACTTGAGCTGTTCCTTGAGCGGGACAGCAATGGAGTCCGGCATCAGAGCGATCTGCTCGTCAAAACGGCCAACCTTTGCAGCCTTGGAAGCAGCAGGTTGAGCTACGATCTCAGACGCGAAGGCACCGGAAACCATTGTCACCGCGGCAAAAAGCATAGCTTTCTTTAGTGTATCATTCATATCGGAATGCGTCCATGTTTAATTAAGTGAACTGTTTGATAAAAATCAACGCGCGTGAATATAGCAATTTAGTGGTGGATAGACGAGAGACGAGTGACGAGAGACGAGTGATTTTCCTCATCTTTCTCTAGTCTTTCGTCTGTAGGACCTAAGGTCCGTTCTTTCGTCTAATCACATCGTCATCGTACCGGAAGAAAGACCTTTCACAGGCTCATAACGGAGGGTACCGTCGGTCCCCAGAATGATAGCCACGCCAGCGAGGTAATTGATCCACTGCTTCGTGTCGAAATAGCGGAGATTCGCCTTGCCGTTCGTGCAGAACGCCGTCAGCGGCACAACCATCATGTCGTGAGAAATCCACACACCCACACGGTTAACCTTCGCAAAGCGGGGCTTCACAATCTCGGTCATAAATTCTTCGCCACGGGACTTCAGCGGATAGTACGCATCGCTATAACTTCCTTTGTACGCATATTCCGAAGCGACGACCCAGCCACCGCCATTGTTGTTCTTGTACGTTTCAAACTTATTTTCGTCCTTCACGAACCAGTCGCCATCAAGTTCCGGCAACGTGTCGTTGTTCATGCTCGTGACGCCCGCACCCGCCGCCACGTTCTCGCAGGTTTCGTAGCTACGCGTGTAAGTCGAATTCACGAAGTAAATACTTTCGCCTTTAAGCTTAGCGCCCACCGACTGAGACTGCTTTTTACCATTGTCCGTCAGGTGGCCCTTCTTGCCCGTATCGTCCGTACGTTCCGCATGGCGCAAGATAAAGATGACCTTTTCGCCAGGAGCAAGTTTCTTCAAGACATCTTCGACATCGACAAATTCCTGAATATCATCCGAGGTTGCCGCGCGCCAAGACTTCTTGCTCTGTTCGTAAACGTAGAACTTATCGGCATTGATTTTACCATTCTTGATCTGGCCATCGTAATCGCCAGCGCCAAAGCCAACCGTATCCTTTTCGAGGTCTGTCGCCACGCGCCAAGCCTTGATGGAACCATCGCAAATGAAGCGGATACGCGGGCCTTCCGGCTGTTCATAGTAAGAGACAAAATACTCGCTCTGGCTGTTGCCTACATGCTTCACCATTCCATTGGTCATCGCATTGCAAGATTCAAAGCCATGCGTACTCGTCCAGAAATTGCGCACATGCTTTTCGAAGTTCGGCACATCGCCAAGCTTCCAGCCTTCCATGTTCTTGCGGATTTTTGCAAGGCCGCCTTCAGCATCGAGAATCAACAGCTTATCTGCAAGTTTTGCCTTCGAAGCATTGTCGCCCCAGTTGCCATCGCCACGGATATCTTCTGCAATATAGTCCGCCTGCGAAAGGAAGTTGCCATCCGGCGCATAGCTCTGCATCATCACAGAAACCGCAAGGAGCGCCGCACTGTAGTCATCAGAACCGAACAAGCTAATGTCTTCTGCCGCCTTGTCCGATGATGTCGTCTGAGTACCACGATTCCAACCAAATCCATTAAAGCCACCCGTACTAGAACCGCCAAGGCTAATGCCGAACGAAGAAAGCACATCACTCAGCGCACGCCCGCTCTGGCTACCGATCGGCTGGTTGTTGCCAGAATCTTCCACGAGCTTCATCACGCGCGGAGCCGCCATGTGCGTCAGGATATTCACGTTAAAAGAATCGCGCTTGGACAAGTCCACTACCGCATTGAGCTTTACAAGCGACGACTGCCCGCCAAATTCATTCCTGAAAAAGCCGTTCGCTTCTACCCTAGCATAAGGCGAAACGAGGTCAACACTTCCAAAATCAAAACTGCCATCCGCAGAGGTAATGCAGGTCTCGTGCATTCGCTTGGAATCGGCAAGGCGCATCACGCTATCGAGTTCCACAATCTTCACGGAAGTCCCGTAACGGAACGGTCCCTTTTCGGCAATACCCTTGATATTAACATCAGCCCTGCGATAATCCGAAACACCAGTAGAATCCAGTGATTCTGCGCCGACCACCTTTGAGTCACCAAGCTTCAAGACGCCATCTTTACACTCAACCGTAAAGAGTTCCTCGACATCGGTTTCCCAGCTCCCCGAAATACAATAGTAAAGCTTCTGTTCGCCCGCCACCATAAGGGCTTCGCCCTCGTTCGACGAGTTGCAAGCAGGCAAGGACTTTGTATCCGTAACAGTCGTCGTATCGACAACTTCAATGGTATCACGGACATCGGGCTTACCCTTGTTATCCAGGGAGTCCTTCTGGTCCTGATTGCCCTTTTCATCTTTTGAGGGATTTTCACTTGAAGAATTACCGTTCGAAGGTTTATCCTTTGAATCGGAACTTTCAATTTCCGCAGTCATCTCGCAATCATCGCCCTCGCACGGCACAGAACCGTAACGGACGGAATCGCAAGACGTCCATAACAAAACCGATAAAGCTAATATCCAAACCCGCATAGGTTGAATATTAGTAAAATCTAGTTCGCATACCCAGACTTGAGACCGCGAATGGCGACATAACGGCGATTTCCATCCTTATCGATGATAATCGCAACGCCAGCGAGGTAGTTGATCCACTTGCCGCCATCATATTTCTTGAGTTCAATCTGCAAGTTTGAGCAGTAAGCGACAAGCGGAACCATCAGCTTGTCATGCGAACTCAGGAGCACAAACTTTTCTGTCGGGTACTTCTTGACAAGAACATCTTCGATAAGTTCAACGGAGCGTTCCGCAAGATCGTAGTATGCGGCATCGGCGCCCGTCGAGTAAGCTCCCGTGTAAGCGTACTTGGAAGTCACTTCCCAGCCGCCACCGCATTCGTTCTTGGCCTTTTCGACAGCTTCGCTATTCTTGGCGTACCAGTCATCGTTCAGCTGCGGAATCGTATCACGCTTATCATAAGATTGTCCACGACCCTTCGCAATGGATTCCACCGTCTGGTGCGCACGCAAGAATTCAGAAGCACCAAGGACAAAGTCTTCCTTGAACTTCGTGAGTCGAGCACCAACTTCTTCGGACTGCTTTTTACCGTTATCCGTAAGCGTCCCGCTCTTGCTCGTATCGTCACCGCGTTCAGCATGGCGCAGCACAAAGATGACGCGTTCATCGTCCTTGATACTTTCGTAGACATCCTGGATATCCACAAATTCCTTTGCATTAGATTCCAAGACAAAATAACGGTCTTTTTCAACGGCAGTCGCTTCGCGCCATTCCTTCTTTGTGCCATCATAAGTAAAGAACTTGCCCGAGTACGCACCACGACGGACTTCGCCATCTTTAGCGGGCGTTTTATCGCCTATGAAGTCCTTCAAACTATCCGGGATGAGTTCCCAGCCTTTCTTTTCATCACAGACAAAGCGGTAAAGTGAATGTTTCTGATCGTCATACGACTCTGCATAAAAAAGACTACTAGCCTTGTTCTTGACAAAGAATATTTCCCCTGCAGAACCTCCATCGCATTCCGGGAACTCCAATTCCGTCAAAGCGAAGTTCGTGAGGTACTTATCAAAGTTTTTATTCTTAGGGAAACGTTCTTTGACATATGCGAAAGTATTTTCATAACCACCAGATATTTTCAATCCAAGTGCATAATCGGCAGCTTTCAAACGAGTCTTTTCGTCATCCCACTTACCATCCTTTGCGACATCGGCAACTATAGACTTAAACGTTCCTACAAAATCGTAATTTTCTAGCAAATCAGAACCAGCAGCAAGCTGCAACAAGACTGTAGCCGCCACGAGAGCAGTCCCAGACTCACTAGCCTTAGAAACATCAATCGTCTCGGTCTGGTCAAAGTCAAGAGATTCCAGATGGAACATATTCCATACATCTTCAGCAGCCTTGCTCTTTGCAGCTTCAAAAGAAAGCTTATTCTTCCCAGCCAAAAGCACAAGAGCACGTTCCGTTTCAAGAGTCGTCAAGAGACCCAAGTTGAACTTTTCATTCGAGGAAACATCCCCTAGAGCAGAGAACGTAATCGGAATAGACTTTCCATCGCTAGGACTTGTAAGGGTTACTTCAGCGGAGACTTGAACAAATGGCTGAACCAAGTTGACTTTCTTGAATTCATAGGCGCCATCCTTGCCAATCTCTGCCGAGAAAACATTTTTCGTTTCATCGTAGTCATCAGCAGAATCCAGCTCCACCATTTTGACCTTTTTGGCACTGGTATAGCTATCCAAGCCAACAACACCCGAGATTGTACCATCTACGAGCGCATAAACAACGTCCAGCCCTTCTTCAGGATCAACTTCTTTTAAACTAGATGACGAGACCTTCCCATCAACGCTACTCGACGAGGATGTTTTTTTGTCAGCTGTACTAGATGAGGATTTTGCAGCACCTTTTACAGAACTAGACGATTCCAATTCGTCTTGAGCAAGTTCCTTCAATTCACTGACGGGATCATCTCCGCATGCGACTAAAAACGCTGCTACTAAAGTAGAAAGCGAAATCTGCTTAAAAAAGGTCCCCATAAAGCGTACCCCTTACCTTCAAGTTTTGGCCTAACCAAAACACCCCGTAACTAAATTATAATTTTTGCACAAATTGCGCAACAGCGAATATAAAATAAAGCTCCCAAAAGGGAGCTTTATTAAGCCATCTGTACCGACTGTTCAAACAGGAATCATCAAAGGATTTACAGCATCTTACCAGTTTCAAGGAAGCGGGTGTGCATTTCGAAAGCGCGGGAAAGTGCAAGCGGCACATGGACGCCCTTCGCATGCTTGAGGCCGTACTCCAGAACATCCGTGAGAGCATCGCGGTAATCTGGGTGGGCGCAGTTCTTGATAATCAGGCGGGCGCGTTCTTCTACAGGCAAGCCACGAAGGTCAGCAAGCCCCTGTTCCGTCACAAAAATCTGCGTGTCGTGATCGGTATGGTCCACATGGCTCACGTAAGGCACAATGCTCGAAATCGCACCGCCCTTTGCCACAGACGGCGTGAGGAAAAATCCGAGTGCGCAATTTCGTGCAAAATCAGCCGAGCCGCCAATGCCGTTCATCATCGCAGAACCGCACACAAGCGAGCTGTTCACATTGCCAAAGATATCCGCTTCCAGAGCCGTGTTCATAGAAATCACACCCAAGCGACGGATTACATCCGGGCTATTGCTCACTTCTTGCTGGCGGATAATGAAATGCTTTTTCCATTCAGCGCTGTTTTCAACAAATTCTTTCTGTGCCGTCTGCGAAAGCGTCAAAGCAGTACCAGAAGCAATGCCGAGCTTGCCCTTCTTCAAAAGCGGGAGCACCGCTTCCTGAATCACTTCGGTGTAAAGGTCAATTTGTCCCAGGCGGTCATCGTCAGCCATCGCGCAAAGCACTGCATTCGCCACCTTGCCAACACCGCTCTGGTAAGCAAGTCCCTTAGGGAGCCTGCCATGCGATTCTTCAAATCGGATAAAGTCCAAGATGCGTTCGCCGATGTTCTTTGAAACCTCATCAGGTTCCACAAACGGAGTCACTTCATCATACGCTTCGTTTTCAACAATCGCAATGACCTTGTTCGGGTCAATCTGAACAAATTCACCACCCACGCGGTCACCAGCGCTATAAATTGCAAGCGGCTTTGCATGCGGCGGGAGCTCCGGAAGAGCGTTATCGTGCATGCCAATGCAGCTATCACCCAAGCGCGTGTTCAATTCCAAAATAATCTTCGGAGCCATTTCCAGATAGCAAACGGAGTTACCGCCCGAAGTCGAGAGGCAAACGCGGCCATCCGGCAAAATCGCAGAAACTTCAATAATCGCAACCGTCGGCGCAGGGACAGCACCCGTGCGAACAAGGTAACCCATCTTGCCCAAGTGAGCGTCAATGTAACGGATGCTACCGTCGTTAATCGCCTTGCGCAAGCTCGGATTGGACTGATAAGGCATGCGGAGCGACAATGCCTTTGCGCGGGCGAGAGCACCATCGCAACTGTCGCCCGTCGAGGCGCCTGCAAACAAAGTTACTTTAAATTCCTGACCTGCTTCGTGCAATTTTTCAGCGCGCGCAGCAAGCGCCAGAGGAACCGCTTTGGGGTATCCAGCCAAAGTAAATCCAGAAACCCCGAGAACATCGCCATTACGAATCATATCTGCAGCGCTGGCAGCACTGCATTTCTTAGTTGTAATCCAGGTCATATCGTAGCAAAAAATAGTATTTTTACCGCCGTGAAACATTTTATCAAATACAACGCTATCGGTGTAATGAACACCGCCATTACATTCTTTACAGTCTGGCTTTTGCACGAAGTCTTAGATTGGGACGTGGTTCTTTCAAACTTTTTGGGATTTGTTGCCGGCGGGCTCAACAGTTACATCTGTAACCGCATCTGGAATTTCAAGAGCACAAACAAGAAGCGTGCCGAAGTCATAAGATTCATCGTCGTATTCCTCTGCTCGTATCTCGTGAACCTGGCGGTCCTCAAAGGAAGCATCTACTTGCTCGAAAACGCAGCCTGGTGCGCAAGCTTCACGGAATTCGTTTCACGGTTCATGAAGCCGACAACATTCGCAAGCTTTGTCGCCAACGTCGTCTACGTGCTTGTTAGCTTTACGCTCTATAAGAAGTGGGTGTTTAAAAAATAGTAGGAAGTAGACAGTAGGCGGTAAGCAGTGGTTAGTGGTTGGTGATTAGTGGCTAAGTATTAGAAAGGCGCACGGGTCGTGCGCTTTCTTTGTGCAGCATGCTTGCAACACCGCGAAACATGTCTACAGCGATTTGCATCATTCTGCATATACAAAAAGGGCGTCCTTGCGGACGCCCCTTTTTAGTTCTCAGTTAAGATCGAAGATTACTTTTCGAACGGAACGAGTTCAACACGGCGGTTGAGCTTGCGGCCCTTCTTAGTCTTGTTATCTGCGATCGGCTTGTCAGAACCGTAACCGACTGCGCGGAGACGTTCGCTGTCAATGCCCTTCTTGACGAGGTACTTGACAACAGCCTGAGCACGCTGTTCGGACATGGTCTTGTTCTTTTCTTCAGAACCAGTGTCATCCGTGTGACCCTGGACTTCGAGGTTGACAGCCGGGAGCTTCTTGAGCAACTTAGCGATGTTGTTCAAGGTCTTGTTGCTGCTTGCAGTGAGCTTAGCAGAACCGGTCTTGAACTGGATACCCTTCTTGAGCTTGTCGAGGTCCTGGTTCTTGTTCGGGCAGCCGTTCTTATCAACTGCAACGCCAACGAGGGTGTTCGGGCACTTGTCGAGGTGATCGGCAACGCCATCCTTGTCAGAGTCAACCGGGCAACCAACTTCGTCAACAGAGACGCCAGCCGGAGTATTCGGGCACTTGTCAAGAGCGTCAACGATGCCGTCCTTATCGCTATCCGGGCTGCAACCATCAGCGTTAACCGGGAGACCAGCCGGAGTGCTCGGGCACTTGTCGAGGTAGTCAGCTACGCCGTCATTGTCAGAGTCAACCGGGCAGCCCTTGCCGTCAACAGCAATGCCAGACTGAGTATTCGGGCACTGGTCGAGGTAGTCTGCAACGCCATCCTTGTCAGAGTCGATCGGGCAGCCGTTAGCATCGATCGTAGCACCAGAAACAGTGTTCGGGCACTTGTCGAGGTGATCGGCAACGCCATCCTTGTCAGAGTCAACCGGGCAGCCAGCAGCGTCAACAACAACGCCAGCCGGAGTTTCAGCGCACTGGTCGATGCCGTCAGCGACACCGTCATTGTCGGAGTCAACCGGGCAGCCAGCAGCGTCAACAACAGCACCAGCCGGAGTTTCAGCGCACTGGTCGAGACCGTCGAACACGCCGTCGTTATCACCGTCAACCGGGCAGCCGTTAGCGTCAACAACAGCACCAGCCGGAGTGCCTGCGCACTGGTCGATGTTGTTTGCTACGCCATCGTTATCTTCGTCAGCACCGCGGACGTTACCGAAGCGCCAGACGAGAGATGCGGTACCAGCATAATGCGGGGTCGAAGCATAACCGTACTGGACTTTCTTACCGTTCTTGTCGGTGTAGTAGAGCTGATACTTGTCAGCATCCTTCATTTCGTCCTTGTACTTCCAAGTGAAGTTGGAGAGAGCACGGATACCCACATCGAGACCGAGAGCGATGTCGATGTTTGCCGGGAGGTGGAAACGGAAGCCCGGGGTAAGAGTGAACGGGTCATAACCCGGTTCACGATCATATTCACCCTTTTCAACACGGAATTCACCGTTAGCTTCAACGAAGAAGTCCATCCAGTCAGTCGGGAGGACGTTGATGCCACCACCGTAGACCAAGGTGTTAGAACCCTTCGTCACAGTGCCGACGAAACCGACGTTACCGTTGAAACGGAGCGGAGCGCCAACCTTCTGGAGGTCGAGAGTGAGGATCAATTCACCGCCGAAAGCCATGTTGCGGAGGCCATACGGATGGGTTTCACCACCCTTGGCACTCAAGAACCAAGCATGACGCGGACGAACACCGACGGACTTGTCGCCAGTCGGGAAGTAGAACTGAGCAGCAATGGCAGCATTGAAGATGCCATCAGTCATTTCATCGAGCGGAAGCTTTGCCTTTGCCCAGAATTCGAGGTCACCACGGCTAGCCTTCCACATGTCACCTTCACCGTTCTTCGGGGAGTTGGCATGATCGTAGTAAAGCGGAAGAGCAAGGCCTACGTCAATGAAGTCGGTAACGCCAGCTGCAAAGTTAATATTTGCAGTAAGGCTACCAGCATTGTCATAGAAGGCTGCGTTCTTGCCACCCTTACTAAATTGGCCACCACGGGTGAGGGACCAAGCGTCATAAGAGACCTGGCCACCGAAACCGGCAGCAAAACCACCTTCACCGAGGGTTTGGGCTGTTTTCTGGTTGAGACCATCGGCTCCGCCCATCAGGCCAGACTGCGCGAAAGCGAAGCTACCGGCCAAGAGAGACATTGCGACTATTTTTTTCATCTATTCTCCTTGTTATTGGTTAATATTTCTTGTGGTAGCCATAGTAGCCGTAACTACCATAGCCGTACCCCGCATGACGTTCGCACTTGTTGAAGACGAAAGCCTTCTGCAAAGGTGTTTCCGTACTGCGGTCAAAAGTATTCAAGGCATCTTGGATGCTTTCAATGGTATGAGCTGCATGCTTCAAGACACACAACAGGTAATCCGCATGCTTTTCAACAAGCAATGCGTCACTGCACTGGAATACTGGAGGAGTATCCAGAACAATCAAATCGTACTTATCCCTGAATGCGTCAAGGAAAGCGCTAAATCTCGAGCTATTCAAAAGTCCTCCAGGGTTCACAACACGCGCACCCGAACCGAGAACGTAGAAATTATCTGAAATCTTGACAACATATTCATCGCTATAGTCTTCTTTTTCAAGCATCTCGCAAAGGCCCTTCTGGCTATGCTTGAACAAATGACCGCGACGGAGGTCCATATCGACCAACAAAACCTTCTTGCCGGACATGGCGAACGAAGCAGCGAGGTTCGTTGAAACAAAAGACTTACCGACACCCTGAACAAGACCGGAAACCATAAGGATTTTCTTGCCATCACAGAACACAGAAAATTCCAAAGCAGTACGGAGAGCACGAACACCTTCCGCGAACGGATCATCCGGATTTGTAACAACACAGGGTTTTGTAACATCGTTCTGCGTCTTTCTGTCGAGCATGGGGAGCTTGCCGTAAACACCAACACCCGTAGCCTGTTCGACTTCACTGCTGCTGCAAACACCATTTGAGAGCATGCGACGAACGTAAACAATCAAGCAGCCAAGCAACAGGAACGCAAACACAACACCAACAAACACGAGCTTGCGGTTCGGCTTGCTCGGCTTGAGCGGTACATAAGCCTGGTCTACAATGCGGACATTGCCGACTTCACCAGCCTGTACCACGCGCAACTGCTGGATATTGTTCAACAGGTTCGTGTAGAGCTTGTTGTTGACTTCAACTTCTTCCTGCAACGAAAGCACTTCCTGCTGCACGACCGGCAAATTAGCAGCAGAGCGCTGTTGCTTTGCCAATTCGCGGCGAAGTCTGGACTGCTGTTCCTCAATCGTGCGGACCGTCGGGTGTTCCGCACGGAACAAGCGCAATGCTTCCTGTTTTTTCTGTTCCAATTCGATAAGACGCTGTTGCAAGGAAACATCTTTTTCCAAATGGACGCGGGTTTCACCCGTCAGGTCAATCGTACCCTTAGAATTGCGGAAAGAAGTAAGCTTCTGTTCAGCAGAGTCGAGCTTGGCCTTGACACCCGGAAGCTGTTCTTCAAGGAACGACAGAGTCTTCTTGGCTTCGGCACTGCGCATTTCGATATTCTGCTTCAAGTACGTATTCGCAATCGTATTCAGAATGGCAGCGACGCGGTCGGCATAGCGGTCTTCAAGCGAGACCCTGATAATACCGGAATTCTTACCTTCTTCAGAAATGCCGAGTCCCTTAAGCAAGCCTGCAGCAGCAGTCTGCGGATGAACAGCACTCAACAAGAACGTCTGACCAACAGTCGCGGTCAGGGACTTGACGCAAATGACCAAGGTATCACCAGCAAAGGGCTTACGGTAGGTTTCACCGACAGCACCAGCAAGGACGACCTCGCCCTCTAGTCCGATTACTTCGTATGCACTAGAATCGGCAGTCACACGGGCGATAAGCTTTCCCTTAGCTTCCTGGAAGGCACGCGGAATTTCCAAAAGTTCAAGATCCATGCGGCCTTCGCGGTGCATCAGGCGGTCAGCCTTATCCAGTGGAATAGCCGAATAGCAAAGTCTTTCTTCCTTAACGACATGGTCAAGAACGACACGACTCTTGATGAGTTCCATCTCGGCAGCAGACGGTGTAGAAACGTCAAGGAGAGCGCCCATTTCGCCAAGAGCAAGGCCCTGTTTATTTCCCTTAACATTCACCTGTAAAAGAATGTCACTTCTGAACGACGGGCGCAACCACATCGCGGCAAGTCCACCAAAAACTACACCTAGAATTAAGAAAATGAACAAGAATTTCCACTTGCCTTTCAAGTAGACCAATATCTCAAGAATGTCGATTTCGTCATCGGCAGACGCATTCGAACCATTTTGAGTCATCTTCTCATTCATTAAAAAATCTCCAAGGACACGGAACCAACCACCTAGTGTGGTCCAATTCGGAATATAAGATAAAAAAAAATTTAACGTTTATACATTGAAACATAATAATCATGTAATTTTTTGGTGCATTTAGTGTAAACAACCCTTGAAAAGGCGGGGAAATGATATTCTTTTGATGTAAAAGCAACCTATTCAACGGGTTAAAGCATCTAAAGAATTGAGAAAAAGGTCTTTATGCAAACAGTCAAACCGATACTTTCTGTCCAAAATTTACGTCGCGATTTCAAGATGGGCGACGAAATTGTACATGCCCTCCGTGGCGTGAGCTTTGATATTTACCCTGGCGAATTCGTGACCATTATGGGTACATCCGGTTCCGGCAAGTCTACCATGCTGAACATTCTAGGGTGCATGGATCGACCGACTTCAGGACACTATATATTAGATGGACAACATACCGAGACATTGAAGCGCGACGCGCTCGCCCGCATCCGGAGCCAGAAGCTCGGGTTCGTTTTCCAGAGCTACAACCTGCTCAGCCGCACGACCGCCATCGAAAACGTAGAACTCCCCCTATTATATAATTCAAAGATTTCCGCCGAGGAACGCCGCCACCGCGCTATCGAAGCGTTAAAGATGGTTGGGCTTGAAAGCCGCATGAATCACTTGCCAAACCAGCTCTCGGGTGGCCAGCAGCAGCGCGTGGCTATTGCACGCGCCCTTGTGAACGACCCCGTCATCATTCTTGCAGACGAAGCGACCGGCAACCTCGACACCCGCACGAGCTACGAAATCATGATGATATTCCAGGAACTACACAGCCAGGGAAAAACCATCGCCTTCGTGACGCACGAACCAGACATCGCCACCTTCAGCGGACGCACTATCACCCTCCGAGACGGACTCCTGAAAAAAGATGTCATCAACGAAAACGTGCAGAACGCCAAAGTCGCATTCGAAATGCTCCCGCCCCCAGAAACCTTTGAAGACGACGATGAAGGAGAAGTGGAATGAATCCGTTTACCTTAGCTAAAATCGCTCTCCGCGCGTTGCTCCGTAACCGCATGCGCACATTTCTCTCCGTACTCGGTATAGTCATCGGCGTTGCAGCCGTTATCACCATGGTCGCCATGGGCGAAGGCTCCAAGAAGTCCATCAAGGAACAGATGACTGCAATGGGTACAAACGCAATCACCATCATGCCAAACCAGAGCCGCCGGGGCGGCGTCCAGACGGAATCGACAGAAACTCTTGAAGAAGAGGACGTCATTGCCATCCGCGAAAACGCAAGCTACATCAACGGTGTTTCCCCCATGGTCACCGTTGGCGGCCAAGCAATAGTTGGAAACAATAACTCCCCCACCACGCTCTCCGGTGTTTCTGCAGACTACCTCAAGATCCGCAACTACGAAATCCAGGACGGCGTCATGTTTGACGACGAAACCGACCGCATGGCAAAGGTCTGCGTTATCGGCCAAACTGTCGTCAAAAACCTTTTCCCGGACGCAGACCCCATCGGCAAGACCATCCGCTACAAGAGCATCCCGCTAAAAGTCATCGGTACACTCAAGGCTAAAGGCTCCGGCGATTTCGGGCAAGACCAGGACGATGTTATTTTCACTCCGTACCAGACCGTGATGAGGCGATTCTCCGCCACGACGAATATCCGACAGATTTACGCGAACTCCATCGGTGAAGGCTATGCCGCAAAAGCGACCGAAGAAATCATGACCATTCTAAAGGAACGCCGCAACTGGACTAAACCGACCGACCCGTTCCGCGTGTTCACGCAAGAAGAAATGATCCAGATGGTCACAAGCACTTCCGACATGCTCTCGCTCGTGCTGACCGCCATCGCAGGAATTAGTTTGTTCGTTGGCGGTATCGGCATTATGAACATCATGTACGTTTCCGTCACTGAACGTACAAAGGAAATCGGCCTTCGCATGGCTATCGGCGCTCGCGGCCGCGACATCCTTTTACAATTTTTGTTCGAATCCGTAATTATCAGCTTGCTCGGTGGCGCCATCGGAATTGCGCTCGGCATTGCCGCTTCAGAAACTGTAAAGATTGCGATGAACTGGCCCATGAGCGTTTCCGTCACAAGCGTTATCGTGAGCTTTGGCGTGTGCTTTGCCACAGGCGTATTCTTCGGATGGTACCCCGCCCGCAAGGCAAGCAGGCTCGACCCGATTGAAGCGCTCAGGTTTGAGTAGGATAGTCAAAAGAAAAAATTTCATTTTTCTTGTCACATTCCCTATTCATAAGCTATTTTAAAGTCATGAATTTCCTTGAATTTTTACAACCGATGCCGGTCGTGGGCATTCTCCGCGACATTCCTCAGGGCGCCGAAGAAGCGTGCGTGAACGCGTCTGCAAAGTGCGGACTCAAGGCGATTGAGGTCACGATGAACACCGCAGCAGCAACTGAAATTATCGCAAAGCTCAAGTCCATTGCAAAGCCGCTTGGAATCAAGGTCGGCGCAGGTACGGTCCGTCACGGGAGCGATGTGGAAAAGGCAATTTCTGCAGGTGCCGAATTCATCGTAACGCCAAACACGCGTCACGAAGTCATCCGCCTTTCAAATACGGCAGGCATCCCGATTATCCCGGGTGCGCTCACGCCAACCGAAGTGCAGAAGGCTTACGACCTTGGCGCAACCGCTATCAAGATTTTCCCGGTGAACTGCGTAGGCGGTCCGGAATACATCAAGGCATTGCGTGGGCCATTCCGCGACATTCCGCTGATGGCATGCGGTGGAGTGAACGCAGAAAACGCAGCAAGCTACCTCAAGGCTAGCGCAAACTTGCTTTCATTCGGCGGAAGCATCTTCAATGCAGAACTCATGAAGGCAGGCGACTGGACAACCATCGAAGCAAAGATGCAGAAGCTGTTGGATGCCGTTAAAGCAGCGATTGCATAACGAGTCCATTGAGACAATTTTGAACAATGCGAAAATGCCGCGGAAAAATCCGCGGCTTTTCTTTTTGCGGCTTTGCCGCCATACTTAAACTAGCAACTATTAACTAATCACCAGTTACTAACCGCGTTCCGCGCGCATCTTGCGTTTGCACTCGTACATGGAAGCATCCGCACTGCGAAGCATTTCGTCCATGTCCTTGTAGTCTTCGGCAGAACTTGCCGTACCATACGCAAAGGCTACCGTCTGGTCTACAATCGTAAGCGACTTCACAGCCTCTTGCATTCTTTCAGCACAGACAAACGCACCCTTCAAATCGGTATCCGGGCAAATAACCATGAACTCGTCACCACCCATGCGGAACAGCATATCCGATTCGCGGAGCAGCTTGTTGCAAGCGTTCACGACAGAACGGAGTAACAGGTCGCCAGCCAAGTGACCATGCTGGTCATTGATTTTTTTGAGACCGTTCAAGTCAAAATAAATCAGCGAGAAATTCGTACCATAGCGCTTACTGCGGGCAAACAATTCTCGAAGCGAACAGATAGCATGCCTACGGTTGTAGGCGCCCGTCAAGTCGTCCGTCAAAGAAATCTCACGCAAGTTGCGGAGCGAACGCGCCAGTCGCAGATGCACTCCAATTCGAGCGAGCAGGATGTCCGGTGCAGCAGACTTGCAGACAAAATCAGAAGCTCCCGACTGGAACCCCTGCGTGACACTAGCTTCATTTTCCTGATTCGTAAGGAATATAATCGGCAAGTCATCTAGCGGGAACTGCTTGCGGATATTCAGGCAAACATCGTAGCCATTCATTCCCGGCATGTTCACGTCAAGCAGTACAAGCTCTACTGGGTTGTTGTTCAGGTACTCCAAAGCTTCGGTGCCAGATTTGCAACCGATCACTTCATAACCAACTGACGTCAATACTTCAGAGTCTCTTTTTAATTCGACATCATCGTCATCGACAATCAGGATTTTTTCCTCTACCATTTTGTTCTCCTTACCATCCCAACACTCATTCCAACCGCTATAAAATAAAATTACTCGAGGAACTCTATCGGAGGAGCAGATTCAACAAGCCCCATTTGAGCCGCCAATTTGAAAAACAGTGATAACGATTGTTTACGTTCATCAGTAAAATGGTAATCGAGCACACTAAAGTAATCTTCGATAAGAGGGCGAGGCAAATTCACCGGATACTTCGCAAGCCACACGTCCAGCGCCTGCGACGGATTTTTACGGAACTCGCGAATGCCTGTTTCCAAGCGCACCATGTAATCATCGAGAACAGGGCGCAAGCGTGCCGAAAGTGCATCCTTCGATATCAGCCAAGCACCAAACACAAAAGGGAGTCCTTGCCATTCCTGCCAGAGAGTCCCTAAGTCATAGCTATACGCAAAGCGGTGGCGTTCATTTTCTTCAAGCGCCAAGTCGCCAATCAAGAGGCAAGCATCATCGGTCGATTCAGCCGCAAGCCCCGGCAAATATTCCGGACGAAGGCCATAACGATTTTCAAGAAGAATCCGTAATAACGTAACAGACGTCTTACTCTGCGATGTCATGCGGATACGTTTGTCCGAAAGCTCCTCAATCGGGTAACGCGAAAAAAGCTTGACCGATCGCACCTCAAAGGAGCATGAGGTACAAAGCGAAGGAGACAGCACAAAGGCGCCCGGCTTTTGCGCAAACGTAATCGAAGATGCCGGCGAAAGGTGGATAGAGCCATCCTTGAGGCCTGCACTATGAACACTCGGTGGGCCATCGACAAAGGCCACCTCTGAAAATTCATTTTCGCGCCCGACAGAATTAAAGAAAAACGGCGCACAGACCAAAAAAGGGATTCGACCAACACGGAGAGTCATGTAAAAAAGTTAAATTTTTACGCGTGGCGAAATTGTATGCCACGTCAAAACAAACCGATTAATTTAAACGTTAATGGCTAAAGAATAATGGCTGTATTTCACGTGAAGAAGACCTCGCTCGGCGAAGACCAGACCAGTCTGGTTTTCAAGGGCAAGATTGTAGAAGGCCCGATCAGCAAGGGTATGACCATCGAAATTCCTGTGACGCAGGAAGCTGTCGTCAAAATGAAAATTTACGACGTCGTCCAGTTCGACAAGCAAAAGGACGAAGACAAGAAGGTGGGCCTGGTTGTAGATTTTTATAACCTTCCCGACGATATGGAAGTCATCATGGACTTGAACATCGCCGATGAAGATTTGAACATCGTAAACGAATAACCTATTCATTCAAACCGGCTGCTTCGGCAGCCAAAGTATGGGACGGCACGCATGAAGAAAGAAAGATTGCGCGGAGTGAATTTGGGCGGATGGTTCAGTCAGGTTGACTGTATCGAAGAAAAGGACCCTGTCGGTTTTCCGGGGGTCGTAGGTCACATCAAGACGTTCCTTGGAACAAGCGATTTCAAGCGCATCCACGATGCGGGGTTCAACCACGTTCGCTTGCCAGTTGACTACTTTAATTTATTTAAAGGCGACGACCTCAAGCCGGACGAAGAAATCTTTGCGCTTTTGGACAAGGCGCTCAAGGATATTCAAAATGCAGACCTAGACGTGATTCTCGACTTGCACAAATGCCCGGGTCACGATTTCCACCTCGCCAGCAATCACGAACAAGCTTTCTTTGCCGATGCGAACGCCCGCAAGGACACGCGCAAGATCTGGGCATTCATGGCTGAACGCTATAGCTCCATGCCGCGCGTGATGATGGAACTTTTGAATGAACCGGCCGCAAGTGATTCCAAGGTTTGGGATAAAGTCAAGGACGAAATCTTCTGGGAAATCCGCAAGCACGCCCCAAAGAACACTATCGTCGTAGGCGCCAACAAATGGAACAGCGCAAGGGAATTCGAATTCCTGACACCGCTCGATGACGACAACGCCATCTACAGTTTCCATACCTACACGCCGGTGACATTTACACACCAGGGCGCTGCCTGGATTGACGATCCGTTCTTCAAGATTGAACGTCCGTGGCCGGGTGACTACGCCGCCCCTGAAGTCGGCGGTACGACACGCTTGAACGTGGAATACGGCAGATGGGACAAGGCCCAGTTGCAGGCAAGCATCCAGAACGCTCTTGATTTCCGCGCCAAGTACGACTTGCCGGTAAGCTGCAACGAGTTCGGCGTTTACGTACAAGTCCCCCGCAAGTATCAGCTCGCCTGGATGCGTGACTTCCTCGACATTCTCCGCGATGCCGACGTGGGTTACAGCTACTGGAACTACAAGAACTTGGACTTCGGTCTCGTTTCGAAGGGCGAATCACTGCACAACAATCTGGAGCAATACAACAACCCCGAACGCCTTGACCGCGAACTCATGGAAATGATCGCGAAAGGGTAACGGCTTCGCCGCAGTAAGCAGCCAGCAGAACTCAGAATTTAGACAAGAACGCCTCGGATTAAATCCGGGGCATTTTTTACTATTGAACAACTAACAAATAGCACATTTGCCACAGTCCCTTGCTAACAGTTGTTGACAAAATGAACGGTCAAAATTCCGACCCCTTGCATTTTATTTTTGGCTTATATATTTTTTAGTACGGATCCATTGAGGATGCCATCCGGTCCAGCCGGGCGTTAATATATCAGTTACTTTTATTCTAACAACTAACAAATAGGATACTCATGGCAAGACCCATCAGAGAAACTCCGATTTTGTTCGGCGAGGATGCTCGCCGGTTTATCGCCCGTATGCAGGAGAGGCACCCCGAAACTCCGGAAGCTCGTGCCCAACGTTTACGGGACTACGAATTTTTCCTAAAAGCTTTTGAACGAGGCATGCGAGAAAAGCGTGCCCGCGAAGCCGCTAACGGAGGTAAAGATCCATGGTTCGACAATATATAGATAACGAGTCTATTCGATTTATTCGACTGCAACCATTCAACAAAGTCAAAAGTTTTGACTGCGGAGATGCTGATTTAAACGATTTCATTTTAAATCGCGCAACTCTTTTTGACAAATACATGTTAGCGGTCAGCTACACCTGTGTTGACATCAACGACACCAGCAGGCCTTTAGCCTATTTTAGCTTGGCAAACGACAAAATCGCAACCAGCGACTTTCCTAGCATGACGGAATTCAACAGATTCCGCCGTAAACAAGGATTCCCGAACGAGAAAAGGCTAAAAAGCTACCCCGCCGTGAAGCTCTGCCGCCTAGCCGTTGACATCTGCGCCAAAAAGCAAAAACTCGGTACACAAGTTCTAAACATCATCAAGTCCATGTTCGTCATCAACAACAAGACAGGCTGTCGCTTTATAACGGTTGACGCCTACTTGGCAGCAGTTCCGTTCTACGAAAAGAACGGATTCCGCATGATGAATCTGGAAGACAACGATCCGCATACACGATTGATGTACTTCGACTTGATGGATCTGGTGGCGTAAGGCAATAAACGGAAAAAGACCTACTCGACTCCGAATTCATGGAAATGATTGCGAAGGGGTGAGTTAGAATTTAAAACTTAGAGCTTAGAACTTAGAGGTTCGTCCTGAAAGGAAAGTCGCGACCGATAGGATTCTTTCAGTTCATAATTTTACAATGCCCGCCATGTGCGGGCATTTTTTACGCGGCCACTTGACACAGCAACAGACATTCAAAACTCAAAAGGAGCCTTCAAATCAGGTGCCTCACAATACATACCCGATAAGCTATCTGCAGCACCATGAACTAAAATTATATTGTAACGCTCTATACTTTCCATAGGTTTCGCCAAAATCAGCGAAAGAGCAATTGATACGATACAGCAAATTAATCTTTTCATTAATTCCCTCTATTAATGATCAAATACCAATTTTACAGTTTTATAATCAACTTTATAATAATTCCCTAAATAGCAAACAAACGCATTTTTAAATTCAACCGCATGGTAAGAATTCAAGCTAGCCCCTTCAATTTGATTATTCCATAAAGTATCACCTACTCCTTTGTCATTTCTAATCATAGCTCCCGCTAAGAATCGTTCATAATAAGACATTACAGAATCCTTTTTGACAGCACCCACACAGTACTTAACCCCTTCATGATCCCATAAATCAGAGCACTCTTCTGCAAATTTCTCTAACTTTTCATACCCCGTTATTTTCTTTTTTGCCACATCCACGATTGCGTAGCCGCAATCTTCAGTACTCCCCACAAGTCGCCATTTTCCATCACCCCAAGGACGAATGGATCCAACCTTTTCTTTCGTACTACAGCCATCCCACTCAAAATAACCCAAGTCTTCGGAGTCCTTACCCAAAGTCCACTTGTAGAAGTGACTTTTGTTTTTTTCGAATTCAATCACCGTCGAGTCATCCACCAAGTCATAAACATTTACAACATACTGATCCCTCAGTTTGTCGCTTTTCCAGACATTCTCTTCTGTATAAAAATTATCTACAACAATTCTTGTCCCCTTTTCCCTAGTAGAACAATCATCACCCAAGGGTTTGGCAAGACAACTTTCCTCATATTTTCTTTCTATATACACTACCAAAGAATCTCCTGAATAGCCAATTAAATCATGAGATGACAATTCTTCAATATTTTCATCCGAACACCCCCACATACAAACGCATGCAAAGGCGACCGCCAAAACAGCGAGCAGTCTTTTCAATCCGAACTTGTTCATTTTATTTTCCATAAGAGATTTTCCTATGTTTAAAATTTTCCAATGTAAATTTATATATAAAAGTGTTATATGCGATAACTAGATTTGACTGGATGGGGCAGGCCCCAACCTCTTAGGCTCGGTTATATCCATGCAAGCATGACTGCAACACTCGCCTTTTGAGGTTGTCTTCGCGCCTACGGGTTCAGGATGACGAAGAAAAAAGAGATGCCGCAAATGCGGCATAATTATTGAAAAAAAACAAGTATTATTTAAAACAAATTTACATCTCAATGAGAATGCCGGCTTGCAAGTACCAGTAGCCTTCGCCGGAGTGGTTCAAGAACTGGTAACCGGTCGAAACAATAATCGACGTGCGGTCGCCATTCTTAATGTCGAGTCCGCCACCGGCACGCCAGAACATCTGATCGTCCTTGCCGAACATGTAGCCGAAATCGCCTGTAGCGATCGGCAACACAGTACGACCAATCGGGAGACGCACCCAGAGGCTTCCGGAAACGGGAACGTATCCAACGTTGTCAAGTTCCTCATAGCCAACACCGACACCTGCAAAAACCATCTGGTCAATCGGATACCACAGATGGCCATAGAAACTCATGTTGAAATCGCCCATGCTGCTCACGCGATTGCAGATACCGCCCTGAGCATCCATTGTAAAAGCGCTCGCCGGAGTAGCGACAAACGCAAGCGCAAATATAATAGCTGTCAAAAACTTTTTCATATTACCCTCGTCTCTCGTCTACCAGCGTTGCGGTCTTTCATCTAACACTACTCATCACTGCGGGCTTCGCGAGCCCAGCCACCGCTGCGTTCACGCTTAAACGCAAGGAAAAATCCCTTGAGCATCGCGAGGTTCATGAGCAAGAAATAATAGGCGCTCGGCAAAATTCGCGTCACCGCCACAAGCAGCGCAAGCGTCATGCAACCAAAGGAAACCTGATAGAAAAGTCCCTTCGTCAAAAGGAGCGCATTTGCCACGTACAAAAGAATAATGATATGCGGTGAGAACCAGCGCACAATCTTATGCGAGAAGAACAGATAAGCCAGCAACGGGCGGAACGGATTCAACAGCGGCAAGTAAGAGAACAGGTAATTGAAGTTCGCACGGCCAATGCGCACCTTGCGCCTGTATTCACCACTCGATTCCTTCGAAGTCTGTTCCGTACCAATAGCGCTATCAACAAACGTACAGAAGTAGCCCTTCTGCAAAATTTTCGTCGTCACAAAGAAGTCGTCCATGACGCTCTTCTTGACCGGAAGTTCCGTATAAAGTTCCTTGCGAATCGCATAAAGCGCACCGTTACCGCCAATCAAACGATCGAGAACGCCCTCGAACTTCTTGATTTCACTTTCCAAGTCCCAGTAAGAGCTTTCGCCCTTGCCAAGCACACTTCCACTCTTGTCCGAAAGAATCAAGTGACCGCAAGCGCAACCAATCTTTTTATCCTTGAACGGGTCAACAAGCTTGCGTACCACATTCGGGAAGAACATCGTATTTGCATCGCAGAACAAGAGGATATCGTTCTTTGCAATTTTCTGCAAGCGGTTCAGCATGGCAGCCTTGCCCGCATTTTTCGGAGCCTTGACCAAAGTAATTCCCTGGTCAGCATAGCGGGCGACAATTTCAGCCGTCTTGTCCGCAGAGCCGTCATCGCCGATCAGGACTTCCAGCTTTTCCTTGGGGTAGTCAATTTCAAGAATATTGCGGATCTTGCGTTCAATCACCGCTTCTTCGTTATATGCCGAAATCAGGATAGACACCGTCGGGAGTTCGGAGGCGCCATCCACCGGCTTCTTTTTGCGCTTGAAGATTTCGCTCACAAACGGGAGCGTCATCGGGAACAGCAAATAGCAATGGACAATCAAGAACAAAAGAACCCAGAATGCAATCTGAGCATAAAAGAGAACGTTTTCACTCATTTCGAAATCCACTCCTTCTCTTTCTCGAGAATTTGATAAAGCAAATACTTCATTTCCTCAGCAGTAAATGAATCCTTTATCGTCAAAATCGAAAGCCCTTTCGGGGCAATAAGGACAAATGCAGGCAACACGCTCAGGTTCCAGACATCAAAATAACAACGCTGCACCGTCTTGCGTTTTCCATCGCAAACAATTGTATCCTGAGAATCGGCATCGAGCTTTACCGGAATAAACTTTGTATTCAGAATCGATGCTACCGTCGGATCCGAATAAGTGTTCGCATCCATGATTCGGCAAGGCACACACCAGTCCGCATAAAGATCTACAAAAATAAGCTTGTTTGAATCTTTCGCCTTTTCCAAAGCTTCGGTATAGTTCATCCAATGCACAAGCTTAGGCTTTGGCGGAGGAGCCGCAAAAGCAGACAGCGCAAGGTTTAGAACCATAACAACCCACAGACACGCTCTCATCATTTTTTGTCCTTCTTTTGTATCGGAATCACTTTAGGCATTCCAAGCAAAGAGTCAATACGTTCCGAGACTGCCATCTGGAAAGGCATCCAGCCTTCACCTTTATCTAGGACCTTATCTGTAGCCTTGAGGAATTCTTCACGGGTATAGCCGTACTTTTTCAGGACTTCACGGCGTACAAGGCGCCCCATGGGGGAATCGCCACCATAAAGCTGTTCGGCAACTCGCATTTCTACAAACGCAGAGACTAGGCGTTCATCGGTCTTCTCGGGCGTCTTTGAAAAAAAGAACAACGCCAAAAGGACTACCCCAACAACGAGGGCGATCACATAGATAGCCGAATGCAGAAACGCAAGTATTGCACGAAGCTTTGAGAGCAATAGACTACTCCCTGTTTTCTAGAGCGTTTTCAAAAAGACCGTCAACGTAGTCGCGCTTGTTGAATTCCACGAGCTGGTCAATGCGTTCGCCCATGCCGACCCAGCGGATCGGGATTTGCAACGAACTTGCAATCGAGAGCACGGAGCCACCACGCGCGGTTCCATCGAGCTTTGTCACCACAAGACCGGTGAGCGGGAAACTCTGGTTGAAGATCTTCGTCTGGTTGATGGTGTTCTGTCCGGTGTTGCCGTCAATCACAAGCCACATGTCGTGCGGCATGTCCGGGCTCACCTTCTTGATGACACGGACAATCTTCTTGAGTTCTTCCATCAAGTAATCTTTATTGTGCAGACGACCTGCGGTATCAATCAAGACGACATCGCAACCACGGGCGACAGCGGCGCTGCAAGCATCGTACGCCACAGCAGCCGGGTCGGAGCCTTCCTGATGCTTCACGAATTCAGCACCCGAGCGCTGCGCCCATGTTTCAAGCTGGTCAATTGCAGCGGCACGGAACGTATCGCAAGCGGCAATCATGACCTTCTTGCCTTCGTTCTTGAGGCGGGCGGCAAGCTTACCGATTGTAGTCGTCTTGCCTGCTCCGTTCACACCTATCACGAGCACCACATGCGGCTTGCCCTTGAGTTCAAACGGAGGCGGATCCTTGAGCAAGCGTTCCGCTTCGTTACGCATGATGTCAAGTACCTGCTCTGTCGTAAGCGACTTGCCCAAAGCGTTTTCGCGGAGCGCATCCGTCAAAAGGAACGCCGCTTCGACGCCGACGTCAGCCTTGATGAGATGCTCTTCAAGTTCCTCGAGCGTCTCGTCCGTAATCTTACCGGCACCGACAATACCCTTCAACTCCCCGAGGAGAGCGTCACGGGTCTTGGCAAGGCCGCTCTTAATTGCAGAAAATAAACCCATTAGACAATACTCTCGACTTTATCTACGAGACCGTAGTTCCTAGCTTCTTCAGCAGACATGAAGTTGTCGCGTTCGGTATCGCGGTCAATCTGTTCAATCGTGTGGCCAGAAGTTTCAGCAAGAATCTTGCCCGTGATGCCACGGATACGGAGCATTTCTTCGGCCTGGATCTGGATATCGCTTGCAGGCGCCACAATCTCGCCGTGAATGAGCGGCTGGTGGATCATGATGCGGGCGTTCGGCCATGCACAGCGCTTGCCCTTAGCACCGGCGGTGAGGAGCACGGCACCCATAGAGGCAGCCTGTCCGCAGCAAACCGTCACGACATCGCTCTGGATAGCGTTCATGCAGTCGTAAATGGCAAGGCCAGAGGAAATCACGCCACCTGGGCTATTGATGAAGAAAATAATGTCTTCGTGATTCAGGGAATCCAGGTACAGGAGCTGCTTCACAATGCGTTCGGCACTTTCGTCATCGACACCACCCCACAAGAAAATTCTACGCTTGGAGGCGAGGTATTCTTCAGCCTTCTTGAGCATGTCCGGGGTCTGCTTTTCTTTGTTTTCGTTACAATCTGCCATAAATAATCCTTTTGTTCTATTATAATGTAGAAAATTCAATATATTATCGTTCGTCAATCGCCATTAGTCAACTGTTATTAGTCAATAGTCATTGGTCATTAGCCGATTGCTATATTGGCACGCTTCGCGTGCATTCAATATCTCTCGTCTTTCGTCTCTCGTCTATATTCTATATTTATACTACCATGCCAACAGATTCTCAAAAATACCTAGTCGGGCTCGTGAGTCCCGAAACGCTTACCGCCGCCGAAAGCGAAGAACTCCACCCGGCGCGCATTGACTTTGAAAGCTGCGACATCCTCGAAATCCGTTACGATTTTTTTGACGAATCCGAATGGCAAGGACTTTCTGCGCGAATCCGCAAGCTCGTCCCGAAGGCAATACAGCTCGGAACCATCCGCCTCAAGCGTGACGGCGGTACATTCCCCGACGCACGCGCCATCGAGCGCCTTGGACTTTTTGAACAAATTCTCAACGCATCGGACGTGCCGGAATGGCTGGACCTTGAACGCGACTGCCTGCACGACTACGACAAGCTCCGTGAACTTGCGGCCCCGAAGGGCGTGAAAATCCTCATTTCCGAGCACAACTTCACCCGCATCCCAACCGACCTTGAACTCAAGAACTACCTCACCGACGTCAAACGGGTGAAGGCAGACGGCATCAAAATTGCCGCCATGAGCAACTCCGACGACGACTGCTCGCGCCTCTACAAGTTCGCCAAAAGAGCAAAAGGGTTCAAGTTCATCGCCGCATTCGGCATGGGAGAAACCGGAAAAATCAGCCGAATCTGGTCTTTGAAAGAGGGGGCAAACCTCACTTACGGTTCCATCGGAAAGGCGGCCGCCCCCGGCCAAATTGACGTCGCGCTCATGCGAAAAGCCATCGACAGGCTCGAAAATACCACTTCACAGATAGAATTATCTTCTTTTTTAAACATATTTTAGATATAAATCTTACCAAACGGCAATAATTATTCTAAAATGGTTATTTGACAGATACACAAAAAGGAACATTATAAATCATGCGACTTTCTGAAAGATTTGTAGATAATTGCATCTTGATTAACTCTTCCAGCGAAACTAAGGAAGCCATTCTTAACGAATTGGTTGATACTCTTTGCAGCGCCTACAAACTTGACCACCGCGACGAAATCTTCGAAGCCATCTGGACGCGCGAACAGAGCCGTTCCACGGGCATCGGTTGCGGACTTGCCGTCCCGCACGCTAAGATTGACTACGTAGACCGCATGTGCATGGTCGCCGCCACTATCGAAAAGGGCCTCGACTTCCAGTCCTTTGACGGTGAACCGGTTTATTTGCTCATCCTCATCGTGAGCCCGGGCAACACAGTCGGTCCGCACCTCAAGGCACTTTCTTCTGTGAGCCGCCTCCTCGCTGACGGCAACGTGCGCAAGGACCTCATTGCCTCGAAGACCCCGGCAGAGTTCCTCACCATCCTCCGCGCCGCCGAAGACAAGTTCCTGTAGTTAGACGAAAGAACGGCTCTACGAGCCTACAGACGAAAGACTAGAGATTTTCAATATCATCCCGGACTCCGTTCCGGGATTGAATTTTATAGAAAGCAACTTCTTTCGTCTCTCGTCTACCAGCGTAAGCGGTCTTTCGTCTAAAACCTCTTGACAACATTCAATAGCTTTTCTATATTTGCTCTCACCTCGGACGGTTAGCTCAGTTGGTTTAGAGCGCTGCTTTCACACGGCAGAGGTCACTGGTTCAAATCCAGTACCGTCCATTCGAAAAGGCTTCCGCAAGGAAGCCTTTTTGTGTTTGTACAAATTTGCTATCTTAAAATCCACGCAACCAAAATATATAGCTGGGGCATCTAAAAGGTATGAATTACAGAAAAGCAATCGTTCTCGGTATTTTTGCGTCAGCATCGCTCGTTTTCGCTGATGGTTCCTGGACCTTAAGCGCATGCCTCAAGCAGGCGAAAGAAAAGAGCCTCAAGCTCGAATCCGCAAAGCTCCGCGAACAGAAAGCTGATGTGAGCCTCGAACAGGCTAAAGTCGGAAACTACCCCACGCTCTCGGCAAGCATCGGCAATACCCTTTACGATTCCCCGTTCAGAGACGGCCCGCAAGACCATTACCGTTTAAACGCAGGCCTTAGCGCTTCTTACACGCTCTGGGACGGCGGCTCTACGAGACTTTCCATCCAGGCAAATGAAATCAACAAGGAAGCAACGCGCCTTTCGACAAAGGAAACAGAACGTTCCGTGCAAGAAAGCGTCTTGAACGCTTACATGAACTTGCTCGCCGCAATCGAAAAGTTGCACACCGCAGATGCGACCGTTGAACTTGCCAAGGCAGAGTTTGAGCACTACAACACGTTGTTCGAAGCAGGTTCCATCACCAAGAAGGACTTGACGCAGTCGCAGGCAAACGTGCTCCAGAAGGAAGCGTCCCAGCTTGCCGCTCAGTTGAGCGTGAACACCGCAAAGACGACGCTCCGTCAGCTTTTGGAACTCCCGGAAAGCGAAGCGTTCGAAGTTTCGGCACCAGAATCCGAAATCCAGACACCGGATGCCCTCAAGCCGATTCCGACTCTCGACGCACTCCAAGCTACAGCCACGGAAACGAATCCGGGTTTAAAGTCTGACAGCCTCGCCATCCAGGTTGCAAAGAAAAATACCGAAATTGCAGGCAAGGGCAAGTCCATCAAGGTCTCGCTCGGTGCAAGCGCAAGTACCGGCCTCCAGGCCTGGGAATCCAAGAAGTACGGCAGCCAGCTCAAGAACGGCTATTCGCACAGCGTTTCGTTGAACATCAACATCCCGATTATCGACGGCGGTGCAACCGAGAACAAGGTCTTGCAGGCACAGATTAGCGAAACCGAAAGTCAGGTCGCCTTGAAGGAACAGGCAAAGACGCTCGAAAACAATATCGAAAAACTTTATCTGAACGCCCTCAGCGCAGACATGCAGTGGAAGGCTGCAATCCTCCAGGTCGAAGCGGAAAACGAAGCACTGCAAGTCGCCGAAGAACAACGTAACGTAGGCGCCCTCACGTACACCGATTACCTCACACAAAAGAACCGCCTTGAAAGCGCGCAGTCCACGCTCACCAACGCCAAGTACACAAGCCTCTTGGCCCGCAATCTGCTGGATCTGTATCAAGGCAAGTTGGACTAGACTTTACTAAAACGACAACAAAAAAGGCGGACTTTGTCCGCCATTTTTATTATACGAGCTTCTCGGCTTCGCCGTCAGCGTACTTTCCGTACAAAATAGCGACGATATCTTTCTTGGGGACCTTCTGACCAGTCTCCTTGAGGCTTACGCGGAGCCTGTCAAGCATCGCCTTGTCAATTTCTTTCCAGTACTGGTTTGTTTCGGTAAGCGTCCAGAGCTTGTCATCGCCACCGCTGATAGTCACGAGTTTCGCCTTGAAGAACGTGCTCAGCGCGCGGTTGATAATGCTGCTCGTCGTACCGGCGATGTTCTTTGCAACAATCTCCTGAACTAGGTCCTGCTTGTTCATCGGAACAAACGAAGTGAGGTCGCAAGCTTCAGCATAAATCTTCTTGAGCATGTTGCGCGGGAACATGTCCCAGCCCTTACGCTTGAGCGCCTTTGCCAAAACCATCTGCGCATCTTCTTCAACAGCGACTTTCTGCTCGGCAAGTGCGACCATGTATGAACCGCCGCCCACATCCGTCATTTGAACAAAGTCTGCAGACTTTACGAAGTCCTTGAACGTCTTGAAACCGAGGCGCTTTTCGTTAAACGCGTTATCGAGTCCAAGCATCTTGGGCTTGATCGCCGCAAGAGCAATCGGGCCATCTTCTTTTTGCAAAACGCTACGGAGCATTTCCATGGAATCGATTTTCTCGGAAACGATCAGGTTTGCGCGTTCCTTCGCATCGGCGACCTCATCATCAGAATCGTCATCGGCACCGGTCGCATCGTCCGTGTAAATGTAGCGGGAGCAGGAATTCTTGACGCATTCGCTCAGCGGGGACTTGGGCCCCACGCCAATCACTTCCTTTCCCTGTTCACGCAGCTTGCGGAAAAGCGGCGAAAAGTCGGAATCACCCGTGGCAAGCACAATCCACTGCACCTGGGAATCGAGCGCCACTTCCATCGTATCGACCGTCATCTTGATGTCCGTCGAATTCTTGCCGCTCACCGGGTGGAACGTGTGTACGAGTTCAAAGCCATTTTCGTTGAGCGCGGACTGCAATGGGATCAGCTGCGGCGTAGACCATTTACCATAAGCCTTGCGCACGACAATCTGCCCGAGCGGCAAAAGTTCATCCATAAGCGACTGTACACCGTTATTTTTGACCCAGTTGGTCAAGTTTTCTGCGTCGATAAAAATTGCAATGTGGTTCATAGGTGTATATATAGAATTTAACTTGACCCGTCCAAAGTTTACAAATTTCTTACAAAGTCAGTTCTTTGTCCAAGGTCCTTGACAAAATGTCCATAACAATATATTTACATAAGAGATTATTTTCTTTTTGGAAAATAAATTAGGATTGGGTTAAGAGGTCCAGAGAGAAATTTTTGGATTTCAAAAAGGAGTGTTCGATGAAAGCGAAACGTCTTTCGTTCGTTACCGCAGCATGCGTTGCGGCTTTATGTACCACATCATTTGCCTACACGATTAGCGGAACCGTTTCCGACGATCAGGGCAAACTTATCAAGGACGTTGACGTCAGCTTGCTCAAGGAAGGCAAGACCACAAAGACAGACGACCAGGGTAAATTCACTATCCACGAAGACGAAGAAGAAGTGGGCATCAATCCGAGCTTCAGAAACGCAGTCGGATACATCAGCGTCAACAATGGCATTCTCTCTTACTCCCAGAGCAGCACCTCGCCTGTTCAGGTAAAGATTTACAACTCGCTCGGCAACCAGGTTTTCAAAAAGACTCTGCAGGGCTCCGGCACGTACGACCTGAGCAAGGGCCTCAAAGCTCGCGGCACCTATTTTGCACAGGTTACCGTCGGTTCTGCTACGCAGAAATTCAAGTTCACGACAGACGGCAGCTTTGAGAGCTCTTTCGGTTCGCAGGCAAACGCCCTCATGAAGGACGCCCAGAAAGGTGAAGCCATCCAGTTTGTCGCAACAGACTACGACACGCTCACCATTAAGCTCAACACGCTCGATACCACGCTCAACGTGAAGCTCACGAAGAGCGTACCGGCAGAACAGACCTTCAAATTCGGCTATGCCCTCAAGAACGAACCGCGCAAGAGTAAAGGGTGCGGCAAGGCTTCCAGCTTGAGATCCAACAGAAAGGTCGAAAATGGCGAACAGTTCTCCATTAACGTTGGAGGAAAGAATCGCACATTCTTCATCACCTTGCCAAACAATTACGACAACACCAAGCCACACAAGCTCCTTATTGCAAACCACTGCATGGGATCTAAGGCCGAAGACTTTGTGCACCATAATCCGGACTACGACCATCCGACTCCGTATTATGGCCAGCAGAAACTGGACAAGAACGGCGACTACATCTTCGTAGCACCTCAGGGTAACGACAACGGTACTTGGAACGGCAAGGAAGACCACCAGTTCGTTGACGAAATGATTACTGCGATGTTCGACAACTACTGCGTTGACACCACCCGCGTGTTCGCCACAGGATTTAGCTTCGGCGCCATGTTCACGAACTCTCTCGCTCAGGACTTGCAAGAAAGACTCCGCGCTGTAGCCGTCTACGCAACTGCAGACTACAACATTTGGCTCCCGGCTGCAGGAACAGGTCGCTATGATGCCAAGAACTTGCCGATTGCATGGATGGCAGTTCACGGCAAGAATGACGGCATGTGCAATTACGACCGCGCGAAGAACAGTGCTCTCCCGAGAATCCTCAAGAGAAACGGTAAGGCTGACGCTAACGGCAACTTCACTGACGCCAGCGCCGAAAAGCCCCAGGAAAACAACGGCAATACCGGACACGTCTGCTATGACTTCAAGACTGTCGACGAACGCTTCCCGGTGAAGTTCTGCAGCTGGCCGGGTGGACACCAGTGGACCGCTCATGACAACGGCAGCATGAATGTCGGTGCCGGCTGGCAGGATACCTGGGTTCCTGAAGAAGCTCACAAGTTCTTCGAACAGTTCTAATCATAAACGAATTTCATAAATCAGCTCTCTACCCAAAAGCGATTCCTCCCCAGGAGCCGCTTTTTTCTGTCATGCCCGCGCATTCCGGCCCTTCGGCATCGCCAACCTTAGCGGGACTTGTAAAAATCATTTTATAGACAATTCATCCATAAACATGGAGCGCAAACGCGTAACATTCATCACATCTGGAATTAGATTAGTTTATAGTGAGGTGTGTCTTAGGAGTTTGGTAAAAGGAGTACGTATGATTAAAGCGCCCAATCTATTTACGGCCGCGTGTTTTGCCTTGTGCGGGATGGCATCGGCATACACAATCACGGGAACCGTTTCTGACAACGACGGCAAGGCACTCAAAGGTGTCTCGGTTGACTTACTCAAAGAAGGCAAGAACGCCACGACAGACGACAAGGGTAAATTCACCATCCAGGAAGACGAAGTGGGCATCAACCCGAGCTTCAGAAACGCCGTTGGCTATATCAGCGTAAACAAAGGCATTCTCTCTTACTCCCAGAGCAGCACCTCGCCCGTGCAGGTGAAAATTTACAACTCGCTCGGCCACCAGATTTTCAAAAAGACATTGCAGGGCGCAGGCACATACGACTTGGGCAAAGGTTTGAACGCACGCGGTACTTACTTTGCACAGGTCTCTGTCGGCTCTGCCAAGCAGAATTTCAAGTTCACAACGGACGAAAGTTTTACCAGCTCCTTCGGCTCACAGGCTAACGCCCTCATGAAGGATGCCGCCAAGGACGAAGCACTCCGCTTTACATTCGAAGGCTATGACACGCTCACCGTGCCGCTCGGAACACTCGACACGACCGTTGACGTGAAACTCAAAAAATCCGAACCTACATACAAGTTTGGTTACGCCTTGAAGAACGCACCGACTCCGAGTAAGGGCTGCGGCACCACCTCCACACTGAAGAAAGTCAAAAGCGTCGAAAACGGCGACCAGTTCCAAATCAAAGTCGGTAGCGACACCCGCGATTACTTTATCACCTTGCCGAAGAACTACGACAACAAGAAACCGCACAAGGTTCTCTTTGCCTTACACTGCTACGGTAGCCGCGGTGAAGACTTCGTGCATCACAAAGCAGACTACGACCATCCGACTCCGTACTACGGCCAGCAAGTGCTCGATAAGAACGGCGACTACATCTTCGTTTCGCTTGACGCCATTGGCGGCCTCTGGACCAAGGGGCAGGGCGACCACGATTTCTTTGCACAGACACTCACGACTTTGAACGACAACTATTGCATTGATACTAGCCGCGTGTTCATTACAGGCTTTAGCTTTGGCGCCATGTTCAGCTACTCACTTATGCAAGACATGCAGAGCCGCGTCCGCGCTGCAGCCACTTACGCCGTCGCAGACTATAACATTTGGCTCCCCGAAGGCAACAACATGAAGAACTTGCCGATCGCCTGGATGAACGTTCACGGCAAAAACGACGGCAGATGCGATTACAACCGCGCCAAGAACAGCGCCCTCCCGAGAATCCTCAAGCGGAACGGCAAGGCCGACGCCAACGGCGACTTCACCGACGCAAGCTCCGAAAAGCCCAAGGAAGTGAGCGGTAATACCGGACACGTCTGCTACGATTTCACGACCGTCGACGAACGCTTCCCGGTCAAATGGTGCAGCTGGCCGGGTGACCATCAGTGGACAGCTCACGACACCGGTAACATGGGCGTTGGCTGGAACTGGGAACAGACATGGGTCCCTGAAGAAGTCCACAAGTTCTTCGAACAGTTCTAAAGATTTCCTATACACTCTCTAATGTTCAAGGGCTCGCCGGAAACGGCGAGCCCTTTTGGTTTAATTTGTTGTTTGCGACTAAATCAATTTTTCAACTTTACTACAAAGAGTCTCGGCTTCTTCAGCAGTCGGAGCTTCGGCAATCACGCGGATTACAGGTTCCGTGTTGCTGGCGCGAACATGTACCCAGGACTTTTCGCTCCCGAGCCAGAGACCGTCGCGTTCATCCATCTTCCAGCCAGCAAATTCTGCCTTGACCTTCGGGAGAATGTCAGCAACCTTCTTGTCGCCGAGTTCGAACTTTTTCTTCGGCATTACGTAAGCCGGATTTTCAGCCACGAACTTTTCCGGACCGCCATTGTGGTGGGCCATCCAGCTAAGCACAAGTGCTGCAGCCACAAGGCTATCGCGACCGTAGTGGAGCGCCGGGAGAATCACACCGCCGTTACCTTCACCACCGATGACGCAACCGTTTTCAATCATCTGGAGGCTCACGTTGATTTCACCGACCTTCGCGCGGCTGAATTCGCAACCGTACTTGGCAGCGACATCTTCGTTCATGCGGCTCGTGGAGAGGTTCACGCAAACGCTACCCTTCTTCTGAGCAAGTACTTCGTCCGTTGCAATTGCAAGCGTATATTCTTCGCCGATACTTTGTCCCAAACCATCGACGAGAGCGCAGCGGTCTGCATCCGGATCCACGGCAAAGCCGACAGCACAGCCGTTATCCTTGACAGCCTTACGCAAGTCACCGAGGTTTTCAGGAATCGGTTCTGCTCCGCGCGGGAACGTGCCATCCGGGCTGCAATGGACACGGATAACTTCACAACCGAGCTGTTCCAAGAGGCGCGGCACAATAAAGCTACCGGCACCGTTCACGGCATCGACAGCGACCTTGAAATGCTTGGCCTTGATGGCTTCGACATCCACGAACGGAATCTTGAGCGTACCATCGATATGAATGCCATCGGCATCCGGGGCAACTTCGTACTTGCCCATCGTGCGGTAATCCGGATAGCAGAACTGGTTTGCATCAGCGAGAGCAAAGAGCTGCTTCACATCATCCGGACCGAGGAAAAGGCCTTTGTTGTTGAGGAACTTGAGAGCGTTCCATTCGAGTGGGTTATGGCTTGCAGTAATGATGATACCCGCATCAGCCTTGAAATGCGTCGTCAAGAGTTCCACAGACGGTGTCGTCGAAAGGCCAACATCCACGACATCCACGCCAGAAAGGCGGCAAATGCCAGCGACAAACTGAACGATGGCATCGCCTGTAGGGCGGCTATCGCGGCCAATGACCACGCGCTTAGCCTTCGTGATTTCGAGGAATGCACGCACATGGCTCTGCAAAACCTGCGGAGTAAGGGTATCGCCAACGATTCCGCGGATACCAGAAATAGAACGCATTAATTTAGACATATTTTCTCCATTAAATTAAACTTATCCGAGTTCCGGGACCGTCGCATAAAAGACGAGATCTTCCGGACCTTCATTAATCAAGCTGTGGGAATGGCCCTTCGGGCAGAAATGGCACTGGCCTGCCTCGACATATTCCACACCATCATCAAAAAGTACCTTGCCCTTCCCCGAGACAAAGAACATAATTTCGCTGTTAGTTTCGTGCTTGTGGTAACCGATAGAAGCACCAGCTTCGAGCGTTCCGTGCATAATGCGCGTCGTACCATCGAAATACATCTTGGCCTTGTATTCTTTTTCGCCACCCTTAAAATTCGGGAGAACAGTCGTCTCCATACCTTTTAAATCAATAATCATTATGACCTCTTTGAACGAGGTAATAATAGAATTTTAAGAAAAAAGAACCAACCATGTAGGCTAAACGTTGCGGCGATATCCGCTCAAAGCAAGGAAAACAATGGCCGGGACGTAGAAAAGCCAAATAAAGTTATTTGACACGACCGCCAAGATTTCACGGGTTGAATGGTCCGCCCCCGTAAGGAGCGAAATTCCCGTGAGCGCATCGCAGCACGTAAAGCAAATCATCCCGAACATGATGAAGAACGCATTTTTCTCCGGGAAAAAGCCTAGCGTTGTCGCCCTGCACGCCATGTAAAGCGAACAAAGCAACGTCGGCGCGTACGCAATAACAGCCATGAGCATCACGGATTCAAGGACCTTGAAATACGCAAGGAAAAGCATCGCAATCACAGCCGCAAACGGGATACAGTAAATCCACGGGAACGACCAGTCTGTATTCTTTGTACGCGAGTGCCGATAAATTAAAATCAACTGTGCCATGAAGAAAAAGCCGATGCCAAGTGTTATAAAATTTTCACGAGTGTCAGGCGTGCCAAAATAATTGTACAGAATTTTAAAACAAAAGTCAGCACAAAGAATCATCAAAAAACTCATCTGTAAAAAGAAGCGGTCGCGCCTAGTGACTGAACGTCTGCCAATCGTAAACGCAAGCAGCGTTGCAATAAAGGTTACAATAAACTTTGTGATGTTCTGAAAATCGCTGGTAGAATCTAGACACGACTGAACAGCACCGCACTGATGCAGCACATACCAGTCACGCACAAAGAATGACACGAAAAGGATTGCCACAAGGGCAATCAAAAATGAAACCAGCTTCGAATACACCATGTGTATAAATATAAAGCGGTCGTAAGCAAAAAGTAAAGAAAAGTTTTAAAATTTTCTTGTATGTGATGATTGACAAACTTTATTTTGTCATGCCCGCGCAGGCGGAGTTCTAATTATCTTTCTTCGGCTTGATTTTCGCGGTCATGTAGCTGAGCACGAGGTTCTGCCATACAACGTAGCAAGTCGGGGCAAGAGCCACCACCGGGCCCGCGTAAAGGCTAGAGACCCAGATGACAAGCGTCGTGTTCTTTTGCCCCATGCTCTGCGAGCCTTCAATCGGACGGCGACCGCGTTCGCAAACCCAGCCAAGCCAAAACTGCAAAAGACAAAGCACAAGCGAAACCGCAGCCATCAGCGGGAGCTTACCGCTATTCCACAAGTCGGCAAAGCCCATCTCGCGAATGTCGAAGCTCGCCTTGGACAAAATAATGAACACCGAGAACGTCCACACGAACATCGTGTACTTCTGGTATTTCGCGGCACGGTCGGCAAGCTCCGGGTAAAAGTTACGGAGCCCAAACGCAAACGCAAGCGGGATGCTGATAATCGGCTGGATCGTATTGAAAATCTTCATCGCGATTTCAGAAAGGTCCGCCTCGGCACCGGTCAAATAGCCAAAGATAATCGGGATGCTAAAGCACGCAATCAGGTTACCGCTAAGGAAAATCTTGAGTGCAAGGGACGCGCTGCCACCAAGCATTTTTGCCATCGCAGGCGCCGCATTCGCGGGCGGGCAAAGAGCAATGATGGCACCGCCCAAAAGCACTTCACGCGGCAAGTGGAAAAGCTCCACAACGCCCCAGAGGGCGGCGATAATCACGAGACTTGCGATAAACGCGCGAGCTTCTATCTTGAACGTGTAACCATGCGTCTGCGGCGGAATTTTCGTCACGAACGTAAGGAACATCATGATGCCGATAGTGAACGGCAAGAGCGGCGACAGAAAGTGCGCCTGAGGAATGAGGATGCCGGCGAGAATAGCGACCGGCATGAGAATAGCGCGTAAGTTACCCATAGTCTTATTTCCGAGACCAAAGGTAGTAAATTCGGTATGGCCGAAGCGTCAACGGGCTCCAAGTTTCGGGAAATCGCGGAAGCGCACATGCCTAAATACATGTGTCATCTGCACGCCATTTTCGCCATGAATTTCAGTAGCCTCGCGCTTTGTCGTTGCATACACTGCACGCAAATCACGCGCCTCGCACCACGCCACAACCGTTATCACAGCGCCCCATTCGCCCTGCACCCACACGACATCGCCTTTTGTTGCCTGAGAAGAAAGCCAGTCAATTACAGGCTGAACATAGCCGCAAACGGAGTCAAGCTCCGGCGGCACGGTCCCCCAGCAACGAGCAATATCGGGAGGCATATCGACAACATCACCAACGCCGAGCGATGCAATCGCATCTGCTCGTTGGTCATCGGTAACGGAATGGTTTGTTACGTTGAAAAGACGGGGCATGGGATTAAAGCCCCTGACACTTATAATCAGAACCAAACCATTTTTTGACTTCAGCTATAGCTGCATCCTTTGCAACATCCTTGTTTTTACTCCCCCACTTCTTTTCTGGGCGAGCAAACATACGTGCGACAAAATTTTCAATGCATTGTCTTGCTTCATCGGAAAGATGGTCAAGGACATCAGGCGTAATCGGCAACAGGTCAAGCTTCTTGAAGCTAGCCTCGAGCCTATTTTTCCCATCCTTGAAAGTCGTTAGCGTGTTCAAGAACGAAAGATCCATATTAGCCTTTTTCGCAGCCTTCTTCTGCTCTTCTTCGCGACGTTCCTGTTCAACAGCGGCACGCTCCGCAGCATATTCAGCCTCCTTGGCAAGGCTTTCCTGAATACGCATTTCCATATCCGCAAGAATTTTTTCTTTTTCATCGCTAGGCATATTCACGATGGAATTCGGTTTGGCCATCTGCCAATTGTTCCACTTTTTCAGTGAAGCAATTTTCGTGAAGCGATCTAGATTTTCGCAACGAGCAGGTTGTTTGTTAAACTCATTTACTCCACCATTATCGAGTTTCATATACTCAAAAGTACTATTCGCCTCTGTCGGTATCGGCGTCGCCATAGCACAGAGTTCCTTAATATCAGCATCATCAACCCAAGCGGATCCCAGAAAATCATCCATGGCGTTTTCAAATTCGCCCATATACTTGAGACAATCTTTTTCGCGATCACCTTCGACAACCAACTCCTCAATTTCAAACGACGTTGCACCCCAGCCAAAAGGTTTTCCTTGACCAATGGAATGTAGGCACGTCGCATTGTTATGGAATGTCAAAGCAGAAAGCAAAGCTCCCAATTCAATATGTTTAAGATTATGGAATGTAATGGTTTCTTCGAATATGGCACCGGCATTTAGTACATTCGCCATAGACTTCATGTTGTCAGTTCCGACAGAATCCGCAACACCGTATTCACCGGTTCTTACAACATAGCGTTTACGACCTGCAATTGAATTTGCATCATCCCAGCTTCCGTCACTCGCATAAAGCGGATAATACGACGCCCTCGGATTAGCAAGCACAAACTCAGTATCCTTTTTACAACCCGTTGTAACCTTGCTAAAGGCATGGCCGAACTGAACACGACCTTTTAACGAGGGCTTATCCTTTTCTTTTGCGATATAGCCAAAAATACTCTCGGCTAAATCGTGATTATTAGAATTATGGGCAGAAGGAATCCAATCTGCAGGGGATTTTGTAAATGGTTGCTTATACATATAGGCGAGACCACAATCCACAAGTTTCGCTCTATCACCAAAACCTTCTTCTCTAAAGAAGACGGGAATGCCCTTGGTCTCTAAATTCTTTGCATGGTAAGCCCATTCAGGATTATCCTTGTAAATGTAAGCGAGATCCTTGAACATCTCTTCAGAAATTGGGTAGTTCTTTTCGGGCTTGTCCTGAAAAACGAACTCATAAAATTTACCGTCACCCTGTTTGCGATCGATAAAACCAGAAACATCCGGTTGTCCTGTCAAGACTATACTCCCCACCATTTCGCCATTCTCATCTATGCGAACTTTCCGCTTATCAGGCTTACCTTCTTTAGGCGGAATCGTTGCAAAATGTATACCATCTCGAGTCTTTTTCAAGTCATCAAAAAAACGGTATTTAAACATTGCCGATTTTGGGTCTTCTTCAAAATGTCCCCGTTTCTGAGCATCCTTTTGCGCAGTATTCAAATCAGTTGATTTCTTATTCGCATTCGAGAAGTTTTGTTCAAACAGGTTTTTTCCAAGATACTTGTCCAAATCCTTGAAACTGATACGCCATGGTTTGCCACAGCTTTGAACACAGTATGTTCCATCGGATTTTCTTCTGAGCCAGCCGCACCTTAATTTCAAAAGTGAGCCCTTTATCTGGTACAGTTCTTTGTAATCCCATTCGCGATGTGCAAACTTGTGCGTCTCCTGCGTACTCATCTTGCCGAAGCTCATAATTTCAAGCACGCTGCGTACAGCCCCCTTAATGGAGGTTCCCGGAATGTAGTACTTGCCATCGACATTGGAGAACTGCTTATAAGCATCTGATATTTCGTCGGCATCGCCTTGAGTATGGCCATTGCGAACAAAGATGGGCGACTTTGCCGTAATTTTCACCTTAATGCTGCCGCTTACACCGTCTTCAAAAGGAATATCGTGCGATATATAACTAGCCCATTCCGGGAAATAAACCTTGTCAGAGACAGGAACAAAATTAAAAGGAGCTTTCACCGTCATTATTCGCCCACCTTTTTAAAGCCTGCAAAAACAATCTCAGCAGGAGTTAATGTTTCAAAACCATTGCACAACTTATCAGGAGTTTTTTTCCAAAACTGTTTCAGCTTAAGCTCAGGAATACCCTCCATACGGTTCGGCAAAACAGATATTTCAGTAACATCATCGAACTTATTGAATAAATTATACTCCTGAATAAGATGACGGCCATCCACATACTTGATCATATAGGAGTCCTGCGTCTGAGCGTCATAAAGCATCGCCTCCAGAACAAAGGGATTCGCAGAATCATCTAGCACGAGATTGCAAGCGCAACCATTAAAGACCTGCGGCTTGTCCGCATCGCTTTTCCAGATATAGCCTTGGCACTGTTCAATATTTATCGTCCTATTCATTACAATACCTCGCCATTTTTTAAAACTTTGCCTTCAAAAACACCATGACCGCGATTGACGCCGCCACCCAAAGGAAGCATACCCTTGGCAATATCCTTGAGAGCATCTTCAAAAGCACCGAGTACATCTGCATCAACCTCTCCAGGTTCCAGCAGGAACTTCAATGTATACGTTTCAGAAGGTTCCTTCGACCAGACTTTTTCAGAGAAAAGCGCTCCTGCAACGGCACCGCCCGTAAAGCGGTCTACAGAAACATGGTTCAGAATCTTGGTACTAGACTTTTTCTGAATCACATCCGAAAGAAGAACTCGACCGCGGCAAGAATTATCCTTGTCCTGAGAACCGAACAAAGTCTGCACCGCCTTGTTTTTGCAGCCGGTGTTTTCCTTGATCAAATCAGCGATATCCCTATTTGCAGCCTCAGCAGCTTCTTTCAGTTTTTCAAGTGTCACACCCACGCGCTTGTTATAGCGGTAAGCCACACGATGAGAAATGGCTCCTTTTACAGAACTTCCAGGAATCAGCAACAAGTTCGGCGTAAAGACGGGCTTACCATCATTCCACTCTATCTGAGAAGCACGAACGGCACATATATCGGCATCGTTATCGCCAGAACCCGCTGCGAACAAGAAAAAGTCACGTGGAGTAAGTTCCAGCTCGTAACGAGTCCAGCCCTCCGTATTCAAATCCTGAACGCGTTCTTTCGGAAGATCTTTCCAGAAATCAGTCGGATCAGAAAGGTCAGATGACTTGCCGATATATTTCTCCAAATCTTCACCGTTCGTCAGATCCAGAGCCGCCTTTTTAAGTTCAACAATTTTAACCTTGCCAAAGCCCGAACGAGAACCTGCTCCTATACGGAATTCCGAATGCATCATCTGTTCCAGCAGTGAATCAAAATACTGTGCATCATTAGACTCACCCACTAGCTCAATCTCAAAGCAAAAACGAGAACCCTTGAACACAATCTCTTCGTCAAATTTTCCTGTCTTTTCGGCAGCACCATGGTGCGAAATACGGACATGATCGCGAATGGGCAACTTGGCAAAACGGCTAAAGAAAGCATCCGTATCGAAATTGATATTTTGAATGCCATCAACAACGCCACTAGGGCCAACCAAACGACCATCCGTAAATACAACACGAGAGCCCTGACCATCGTCAGACTTTTGATAACCGAAAACTCGTTCCAATTCTTTGACATCCAACTTCGATGCAAACGCATGGCGAAGGCATCCCGCCACAGACGACGCCGGAATATACGGAAGTCCATTTACATCTTTTTGTACAAGGGAATCCGTTAGGGAGTCTTTATCTCCACTCCCGATAACCACCGGAGTTTCAGCCTGCAAAACAACACGAGCCAAGTAACGGACGTTATTACTTCTAGCAAAACTTTCCATTATACACCTCCCTGAATCTTTTTAGCCATCTCGGCCGCCAAATTGACAACAAGCGACTTGAATTCCACATCGGAGAAGCCTTCCTGCTTTGCCGTACTTTCAAGGAAATCCTTCAAACGTGCCTTGCGCGAATTTTCATTCCACTTCTCAGCAGCAACACCATGCTCCAGGTAAGCTTTTTCGGAATTGAACAACTCGCCCATAATCTCGGTGCGGCTATTAAGTCGTGACGCGATACTGCGGATAGTACCCCATTGGCTTGCAAACGATTCTTCGCCACACCAGTAAATTGATTCATCTGACACAAACTTGTTCACACAAGCATAAATGCGAGACAGACCGTTAAACTTCCGTTGTTCGTGTTTTAGATAATTCAATAGAACACTGTCGCAGGCAGGTCGCTTAGCACTCAAAGACGAATTTTGAGCATCTGGTTCCGAGGCTTTTTCATAAGCATAACTTGCAGCACCCTGCCCATCGTAACTCAAGAATTTCGGATTGTAAATTACCTTTCCGAAACCTTCGTTTTTGAATTCTCCTACATAACATGATGTGCCTGAAAAATCTTTCACTTCGCTCACCACAAATACAGAACCCTTCTCGATACCGCAGCGGTCCATATCTCTAGACTGGCGCTTGAAATTCCACGGAGAATACTGGAATGTGCGCACCTGCGATTTTTCCCACACAATTTCTCCACCAGGGCAACCCAACTGTTCTGCCGTTGGCGTAAATGTGGGCATTCCGTATTCATCAAAAAAGATAAGACGGGCATCCGCATATACAATTACGTAATCATCGTTGCGCTTTTCCACAACGGGTTCAGCATAGTCAACCGTTTCAATTTCAACAAGGCCATACTGAGCAGTCTTGGAACGGCCCACGCGTTTTTTCCCAACAAGCAATGAGCTAACAAGTTCTTTGACATCTGTGGTCAAGGAATCATCTACTTCCACCTCAAAAAACAGTTCCAAGCCTTTCCGCAAAGACTCGTAGCCATACATCTGGCTATCCTTGGAACGGAACTTTTCCCTGTCGTGTGCAGATTTTATCGCAAAGAATTTTTCAGGAACGACATCCGTAAACGAGCTCTTAGAATCGTTAAATGCCAAGAATCCGTTACGGCACTGTTTCAGTTGCTTTTTCTTGAGGTCATCGCTAGCAAGGTTAGGGATACCATGATGGACATAGCATTCCTCCTTATAGCTGCCAAGCTTTGGATAAAAGAAACAAGACGGTACACGTAATGAGCGCACGCCATTCAAGGCCGGATGCGCATCGCCAAAACGAACTTTTCCGCTATGCAAAATATCCAAAGCAAGGTCACGATGTTCCGCATAGACATTCCCTGCCACAATTCCAAGGAAGTTGTTTCCAGGAATAAAGTCAAGTGTTGACTGGTTGCCCTCAGTAGCAGCGTGCTGGTTGAGGATTACATCGGTCAGCAAGGTGCATTTAAATTTCAAAGTAGACATTATTAGCAACCCTCGCATTTAAAAGTGCAACGACCAAGGCCACGATTTCTCCAGGAGCCCAATCGTTTGATAAGCCCCATACTCTTTTTCAAGACTTCAACAAAGTCCTCGGGGATATCAAGAATTTTACCCTGCAATTTGCATGGGACAACAACTTCAATACGACGAAGGCTATGGTCCTTTGCGACACCATTTTCGCCAATCGCCGTAGCCGAAAGTCTCTTGTACAGGAACGGCTGCAATTTGTCGCTCTTTATAGCTTTAGCCTCGTCATCACTTAAAGCGGCATTGCCAAAAAAGGCAACCCCTCGTGAAAACTTTTCTTTTGAATCAAACGAACCGAAAACCGCATCAATGCGTTCAGCAGAAACTTCTTGCGTCAATGCGGCATAATCTTCAACGGCCTCACGCAAAAGGCCCTTAATAGTCTTGCCAGGAACAAAAGGCAAGCCATCGTCATCCTTGACAACCAAAGTATCCACATCGGCACCTGCCGAAAGTCCGGAGCCACAATGCCAGCCCGAAAAAAACTGTATCGTATAATTGATATTCACGTCAATACTCCTTATTTTGCGGATCTAGTTTCCTGAAAGCGGACCGAATGTAACGACAAGACATCGTATGCAGGGGAATACTTCTTGCCATTGCGTAGTACTTCGTTCTGCACCAATTCTTCTGCAATAGAACGCAAGTCACTCTTTTCCAAAATGCTCACGATGCGCTCCGCCTTCTGTTTTGCCATACCAGCATCTTGAGATTGTAGCGTAAGCCACTGACGGACATTTGATTTTAACGCATTACCATCTTCGCCATCCAGCAAGTCGCACACTTCCATCAGCTTATCCACAGTCCAGCGATACGGAGTTTCAGCGAGATAATATGGGCCAAATACATACAAACAACCCGACGCAGTCAGCTCTTTATCAACAATTTTGTCAAAACTTTCGACAAAGCTACTCTGTACCTTGTGGAACATCAAACAAGAAGGAGCCAAATAGCGCGGGTTTTCCGGTTTCTTGGCATCTTTTTTCGCCATGGAACAAAGAGATTCCGCAAGATCGTAGGCATAGTAGAACGGGTAAGAAGACTTGACAAACGCAATGCCTGCGCAAGCCGTTAGCTTGTTTCCGTTTTCGAATACGGCATTCTTTTTGAGCAGTTCTGCTATGACGCCTTCGCCAGTACGTTTCTCGAAAGATTCCAAAAACTTTTGTACGTACTCAACAGCAAAATCAGCACGGCAAATCACAGTAAAGTCGTCGCCACCGAGCACCACCGGGCGAATCGGTATCAATTTTGACTCGTCCTTCACATCGAAATACTTACGTTCAACAAGCGCATTGAACGCATCGACCGCAGCGCCGACAGTCGCTTCGTCCAGCGCTTTGGAAAACGCCTTGAACTCGTCCGTTTTCTTGCCGACTTTCTGCACGACCTGACCGAGACCATTTCCATCAGCATGAATTACAGCAATCCAATCGTTCTTGCCGGTAATCTGGTCTATTTCAAATGCAACCTGCTTAGTGAGAACATCAAAACCAAATGCTTTTTTAGAAAGAGCCTGCGTCTCTGATGCATCACGCTTTTTTTGAGTCGCCTTGTCAAGGAACTCGTCTTGCCCATTTTTGTCCTTACGAACTTCAACAGCCGGGAAACCCGTAGAACGTGAACGGAGAACGCCCGTAAATCCCAAATTGATAGGACGCATCTGCCTGTTGCGCTGAACTCTGAGCGAGGCTTCCAATTTATCGATAGCGGCTGCAATATCCGCATCATCTTCAACAGGAACAACCGCCTGGCTAATCGTTATACCGGGGGCATTCTCTACAACCTTCTTGGGGAACTTGAGCACAGCCTTTTTACAAGCATCTTCGCTTTCGAACAAATACTTGATATTACCCGCTGCTCGCAGTATAGACTTGGGGTCGTTCGCTCCGCCATTTGATTCTGCAAACTCGTCAAAATCGGTGGTACAAATTCTTTCCACCAGTTCACTGGCACCGACAATATCCCGCAGCTTATTCGTCTGAAAAATAAAGCCTTGGATGCCTTGCACTGCGGCACCGTACAAAAACTTAGCCATTGTCGTCTCCTATCTTTTCTACAATTCTATTCAATGTTGCCATCGCTCTATCAAACTTCTCATTTAAATCTTTTGGAGCCCCCTTGCGGTGAACCCCAGTCCAGCCATGATTAAACCCGTTGCGAATTTTTTTTGACTGTTTCAGCAAATCCGAAATTTCATCTTGAGTCGTATATTTTTCAAAGAGGGTATTGTAAGCCTCATCCAACGAGGCTTTAAGCATTGCGATTGTTTCGTTTTCAGCCTCAAAATCAGCAGGGTGCTGCAACATATTCAAAAAAACCGCAGCATGAGATCGAGCCGAGCTATCTTTTTCCCGCGAAGTAAACCTAAACTCGCTCCCGCGCTTCATTAAAAATACTCCCAATGAGCCCAGCCACTCATTCATTGCGGTAAAAGCCTGCATGTACAAATTGTATTCTGCAAACATCTTAATGAGGCGAAGCTGAAGCTTCAGATAATCCAACGAATAGGAGCCATCAAGAGGCGGTTCACTTACTAACGGTTGGAACTGATCTATAATCATTTGAAGGACTTGTCCCTCAAGTTTTCCGCTTGATTGCTTTTGGAACTTGCAAATCAGATCCAGAGACTTTCGCGCCTTACTTTCAATATTCTGCAATTCAACATTACGAAATGCTTTAGTCAAATCATCAATACTATTCAACAGATCCTGATTATTAAGCCCAGCAAAGCTACCATTAGACTCGCTCTCTGCCGTTTTTCTCAAGAAAGAGGCATCCGCCGTATCAACCAAACGTCCCACACCTTCGGTCCAGTCGCTTATGGTGTAAAAATCCTTCAAATTAACGATAGGTTTAGCATCCACTTTCATTTCAAACGCGCCATACAGAACCGACTCAAGGTGAACATTTTTCACCCTTTTCAGATATGCAACTGCAGCCGAGAATACGACAGGCACCATCCTGAAGCCGTGAGTAACATCCAAAACAAGTGTGTCCCCTTTCTCAAATTTGCTTTGAAGCGATTCAAACCAATTCCAAGTCAAGGACAAATCAGAAACATCCACAGAGATCAATTCCGTCTCAATTTTTTCAGGTTCTACGCCCAATTCTTTCAGATCTTCCAAAAGAGCTTGCTCGTTTTTTTCCCGCGATTCTTTGGTTACAAAAATGACTATTTTGTCAAGATCAGTCTTGGGATACAATTCGACAATCGCCTTTTGCACAAAACGCGTTTCGGAAGCACAGCCTTCACCACGCCAAGATTTATAGACGGCTAATTTATAATCAGTCAATCCCAAAAAGCTCACAAATATTTTTCGACTCATAGCATTTCCTTCTTTTCTCGTAATATACCCTATTTTAGCAAAAGTTTACAGAAAAAAAGACTTTGCGTGGAAAAAGTATTTGAAAATGGCCAAGCTGAGCTAAGCCACATTTTGACAAACTGCTGATTAATCACTTTTCTTTGAAAGAATTAAGCCTTTTCCGGCACTCCGACATGGGAAAATGCGGGGCCTTGCCGGCCTACCGACGAAAAAGATATATTGTCTGGAAATAGACTCGGTTCTTCAGGGGATCTATAGGCTACTACGGATTTCTAAAACGTCAAACAAGTTCCTTACGGAGGTTGCTACGAGTATGATTGATAAAGACGAACACAATGCGTGTCTGTACACCGCTATCCGGATTAGCAAAGAGGAAGGTATAGCCGAAGGCATGGCGAAAGGTGAAGCAAAGGGCAGAGCAGAAACGAAACGGAAATTTGCAGCACGAGACAAGAAGATCGCAAAATTTCTGCAAGCTCATGGAGTGTCAGCAAAACTGATGACTGCGGCATTCGCTATTAAATAAGCTACACGCCCGAACGTCACCGTTCCGTGTCAACAATCTCCACTTCAACGAATTCAGCTTTTTGGATTTTTTCCTTGAAGCTTTTCGGCTCCTCATCACAACTGAACTGCGCCGCAGATTCAGCCTGTTGACGCAAGGCCTCGTTTATAGAATCGTACAGCCAGGCATTCTTCTTGGTTCTGGTAAATACATTGGATTCCTGGTACTTCTTTGCGTTCGGCTTAGGACCTTTAAAAGTCCTTCCGTATCTACGCAGCAACTTATCAAACTCAGGACGATAACCGAACTTGCCATCGGCAATCGCATCAAGCGTATTGTCGTATCCTTTAGTGCCTTCTTCAAATTCTTTATCAGGCACTTCACAATCTGATATTAGCACAGAAACTGCATCGGCATCTCCGATTATATCAATAATAAATTTCTTAATCTTACCAAGTATACTCATTGAGCGATCCTCCTCGTTTAACGTTTTGTCTGCATCAAGCACATCTATACATCTGCTTTTGCGCGACAAACGTCAACAAAAAAACGGCCCCGATTTTCACCGGAGCCGCCTTCAACAACGGAGGTAATATGTTCAATCAAACGGTAATGAGCATCTGACATAACATATATCGACAAAGACAACAAAAATGTCAACCTGTTTTTTGAAAAAAAAACGCAAGGGAGTCATCTCTCTTTTGAGAGAAGCGCTTTTTAGCGGGATTATACCTGGTTCAAGATCATTGATGAAGAAACAGCGTCTTAATCTCTCGTTAATGAGGAGTCTTACAAGTGTTCAAGGCGAATGCCGCGACCGTGCTTGCACGGGCATGGCTGAGCCGCACACTTGCTGTGCCGTAGGCCAGCACTGCGACGTAAGGCGAGCGCAGCGGAAATGCTTGCATTTCCATTGCCGAGCCTAGGAGCAGACAATCGAAGATTGTCATCTCTCTTGCGAGAGTAATGCTTTTCAGGGTTATGGAAATTGACGTTCGACCCCAAATTCTTGAGTCTTAATCTCTCTTGCGAGAGTAATGCTTTTCAGGGGATGACTTCTATTGCGGAATTAGGTTCGGAACTGATCACGTCTTAATCTCTCTTGCGAGAGTAATGCCTTTCAGGGAGTCATTCCCTGTAGAAAATAAGGCAGCAGAAATTATGTCTTAATCTCTCTTGCGAGAATTTCCAAGTCTTACTGCGACAGAGGCGAGCGAAGCGGGACCGCTTGCGGGACCATTTCCGAGCCGACAAGCAGGCAACCGTTAGGTTGCAATCTCTCTTGCGAGAGGAATGCGTTTCAGGGGAAGAAGGTTGAAGAAAACAATAACAAGTTCACTCTGTCTTAATCTCTCTTGCGAGAGGTCTTTTATCTTCAGAGAAACATGGCGTTCCCGGCATAGGACCGGGATGACATTGTGAGGTATATTCCGCTTTTCTTTAGTCTTACTGCGACAGAGGCGAGCGAAGCGGGACCGCTTGCGGGACCATTTCCGAGCCGACAAGCAGGCAACCGCCAGGTTGCAATCTCTCTTGCGAGAGGAATGCTTTTCAGGGGAAAATAAACAATGACTTTCCACGGAAAGATAGGGGAAGTCTTAATCTCTCTTGCGAGAGGAATGCTTTTCAGGGTGAAGACAAACTTGGTGATGCACGTGGGGCATTCGTCGTCTTAATCTCTCTTGCGAGAGGAATGCTTTTCAGGGAGTACCCCTCTGGAACCCGCATAAATAAAGGGTTCCAGGCGGCCGTTGGCAACAACTGCACACAAAAGCACTTAATAGAATTTTAATTTTTCTTTACAAAACCCTAAAAAGCACCCAAAATTGGCGTTTTTAGCTCAATTTCGGCATGGTAACACGAATGTTGTCTGTAACAAATGTCAAGTTGCCACCCGGACTTGCAGACCGGACACCTTAAATTTACACTTTTTTGAGTGAAAACGGGAAATTTTAGGCTCCGCATCCCCAATTGACAACAAAAAAAATGGCCCGGTTTTTGACACCGGGTTTTAATGCTTTAGTTTGAAATATCATTCGTTGTTTAGCAGTGTTTTGCAAGGATTTCGATTTCGGTTTCATCAACAGATGCGACAATCGGTCTCATTGAGGTATCCTCCGTTAAGGTTTGACAGTACAACATTGCACCCTTCTGTCTTTTTATCGGTTTTCAGAATGGATGCGTCAACTCAAAAGATGAAATTTTCGGGGGAGTCGGGATATCGCCCCATGGAATAGTCCAAATGCTTTGCTGAACAGTTTTCATATTTTACCTCTTTTTTCCGAACGCCCCATGCGCCCGACAACCATTATATCTCTTTGATTTAGAAGAACGTCAACCACATAAAAAAAACGGCCCCGATTTTTACCGGGACCGCCAACCTAACCTAAGGAGTAAATATGTTATGCCGAACGTAACGAGCGTCTGACATAACATATATCGACAAAGACAACAATAGTGTCAACCAGATTTTTGAAAAAAAGTGCAAGAGAGCGAACGCTTTTCAGGGTTTCGGACGACTACATCGAATGGCTTCAGGATCTTCGGTCATAATCTCTCTTGCGAGAGCTCCAAGTCTTACTGCGACAGAGGCGAGTGTCGCGACCGTGCTTGCACGGGCATGACCGAGCCGACAAGCAGGCAGCCGCCAGGTTGCAATCTCTCTTGCGAGAGGAATGCTTTTCAGGGGAATTCACTAGACGACGCCGTAAGGAAATTAGAAAGGTCTTAATCTCTCTTGCGAGAGGAATGCTTTTCAGGGAAAACTACACTTCCTCCAGACTTTGACAAATATAACTGTCTTAATCTCTCTTGCGAGAGGAATGCTTTTCAGGGAGTACCCCTCTGGAACCCGCATAAATAAAGGGTTCCAGGCGGCCGCTGGTAACAACTGCACACAAAAGCACTTAATAGAATTTTAATTTTTCTTTACAAAACCCTAAAAAGCACCCGAAATTGGCGTTTTTAGCTCAATTTAGGCATGGTAACACAAATGTTGTCTGTAACAAATGTCAAGTTGCGACCCGGCCATGCAGACCGGACTCCTTAAATTTACACTTTTTTGAGTGAAAACGGGAAATTTTAGGCTCCGCATCCCCAATTGACAACAAAAAAGGCCCGGTTTTTGACACCGGGGTTTAAAGCTTTAGTTTGAAATTTTATTCGTTGATCAGCAGTGTTTTGCAAGGATTTCGATTTCGGTTTCATCAACAGATGCGATAATCGGTCTCATTGAGGTATCCTCCGTTAAGGTTTGGCAGTGCAACATTGCACCCTTCTGTCTTTTCGTTTTTAAAATGGAAGCGTTGACTCAAAAAATGAAATTTTCGGGGGAGTCGGGATGTCGCCCCACGGAATAGTCCAAATGCTTTGCTGAACAGTTTTCATATTTTACCTCTTTTTTCTCGAACGCCCCATGCGCCCGACAACCATTATATCTCTCTGATATAGAAGAACATCAACCACATAAAATAAAAAAACGGCCCCGATTTTCACCGGAGCCGCCAACCACAGGAGGTACATATGTTCAGCCAGACGGTAATGAGCGCCTGACATGAATTATATCGACAAAGACAACAAAAGTGTCAACCAGATTTTTGAAAAAAAACTCTCTTGCGAGAGTATGGATTCTATCGCCTTCGGCTCCAGAATGACATCTTGGTCTTACTGCGACAGAGGCGAGCGAAGCGGGACCGCTTGCGGGACCATTTCCGAGCCGACAAGCAGGCAACCGCCAGGTTGCAATCTCTCTTGCGAGAGTAATGCTTTTCAGGGTTTCAAGCAGCGTCCGTCTAACCAAACTTCTCAGGAGTCTTAATCTCTCTTGCGAGAGCTCCAAGTCTTACTGCGACAGAGGCGAGTGAAGCGGGACCGCTTGCGGGACCATTTCCGAGCCGACAAGCAGGCAACCGCCAGGTTGCCATCTCTCTTGCGAGAGGAATGCTTTTCAGGGTACGAATTCTCTTGTAGAGTATGACTCGCAAGCTGAAGGTCTTAATCTCTCTTGCGAGAGGAATGCTTTTCAGGGTACGAATTCTCTTGTAGAGTATGACTCGCAAGCTGAGGGTCTTAATCTCTCTTGCGAGAGGAATGCTTTTCAGGGTATTGGGATCAGTTACCTCTTATAGCTAAATTCTTTGAGTCTTAATCTCTCTTGCGAGAGGAATGCTTTTCAGGGCCGTATTTTCCTTCTTCTTTGCACCAAGAAGAGTATACGGTCTTAATCTCTCTTGCGAGAGGAATGCTTTTCAGGGACGAGATGGATAAGATTAACCATCAAATTGATCTCAGTCTTAATCTCTCTTGCGAGAGGAATGCTTTTCAGGGAGTACCCCTCTGGAACCTGCATAAATAAAGGGTTCCAGGCGGCCGTTGGTAACAACTGCACGCAAAAGCACTTAATAGAATTTTAATTTTTCTTTACAAAACCCTAAAAAGCACCCAAAATTGGCGTTTTTAGCTCAATTTCGGCATGGTAACACGAATGTTGTCTGTAACAAATGTCAAGTTGCGACCCGGCCATGCAGACCGGACACCTTAAATTTACACTTTTTTGAGTGAAAATGGAGAATTTTAGGCTCCGCATCCCCAATTGACAACAAAAAGGCCCGGTTTTTGACACCGGGGTTTAAAGCTTTAGTTTGAAATTTTATTCGTTGATTAGCAGTGTTTTGCAAGGATTTCGATTTCGGTTTCATCAACAGATGCGACAATCGGTCTCATTGAGGTATCCTCCGTTAAGGTTTGACAGTACAACATTGCCCCCTTCTGTCTTTTTATCGGTTTTCAGAATGGATGCGTCAACTCAAAAGATGAAATTTTCGGGGGAGTCGGGATATCGCCCCACGGGATAGTCCAAATGCTTTGCTGAATAGTTTTCATATTTTACCTCTTTTTTCCGAACGCCCCATGCGCCCGACAACCATTATATCACTTTGATATAGAAGAACGTCAACCACATAAAATAAAAAACGGCCCCGATTTTTACCGGGACCGCCAACCTCAGGAGTAAAATGTTATGCCGAACGTAACGAGCGTCTGACATAACATATATCGACAAAGACAACAATAGTGTCAACCTGTTTTTTTTGAAAAAAGATCTCTCTTGCGAGAGGAATGCTTTTCAGGGGATATGAGATGGATTAAAAGTCTCTACAGACGTAAGTCTTAATCTCTCTTGCGAGAGTTAAAGTGTCTTACAAATGGATAAGGTGAGCGTCGCGACGGAATGCTTGCATTCCGGCATGACCGAACCGACCATTTGGCAGCGTAGCTGCAATCTCTCTTGCGAGAGCTCCTAGTCTTACTGCGACTGAGGCGTGCGTCGCGAACACGCTTGCGTGGGCATGACCGAGCCGACAAGCAGGCAGCCGTAGGCTGCAATCTCTCTTGCGAGAGGAATGCTTTTCAGGGGCAAATAATTATGAGTACCGTATGCCCAGGTGAAATTTCAGTCTTAAGCTCTCTTGCGAGAGTTCCAGGTCTTACTGCGACAGAGGCGAGCGAAGCGGGACCGCTTGCGGGACCATTTCCGAGCCGACAAGCAGGCAGCCGCTAGGCTGCCATCTCTCTTGCGAGAGTAATGCTTTTCAGGGACATAGTGGTGGATTCGCTTACGGCTACTTTACATCTGGGTCTTAATCTCTCTTGCGAGAGGAATGCTTTTCAGGGTGACGATTTTCTCAATGAGAAGATCCGCATGTGGGGAGTCTTAATCTCTCTTGCGAGAGGAATGCTTTTCAGGGGGAAAGAATTCCTTCTTAAAGGATCTGAAGGAGTTAGTCTTAATCTCTCTTGCGAGAGGAATGCTTTTCAGGGTTGCATTTGTAAAGAATGTTAACTTTAAATCAAGTGCGTCTTAATCTCTCTTGCGAGAGGAATGCTTTTCAGGGCGAAAGTCTCTTCTATGAAAATGGAATCAGACTCAAGTCTTAATCTCTCTTGCGAGAGGAATGCTTTTCAGGGGGAACCTCGGCCCGATGACAGCTCTGGCTCGTAATGAGTCTTAATCTCTCTTGCGAGAGGAATGCTTTTCAGGGAGTACCCCTCTGGAACCCGCATAAATAAAGGGTTCCAGGCGGCCATTGGTAACAACTGCACGCAAAAGCACTTAATAGAATTTTAATTTTTCTTTACAAAACCCTAAAAAGCACCCGAAATTGGTGTTTTTAACTCAATTTCGGCATGGTAACACGAATGTTGTCTGTAACAAATGTCAAGTTGCGACCCGGCCATGCAGACCGGACACCTTAAATTTACACTTTTTTGAGTGAAAATGGGAAATTTTAGGCTCCGCATACCCATATGACAACAAAAAAGGCCCGGCTTTGACACCGGGGTTTAACGCTTTAGTTTGAAATATTATTCGTTGATCAGCAGTGTTTTGCAAGGATTTCGATTTCGGTTTCATCAACAGATGCGATAATCGGTCTCATTGAGGTATCCTCCGTTAAGGTTTGACAGTGCAACATTGTACCCTTCTGTTTTTATCGTTTTTTAGAATGGAAGCGCCGACTCAAAAAATGAAATTTTCGGGGGAGTCGGGATATCGCCCCACGGGATAGTCCAAATGCTTTGCTGAACAGTTTTCATATTTTACCTCTTTTTTTCCGAACGCCCCACGCGCCCGACAACCATTATATCACTTTGATATAGAAGAACGTCAACCACATAAAATAAAAAACGGCCCCGATTTTCACCGGAGCCGCCAACCACAGGAGGTACATATGTTCAGCCAGACGGTAATGAGCGCCTGACATGAATTATATCGACAAAGACAACAAAAGTGTCAACCTGTTTTTTGGGGAAAAAGATTTCTCTTGCGAGAGCTCCAAGTCTTACTGCGACAGAGGCGAGCGAAGCGGAACCGCTTGCGGGACCATTTCCGAGCTGACAAGCAGGCAGCCGGAGATTCGCACTGCGACGTAAAGCGAGAGCAGCGCCTTTCAGGGTAAAGGGGAATAAAGAATGATCCTTTTCAGAGATTCGTCTTAATCTCTCTTGCGAGAGTTCCATAGTCTTACTGCGACAGAGGCGAGCGAAGCGGGACCGTTTGCGGGACCATTTCCGAACCGACAAGCAGGCAACCGTAAGGTTGCAATCTCTCTTACGAGAGTAATGCATTTCAGGGCGGGATAACAGCTGAATTCCGCCTCCTGAGAATAAAGTCTTAATCTCTCTTGCGAGAGTTCTAAGTCTTACTGCGACAGAGGCGAGTGTCGCGAACACGCTTGCGTGGGCATGACCGAGCCGACAAGCAGGCAACCGCCAGGTTGCAATCTCTCTTGCGAGAGGAATGCTTTTCAGGGCTACAATTTGGGATGCAAATGTACGTGGTACTGGATAGTCTTAATCTCTCTTGCGAGAACTCCAAGTCTTACTGCGACAGAGGCGAGCGAAGCGGGACCGCTTGCGGGACCATTTCCGAGCCGAGAAGCAGGCAGCCGTAGGCTGCAATCTCTCTTGCGAGAGTAATGCTTTTCAGGGGATAATAACGTCATACTATCGTGACTAATAATCTTCAGTCTTAATCTCTCTTGCGAGAGTAATGCTTTTCAGGGAGTACCCCTCTGGAACCCGCATAAATAAAGGGCTCCAGGCGGCCGTTGGTAACAGCTGCACACAAAAGCACTTGATAGAATTTTAATTTTTCTTTACAAAACCTTAAAAAGCACCCGAAATTGGCGTTTTTAGCTCAATTTCGGCATGGTAACACGAATGTTGTCTGTAACAAATGTCAAGTTGCGACCCGGCCATGCAGACCGGACACCTTAAATTTACACTTTTTTGAGTGAAAATGGGAAATTTTAGGCTCCGCATCCCCAATTGACAACAAAAAAAGCCCGGTTTTTGACACCGGGGTTTAACGCTTTAGTTTGAAATATCATTCGTTGATTAGCAGTGTTTTGCAAGGATTTCGGTTTCATCGACAGATGTGACAATCGGTCTCATTGAGGTATCCTCCGTTAAGGTTTGACAGTGCAACATTGCACCCTTCTGTTTTTATCGCTTTAGAATGAAAGCGTTGACTCAAAAAATGAAATTTTCGGGGGAGTCGGGATGTCGCCCCACGGAATAGTCCAAATGCTTTGCTGAGTAGTTTTCATATTTTACCTCTTTTTTCCGAACGCCCCATGCGCCCGACAACCATTATATCACTTTGATATAGAAGAACGTCAACCACATAAAATAAAAAACGGCCCCGATTTTTACCGGGACCGCCAACCTCAGGAGTAAAATGTTATGCCGAACGTAACGAGCGTCTGACATAACATATATCGACAAAGACAACAAAAGTGTCAACCTGTTTTTTGAAAAAAGATCTCTCTTGCGAGAGGTCTTTTACCTTCAGAGAAACATGGCGTTCCCGGCACAGGACCGAGATGACATTGTGAGGTATATTCCGCTTTTCTTTAGTCTTACTGCGACAGAGGCGAGCGAAGCGGGACCGCTTGCGGGACCATTTCCGAGCCGACAAGCAGGCAGCCGCCAGGCTGCAATCTCTCTTGCGAGAGGAATGCTTTTCAGGGGATGAAGCCTATTCTCCGGTTGTCGAGCTCCATTTGAGTCTTAATCTCTCTTGCGAGAGTTAAAGAGTCTTACAAATGGATAAGGTGAGCGTCGCGACGGAATGCTTGCATTCCGGCATGACCGAACCGACCATTTGGCAGCGTAGCTGCAATCTCTCTTGCGAGAGGAATACTTTTCAGGGGGAGAAGAAGGTTGGGGCCAAAAGAAGGATCGACGTCTTAATCTCTCTTGCGAGAGGAATACTTTTCAGGGAGTACCCCTCTGGAACCCGCATAAATAAAGGGTTCCAGGCGGCCGTTGGTAACAACTGCACGCAAAAGCACTTAATAGAATTTTAATTTTTCTTTACAAAACCCTAAAAAGCACCCGAAATTGGCGTTTTTAGCTCAATTTCGGCATGGTAACACGAATGTTGTCTGTAACAAATGTCAAGTTGCGACCCGGCCATGCAGACCGGACGCCTTAAATTTACACTTTTTTGAGTGAAAATGGGAAATTTCTGGGTCCGCTACAGCACCTTGAAGGCGGGATTTTCAATACGCTTTCCGCAACCGACTATACGCACGCCTTCGTCAGCCCGCGCGTCAATCGGGTACAGCCTCACCGAATCCGTATCAGGATCAATAATCTTTTCGGCCTCGTTTTCAAAACTCGCCACCTGCACCGAGTCCAAGAACGACTCGAATACCGACTTCTGCACACGAAACCCAGTCGCAAGGCACAGCTTAACCATCCTCCCGCGGCGGCGGGAATTTGAAATATCGAACGCGACCAGATACTTCATGCCGACTCGCTGTATTCGGGATTCCATTGCAAGTCCGCCATCTCGACTCCTTCCAAGAGCAACCGACGGAACGCTTCGACCCGGAGCCGCATCACGCTGCGCCAAGGCAAATTCGCCAACCCCTGATAGATGCCGTTCGGCCTTGCCACAAAATCTTCGTAATGGTGCAAGAATACACGCATTTTTTCAGGTTTCAGAAATAGCTGTCCCGACGAGTTTTCATCATTTCTTTGTTCAAAATCATCCGCCACCAGAACGCGTCTATTGAAGAGGAACAGCACAAGCCTATCAACAAGCGGATGCCGGAACTCCTCAAGCATATCCTGCGCCAGCGAATTCCTGCCATAGGAGGGTTCGTGCAGATAACCTAACATCGGGTCCATTCCATAAGACTCCAGCAGCGATTCCAGGGAACGGGCCGTAAGGGTGTAGCCAAAAGAAAGCAGCGCGTTTACGGGATCCGTACTCGGGTGATATTTCCGTCCGGGAAAATCCAGCCCGCAAGCCAGGCATCGACCAAAGTTTTCAAAATATATTCTCGCGCCATTGCCCTCAAAACCCCGTAGTTCATCCCGATCAAAGCCTTGCAATCTCCGGACAGCGTTCAGGTTCCGCAAGTATTCGTCGCGGTTTTCAAAACGGAAGGAATTGTGCGGGTTCTTGGAATACGCCTCCAGGACGCGCAAACCGTTTTCCAGCTTGCGGACAACACAGGATTTTGCAAGCGCGAAAGCCCGATCATCGTCGCGGAAGACATCGTACTGGCAAAGCCGCAGAGGCACATTCTTGCCCACCGCCGAGACAAGCCGCCCGCGATACCGCCCGCCACTGCTCAGGAACGCAATGTCCGCCCCCTTATCTAGCAAGGCAAGCATCGCGTCTGTCGTCGGGTGGACCGCCCCAAAGAGCGAAAGCGAATCGACCTCGGACAAAAGAATATCGTCTATGGTACAGCCGTCGCGCTGGACCACCAAATGCCCGCCATTTTTCCCCAGGCGGGTCCCCTGTTCGGTCACGTATAAATGCATAGCATAGATTCCCCATTTTTTGAGTTGTGTCCGGGGCTTTGCACCCCTACAACCTTTATGTCTTTTCGTTTTGGGAAAATGTCAACCACCAAAAACACGAACGGCCCCGGTTTTCACCGGAGCCACTCAACATACACTATATCGCTATGCACAACAAAAGTGTCAACTAGAATTTTGAAAAAAATTCCCTTGCGAGAGTCTTCGCGGCCCTTCGGCAGGTTCACGGACCCTGTTTTAGTCTTACTGCGACAGAGGCGAGCGTCGCGAACACGCTTGCGGGACCATTTCCGAGTCGACAAGCAGGCAACCGCCAGGCTCGCACTGCGACGTAAGACGAGAGCAGCGGAAATGCTTGCATTTCCATTGCCGAGCCTAGGAGCAGACAATCGAAGATTGTCATCTCTCTTGCGAGAGGAATGCTTTTCAGGGTGTCCATAACGTAGGCGAGTATGTGCGTCGTCTCAAGAAGTCTTAATCTCTCTTGCGAGAGTTAAAGAGTCTTACAAATGGATAAGGTGAGCGTCGCGACGGAATGCTTGCATTCCGGCATGACCGAACCGACCATTTGGCGGCGTAGCTGCAATCTCTCTTGCGAGAGGAATGCTTTTCAGGGGAAAGGTTCGAAAAGCATATAGCGGAGGGGCTAGAAAAGTCTTAATCTCTCTTGCGAGAGTATGGATTCTATCGCCTTCGGCTCCAGAATGACATCTTGGTCTTACTGCGACAGAGGCGAGCGAAGCGGGACCGCTTGCGGGACCATTTCCGAGCCGACAAGCAGGCAACCGCAAGGTTGCCATCTCTCTTGCGAGAGGAATGCTTTTCAGGGTTGTTTAACGTTAACACTGCACTTTACTGGCGTAAGGGTCTTAATCTCTCTTGCGAGAGTAATGCTTTTCAGGGAGAACCTAAGAACTTCATTATCTATAATAAGCGTAGAGGTCTTAATCTCTCTTGCGAGAGTAATGCTTTTCAGGGGTACGCTCTTCCATAAGCAACGCTGCGAAGCAAAGTAGTCTTAATCTCTCTTGCGAGAGGAATGCTTTTCAGGGGAGTACCCCTCTGGAACCCGCATAAATAAAGGGCTCCAGGCGGCCGTTGGTAACAACTGCACACAAAAGCACTTAATAGAATTTTAATTTTTCTTTACAAAACCCTAAAAAGCACCCGAAATTGGCGTTTTTAGCTCAATTTCGGCATGGTAACACGAATGTTGTCTGTAACAAATGTCAAATTGCGACCCGGCCATGCAGACCGGACACCTTAAATTTACACTTTTTTGAGTGAAAATGGAGAATTTTAGGCTCCGCATCCCCAATTGACAACAAAAAAGGCCCGGTTTTTGACACCGGGGTTTAAAGCTTTAGTTTGAAATTTTATTCGTTGATTAGCAGTGTTTTGCAAGGATTTCGATTTCGGTTTCATCAACAGATGCGACAATCGGTCTCATTGAGGTATCCTCCGTTAAGGTTTGACAGTGCAACATTGCACCCTTCTGTTTTTATCGTTTTAGAATGAAAGCGCCGACTCAAAAAATGAAATTTTCGGGGGAGTCGGGATGTCGCCCCACGGAATAGTCCAAATGCTTTGCTGAATAGTTTTCATATTTTACCTCTTTTTTCCGAACGCCCCATGCGCCCGACAACCATTATATCTCTTTGATATAGAAGAACGTCAACCACATAAAAAAAACGGCCCCGATTTTACCGAGACCGCCAACCTCAGGAGTAAAATGTTATGCCGAACGTAACGAGCGTCTGACATAACATATATCGACAAAGACAACAATAGTGTCAACCAGATTTTTGAAAAAAACTCTCTTGCGAGAGTTGTGGATCGTCGCGTCGTTATACTCCTTGCAATGACGTTAGTGCTTTACGCTTTCCAAGTCTTACTGCGACAGAGGCGAGTGTCGCGACCGTGCTTGCACGGGCATGACCGAGCCGACAAGCTGGCAGCCGCTAGGTTGCCATCTCTCTTGCGAGAGGAATGCTTTTCAGGGGATCAGCAATTGAATCTGCTGAATGGGAACCAGCTCCGTCTTAATCTCTCTTGCGAGAGTTCCAAGTCTTACTGCGACAGAGGCGAGCGTCGCGAACACGCTTGCGTGGGCATGACCGAGCCGACAAGCAGGCAACCGCCAGGTTGCCATCTCTCTTGCGAGAGTAATGCTTTTCAGGGTGATGTACCTGCAGAGGTACTCAAAAAGATGAGTGATGGTCTTAATCTCTCTTGCGAGAGTAATGCTTTTCAGGGTGACAAGGAAAGGCTCGATACTGAAATGCGTGTTCTGTCTTAATCTCTCTTGCGAGAGTAATGCTTTTCAGGGAAAACACTAAGACCAAGATCATGGCAAAGATTGCAAAGTCTTAATCTCTCTTGCGAGAGTAATGCTTTTCAGGGAGGGAATAGAAAAATTCTAGGAGGTAACAATATGAAAGTCTTAATCTCTCTTGCGAGAGTAATGCTTTTCAGGGCTATTTTAATCCCTTCAAAGCAACAAAAGAGTTTAAGTCTTAATCTCTCTTGCGAGAGTAATGCTTTTCAGGGAGTACCCCTCTGGAACCTGCATAAATAAAGGGTTCCAGGCGGCCGTTGGTAACAACTGCACGCAAAAGCACTTAATAGAATTTTAATTTTTCTTTACAAAACCCTAAAAAGCACCCAAAATTGGCGTTTTTAGCTCAATTTCGGCATGGTAACACGAATGTTGTCTGTAACAAATGTCAAGTTGCGACCCGGCCATGCAGACCGGACACCTTAAATTTACACTTTTTTGAGTGAAAATGGGAATTTTTAGGCTCCGCGCTCTCAATTGCCAAATAAAAAACGGCCCCGATTTTTACCGGGACCGCCAACCTCAGGAGTAAAATGTTATGCCGAACGTAACGAGCGTCTGACATAACATATATCGACAAAGACAACAAAAGTGTCAACCTGTTTTTTGAAAAAAGATCTCTCTTGCGAGAGGAATGCTTTTCAGGGAGTACCCCTCTGGAACCTGCATAAATAAAGGGTTCCAGGCGGCCGTTGGCAACAGCCGCACCCGAAATTGGCGTTTTTGTTGTCTGTATCAAATGTCAAGTTGCGACCCGGCCATGCAGACCGGACACCTTAAATTTACACTTTTTTGAGTGAAAATGGGAAATTTTAGGCTCCGCGCCCTCAATTGCCAAATAAAAAACGGCCCCGGTTTTCACCGGGACCGCCCTGCCACAACACAAGGGACACACAAAGTGGCTAATGAGGAGCAGGTGGGGGCGTTACCAGCCAAAGAGTCCGCCGAAGAAGGACTTCGCGATACTCTTGACCGCCCCGAAAGCGCCACCGACAACGCGGCCTGCAACACGGCCCACAGTACGGCCTGCGCTACCAAAAAGGCCACCCAGACTTTCGCCAATCTCGGCCCCGGTCTCAGCACAGTCCGAAATCGATTCAACAATATCGTCCAGAATGCTGTTGCGGTAGTCCTTGAGTTCGTCGTCGTCCTTCCACATTTCACGGTCGCGGTTGATGTTGTTCGCGTAAATCGTGCGCTTTTCCTTGGGCGTGTAGTGGACAATCTGGTACAGGAGCTTGGTCAAGTTGTAGGGTCTCTGCGGAGCATCACCATCCTTGTAGCCTGCGCTATAGTAGATGGGTTCCACATCAACACCCGTACTTTCCTTGATGCGGCGCCTAACGGATTCCACCTTCTCCTGCAAGAACTGCTCCAAAGCGGGTTCGGGCCTGTTGTTCACGCGGTCCCAGCCGCGACCCTTCATGGCCATGTCGGCCTGGTTGATCGCTACCAGAATGCGGGACTTGTCTTCGCCGAGGTTCGGGACAATCACGTTGCTGATAAGCTCGAAGGAAGTACCCATGTCGCGGGAGCTGCCGTCGAGAATCACCAGCACGAGGTCAATCAGCGGATTGCCATCGGCGTCGCGTTCGAGGAGTTTCGCGGTGAGGTTTTTCGCGTGACGGTTGTCGGCTTCCTTGCCGTCGCCAAGCCCCGGGCTATCCCACAAAACGAGGTTGCCGAGTTCGTACTTCTCGATTTCCATGGTTTCGGGGTCCACACCTACACCCACCTTCGACACGTCGGCATTAAAGAGCGCGTTGATGGTTGAACTCTTGCCACAGCCCGTGGCACCCGTGATGAGGAGGTTCACCTTCTTGCTCTTGAGGAGCAGCAAGTTGGCAAGAAGCTTGTGCTTGACTGCATCCGGGAGGCCAGAGGCTTCGATATCGTGTTCCATCTTGGTAACAAATTCCATGTTGTTCGTATTGTAAGTCATTTTAGTTCTCCTTATGAACCTTGTTGAATTCTTTTGTCTATTACATCTGCTTTTGCGGTGAAAGTGTCAACCATTTTTTTCAACTTCATGCATGGCGCACGGCTGGGCGGTAGCGCGGGATCTGCTCAATCAAGGCATCGACCACGGCATCCATGTTGTAGCCAGTTCCAGCCGAGAAGCACACCGGCGTACGGATAGAAACACCTGTCGCTTCGTAAACGCGCCGCCTGACCGATTCGGCCTTGTCGCGCAGGAACGAGTCAAGCACCGCATCGGGCTTGTTGCGCCAAGAATCCCAATGCGTCCCCTTCATGGCGATATCGGCCTGGTTGATAGCCACAACGATGCGTTCGCGGTCAATGTTCGGGACAACGACTTCGTTCAAAAGCGAGTAGCACGAGCCCATGTCACGAATGCCGCCCTCGAGCACCACAAGGACAAGGTCCATGAAACGGTAACGCGCTCCGCCATTTTCGTATGTCTTCAGCAGATGTTTGACAATATTGCGTTTATGGCTAGCATCCGCAACGGCACTGTCGCCAAGCCCAGGCGTATCCCACACGCAAAAATGGTTGTTGAGCGCATAGCGAGTGATATCCATGGTTTCGGGGTCCACGCCCTCGCCCACGCATGCAACCGCTCCGCCACAAAGGGCATTGACGAGCGACGACTTGCCAGCACCTGTAGCGCCCACAATCATCACGTCAAGCGGAAGGTTGTCACCAAGCCTGCTGCTAATTTCGTATTTACGGTAATTCTTGAAATTCTGCATTTTTTATCTCCTTTTAAAAATTGAGTGTTACTCTAAAACGGCACGTTCCATGGCGAGGTATTCCTTGTACGAAGACGAGGTCAACTCGCGCGAGGCAAAACTTTTCATCTTGCCGAACACGCAGCTTGCGGTATTGCAGCTCCCGATAGTTTCACCAAGAGTCTTATGGAAACTTCCGCTGTTCGGCCCAGGAATTTTGCGCCCGGTTTCGTCAACAATCGTGTGCGCGCCGCCATTGGCAAATTTTACGCCCGTTGTCCTTTGCGTCATTCTAGGGAGTATGTAGGCAAGGTAAGCGCCATCACTCCCCCACTTCGGATTCAGCAGGTAATCAACGAAACGATCCGCCTCGAGCCATTCGTGTTCACCACCGGCACGGATTCCACTGTTCTTGATGAAATCCTTGTGGCTTTTCCAAATGTCCTTGATCAGATTTTCCTGTCCGGACTTTTTCAGACGGACAAAGAATTCCACAAAGCCATCCCTAAAACTCTTGCCGGTGTAGTCGACAACGGCCTGCTTAAAGGCGAGTCTGTCGTTGAGGACATCGATTTCCCTGACACGAGGGAGGCTGATTTCCGGGAGCATTTCAAGCTCTTTCACGGCCTGCGCGTTCTTGCTCATCGCAATAGCCCTTGTATAGCCAAACTCCTTGACCGTAGCCAAATACGACTTGAGAGTAGGCGCAACCGCCTTGCCTGCTCGTGCAATTACCGGAGGCAACAGAATCAATCCGGCATTGAAGAGCTGTTCCTTGCCAAAGTTTTTCCACAAGTCTTCGACGCAATCTTCGGTATAGCATTGTTCGTTGATGGCATCAAACGTCAAGATCAACTGAAGCACAGCCTCTGTACCCACTATGGTAAAGAAACCTCCACCACAGATTGGGCCTGTCACCGGAGCCGAAGCCGGGAAGATCAGGAGGCTTGCGCAAACACCTGCATCTACAAAGGCCGCCCCGGTAATGACTTTGTCGATTTCGCTTCTGTGCGACACGATCCACTCGGAAACGCCTGTTTCGCTAACCCAGTTTCTGAAACGCTGCAGACTGCTCAACTCTTCGATGGTTCCGTCGTTCATTTTGAGCTTGACATTTGCACCGTCCTCGTCCGTCACGCGGAAATACGTGCCGAGTCCAGAAATCCCTGCCCAGATTCCCTTGATGGAAATAGTCCCTGCAGGTACATGTTCGCTTTCGGTGAACAGGCGAGAAAAATGATCCGACGTGATTTCGCCAAGCCCCGCAATCAGCCCCTTTGCGAAATGCCCAACATACGAATACAAATCGCCCACCTTTACAGTACCGACACCATTTACTTGGGCATTTTCAAAATCACCTGTATAGTGCAGAGTGTCGCCTTTGTGAACAACAGAAAGGCTCCCGAAGTCCGCGATGCGGCCGTCACGCATGGCACCCTGGAATGTCGCCATGTCCTTGCGACTGAAATTCACAGGCGAGAAATCAAAGAAGTCGCTCTGGATGGCATAGGAGGAAAAATCCCCATTGTAAATCCTGTACAGCGGGCCAACGTAAGAGGCACTGACGTCATTGAATTTGCCGTTGGACATTTTTCCGATATACCGTTCCGAAGTTCCGCTATTGGCGTAAAAGCAGGAGTCGAACTCGTAGCCGTTAAAACTACCGCTAAAGAACTCCATGGACTTTTTGGACTTTACTCTTGTTGCTTCGGCATGGTCGTCTTGCATAACGCCGTTCACAATGTTCCCGGTGTAAGAGACATGACGTTCCTCGTCCTTGATTTCGGCAGCGCCATTGACCATTTTGCTGTCGCGAAGTTCGCCAACGAAATACACATGCACCGTGTCGGCACCCTTAAAGAAAAGGTTGTCTTTACCCTGATAAATTCCCGAAAGGGCGCCATAGTATTCAATGGCCATGGAACCAGGCGGCACATTCGCCGATTTGAATTCAAACAAATTGGATCCGGCGGCGCTGACAACCGAGGCTAACAACGAAACTGCGAAAAGCGTGAATGCGGCAAGATTTTTGAACTGTGTCATAATAGACTCCTTTTTTGTTTGTTACGACCTACTTAGATTCGTCTTTAAAAACATTGCAATTCGTGGTCTTTGTCCCGACTACACGTTGGGACGCTTTTTCCCTCAACGTTTCGAGGACTCTGTCGCGAATCGCCTTGGGGCCATATTCCCTGTACGACTTGAAACTTTTGTTGATTGCCTGGCGCGAAATCCCGAGACGGTCTGCTGCGGAGCACTGCTTATCAGCACCTTCTTCAGAAAAGATGCGGTACAGAGCCTCGGCATTCTTGCGGGCTGCGCCCTGCATCGTGCTCAGAACTTCATTGACCATGTCGGTGTCGCAGGTATCGTAGGCATCGCGAGAACTGCAGGAAACATTTTCAAGGTCGTCAGTATAGTCCTGCTTGCGCTTGCTGTATATAGCGTCAGTACTGTTCTTCCAACGCTTGCTTTCCTTAGCGTTTTCTTTTTGCAGATCCTTGAAGAGCCATTCAATGTTCCTGTTAAGCAAAGTCACAAAACTGGCACCACGCGAGCCGTCGTAAGTCTTGTACGTCTTCACAAAGGCATCGTAAGCAGCACTGATGATCAAGTCCTGTTTATAGCGACTGTTCGGGAGTCGCGCCACATCGAAGTTGAAAGGAATACGTTTGAAATGATACATCGCAGCAGACTTGAACTTTTCCTCGTAAAGCTCATAAAGAGCATTGATTGAGGCGCTATCGCCATGCTTGCGTGCGGATTCAATGAGGGATTCGATTTTGGAATTTGTTGTAATCGTCGTCATAACTTTTATCTCCTTTTGCCATGCGGCATTACCGACACTGGGAACATCCCAGCCTCGAGCGTTGTGACCACTGTGACCTCAGCGACACCTCGTCGCCTAAGGTCTATGAACCCCCGATTTTAAAGGCTCGGGGAACCTATGTGAGATAAAAGTTGGCCTTATACCGTAGGCTCCACACGGCTCAGGTTTTACGCCTCCGAGCCGGGCGTGGCTTGCGCCTTAGAGGATTTTTGCGAGGATAATTGAAATCAGAATGAACATAAAGTTATTCTCCTTTGTTTGAAGTGAAAGATGAGTGAATTTATGCAGCACATTCATGCATACGGGCGAGGATCGCGTCCGTCGCCGTAGATGTGTAACGGCTAAAGAACTTTTCGGCAGAGAAGTTGATGTCTTTCAGAGCCTCTTCAAACGGGGTTTCCATGAGAGGGCGGCTGTAACGGTATTCCGCGCCACCGTTCTGGAACAAGCAACCGTTCGGAGCAATCATCAAATAGCTCTGCGTCATCACGGAATTATCCTCGATGAAGATGTGACGCTTACCATCGTCGTGACCGAAAAGGTCCTCGCGGTAATTGTTACGGATAAACACATGGAATTCATCGTCCGTAATACCCTTGTTGCCACCAAACGGCATCTGGCGCAAAATTTTGTACTTAGTTGCACCGAGTGCTGCCACCTTGTCAACAAGGACTTCACCGAAGTTATTCTGGTTGACGACAGTGTTCACCTTCACGCGGACGTTCGGATTAACGGCACGGAGTGCAGCAATCTTATCCGAAATCTCTTCAAAGGAGAGCGTGTGACCATTGCACTGGCGGCCAATCTTCAAGTTGGTTTCATGAACAAAGGAATCGAGCGAAATACCCACCTGGGAAAGGAGGTGTGCAAAGGGCAATGCGTTCTCAAGGTGACTGCCATTCGTGATTATCGAGACCTCGGCACCACACGCAACAGCCGTTTTGACCATGAACTGCGCCTTTTTCGGGAAGAGGATGGGTTCGCCGCCCACAACGCTCAAGCGCCAGGGAGCTGCATCTGCGCCAAAATAATCGGCATGGAAACGGGCGATATTCTCGATCACCTTGCGGACGTTTTCGGGGGTGTTCCAAGCTTCATCACGGCTGTTCCAGTCGCTGTAGCAGAAAGAGCACTTATAGTTGCAATGCTCCAGAGCGTGCCAGTTAACCACCAAGGGCGAGACCTTGGCGAAACGAGCGAAACTATCTGCGTTCTGGAAATTTTTGGGGAAGTTGATTGCGTTCGTCGGCATAGGATCCTTACCTTCAAGGCCAATCAAACCGCTCCAGACGTCTTAATTTTACCCGCCAAGACACTATAGGCGAGCCATGGCAAAGCGCCACGGGTTTCAAACAGAGCGGCCGTTAAGCCTTTTTTGATTGATAATGATCCGTTCCGAGGAACAGATATAGCGGTTAGCGAACTAACCAGAGTAATAAAAAACAGAAAGCAATGCTTTCGTTACTCCAAATATATCTAATTCCCCTAACGAATGCAAGAGGTGCGGACAAAAAAATTTGATTTTTTTGAAAAAACTTGTTTTTTTATAAAAAAGCCCGGAGGGCGGATTTGTAACATCCGTCCTCACGAACCTGAAGAAGATTTGCCTTGCCCAGGCAGGCCAGAATCCTGTCGAGCTTTTTCCCTCGCCAATGCAGCCTTCGCTTAGCCGCCCGGTAGGAGCTCCAAGACCGCAAAGCATCGAGAGCATCCTCAAAGCTTTTCAGCCTTTTTCGGGAAGCACGCGTATCAGGAAGCCGAAGGAATTCACACTTGTCTGTATCCGCGAGATCCGCAAAGCCCCGCCCATTCGCGGGCTGCGACATCAGCACCATGCTGCAGTCATCGGTGGTTTTCCGCTTAACACAATTTTCAAGCGCGTCGCGCAGCCCTTGCGACATGAACGCACCATCGCAAACAGAAGCAAGCTTAAATAAACGAGCAAGGGAAGGAGATAGGACCTTGTTTCGTTTATTATAAAAGCTGTTTTCCGAACCATCGGACATCAAGACAAAACCTGAAATCTGATTCAAGTTGCCCTTGATGAGCTTCATACTTGCAATGGCGTTATTCGATGTCGTAAAGACCGTCGTGTTCGCAAATTCGCCATTCTCCGGATGGGACGCCACCAGCACTTCGCCATTTTTGAAATAGCCGATAACGCCGTCACCAATGTGGCAAATCACGAACTTCCCTGCTTTCACGGCAACAAACAAGAGCGTAGAGGCGAGGTCCTTCAAAGAGCAGCCCCGTTCAGCACAGAGAGCATTGAGACGCTGGCCGACAACTTCAAGGATGCGCTGCTTTACGGCGACACCATCTTCTTCGTTAATGACAAAGTCAAAGTTTTCAGCCATAAAGTTGCAAATCGTCTGAGTCACGGCTTCGGCCCCAAAATGGGAAAGGCTTGCAGAGCCTGCTCCATCAGCAAGGGCGCATACGGAACATCCGTCCTTGATGACAGAGAAGGTCTTATCCTGACAAGGCGTACCCGAGCTCAAGTGACCACGGCCCTGAACGGCACTTTGTACGGTAACCCAGCACATACTACAGCTCCGCCCAACCCTTGATGCCATCGGTGTCCAGCTGGATCTTATCCCCCGGCGTGGACTGCGAGACCTTCGACACGCTCTTGGAAAGCCAGGCAAAGAATTCCCTGAAGTTCAAGCCCTGCAACTTGAGCGGGCTGCGCTTCGGAGAGAACGCCGCCAATGCATTCATGTCTGCATCTTCGCCAATGCCGATCGGGAAAATGGTCAACTTGCGATTTTTAATCATTTCGCAGGTACGCTGGACCGCCCTTGCGTATTCCGAGCTGTCGCCATTCGGCTTACCGTCCGTCATGAGCACAATCCACGGCTGATAATAATCTACGCCGCTGGCCTTATACTCGCCCTTCCTTTTTTCAAGCAAGTCAAGCGCCATGTTCATCGCCTCGCCCATAGGAGTGCCGCCATTAGCGAAAAAGTTAGGCGAATCAGGCTGATGCTCAAGAGTGCTGAAATCGGTCTTGAGTACGGCGGATCCACCGAAAGTCACAACGGCAATTTCGGCTGCGTACAAAGCGGTTTCGTCGCTGCGCACGGCATCGTAAAAGCAGTTGATACCTTCGTTGAGTTCGCTGATCGGCTGGCCCTCCATGGAGCCGCTGGTGTCCAAAACAAGGCACACAGGCACGCGGGTGGACGGGTTGTTTTCGAGGTCTTCAATGTTGAGGAGTTTTTCATTCGTCATGATGGTTTTTCCTTTTTTGTTTGTTGTTTATTTTGTTAAAAATTTTTATGGTTAGCCAAAGAGGCGATACAAGAAATCCGGCAATACGTTCAACGGAGACTGAACCTTGGATTCCTGCAGCACACGTGGGTTTCCATAACTGCGCTGGCGAGCAAGTCTTCGTTTGCGCAAGCATTCGATGCAAGCCCCTTTTTCGTTGATCCAGCTTTGGTCGGTGTCGTTCTTACAGTACGGGCATTTCACATAAACTACGCCCTTCTGCTTTTTGAAACGAGTCGGATAAATCCACGTAGACATTTCATCCTGTTCGCCAAGCTTTCCCGAATCAAGCAGTCGCAAGTATTCCTTGAACTTTTTGAGCCAATCAAAGGTACTCAGGCGCTTGCTTTCGACAGAATAGTTGCCACCCTTATTGAAAGTGTTGTAGAAGGCATCCTTCAAAAATCGTGGGAGGTGGCTCCACAGGAATCTCCACGGACCATTCGGAGTTTTCTTGTTCGAAGATTCTCCGAGCGGGTACGAGAAATCCATATCGATGATATTCTGCTGGGCGCTCACGCCTCCCTTTTGATTGTACGGCATTTGACCGGTGATCATCAGCGAAAAGAGAAGGACCGCCACGGCAAAATTCTCATTGCCAACCGTGCGGAGGTAGCTATCATAATGGCCACGATTCTGGAGTTCCGGCGGCGTAAACGGAATCGTTCCGACAGGGCATGGGTAGCCAGCCACCTGATAAGAGTCGCAGTCCACAAAGTAAACTTCCCTGGGCGTCTTTACGAGAATGTTGTCCGGATTGATGTCGCCAAGAACAATTCCTTTCCGATGCAAGCATTCAATCTTTTCCAAAATGGTCACACAAAGCTCGACCAAGTCTCGCTTGGTCCAATGAGGGAACTTTTTCTGCAGGAGCGGCTTCTGGTAAAGAGTACGGATCTTCACGCCATCGGCCTTTTCCATCAGGTAGCCCACAAATTCATTCCGGGAATTGTACAGCGGAGCCAACGGAAGACAGATGCCAGGAAACTTCACCCCGGCAGAAGCCATCGCCTGGATCTTCACAAGCTTATGGGACGTCGTCTTTTCCGGCTTATACACCTTGGCCACATAGGGCATATTCGTCTCATAAACCGCACCCTCGCCACCTTCGCCCAACACGGAAACCAGTCGGATACTAGTACCTTTAGGCGTATGGAGAAGATCCCCAGGCCTGGAAGCCCTAGTCACAGCAAGGCGTTTATCAGCATTAATCAAAATCGGTTTCATCGTCATCCTCCAAAGTTTTACCGTTTTCAAGCTCGTGTGTATTTGCTTTTGGCGTGCAGTACGTGTTCATCGCAATCACATTGCCAAGCCTTCTGCAGTGACTCAAGGCATCGTCCGGGAAGATTACATCGTAGCATTCCTTCGTGAAGTCAGCCTCGGTCGTCAAAGCATCAGGCGGCAGCTTTCTCAGATAACGGTCGTAGCAAATCTTTCTTCGGGTGTTCTCGTTTTTCTTTTCATAGAAATTGCCCGTGATTTCAAACGTCTCGTCATCAAAGAACGCGCTCAACACAAGTCTGTAATGGAGAAGCGCATCCTCAAGAGAGGTCGTGATAAAGTAACGGCAAGAATCATCGCTAAACCAGTCAACGATAGTACAGTCCGTTCCAAATTCCTGCTGCAAAAGATCCGCCTCCTTCTGATTGATGGGCGGCATGCGATCGCACCTGCGCTTTCTTCTCGCAAACACATAAGCCTCTGTGCTTGGCGTATCAAGCGAGAGCGCAACGCTGCCGTTCTGGTTACGAAGGCGCACATAGCCGAAAGGGAACAAGTCAATAAATTCTTTAGGTTTCATCAGCGGGGACTCCTTAAACATTTTGTTTGACGCTCTCGCGTCGTTTTCTGTTTATTATATCCGAGTCAATTTTTAATTTGACAACCACTTTTTTTGAATTTTTTTCAAGAAAAATTTTAAGCGACAAAAAAAGGCCAGCCGAAGCTGACCTAGGTAAAATTTAGAGCGAGGTGGAAAGCCTATGCGTAGTTGAACGGAAGAATCATTGCGGCATCCCAGACGTCCTTGCATTCCGTCTTTGGATCAAGAACAGGGTTCGCCTTCGCATACTTCGCGAACGACTCACAACGTTTGCACAAATCATCAAAGGCTTTCGCATAATTTTCAATGGGCATCGCGTCCAAAACATTCAGCACCCTCATCGGAGAAAGCGCTAAAGAATTTACGGCAAACGCAGATTCCTTCGTCAGCACCTCAATAGACTTATTCAACAACGCAACCGTAGTTTCTTTGGAACCTTTTGCATAGTGGTTACAAATTGCAGCCCACTTTAGCACGAGTCCACCAGGATACTCATCAAAATTGCATTCAGTCCACTTTTCAAACGAAAGCGTTCTTTGCACCACAGGCTTTCCAATTTTCATTGAATAAGCCCAGATTCTCAGGAAATTGAGGACAAGCCAATTATCAACCTTTTTACCGTCTTCAACATCAAGGAAAAACTGCTCTATCGTTTTTTCTTTCCCAAGAACTTCCTTCACTTGGTTTTTAAACCACTCAACAGCGTTTTCAAGCTCTCCCTTACGGAGATATTCCACCACCAAAAAGCTTGCAGGTAAATTCTTCATATAATTAGTATGACGATAGTCCTCAAGTAAATATTCTATCGCCTTTTTATGATCACCCGAGAACGCCAAAGCTTGCCCAATAGTTCCACAAATAACAGAATAGCGTCTATCCTTAATGTCGTCTTTCTTATAAATTTCCGACCAGAACGGAAGACGTTTCATCTTCAATTTATATTCTTTCAGAATCTGCTTGTAATCAGCATCATCAAAATCATACAAATTGAATCTAAACTGCGAACAGCTTTCTATCCAGAACTCTTCTTCGAGATCATATAGTTCCGCATATACTTCTTTATCCCGACAGTTTTCCCTAAAGCCTTTTATTTTCTCCGCCAAGCCTTTCGCGGCATCAAGATCAATACTACCCGAATGTTGGCCGAACTCGCCCTTCATTTTCAGATACCGAGCATACACAACAGGTGATGGTTTATACGCATCAATAAATTCATCAAGAAGATTAATCAGCTTGCCTGTTTCAAGGAACAATTCACCTTCAACCCCTCGGTTGTGCATTTTACCAATGCAGTGGTCTGTCAAAATTTTCCACACGCTATCATAATTCTTTCTTGTAATAGATTCGTCTTTTTCACTTGTAACAGAGATAAACAATTCCACTAAATTACCTTTCAATGTCTCCTTAACCTTTTTAGGAGCATAAAAAAGTTGACCAATCAATTGCGCAGCAGCATCAAAATCTCCATCTTCAATAAAAGCTTTTATATTAAGGCCCTTAACCAAGCTCCTTTTCTTCGCCTTTTCGCATTCAACGCCATAATCCACAAGAGTCCCTGCAATATCCGCCATCGCAGGGAATACATACTTTTTAGCAGATTGGCATACTACATTACCAACACTTACATTAGGATATGAACTTGTTAAAAAATTCCTTATGGACTTCGCCAAATTGTCATGGTAATCTTTCAAGAGATCTTTATAGTCTTTCTCCTCACCTACACTTTCAAATGAACGATGCGCTTGCTTATCACCATATTTATGAATAATTTTTATAGCATTTTCAATATCATTAGAAACTTCGCTAGAAGCACAATTTTCTAACGCATTGCGCAATTGACGTACCACAATATCAGCCGGGAATTCATAGCCAATCACCTCTAAAGCTCTTTGGGCAATATACACATTTACCGAATCTTTCGGTTTAAATATACCAGACTCAAAAACACTGCTCAAAACTTCATACAGAGAGTTCAAGTAATAGTTTTGGCGACTACCAACAAAGTCCTTATTTTGAGGCGATACAAAAATTTTCTCAAAGAAATCTTTTCGCGCCTCTAAATCAATTAAAAAATCCATCGTTTCTTTTAAAGGATCTTCTTTTTTATCATTTTTTTCACGACCGGACTCTCTCATTGCTCTTGCATGATAAAAATTCTCAACAATTTTTTCAAAAACAGCCCTATCATAATCTGATTCATTTTTATAGTGTTCTCGAACTACGGTATTAGTAACTTTATCAAACTTTTGCCGATTAATCAAAGCAGCGCATCCTTTCAGAAACATTTCACAATCAGCACCATTCTTTTGTGTAATAAAAGCGCAAACAACAGACGGGCCTTCTTTCGATTCAGTAAAACAGCCAAATCGTCCTTTTTCATCAATACCAATATTCCACGTAGCCATAAAAACTCCTCTTTTATAAAATTACTGACACCGATTATGCGTAGTTGAACGGCAGAATCATCGCCGCATTCCAAAGGCCCTTGTCTTTGTCAAGCGCAAACGATTCACTATGATTTTCTACGTAAGCTTTAAACATCTTGCAAGAAGCAGTAAGCTTTTCTAGAAGCTCCTTGTAAGCAGCCTCATACAGTTCGTCTTCGGTTACGCAATAGAGCATTTGCAAAATGGGGAGCGAGAGCGTCTTTATCGTAAATCCGCCCTTTTGCAACAGCTTATGCGCAGTATCCAAAAGTTCAACACCGCGCTCACCTTGACCGCTCAGCATGAGCGCAAATGCAGCCCACTTGAGAACAAGTGGCCACGGATAACTATTCTGGATATTCCACGATTCCAAATCAGGGATAATGGGTTCTACATTTCTTTCCTGCATCTGGGCGAGTACAAGAATCTTAAAGTAATTGATCATCAACCACTTGTCCGATGACGACGAAAGAGTCTTGCCAAAGCTTTCAAACGAGTCCCCACCCGTCTGTTTTTCAAACCACGCACAAGCCGACTCAAAATCCTGCTTACGATGCAATACCGTCACCATAAAACTTGCAGGCATTGATTTCCAGCCCTCAGAGGAATTGGCATAATCATCTTCAAAACAGCTTATAGCATCGTCCAAGTTCTCTTGGAACGCAGCCGCTTGACCACAAGTACCAAGCAATGCAGCCAGTTCATCATCAACAGTTGCGTTCTCAAACGGGAATGGCAGACTGCAAAGTTTTTCATGGCAATCAAGCAACGGCTCCATGCGATCAGAAACACTAGCAAAATCATAACCATTAAACGGAATTTGCGCACCAATCAATTTTGTCTGCAAATAGGACTTCCAGCGGTCCAAGGTACTGCCAATTTCTTGACCGCCTTTTTTCCAAAAACTATCAACATAGTCCAAAACTTTGCAGTTTGTGTCACCTCGATGAGATGAAACCTTCTCCAAGACACGCCAGATATCCATCAATAGATGCACGTCTTTCAATCCTTCAACTTGAGCATACTCATTCTGCAACTCAGGCTCCAGCTTAAAAACACGGTCAATAAGCTGAGAATCTTCACCTCGATTGTCAAGCGCATATTCACAGGTATCAAGCACAATCTTCCACGCTTCAACATAAGTATGGACGTCAGCATACGCGCCTTTCATTATATCGGAAAACAGTTTAAAGGGAATGTTCTCTTTGGCAAAAAATGCCCGCAACCAGAACTGAAGCGCCGTCAAGTAATTCGATTCTTCCATAAAGCGCTTGCACGCGTTCTCGTTCGTATTTCCCAGAGGACGATCAGAGGCCGAAGATTCCACATTGTACATTTCATAAAAGTCCGCACATTCAGTATAGCAGACTTTATTCCCTAAATACCCAGTGCAATTTTTCCAAACCATGCCTACTGTTTGGTCAGCAAGAGTAACCGACCCCGATTCATTCGCAGGCACACAATGAAGGTATATATTCAAGACCTTCTTATCAACAGCTTTTATCCAGCGGAGCAAATCCCCTTGAAGAATCTCATGATACCGTTTCCAGGATGCACCTTCTTCTTGCGAATTATTTTCGTAATTGTTCACAAACAGGCCAACCACATTCATTGAGCGCGTAGCCAAAAAGATGTCCAAGGTATCCCCTGTCTTTATTTCGTCCAGCATAACAATCTGCCGCAAAACAGACATCACCCCCGAAAGCCACCAATGTTGCGGATTACAAAGGACAAGCGGACGACCTTTTGAGACGACAGCCTTATAAACACTATTTTTCAAGTTGCTAAAAATCGTGTTATTATCGTCATTAGAACGTTCCATGGCATGGAAATAACTCAGGAGTTCCCAATCATTTCTATGTTCCCTTCCCTTCATCATATAGAAGAGATTTGCAAACTTCTCTTCAAGCGAATCAGGCGATTCCTGCGTAATTGCAGCGCAGACAAAAGAATGTTTCCCCTTAGTATTGTAATAAGTAAACACCCCCGATTCATCAATTCCAACATTCCAGTATGCCATAAAACTTCTCCTTTCAGATAGCGATTTTTCGCCGAGATTTTTTTGAAATATATAAAAAGCACAAAAGGCCCGCTAAAAAGCGGGCAGGTTGAAGGTTAAACTTGCTCTATACGCGGGGAGCACTTTTCGTGGTCATTTTTTGAATGGTACTCACGATAGTAACCACAGCAGAGACGATGGTGATGATTCCTTTAAGCTGGTTCATATTGTATTTCCTTTTTTTGGGGTTGAATTTTGGGGGATTAGGCGTCTACCGTCGGACCGGAACAGGAATTATCCTTAATTTCCTTAACGTTGGCCCTGTATTTTTCATACACATCAACGAGGACCTTGGCGGCTTCAGCTGTAGCGGCAACGTAAGCAATCACTTTTTTAACCTGATTCATTTTGTTCTCCTTGTTTAAAAGTTTCTTTAATCGCCAATAATTATATCCTTATCCAAGGAGATATCGTCAACCAAAAAAAGAGAACAAATTTAAAGCAGCGACACCAAATAGCGCCCGCTACCCATCACGGTATTTTTTCCAACACCAACCAGGCGACCCATGCGCAACAACCCAAACAAGTCGGCGGACACACGGCGGAGCACCACCGACCCCGTAAATCCCGAGTAATCCAGCCTTGCATTTTGTCGCGTACTCCGACGCGCACGATGTACTATCCGAGTATCAGAACTAGCAACGATTTGAGCAACATCTTCTAGCACATTTTCACCCCAATCAGGAGGGAGCGGCTCTCCATAAAATTGCGAAAGCAGCCTCAGACGCTGAACCAAATTACGGAAGAACGCCCCCGTATCCCATTCCATCAAAAACTTACCGCCCAAGGCGCGAAGCGTCATAGGGCGCACTATATCAAGGCACACGCCATGTTCAGGGGAAAACGACAACGGCAAAATACGGCCATCGACAGGATCATCACACACGCAATTGCATATTTCATTTGTTTTAAACCTCGGCAGTCCATCGACAAAAAAACGTACATACCTTTCGCCGACACCCTCATGCCCCAAGATATGGAGTGATTCAAGCAAAAGAGGGACTTGCTCTTCGCATTTTCCAAACAAAATAGCATTCAATTCAAAACGATTCTCGCCGCAATGATTGCAGTTCAGCAAGGCACCCACCGGAGGCGTTGCAATTCGTTCAAGTTCCGCCTGCTCGGTAGCACCAAAGAAAAGATCATATAGACGAACAAATCGTAGGCCCTCGGCATGCCAAAAATACCCTAAAGCACCTCGCAGCACCGCCTCGGGGAACCACATAAACTCCTCTGGACGTTCAACGACCAAAGAAAATTTCGCACAAGTCAAGTTGAGTTTAGGCCAAATATTCATAAATTATCGCATTTTAAATATACTATAAAACGCCTATAAAAAAAGCAACCCCGCAACAGTGTGCGGGGCGGCTATATAAAGCGTCAGGAACGGCAATCGCTTACAGTTCGATAATGCGATCGTTCTGCAAAAGCTGTTCGAAAGTCTGGCGTTCACGAACGAGCTTGATTTCACCCTTCGTGTACATCGTTTCAGCAGCGTAGCGACGGCTATTGTAGTTGCTGCTCATGGCGGCACCGTAAGCACCAGCATCATGGAGAATCAAGAGGTCACCCACCTGAGCCTTCGGGAGCTTGCGCGTCACGACAAAGCCACCTTCTTCCTGCGTGAACACGTCCCCGGATTCGCAAAGCGGGCCAGCCACAACAGCGTCAACAGTTTCGTTCAGTTCACGACCGTCACGGGCAACCACAGAAATAGCATGATAGCTACCGTAGAAGCTCGGGCGAACGAGATCGGTAAAGCCCGCGTCGAGCAAGTAGAACAAATTACTTCCCTGCTTCTTCACAGCGCGGATTTCCGCAACGAGGTAGCCGCTTTCTGCAACAAGATAACGGCCCGGTTCCACTTCGAGATGGACATCATGACCAATGCTCTGCTGGATACGCTTGCGGGCGTTGTCCCACAAATCATAGTAAGCCTTCACGTCAATGCGGTTGCCCTTTTCTTCTTCGTGATACGGAATCGGGAGGCCACCACCAGCGCTAATCGTGCGGAGGTGAGAACCGAGGTGACGGCTAGCGTCCACCATGGCATCGCAAACCTGGGCCAAGTGTTCAAAATCCGTGCCGGAACCGATGTGCATATGCAAACCGGTAATCCACATGCCGTTGCTCTGGGCGAGCTTGATGCAGTCCTTAATCTGTTCGTGCCAAATGCCGTGCTTGGAAAGATCGCCACCGGTATTCGTCTTGCGGGAGTGACCATGGCCAAAGCCCGGATTCACGCGGATGGTGAGTTCAGACTTCACGCCAAAATCAGCGAGCTGCTGGATCATGTCCGGAGAGCCCACGTTCACGGCGATATCGTACTTCTTCACGAGTTCGAGTGCATCGCGGTCGAAGATATCGGCTGTATAGACAATTTCAGGAACCTTGCCCTTCTGCTGTCCACCCTTGAAGCCGGCCTTGAGGGCGCGCACAATTTCACCAGCGGAGACGGCGTCGACAACGCAGCCAAGCTTGCGGATGAGCGAAACCACAGAGAGGTTCGGGCATGCCTTTTGAGCAAAGCGCACAGTGTCAAAAACCTGCACGTCCTTTACAGCACGTTCAATCGTCGCACGGTCATAAATCCAAAGCGGGGTGCCGTATTCACTGGCCGCTTTCAAAAGCACTGAATCAGGGATGGAATATTTCATACGGGGGCAAATTTAGAAAAATAGAACTTAGAACTTAGAACTTAGAACTTAGAATTTAGAATTATAACAATATTTTCGTTTTTCACTAGTTTACTATTTTACACAAAATGAAAAAAAACGCCGAGCGTTATGCCCGGCGCATTTTCAATAGTTTTTCAATCAGAGCAATTATACGTGCTTGATCTTGTTGTCGCCTGCGTCCCAGTTCACACCGTCACAGACAAACTTGTATTCGTAGTCGCCCGGAACGAGGGAAATCTTTGCAACCCAAAGACCCGTCTTCTTGTCCTTCTTGAGCATGTCGGCATCGACAGTCCAGTTGTTGAACGTACCAGCAACAGAGACGGTTGTTGCAAGCGGGCAATCGGCAACGAATTCGACAGCGACCTTCTTCGGGGCAGCAGCCTTCGGGGCCTTGGCGACCTTCACTTCAGCTTTCGGGGCTTCAACTTTTGCAGCCTTTGCAACCTTAGCAGGAGCCTTAGCCGGCTTTTCAGCCTTCGGAGCGGCCTTCTTGGCAGGAGCCTTCACGGTTTTTGCGGCGGACTTTTCTGCAGCGGGTTTTGCCGCAGCCTTCGTCGCAACTTTTTTTACGGGTTTTGCAACCACAGTTTTAGAATTCTTGGACATAATAATCTCCTCTTATTTCTTAGTGTCCTAAATTTAGTAAAAAAAATTTTATTTTGCTATATTTGAAATATGCTTAAACAAATCATCGCTCCCAGCGTCTTGAACGCAAACTTCCTCGAACTTGGCAATGGTCTCAAAGCCATCGAAAACGGAGGCGCAGGCCTCGTTCACCTGGACATCATGGATGGACACTTTGTTCCAAACATCAGCTTTGGCCCGGGCATTTCTGCCTGCGTCAAGAAGGGAACCAAGCTTCCGCTCGATTGCCATTTGATGATCGAAAATCCGGAAAACTACGTGGGCGAATTTGCTAAGGCTGGCGCAAGCATCATCAGCGTACACGCTGAAACCACGAACCATCTTGACCGCTTGCTGCACCAGATTGCAGAACTCGGCGTCAAGCCCGCAGTCGCCATCAATCCGGCCACTCCGCTCGAAAGCATCAAGTACGTGCTCGACATCGTGGATATGGTACTCATTATGTCTGTGAACCCGGGTTTCGGCGGTCAGAGCCTCATTCCTTACTGCCTCGACAAGATTCGCGAACTCCGCGCCCTCAAGCCGGAACTCAACATCCAGATTGACGGCGGCGTTAAGCTCGACAACATCCTCGCCTGCAAGGAAGCGGGCGCAAACATCTTCGTCGTTGGTAGCGCCATCTTCGGCAAGCCCGATCCGGAAGCGGTCTGCCGTGAATTTGTCGCAAAGGTGAACGGTTAAAAACGCCGGAGTACGCCGCTCTTATAAAGCAGCGCCAGCATATTCAGGTAGCGTTTGTAATCGGCGGCTTCAGTACACGAATTCACTTCGCAATATTCATCCATCTCCTGAAGGACATGCGGTATCGCCGCAAAATCTCCGCTCTTCAGGAGCTTTTTTATTTTCTGTCGGTTATGCACATCGCCATTTTCAATGGAAATTTTCTCGACAAGCTTATACGGCAATACCCTCATTGAATCTAGCGCCACCATATCCGGGCTATCCCACAGAACCTCGGAATAGCCATCGCTAAAGAAAATGCGCTTTACGTTCGAGCCCGGAATGTAATAGCCATAGCGGCGTATATCAATTACGGAATCACCGTCCTGATAAAGGAAATACCCCGACTTGACAATCATCGTCATGGTGATTACAGAATCACTGACCGGGCGGACCCAATTACGCTTTTCGCGGTCATAATAAAAATCAACGTGGATTCTAATCCGTTCCAAATTGATGAAGTTAAATCGGCTCGAAAGGCTTTTATACTTGCGCTGGATTTCTGGCGAAGCCTTTTGCAAAAGAGATTTGTTCCTCAAAAGCATCCGCTCATTCAAGATATTGTAAAGGCTCTCCGCCGCAAACAAATCGTCATCCGCCAACAAGTCAAGAGTGTGCTCATCAACTTCATCTATCACGTTGCCACAGACCGGAACAAACTTACCATTCAATCGTTCCAGCTTAGAACTCACCATTGGGAGTTCCATCCGCTTTGAAAACAGCGAATCGATTTTTTCTTCAAAGACTTTTTCTTTTGCAAACGCGCTCGCCGACAAAGACAAAAGCGCAGACAACACCACCGCAAAACGACAAAAGAGGATAGAACGTAAAGTCATACCCCTAATATATATTTTTAGCCATTAATGGTTAGCGACAATCGGTAGCGTTTCTTGTTTTCACTACATCGGAGTCGATGCAGCAGAAGCGAACAAGGCAGAGACAAAAATTATAGAAACAACAATAATAAAGTACCAGTTTTGCATGCGATTAATATATACTGAAAAATTTGCATGGATTCATTCATTTGCAAAAAGTTACATAAAACACGCAAAATTTATTTAGCGTTTTACGGCGTTATTCCAGCTCCGTTTAACCTATAAGAACGCTCGCCATTGCGGATGATCATGTTGTTGCGAACCCGCTCCACATAAGGCGTTTGCGACTTTTGCACAGAGCCACGAACTACACGCGGAGCAATAGACTGAACACTTTCATCAAAATAGAACTTGCCCAAATAAGCGGCAGGCTGTTCTAGGCCACAAGTACCCTTTCCACTAGGCTTATCATTGGCAAACTCAATGTTGCCCACCTTCAAATACACCTGATAATTACGATAACGAAGTTTGCCCAGTTTAACGGAAACCTCAATTTCGTTGTTACCGTCAAAAGTCATCACAGTATCACCACCCGCAATTGAAATGGTGCGGCTATGGACGTTTCGAAAATCAACATCAGGCAGGTCCACATAATCCATGTCAGGGCACATATCCAAATCGCTACCTTCCAGGTCTTCCAAAACGGCAAGCTTTACCGGAGCCTTCCAAGTGAGGTTGCCAAAGCCCACGTTCTGCACGCGGAATTTTGCATGGAGCACATGGTCAGAACCCACCGTATCGCTCAGCCATGATTCACGCAGTACAAAGCGGTAGCCCAAGTGGTCATTGATGTACTTGAAACCTGTCAGCGAATCGACTCGCGCCGGGTCATAATCAAAATCTTTCTGCTTGAACAGCGTCTTTTTCCAGCTATTAATCAGGTTGTTGTTCCACTGGATATTCAAATAGCTCGTGTGCGTGCGGAAACCTTCGTATGCCAAGAACTCCGGCGTATTGATGACCTGGTAGCCGTTCGCCGTCGTAAGCGCTTCACCGCCATAAGGCGTGTTGATGCCGTACTTTTCAAGCCAGGCAACACCTTCTTCACGGCAGATAGAAGTCTTGCAATCCGCGCCCCACGTGCCGTAATCGTATTGCGTACCCAAGTAGCCGTCATTGAACATTCCCACGCGGTACATCGTATCGCCCTTGGCCTTTGCAATTTCAGCAAACTTTTCGCCATCGATATGGAAGTCCACGCCCCAGTTATCAAAGCCGAGTACCTTCGCTGAATAGTTGCCCGTTCGCGTGAGAATCTTGAGTTCGGGAGGCGTATTGCGGAGCATCAGGTTCGTCGCTTCGGTAACGCGGTCGTAAGTAATGCTCGTGTCGGAATGCATTTCGCCATAGGCGCCGTGCATGCCCATTTCAAGCGCGACGATCACATCAGTATTCTTCGAAAGCACAGGCGCGAGCTGTTCCACATGGCGTAACACCCACTTGTGTTCCGGGGTCACGTTACTGCGACCATTGTACCACGGGTCATAACAGATACGCACAATTACAAAACCCTTGTTCGCGCGAATATTGTCAAACGTCTGTTGCAACACATTCAATGCGTCTTCAGTCAGGTCCTGGCTCTTGCCCCAAGTCGTATCCTTCTTGCCGCCCGTCGTATCAATCCCTAGCCACGCACGGCTACTGAATTCCGAAATCTCAGCACGCAAATGCAAAAGCTTGCTGTACGGCTTTTCAATCGGCTTGCCTCCCGATGGCTTTATATGCAACACCTGTGGCGTATAAAAACCACGGTCGTAATTCGGAAGAGTAATCATGTAGTCGGTGGAGTCAATCTTCTGCTTTACAAGCCCCGCCGCAAAAGACGCAGGCACGCAAGCAAGCCCCAACAAGAATGTCGCCATCAAAGCAATACGCGATAACATAACCACCCTCTCAAAGAAAAAACAGATACCCCACAGAACCACTTCTGTAATATATAATAATTATATTTGCGCCGCAAAAAAGAGTTCTGTGATTATGCAAATATATACCAATAAAATATTTAATAATCCTATCGAAACCATTGAAATTTTCGACCCGCAAAAGGTCCAGTCCGCACTCGACAAAATTGAATCTTTGCAACGCCAAGGCTATTACCTTCTCGGCTACATGCGCTACGATCTCAAGAATATAGCAGGTGAAGCACCCCTGATCTACTTTGAAGCTTTTGACTCGTTCCAGCCATTTGAAGAAAAAATCCCAGACTACAAAATCGGCACCATCGTAAAGCCACGTATATCAAAAGAAGAATACTCACAAAAGATTGATTACATCAAAGAGCAAATCAAGAACGGAATTACATACGAAGTCAATTACACATACCCTTCAACGCTAAGAACAAACGCAAGTGATTTAGACTTATACCAGTTCCTTTTGCAAAACCAGAAGACTCCTTACAACGCCTTTTTGCAAAACAAGTACGAGACAATTTTGTCTTTCTCGCCGGAACTGTTTTTTGTGAAGCGCGGCAACAAGATTTTGACAAAGCCCATGAAGGGAACGCTCAAGCGCGGCAAGACTTCCGAAGAAGACAATGCGTTGCAAGAATTCTTGCACAACGACTTAAAGAACCGCACCGAAAACGTCATGATTGTTGACCTGCTGCGAAACGATCTCGGGAGAATTTCAAAACCGGGAACTGTCCGCGCAGACAAACTATTTGAAGTTGAAAAGCACAAAACCGTTTTCCAAATGACCTCCGAGATTTCATCGGAACTGAAAGACGGCACAACGCTTTACGACATCATCAACGCGATTTATCCATGCGGTTCCATCACGGGTGCGCCAAAAATTTCTACAATGGAAGTCATCGCGAATGCAGAACCATTCCCGCGAGAAGTCTACTGCGGCGCCATCGGCTACATCCACGGCGACGAAATGATTTTCTCCGTCCCCATCAGAATCTTGCAGAAAAAGCTAGGCGAATCGGAATACAGATACGATGCAGGCGGCGCTATCACTTGGGCCTCTACCGCAGACGACGAATGGAATGAAACAATGACCAAGGCAAGTTTTTTGAATACCGATTTTTCTCTGATTGAAACCGGCATCACCGATTTCGAGTTGCATCTTGAACGTTTGAGAAATTCCGCAAACGCACTCGGTTTCACCTGGAACAGCGACCTTGAAAAAATCAAGTTCGACAAGTCCGTCGTGAACAGGATTGAGCTTTTCAAAGACGGTCACTTTGAACTCACAACAAGACCGATTCCTGCACCCAAGCAAAATCCAAGAATCAAAATCGTACACAAAGTAGATTCATCCAATCCGTTCCTGTATCACAAAACGAGCATCCGACTGCCGTTCCCGAAAGACGTCTTTGACGAAATCTGCGTAAACGAGAAGGGAGAAATCACCGAAGGCACGTTCACGAACATCGGCATTCTAAAAGACGGCATCATCTACACGCCGCCTATTGAGTGCGGGCTTTTAAACGGCATCACAAGACAAAAGCTTTTGAACGAAGGCAAGGCCAAAGAAAAAATCCTGTACCCGAGTGACCTTCAAACAGCCGAGAAAATCTACTGTTTCAATTCCGTCCGCGGCATTGTGGAAGTTGAATTGAGCGAGTAGCCGCCAACATGTAAACATAAAAAGGCGGGCCAAAGCCCGCCTATTCCTAAATCACACAACCTAGCGCAAACTTACTTCACAACCGCATTGGCGTGGCCTACGTAAATGGCCTGCAAGGCGCCAGCGAGATATGCAAGCGGAGCGTTCCAGTTGATGGCCACTTCGTTTGTCGCATAGCTGCAACGGTTATCGATGTAGGCAAGAGCCGGCTTATCCGCAATAGCGTAGTTCGGGCATTTCCAAAGTTCCTTGCCATCAAGGTTGATATCCTGCTTGCCCAAGTGCGGACCGCCCACGAGCATGCCCGGGACCGGATCATCGACAAAGTCCGATTCACTCACGCGATGGTGCGGGTTGCGCGGGCTTCTGTAGCCAAAGCCTGTCACGTACGTCATTTCAATCGGGTTCTTGCCCAAGAGGTAATCGAGGCACTGCTGGGCGCCATCCAAGTAGCTCTTGTCGCCCGTGACATAATAAGCGTGGAGCAACACGATTCCGTTGTTCGCCATGGCACTGTTACTGCCCCAGTTCCAGCTAGACGGGAGAGCCGGGAGTCTGTAAGCACTCGTATCGCCAACAGCGCGGAGTTCGTTTGCAGCGGCAAGCAAAGCCTTGCGAGCGGCACCACCGAGCTTTGCGCCAAAGTCCGCTGAATCAAGAGCCACATGATAAACGGCGAGCATGTTCACATCGCCCCACCACGGTCCATCGCTTCTGATTTTGTAAGCGCTCAAGTCATTGAGGTAATTCTTCTTCTTCGTGGCGCGGAAAAGTTCCGTTGCAGCAAAGGCAAATTCATCCTTGCCGTCTTCGCCACCATACGTATAGTCGCCGGTCTGCACATCGGAGGGCTGCTTATACAAAGCCTTCGGATTGTGCTTGGCCCAATAATAGGCAGCGCCAGAAGCCTTAAGCATGCGGTCTGCAAAAGCCTTGTCAAACGGTGCATACACGCGAGAAGCCTGCGCCATCACAGCGGCAAAGTCAAGCGTTGCAGTCAAGCTCTTTTCAATCGCATAGCGCTTCGCGCCATCAATTTCAGGCATCGTGCTGGAGCCGAACTTGAGCGACGTGAGCTTGTGGTAAACACCACCATCCTTGTCCTGCATCGAAAGCATCCAATCCAAATTCCAGCGGATTTCTTCGAGGAGCGCCGGCATCTTCGGAAATTCACGCGGGATGTTCCACTGGAGCGTATCCATGAAAGCCGGGAAGTGTTCGTAAAGTTCCAAGAGCGTAAACACGGTAATGCCCGAGTTCACAATGTACTTGCCGTAGTCACCGGCATCGTACCAGCCGCGCTGCGACTTGATAATCTTCGGGTCAGCCTTCTTTGGAGCGGGCTTGCCCTTGGACTGCGCAACAACCGTCGCCGTCGGCAAATCCGTACCGTAAACAGTCACGCTATCGTCAATGTGGCCTGCCGCACGAGCCCACTTGCCTGCATAGCGCGTATCAAGAGCCATGCCTGCACGCTGGAAATAGAACCACTTGAGAGCGGCCTTCGTCAAATCTTCATAGACGTTCTCGCCAATCACGACCGGATTACCGATATAGCCGTCTCTGTACAGGCGGTACGTACCCGGCTTCTTGATCGAAGAAATATCGTAAGTCTGGACTTCTTCGCCGCTGTAATCCCAGTCATAGACCATCGGGGCTTCAAGCGTAAGCACCGTGTTCCCTGCCATGTCGCGGACTTCGAGCGGGTTCGCGTCGTTACCGGGGATGACGACCGTCTTTTCGGATTCAGGGGCAAATCCAAGCTGGTTCACCAGCGGGATTGCAAAAGTCGGCACCGCAAGAGCAAGCGCGGCCAATAGATGTTTACGCATACAAAACCTCATTTTTGCTAAAAAATACCTTTTCTTTTGTAAAAGCGTACCTCCACCACCCATTTTAATGTTTACTATAGGCAACGCCAAGTGTATCGAGTGTAGCGGCCAGACGAGAGAACGCCACTTCGTGGCTACAGACGAAAGACGAAAGAAAAAATCCTCGGCGCGGTTGCGTCGAGGATTTTTAAAAGCGTTTGTGAATCTCGCGATTCTAGCTAACCGAGAATTACTTCTTGGAAGCCTTGTAGTTCACGCCCGGACGGAGTTCGAGGCCAACCGTCACGAGGAGCGAGACGATCGGTTCGTAGTGGTCCTGGGAGAGGTCGTACACGGCAACGCCTGCCATGCCTTCGCTCTTCACGTGCTGAGCCACAGCCTTCACAGACGGGATACCCATGAACACGATAGATTCGGTTTCGCTCACAGCCACTTCGGACTTGGAAGCTTCATCAAAAGTCACCGTGTAGTCCGGAGTGTCAAAGCGGTTCATGAGTTCAGCGTACGGGAGGTAACCTTCGTTACCGCTGCCCACGCCCTGATGGCTAGAGCCAAGGCCCTTAGCACCAGCAAAGGACTTACCGTACATGAACACCACCGGAGCAAGGAGATCCTTGTTCACACCGGCAGAGGCAACAGCGTCAAGCGTTTCCTGAACAGAGTTTGCGCTCTGGTTCGGAACGAGGCTGCTTTCACTTTCGGTCATGAGGTCAGTCATAAACACGTCCACGTAAGCGAGGCGGTTCAAGGCTTCGGCCTTGTAGGCATCCATACCGGCGGCCGGGTAAATCACGGCCGTCACCGTCGAGCCCGAAAGACCGTCGACCAAGGCGTTCACCATCTTGGCATAGTCTTCGGAATCATCCGTCGTGAGGTTTTGCCAGTCGAGTTCAACACCGTCACCACCGTTCGTTGCAATCCAGTCCTTCACGTTAGAGACGAAGGAAGAAAGCGTTTCGTCGGAGGAGGCGATAGCCTTGAGGTTCGATTCAGCTTCCATGCCACCCACGGAAACGATGAGCTTCACACCATTTTCCTTGGACATGCTAGCGAGGTTCTTGAAGTTGTCGGCATCGTATTCGTCGGCAAAGGCAACCGTACCTTCTGCAGTCGGGGTGATAGACATATAGTGGATGTCGGTCACGAGATTGTAGCGGATATCCTTGGCGTAGAACTGAGAATACTGACTCCAATACGGATAGAAGCCAATCACTTTGTCAGCGGCAGCCTGGGCCATTGCAGCGCCCATGGCAAGAGCCAATGTAATAACTTTAAAGTTCATTTTGAATACCTCTTATCCTATTGAATCAGACGATCAACGCCAGCTGCGTCACGGCAGTAAAGTCCGGTATCCGGAGTGAAGCCGGCAGCAGAAGTAGCCCTGGAGGCCTGCTTTTTTTCAATATCGAAAGAACTGCGGGCCGGGTTAGCGGCTTCGTCAGCACGGCAGGCACGGTAGGCCCAGCCATGTTCTCTACCGAATACGTTGAACTGCTGGGAGATGGCCACATAGTCCACAGGGACTGTGAGGAGCAAAGCGGCATCGTCAGCAACGTTGATAAAGTTGTATTCAGCCAAGCTATTGAAAATTTCGTTAGCCGTGCTGTCAGCAGAACTCATCTGGGCAATGAGATCAGCCCACTGTTCATAAGAATGGGCGCCAATCTGCGGATGCGTGTAGATGGCACCGAGTCTTTCCGCATCCTGGAGGAATGCGGCATCATCGGCCTTCTTTACGGCATCGTAATCTTTACCAAGACTGTCCTTAAACTGACTATTATAATCAGCCACATAGTCCTTGAGCTGGCGAGCACGCAGTTCAGGGTGCAAGGACATGTATTCCTGAGCGTTAAAGCCTTCCGGAAGGGCTTCTACATAAGGGTCGTTAACGGCCATTGAGCCGCAGGCGCTCAAAACGCCTGCCACGAGAATCATCATGTACTGGTGAAGTTTTTTCATTTTCAGCACCTCTTAGAAATTCACCGTCACATCGGCAAGGAGAACGAGCTTGCTGATGGAAATTTTGTTAACTGCAGGAACGCCGATAACGGAGTATTCGAGTTCGTTCTTAAGCAAACCGCCCTGGAGAGAGACGTAAGAGAGCGGAGCGAGCTTTACGCGAGCACCACCGAGAGCGAGCATTTCCGTAGCCTTGGTCACCGCAGCGGCAGCCACAGCGTAGCCATTTCCGAATTCCTTCGTGTACATCTGGAAGCCGCCGAGCAATGCGATCGGACCCCAGACATCGGCAGTAAAGCCAGCAACAATGCGGTCAGCCTTGCGCTTCAGGTAGGAATCTTCTTCACCGTGAGAGTAAGAACCCTGGAGGAGAATCTGGCGGTCAAGACCAGCGAGAGCGCCAGCATCGACACCGAGACCTGCAGCAAATTCCGTGAACTTGTTTTCGGTAGAGATTGGAGCAAAGGTCACCGGATCATAGCCGATCAAGTTGCTCTGCGTAACCATGTTGACGCGGGCGTTGAAGGTCACCTTGTCAGCCCAGTTCACATCAGCCTTGGCGGTAATGCCCTTGCGGTCCGGAGTAGCCTTGCCGAGCGGCAATGCGAGGCTCACAGACGGGTCGATATCCATGAACGGCTTCAAGGAGAGCATTTCAAGCTTCTTGTAGGTGTTGCTCGTGTAACCGTTACGGTAGAAGTGACCGTTCTTGTAGTTGTTATCCAAGCGAGAGTACATATAGCTGCTTTCGCCTGCATCTGCGCTAAGGGAGTTAGAACCACCAGAAGTCATCAAGTTCGTGGCCTGCAACGTCGTAGAGTTGTAGACGCTGAAGTAGAGGTTTTCGAGGCTCGATGCACCGAAGGTTGCCAAGACGAGGCTATCAGCCGGGTTGCCATAGAGAGCGTTGCCATTGAAGATGGTCGAACGGCCCATGTAAACCGGAGTAGAGGCGAGTTCAGACCAGAAGCCCGAATCCGTCTGGAAGTAGCCTGCATTGACCTTGAAGTCGATATCGCTGATATTGCCCTTCACAAAGAGGTCTGCATAGAAGCTTTTGCCATCGACATCAGCGTAATCTTCATTCGTGTAGGTCGTCACAGCCTTCGTTACCGGCTTGAGGTAGACAAAGGACTTACCGTCTTCCTTACCAGCCATGGCGTTGTAAGAAGTCTGGTTTTCCTTAACATTGTAGTCGCGGTCAACCTTCCACTTGGACATGGCAAATTCGCCAGTCAAGCCGAACGTCACAGGGAGTTCCGGGAGGAGCTTCTTGGAATCGAAAGCCACATCGGCAGAAATCACCATGTTGTTATCGTAGTAGATGGTATCGGCATCGCTAATCGGCCTAGAACGGCGGGTCTGCTTGCGGTCCATCAGGTTCACGAAGTTCACACCGAGGTGAGCACCGTAGGCATCGGCACCGACACGCGCACCGAGGAGGTAGCGGTCAGCAAAGTCGAAGTCGAAGAACACCTGGTCAATCTTCTTGGCCGTGTTGCGGAGGCGAGCACCCGTGAGCTGGGCGGTGATGTTATCAAGCACGCTCACATTGCCGCTGTTGTAAACGACGTTGAGACCCTGCAACAGGCGACGGCTCGTAGTATCGAGGTTGCGCTGTGCAAGTGCTTCGCGACGCTTTTCAGCAAGGATTTCCGGTTCCTGGAGGATTTCGGTCTGCGGAGTGTAAATGGTGAGCGGGGTATAACCGACACGCATGTAACCCAAGTTGAAATCCACATGCTTGTTCAGGATGGTACCATCGTAGCTGAACCAGTGGCCGATAATCGGGTTGTTGTTTTCGTCGTAAGCGTTCTGCCAATCCTTGTGCAAACGCAACTGGACATCAATCATCGTCTCGGAGCTCGGACGGGCGGTCAAGCGGAGGTTCACATCCGTGAAGGCCTGGTTTTCCTGAGTCGGAGATTCGCTAGCGAACTGATCGGAAGAAGCGAAGGATGCTGCAATGCCAGCCTTAGCCGTACCGTTGATCTTGAGGCCAAGCACAGCCGCATTGAGAGAATCCAGCTTTTCCAACAGGGATTTCTGTTGCGTCACAACCTCTGCCTGGTTGTCGGCGGCAAAAGCAGATGCTGCCGAGAAGGCTACTGCGGAGGTCAGTAAAAATTTGCGCATGTTCATATTGAAATTCATTCTAGTTACCTCCCATTAAAATTCCACATTAATGGAAGCTTCAAAGATCGCCTGACTAAACTTATGTTCGTAAGTTCCAAAAGCGCCGTCTGTTGCACTGTAGTAGTCCGGCAAGTTGCGGGCTTCTTCACCGACAACAGTCGTGTTGTAGTCATTCTTGACATTGATCATGCCGAAGTTGATAGCGAGCCATGCATTGTCTGCGACGACATAGTCAAAGCCGACCATCCACTGAGTCTGATTGCTCGTCATGAACGGGACATCCAGACCGACATTCGGGTTGATGAGGCTCGAATTACCGTAATCGGTTTCAATCATCTGGAAGCCACCCGTAATGCCGAGGCGCGGCAAGAACTGGAAGGAAGCACCGACGTTGAGGAAGTTGCTGGTAACCTTGGCTTCGGTACCGACCTTCGGGGTAACCGTGTTTTCGGAACGCTTGAAGGAACCGGAGAATTCAAGAGCCTTGCTGAAGCCGGCCATCTTGGCGACATCAAACTTGGCACCACCGCCAAATTCCTTGTAGCTCACGTTATCGATAGCTTCGCTTTCCGGAGTCACCTGGTTGAAGATGTTCACGAGAGCCTGGGCTTCAATCTTGTTCTGCCAGTCACCCTTGAGGCTTACGCGGAAACCCTTGCGGTTTGCAGTAGCAAGGCCGTTCGGCAAGGTTGCCTGGATAGCAGGATCGATCATCTGGTTGATGAGAGCGAGCTGAGCTGCGGAATAGACGTTGGAACCCCAGGAGTTCTTGTTGTACGGAGCGATGTTGTAGCTCTTGGACTGACCATCCATGAAGGCGTTGTCATCAGTACCGAGAGTACGGGCCACCGGAGTAAACTTCGGGGAGTAGTTGTAGAGAGCGTCAAAGGTAGAGTAGAGCGGGGAGTTCACGCCGTACTTGACCGTGTTTCCGTCCTTGTCGGAGTTCAACACGCGCTGGGCGAAGAAGCTCGGGGACTGGGCAAGGTTGTTGAACCACTTTTCGTCGTTCATGACCACGTCCAAGCTAAGTCCTGCGCTCCATGAGTTTTCGATCTCGTAGCCAGCGTTCACGGTGGCGAGCAAGGCAGAACCGTTAATGGATTCTTCGGTTTCAGGAACCGGAAGACCGAGATCATTGACGTAAGCGGCAGTCTTCACCTTGTTGACGGACATGGCGTATTCGGCGACCACGTCTGCAGAAAGACCCTTCTGCTTCACGAGACCACCCACGTCAGCACCGGCACGGGCGCTCAACACAAACGTGTTCTGCGGACCGTATTCGTACGGGTTGATTTCCTGACGTTCGTATGCGTTTTCTGCATCACCCGGAACAAAGCCCTGCGGGTCGCGGTTCGGATGGCGGTAAGTGTAGGACTTCGAATTTTCATTATCGAAAATGAGCATCGGGGTCACACCGACATACACATTCTTCTGAACCGGCAAGAGTTCGATGTTGCCACCGACGAGCCACTTGTCCGTTGCAGAGGCAAGAGACGTACCAGCGATTTCGTCACCCGGAAGGATATTGCCTTCAGCACCGGTAAAGTCAAGGACCGACACGCGGTTCACGCGGGCGAGGAAGGCCTCGGCGCGGAGTTCACCGATCATCGGGTCGATTTCCTGACGGAACTGGAGGTTAATACCCTGGAGGTTGCGCTTGTTGCCTTCGAGGAGCTGTTCCTTCTGGGCCATGTGGCGCTTGCGGGCGAAAATCGTCGGTTCGTACAAGATGTCGATACCGGGATTGTAAATGGAGAGCGGAGAGATTGCCGAGCGGAAGTCACCCACGGTCCAGTAGAAGTTCTTGCCGATGTTGCCTTCGACATTGAGCCACTTGGCTTCGAGAGTCTTTGCTGCTGCGGCAAAGTATTCCTGCATGCCGCCGCCAAGGCGCATAATCACGTTGGCGCGAACGTTTTCGTACGGACGGAAGCCGAAGCTCAAGTCAGCACTCACATATTCGTTGTGTTCGACATTCGGCATCTTGTTGACGCTATGCACGTCCTGGTCCGTAGAGAAGCTGGAACGCTGTGCAACAGCACGAATGCTACCACCAATTTCAACACCGCGCTTTGCATTGGCGCTATCAGCCTTTGCCTGCAAAGCCTTTTGATTGTCAGCAACAGCAGAAGCCGATGCGGCAACCGATGCAGTAAGAAGGGCGATCAAAATATTTTTCATTTTCATATTCATCTTTAGCATCCTCCCTTAGAACCATGCCTTGGTTTCGGCAGCAATGTAATGGGAATGCCAATCATTGTCAGGAACGGTTTCGTCAGAGTGCGTCATGAACTTGTAGCGGAAGTGGAGACCCACGCGGTCAGAGAAGTCCCAGTCAAAGCCAAGGCCAATTGCGAAGTCCTTGTAATTGATCGGAGCCTTCTTGTAGTAGCTGGTGTTCACTTCGTAGTAATAGGTATTCTTGGCAGTCTTGCTGGTACCGTTATCGGCGGTGAGCATCAAGTAAGCCTTGTCAGACCTGAACGTTTCGAGACCGACGATACCCACCATGTGGAAGGTCGGAGTCACGGCGACGGTCGGTTCAATCTGACCGAAGAAGCTCGTCAAGAGCATGTTGGACTGCTTTTCAGAAACGGCAAGCGGGGTAAATGCAGTGGAAACACCGGAGAGGGCAAAGAAGCCCGTCAGCATGACGTTGCGGTCAGTGCCGATCCAGTGGCCGATATCGTAACCACCCATGAAGGAGAGGTAAGAAGACCACTTGGCATGTTCCGGAATTTCGCCCTTGGCAACCTGGTCACCATTTTCAAATGCGGCGAAGGATTCCCAAAGTTCCCAGGTACCACCATAGAGACCACCGCGCTGGCGGTACATCTTGACACCGTCAGAGGAGTTCTTGCTGGCACCGACACGGTTGATATAGCCACACCAGGAAGCGTTACCAGAGTCAGCCACAAAGAGCGGCTTGTGCTTGGTCCAGGAGTTGGAGCTTTCCCACATGTTACGGCCGTTCAGACGGTAGTTGAATGCAATCACGTCCGGACCAGCTTCGATCTGACGATGCTGGGCGTACTGGAAGTCAAAGTAACCGCGGTTGAAGCTCGGTTCCAACTTGAAGTTGATACCGGTCATGTTCGGGGAGTAGCGGAGAGCGCCACCGTTGAGGTAGGCTTCGTTCTTGCGCCAGCCCGGGAAGCGGGACGGGTTCGTCAAAGAATACGGAGAGTAGAAGCCCGGCTGGAAGAACACGAGTTCTGCAGTCATCGGCCAGCCTTCAACGTACTTGCTCTGTGCCTTGATATAAGCGCCAACCTTCGGGGAGTTAACCGTAGAAACGTAGCCTTCCTTGCGGCTGGAGTAACCGGAATTCATATTGACGGAACCATCAGCGTTGAGAGAATAATCAGCTGCGTCCGGATCCGGGACAAACGTCGTGGAGTCCGTGATGCTGACACCGATATCGCCCATCAAGAAGAGCTTCGGGGTGATATTGCCCTTGACGTCGGCAGTAATCACGTGAGTATTGAGGAGGACCGGAAGGCCGCCTTCGCTCTGGGTAATCCACTGCGTACGGAATTCATCTTCATAGATGATGTCCTTGTCGAAGGTAACGCCCATGTAGTTCACACCGACAGTCAGGTTGTCGGCAATCTTTTCCTTGGCGATACGGCCATGAAGGACGGTACCGCGCAAATCATAGCCACCCATCATTTCGAGTTCGCCCGGCTGGCCACCGTACATGCGGAGACCGTCACGGGTACCCATGTCAGCATCTGCCGGCTGGGACACGAGGAACTGAGCCTTCATGTCGTACGGGAGCTGGTAGAAGTTCGCAAAGACGCCACCGAAAGAGCGGTTCGTCCAGAAAGCACGACCACCTTCCTTGACCGGCTTGAATGCCTTTTCCTTATAGTAAGTAGAAACGGTCTTTTCGTCTTCGAAGAGTTCGTACTGCCACACAAAGCGCGGGTTCGTTTCACGTTCCCACATGGTAAGCGGAGAGGCGTTTGCCCAGATAACACCGCCTGCAGTAACGTAAGCACCGAACACACCGGCACGGATATCGACACCGACGTTCATTTCTTCGTTGATGGTCGATGCATAGTAGTCGGTAGAGTGGTCGAACAAGACGCGTTCATCGTTGTTGCCCGGAGCTTCAGTCGGGTTCTTGGCGAGTTTATTCGTGAAGAAACCGCTCAAGTCAAACGGGAACATGAGGTTCGTAAACAGCGTAATGTAGGAGTTCGGCATGGCGACGATGTTCACGTTCAACAAAGCGTCAACGCTCGTACGTGCCTGGTCATCGCGGACCCACGGGCTCTGTTCGGAATAGTGGAAATTCTTCAAACGGAAAGCCATATAACCGGAGACTGCCAGTGGCAGATCGTCCTTGCCGAGAAGAGTCGATTCCATGTTGTTGGAAAGAGTATCCAACGAAGCGTGAAGGGAATCAAGCTGCAACTGCGGAGGAAGAGCCCATGCAGCACCGAGGCTAGACGCTAGTAAAAGGGAAGAAACTGTTTTGCGCATAAAATCCTCTTAAATCTCGTTGCGGAACGGATAGTGAGCCGGGCCTTCGTACGGCTTGCCATGCTTCTTAATCACAATATCGTCAATCCAGACCTTGAAGGATTCGTTTTCATCCTTGCGGACTTCAAGACGGAAACCCTTGAAGTTGGACCATGAGAACGGGAGCATCACTTCGCGCGTGTTCTTTGCATCCCAGTAAACACCGGTATTGCCGAAGAGCTTCAGAGGAATGCTGAAGTGCTTCCATTCTGTCGTAATTTCACCAAGGCTCTTGGAGCGGAGCTTCACCTGGAGGGATTCGCCATTGCTCTTCACGCCATCGTCAACGAGCACGAACAATGCGTTTTCACCACCCTGGGCGCCCTTGATCCAAAATTCGAGAACACCTTCTTCGAGATACGGAGTCAAGTCCACGGAACCCGCAATACAGATTGCGACACCGGAATAGTCACTCGCGATAAGTTCAATTTCCATGGAGAGAGCGCCTTCCATGGCATACTTATCCGTGAGTACCGGTTCGGGGTTTTCACGCGGATACTGGTACGTGTAACCACCACCACGCGGAATTGCTTCACGCATGACAACGGTGACAACTTCCTTATCAGGACGGAACGGTTTAGGATCCTTCATGACAAAGTGGGACTGGTCGCGGTCGCGGTAATCGCTAAAACCGTAGCCAGCGAAAGAAGATGAAGCAAGAAGCATCGCCGCTAGAGCGGACTTCCAAATGGCTTTTTTTAAGTTTCCATTCATAATAGGTACAATTCTCCAAATTCGGATCATCTACAATATAGCTTGTTTTTGGGAATTTTCGCTCCACTCTTTTGCAAAAAAGGCTTTGCAAAGCTAGATGTATCAACGGAATACCGCTTGTTAAGCCACATAGACGCTGGACTCAAGCGTAAACGGAAATTTTTTCATTTGTAATGTTTCTTAATGTTTACAAATTAAATTTTTTGACGATGCTCACAATGGACTCAAGCGTAAACATAAGATAAGCATGTTTTTGTTTTTCTATTTTTTGTTTTATATAGATTTTGAGAACACGCATTTAAGCTCATAACCTTTTGGGGGTTACCATGATTAAAAAGATTCTTTCAGCAATGGCAATCGGATGTGCCTTCTGGGCATGCGACAGTGGCTCGGCAACAATACCGACATCGGCCGGCAAGGGCAACACGAGCACGGCCGTCCCCGTAGACTACACCTTGGGAAGAACGATGAATGCGCTCCTTGGGCGCGGCATCAACCTGGGTAACTCCTGGGATTCCGACGGTTCCGATGATGGCGCCTGGAGCAACCCCATCCGTGACCAGGACTTCGCCACCATCAAGGCGGCAGGCTTCAATTCCGTGCGTATCCCGGTCCGCTGGCAAAATGGTTCTGACTACTCGACCCATACTGTGGACCCGAACCGCCTTGCGGGAGTCATTGAAGACATCAATCTCGCTATTGCCAACGGCCTTGCTGTCGTCGTAAACTTCCACCACTACACAGAATTGAACTGCGCAGGTGGCGGCGGTAACGGCTGTACATACAACCCCACCGAATACGAAGCTGAAAAGGCTCACTTCCTTGCTCTTTGGGCGCAGGTTGCCACGGCCATGAACGCATTCCCCGACAATATGCTAGTTCTTGAAATCCTGAACGAACCGATCATCCCGAACGCCGAGCGCGTGGACCAGCTGATGAATGACGCCTACAAGGTCATCCGTGCAGCCGCTCCGGGCAAGACGATTATGTTTGAAGCCTACCATGCCGCAAAGTTTGCTGACCTCTCGATGCTCCACTTGCCGCAAGACGGGAACATCATCTTCAGTGGCCACTATTACGAACCGTACACATACAGCCATCAAGGTCAACACGGTAACAAATGCCTTGGCGATGCCGCATACGTCTCTACAGCGGACGAAGACCTGTTATCATACGTTGGGCTGGCCTATAAGCTTTACCCGGACGTGAACGGAATAGACCAAGTTCCGTTGAACATGGGTGAATTCGGCGTGGCCGGCGGTAGCGACATGGGGCAATGCACATGGTACAACCAAAACGGAGAACCGGAACAAGGCGTTTGGCCCTCAGATCAATATAAAGCAACATGGGCAAAGAAGGCAGTACAGGCCGCTGTCAAAAACGGTATGTCGTTCCACTACTGGGGATTTGGCTACACAGGCGGATTTGACGCCTACGAACCAAATGCCGAAAAGTGGCACGAAGGATTCCCTAAAGCCCTCATCTTCTAGAATTTAAAAAACGAGCGCAAAAGCGCGAATGATCACGGGCGAACGAGAGAACCGCCCCAGTGCTCATCAAAGAAGGCTTGGAACAGAGGTTCCGGGCCTTCTTTCAATTCTTCAATAACTTCGGCGGTCGGGCGCTTGCCACGGTAAAGTTCGCGGAAGGCTCGTTCAAAAAATGCGATACGTTCAGGCGGGAATTCATCAGCATGCAAGCGGAGCGCATGGAGGTTGAGGGACGCAAAGCGGAGCGGATTCCCGAATGCACGGCTGCAAGGGGGAACGTCGTAATCGACCTTGAGCGTGCCGCCCACAAAAGCGTAGGCGCCTACCTGGTTGCGTTGCTGCACGGCCGTAGTACCACCGAGAGTGGCAAACTTGCCGATGCGTACGTGTCCGCCGAGCTGGCAAGCGTTCGCGATGACCGCCCCCTCGCCAATTTGGCAATCATGCCCTACATGGGCGTAAGCCATGATGAGTACGTGTGGCGCAATGCGAGTGCAACCGCCGCCCTGGACGGTGCCGCGATTGAGCGTCGTGTATTCGCGAATGATGCAGTTTTCGCCAATTTCAAGGCGAGTCGGCTCCCCTGCGTACTTGAGGTCTTGCGGAGGCGCCCCAAGAATCGCCCCATCGTAAACATGCGTATTTGATTTGATGGTCACGCCACCGTAAACGCGCACGCGCGATTCAAGCACTACATTTTCGCCTATTTCCGCATTTTCATCAACAACGCACCAGGGGCCGATAACGGCAGACTCGTGGACGTTAGCATTCGGATGAACAAAAGCGGATGGATGGAGCATGATGACGGCTTCGCCGTAGTTGGCAGAACTTAGTTGGTAGAACTTAGATTAACAGGCTTAAATTTAGTTTTTAGGCGAGAGACGAGAGACGGGAGACGAGAAAAATTGTAACTTCAAAGCCATTTCTAAGTTCTAAGTTCTAAGTTCTAAGTTCTATTTTCTAAATTAAAACACATGGGTGGCATTATTCTCGCATGCCTGACTGCGCTCTATGCGCTCCTGTTCCTATTCTTCATAGTAGGACTGTTAAAGACGCATCGCTATAAAGGCCCGAAAGCCACCCCAAGTGTCTCGGTCGTGATCCCGATGCGTAACGAAGAGGAATTTGCCGAACGCACGCTCGAAGCTGTCGCCGCCCAGGACTACATTGGCGAATGGGAAGTGATTTGCGTCGATGACCGTTCTACCGACCGCACGCGAGAGATTCTAGAAAAGTTTGCCGCCACGCACCCGCGTTTCCGCGTTTTGAGCCTTCCGCAAGACTTACCGCAAATCGCAAGCCCCAAGAAGCGCGCACTCGAAAGCGCCTTCAAGATTGCGAAAAACGAAGTGCTCTTGACGATGGACGCCGACTGCATCCCGCGCAAGAGCTGGATTACCGCCATGGCCGGGCGATTTGTCGATGGTATCTGCATTGTGCAAGGCCCCAAGCAGAACAACGGTTCGCGTTCAATGCCGCACCTCTACCAGAAACTTGAAACGCTCGGCTACACCGCGATGGAAGCGGCAGGCTTTAGCCTTGGCCGCCCGATTGTCGCGAGTGCGGCTTGCCTTGCATACAAGAAAGACCTGTTCTTTAAAGTCGGCGGATTTGGAGACCTCATCAACCTTTCAAGTGGCGATGACGACATGCTCATCCACAAGATGATGAAAATCCCGGGAACGAAGGTCTGCTACAATCTCGACAAGGATGCAGTGATAGAGACCGCCCCGGTACACACGTGGAAGCAACTTTTCAACCAGCGCGCCCGCTGGAGCAGTAACGGCACGAACTACGAAAGCAAATCGTACATCCTTTTGCTCACGCTTATTTACACGTACTACATCTGGATGTTCGTGAGTCCGTGGTGCGCCATCTTCCTTGATTTTCCGTGGCAGTGGTGCGTGTTCAGCATTCTGCCCAAGATTGTCGTGGACTTCGTATTCTTGAGCATTGCGTCCTGGAAGCTCAAGTCCAAGCGCCGCATGCTCGCGTTCTTGCCTGTAGAGCTTATTCAAATCCCGATGATCGTGTTCTGCGTCCCCGCAGGAATCTCGGGAATGTTTAGATGGAAATAAAGGCGCCAAAGGCGCCTTAGTTGGCAGAACTTAGCTCGCTTCGCTCTTAGAACTTAGTTATGTTCTTTTAGAGAAAATAGGGTGTTCTAAGTGAGATTATCGCTTCGCTCTAATCTCAACCGCTAGGCTCGGAAAGTCTCGAAAAGCGAATGAAGCAGTCAAAAATTATTTGACTATTTCTGAGCTCAAGAGACAACGCTTTAGCGTTAAATAGGCTTGCAAGCAATCCTGCTTCACTCGCCTTACGCAGTTGTCTAAGTTCTAAGTTCTACTTCTCGCCCACGCAATGGCTTCTTCGGCGTTCTTGATTTTGCCGTCAAGCTGAAGCTCAAAGCTTTGCTTGATGGTCTCGCCCATCTGCTTGCCCGGCTTGAATCCCATTTCCATAAGCATTTTGCCCATGAGGAACGGCTGCGGAGCTGCCTCAATCAAGTCGAGATCTGCAGCGGCCTGCCAAAGCTGTTCCGGGAATTCCGAGGCGCCGGCGGCGGCGTAATACTTACGCGGGGTGGCCTTCACAAGCAAGCACAGGAGCTTTAGGCCACCCAGCTTCACCGCCATGCGGCGAAGCGCCGGCGCATCACTTACAATTGCAAAATCAAGCGTGCTATAAGCATTCAAAAGCAGCGGAACATTTTTCACCAAGTGCGTTTCGTTCGTAATGCGTTCAAGGAACTTGAGAGACGTTTCCGGACTCCCGCTGAGGAATGCGGCAAATGCAAATTCCATCACCTGATCGTCCGAAAGATTATCGCGCAAGCTTTCCGTGTTATCAAGCATTTCGCCCAAATCATCCCAGGAGCCACGCAGTGGCGAAACTTCCGGGAAGAACTCGTTCAGCTTGATATCCAAAAACGCACGCAGCCCAAGCGACGGCTTGCCCGGCTTCAACAGCCACTTCTTGAATTCTTCGAACAAGCGTTCAATAGAAAGGTCTTCAAGCGAAAGCGTCCGGCAAAGTTCAATCGTCTCGGGCGCAAGCTTAAGTGCAAAACGGCTAGCAAACTGCACACCGCGCAAAATGCGGAGTGAATCTTCGACAAAGGCAGGGCCGACATGGCGCAACAAGCCTTTCTTCAAATCGTCAATGCCGCCGTACGGGTCGCAAAGTGTAAGCTCCGGCAATTCCATGCCCATTGCATTGATCGTAAAGTCACGACGGAGCGCCGCTTCCTTGAACGAAAGCTTTTCATCCGTATGCACCACAAATCCGCGGTGGCCATAGCCGACCTTGCTTTCGGTACGCGGGAACGAGAAATCGAGCGAAAGCCCCTTCATCGCCAAATGGATCACGCCAAAGGCCTTCCCCACAAGATTTGTGCGGCCATATTTCTTTAAAATAGGGACAAGTTCATCTTGAACAAGGTCATAGACTTCAACATCGTAATCGCGGCAGTTCTTGCCGAGGAGTGCATCGCGCACCCAGCCGCCCACCAAAAAGGCGCGGCCACCCGCTTCACGGATTTCACCTGCAATAGAAAGCAGTCGATTAGGCAAGTCCGGTTCAAACGTCTCGCCTGAAAGTGTTACAATACTCGGCATTACTTATTGGCCTCGACAGACTTGTAGCGGTCGTAAATGCTAGTTGTCTTTTCTTCGGATGAATCCTGCAACAGCGTCTGGACAGGGATTTCGACATTGGAAGAATCGCCTGACGGTGCATTTTCTGTATTTGCAAAACGCTCGTAAATGCTACCATTAGATTGTCCGGACTCGTTCTTCTTTTTGGCTTCTTCCACACGGCACGTGCGAAGTTCTTCTTCCATATAGGCGCGCTGGTCCGGAGAATAGGTCATCGTGTTCAGGCGGTATTCAATTTCCTCACACACAAAACCCTGGCGCTCGCCGGCACAGCCGACCAAAAGAGACACTGCCAAAAAAGCCACAAATCCAACAACTTTATTCATAACATTTATCCTCGCAGGCATTAATGGATAATCAGGAGCTTGCCCTTCCTAACCTTGGTTCCGCCACGCACAACGTACTGGTAAACACCAGGCGCCACGATGTTTCCGTTATCCATACGGCCATTCCATTCGGCACGGCCACCGGAAATCTTTTCACCGCTCAACGATACTACAAGCTTGCCGCCCCTATTGTAAACGTTGATGACGGCATCGTCTGCGACATTGGTAAACGAGACGTACGGCTGGAGCTTCGGACGGAACGGATTGGGGTAAACCTTGACATCTTCGCGAGCTTCATCGGTCATGTTCTTTTCTGTTCCACGCAGGTCATCCCTCTTGTAGCGGGTAATGCCGTTTTCGTGGGCAAACCAGACCATGCCAAGCACAGTATCAATAGCTACGTCCTGGATTCGATCGCTTAAAAGACCATGGCGGCTCGTAAAATGCAGTACGGACAATGTATCCGGGCTTGTCGTGCGCGGAGTCAGGCGGTAAACGCCCTGCGCCGTCGTCCCTACCCAAAGGTTTCCACGGCTATCAACATCGATGCTTGTGTAGCTCGCACCGTTAAGGCCGTTTGTTGAGAGCGGAGTCTTCAGGTCGTTTTCATCCTGGTCCCAATACACGAGGGCGGAGTTTGTCACCATCCAGAGATACCCCGTCTTCGGTTCATAGGCCAAATCTAGCGGAGTTGTCGAAGGGCCAGAATACGTCTTTCTGGAGGTCGTATCCACCTTGAAAATATTGCCGCCCTGCTTTTTCGGAGGGTCAAACGTAAACACATCCAGGCCACCTTCGGCATCAAGCGATGCTATCGCACGCGTACCGACATAGACAACCCACTGGCCCTTTTCATTTATGCGAGCCTGCATCGGTCCGCCAAAAGGAGCAGAACCGACATTGCTTGCACAGGAAACATTCGTACCGTCGATATCCACATAGACAAGGCTGTAGCCTTTATTCGAAGCAGATGTCGTCAGGTAGCCCATGCCGTCTGGAGCCGGAGTCGAAGCGATGGCAACCATGTACGGAGTATTCGGATCACCCGTAAAGTTGTCCATGCAGTAGTCCGCATCCTTGTTCGCGATAGAAATGTACTGGTAAGCCTTTTCATCGGCCAAGACGTCATAAAGGAAATAGGCTTCACCCCACACATGGTAGAAAGTAGCGCCAGTCGGGAGAACTGACAAGGTCTTCATATCATGGGCGCGGGCATTCGCATCGTTCTTACTGTATATCCCAGGCATGCCCTCGTATACAGGCATCGGGTCTTTCCACTTGAAGCGCTTTTCCGGGCCGTCAAAATAGTAGTAAGTCAAAAAGCCTTCTTCGGATGCCGCTAGGACACCGCCTTGCGGAAGGACCTGGAGCTCATAGGCATCCCTAATCGGGAAGGGCTTGTAAGTCGTCAGTTCCGTCAGTTCCTTGCCATCGTAATAGAAAATATTATTAGCTCCGGCAAGAACAGCCTTGCCCGACGGCTGCAACGAGACCCAACGGACTATGGACTTGTAATAATAGCGAGTCACCTTTTTTCGGCTGGCGTCCAGTTCTTCGACAGAGAGTCGCTCGTACAGGACGGAATCCTTCAGGACTTTTCCACGGACGGCAACCATCGCATCTGTATCCGTAAACACGGAGAACGTATCGAGCGCAACACGCGTTTCGCCATCCTTATCCCAGATTCTCATGCCTTCGGTCGGGAACGTCTTGATTTCTCCATCCTTCCAGGCGATACTCTTGATCGGTTCCTTGTCATTAGACGCTTCGGAAATAATCTTCCAGGAATCCGGGTTATAAAGTGTCACGTCGGAATCCAGCTTTTCCCAATTCATCTTGCGCATGAAAATTCCGCCACCCGCAGCAACAATCAGGGAATCGCCACGGACTTCCATGGCACTTACAGGGAACGCCGAGACGCTGATATTGGCGATGCGCTCCACGGTAATGATGGAAGTCATCGACTTGAGGCTAAAGAACGAAAGACGGTCTTCGAAGGCAATCACCAGAACAGGGCCGCCCAAAACAGCCATGCCGGGAATCACACGCGTATTGCTGCCCGCATAAGAACGGCTCAGGACCTGCCAGGAACCGCCGGGAAGCATTGTAGAAATGACACCGTTGTCGCTAACGGAAAAGACGCCAAGGTCAGAGACGGCAATCGCACTCATGGACTGGTCGCCAAGACCGTTCGATGTCGTGTACAAATCGTCGGCATTCAAAGCCCTGTAGCGGATACCGCCTGCAGTCGCCATGAGCAAGCCTTCCCCATTGGGGATTGCCGCCTTAATCGGATAAGGGCTAGAAAAATTGATCCACTCGTCTTGCGCAAAAACAGTCGAGACGATGGAGAGGATACAGATAAGATTGATTAATACTTTCACATTCTAAAATTACAAATTTTAAAAACATTTCAACCAATGTATTCAATAATTTCCCGCAATGAGGCGTTCCGTCCCGTAACCATCTTGACCTGCAGTTTCTGCGCCATCATTTTTTCTTGCATTTTCTGAAAAGCGATTTCTCGGCGGTGGACAAGGCTACCCCGGGAAACCCCGATCAGCAGGCTCAATTCGCGGAGGCTTATCCCGCCCACATCCGAAAGTTCCACAATCATCCTTTCGAGCGGATTCAGCACGCCAAGCAAGACCTCTATTTCGCCCATGACGGATTCCAGATCCAGCTCGCCTGCATTTGGCGGAGTCAATTCAACCTCGCTAGCGTCATATTCTGCTCCCGGCTCGCACAGGCTCGAAAAGGGGATTTCACGGCCCATGTTCCTTTTGCGATAGGCGTTGTAATGGCAATTCAAAAGCACCCGATGGAGCCATGGCAACAGATAGACCTGGTTATTCAGCGCTTTCGCCTTTTGGCAAAAACGGAGCGCCACCTCCTGAAACAAGTCGTCCGCTTCATCCTTGCCCCCACATTTTTGCAGGCATAATTTGTATATTCTGTAGGAATATTTTTCCCAGAGGGTCCCCACCCAATTCGGGGAACGGTCGCAAAGGAATCCCGTATATGACATAATTGTTTTATTTCCGATATTTTCTACTTCTTTTAGCGAGACACAATTTATGAAAATTTTAGACAAATTTATAGAATTTGGAAATTTTGCAAACAACCGTTTGCAAAAAGCTTCATTTTGCATGCTATTGTTTGCAACGGCTATTTTCGCGGAAGAGTTCAACATGAACAATATGCCGCCTCCAGAGGTGGGCATGCACTATTCCGCAGGCACTTTGCAGAAGGGTTCAAACGTCACAGTCGAAATCGTCATTCCAGACAAATGGCACGTGAACGCAAACGTCGCCGCCGATGAATTTTTGAAGCCTTCGTCTATTGAGATTTCGGCAAAGGGCGTTCACTTTGGAGAGCCCAAGTGGCCGGAACCGCACAAGGAATACAGCGAAGCATTAGACCTTGAAAATCTCGTATTCAGGGGATATTTCACGGTGACGCTCCCGGTCGATAGTGTTGAAGATGATTACGACAGCTTGACGACAAAGGCGACGTTCCACTACCAGGCTTGCGACAACTCCATTTGCCTCGCGCCATCGCAAGTGACTTTTGGACTTGGGCCGCTCGGATTTGCAAAGAAAAGCGCATCGCGAGATGATGGTGCGGTACCTGCGGCGAAAAGCGCTACAAGCTCAAACGGGAATGCTGCGGGGAATGCCGCTGGAAACGCTGCGGGAAGCGCAGCAGGAAAAGCCACCGGGAATGTCGTCAATGCGCCGAGTGCTGCAGGGAACGCCTCGGAAGGCGCTGCCGGAACGTTCATATTGCTTTTATCGGCTCTGTTCGGAGGCTTAATTCTGAACTTGATGCCATGCGTGCTTCCCGTGCTTTCGCTAAAGCTTTTCAGCTTGATCAAGCAGTCTCGTGAGAGCCGCCGGCGCCTGCTTATGCTAGGCGCCACGACAACCCTCGGGATACTTGCTAGTTTCTGGACGCTCGCCGGGGTTGTCGCCGCCGTCAAGGCGGGCGGCGGAAATGCAGGCTGGGGCATGCAATTCCAGAGCGCTGGATTCATCGCATTCATGGTCGTGATTCTGAGCGCCTTTGCGATGAGCTTTTTTGGAGTCTTTGAAATCTGGCTCCCCGGAAGTGCCACTACCAAGATGGACAAGGCCGGGCGCAAGCAGGGCTTCTGGGGTGCGTTTTTCACAGGAGCTCTCCTCGTACTTTTGAGCACACCGTGCTCCGCACCATTTCTCGGCACCGCGATGGGTTTTGCCTTTACCGCCTCAACCCCTGTGCTGTTTTTGTTTTTCACAGCGGCAGGCATTGGGCTTGCGCTCCCCTACATGCTCGTGAGTGCCTTTCCGAAAGTCCTGAAAGTTTTTCCGAAACCGGGCGCATGGATGGTCACGCTCCAGAAAATCATGGGCGTTCTCTTGCTCGGTACAGTCGTATGGCTCCTGTGGGTCGTGCATGAACAGGCCGGAAACGTTGGCGTCGGCATCTTCGCCGCCATTTCGCTCTTGAGCATCGCCATGAGCTTTGCTATAGGAAACATCGCCCCGCCGGGCGTCGCGTTTTCTCGCGAAGTCCTCTCCGTAGGCGGTTCTGTCGTGATTCTTGCCGTCATCTGGTTTGCATTTGCATCGCCAAAGTTTGAAGCCGAAGTCGATGCGATTTTCAAGGCAAGGTCAGTACAGCTAGTCACCGAAGATGGATGGTACCGCTACACGCCGGAACTCATTGAAGAATTTGCGAAATCAGGCCGTACCGTATTCATTGACGCCACCGCCGACTGGTGCCTCACCTGCAAGGCAAACGAAGCCGCCGTCCTCAACCGCGATGATTTCAAGCGCGCCATGGACAGCCTGAACGTCGCCCGCGTCAAAGCCGACTGGACCCGCGAAACGCCCGAAGTCACAGCGCTCCTGCGCAGCATGGGCAAGTCCGGCGTCCCCGCCTACGCCATCTACCCCGCCGGCGATGTAAGCAAGCAAATCGTTCTCCCGGAACTCCTCACGACTGACGGAATTGTGGGAAAAATAGTAGACAGTAGGCAGTGATTAGTGGTTAGGAAACATCATCCTGATGCAAAAAAGGTGGCTTGAGGCCACCTTTTCTAAGTTCTAAGCACTAAGAGGTCGCCAATTGGCGACCGAGCTAAGTTCTAAATACGCTTGCCTTCACGCTTGTAGCGTTCGATGCATTCCTGATAGAAGTCGAAAGTCTGCTTGGCAATCGTCTTCCAGCTGAAAACGTCAATGGCGCGTTTGCGGCTGACTTCGCCCATCTTCTTTGCAAGTTCCGGATTCTCGAGAATCTTGTTAAGCTTGTTCGCAAAGTCCGTCTGGAAAGCCTTCGGGTCTGCCGGTTCAAAGTTCGTATCGGACACAGCCTTGAGCGGCACAAGGTAACCCGTTTCGCCATCGACAATGATTTCCGGAATGCCACCGACTGCAGAGCCAACGACCGGCGTTCCGCAGCTCATGGCTTCGAGATTGATGATGCCGAACGGTTCATAAAGAGACGGCGTTGCAAAAACGGTTGCGTGGCTATAGAGCACGCGCAGTTCCGTATGCGGCACGGCATCCTGAATCCACACGACGCCATCGCGCGTCTTCTGGACTTCTTCAATCAAGTGCTTGCATTCGTCGGCAAGTTCCTGCGTATCCGGCGCACCGGCGCAAAGTACCACCTGAGCGTTCTTGTCGATTTGCGGGATAGCCTGAATGAGCTGGCTGATGCCCTTCTGGCGCGTAATGCGGCCCACAAAGAGCACGAACGGGCGCTTCGGATCCACGCCCCACTTCTTCAAGATTTCTTCGTCGAATGTGGGCTTGTAAAAGTCCGGATCAATGCCGTTGTATATAACTTTCACGCGATCTTCCGGCACACCGTAAAGCTTCATCACATCGCGCTTCATGCCCTCGCTCACTGCAATCACGCCGTCTGCGGCTTCGTAAGCGGTGCGTTCAATCCAGCAGCTCATGTTATAGCCGCCGTCACCGAGCTGTTCCGCTTTCCACGGACGGTGCGGTTCAAGCGAGTGCGTCGTCAAAATAAGCGGGCACTGCAAAAGGCGACTTGCGACCACGCCACCAAAATGGCTGTACCACGTATGGCAATGAATCACATCGATATCCTTGAGTGAGGACATCCACTGCAAATTAATATCAAGCGGCTTCAAGATTTTCTTGAAACGTTCATCAGCCGGATTATGTTCTAGCTTCTGGCTAAAACCAATGGCTCGGATATTGTCTGCATCGTCATTCTGCGGACCAAAGCAGCGTGCTTCGATGTGGCAGAGCTTGGAAAGTTCCTGGCTCAGGAACTTGACGTGGATACCTGCACCGCCATAGATTTCTGGCGGAAACTCGTTAGTAAGGATAGCAGCGTTCATTCTGGTAAACCGTGGTTAGTGGTTAGTAAACAGTAGTTAGGATAATACCTATAAACTGTTCTCGTGGATAATTATAAAAAAAAACAAACACCTCGACCATGAAGATCGAGGCGCTTGGTGTTTGGAGTGTTTAAGAGATTAGAAGTTCTTGCACTGGCCTTTCCAATGGCCACGTTCACCGATGATTTCACCATTGATGTAACGGCCGCTCGTACCGACGAAATCTGCCTTGCGGAAGTCTTCGCCACCGAGGTGCCAACGCATCCAGGCAACCGTTGCAGCCATGCCGCCCCACGGACCGGAACCATGGCCCCAGCCGCATTCGCCCTGCTGGCATTCATTGCCCTGACCGCCCGTCATCTTGATGAGGCAAGCCGGAGCCTTGACGCCCTGGTTGTTATAGTCTGCTTCAGCGTTCGGGCGTTCCATGCCGCCTTCGCCATAAACAATACCGACAGTCTTGCTTGCAGAAACCTGAGACATAGCCGTATGTCCGAGGTCACCACTGTTGTTGAGCATAGCGGTAATCACGCGATCGTCCTTGATGAGGGCCTGTTCAGATTCGAGACCGCCCATGGAGTGACCGGAGCAACCGACCTTCGTCATATCAAGCTTCTGGTACAGAGGATCATTCGGATCCTTGTTCTTCTTTTCGAGCCAGTTGAGGGCAGGAATTGCCTGGGTTGCGTTACCCGGAGATTCACGGAGTGCAATCACGACAAAGCCGTGAGATGCGAGACGACGGATAATTCCACCGTATGCACCCGGTTCCGTGCCGCCACCCGGCCCCCACACGACAACAGCGTGCTTCTGGTCGTTAGAAAGCTGTTCCGGATAAGCAAGGATTCCACCGCCATCGTGACCGGTGCGTTCAATGTACTTGACTCGCATCTGGTCCTTAGTTTCGTCCGAGCCTTCGGCAAGGAATACGCCCTTCGGCTTTGCTTCTTCACTAGAACTGGATTCCACCTTTTCTTCGGAACTCGAGGAGCTTACAGCAGGAGCACTCACCGAACTGGAACTTACGACCAGAGCTTTTTCGGAGCTCGATGCCGGAGCATCGACAGAGCTAGAGCTTGCGGCAACATCAGCAGAGGATTCTGCACCCGGAGCGACAGTACTGCTAGATTCCACCTGCGGCCCAACATCCGCACTGGAACCCGGAAGGATTGCGTCTTGATTCTGCTGAGCTGCAGAGCTAGAAATTTCTGTGCCAGCATCACCCTGAGAGTCAGAGCTCGTACCCGGCTGAACTTCTTCAGCAGAGCTGGACGAGAATCCGGCAGCGTAGTTGTTGATTGCAGACGTGACATCGTCACCGCAATTCAGGAAGACCAAGGAACTGGCCAACACCACAGTTTTTAAGAGTTTAGATTTCATTTTGTTCTCCTATTTACCCATAACCTGTATAGAAAGTACCTTATAATTTCATTGAAATTTCACGTTTTGAACAAAGTCCCGTGGATAAAAAATCCAAAGACCGCAATTATTTAGTTTATTTAAAATCACGAAACAAATCAAAAAAAATCGCAGGCCACAATACAAAAAAAACGTCCCGACCAAATTGATCGAGACGCTTGGTTGTTGGAGTGTGGAAATTTTAGAAGTTCTTACACTGGGTCTTCCATTTGCCCTGCTTACCGATGATGCTGCCATCGATATACTTGCCGGTCGTACCCACGAAATCGGCCTTGCGTTCCGTTTCGCCACCGAGATGCCAGCGCATCCAGGCAACCGTTGCTGCCATGCCATCCCAAGAGCCAGAACCGTGACCATAACCGCCTTCGGAGTTACGCGGGCCACCCGTCATTTCGATAAGGCAAGCCGGAGCCTTCACGCCAGAATTGTTGTAGTCGTTCTTGGCGTTGTCCTTTTCCATGCCGACTTCACCGAAGAGAATTGCAATCGTACGGTCCGTCGCCACGTTCTTTGCACCTGCACCATTCCAGTCGCCACTGTTGTTGAGGAACGCCGTAAGCACGCGCTTGTCCTTGATGACAGCCTGTTCAGATTCAAGACCACCCATGGAGTGACCGGAGCAACCGACCGTATTCATGTCGAGCTTGCCAAACAGCGGGCTATTCTGATCCTTGTTCTGCTTGTCGAGCCAATCCAAAGCCTTTATGGCCTGGGATGCATCACCCGGAGATTCCTTAAGAGCGATCACCACGAAGCCGTGAGAAGCGAGCCTGCGGATCATGCCTTCATAAGCACCCGGTTCGGTACCGCCACCCGGTCCCCAAACCACGACGCCATGCTTTTGAGTCGAAGAAAGTTGCTTCGGATACGAGAGGATTCCACCGCCATCCCAGCCGGTGCGGGTCTTGTATTCCACCTGCATCTGGTCCTTTTCTTCTTCCTTGCCACTAGCAAGGAAAATGCCCTTCGGGGCTTCGGCACTGGAGCTGGATGCCACCTTAGTTTCGCTGGAAGAAGATTCGACTTTCTTTTCGCTCGAAGAGCTAGCCGGTTTTGCAGCTTCACTAGAGCTCGATGCCGGCTCCTGCACATTGGCGCTGGAAGTAGCACTCTGAGCGTCGGCGCTAGAAGCTACGGCAGCATCGCTGCTCGAAGTCGGAAGCGGATTCGTTCCCGGGCCGCATGCATCGGGCAGGCTAGAAGCCAAGCAGCTTTCGTCGCTGCTGGAAGCGGGAGCATCGGTATTGGAGCCCTGCTGAACCGCACCAGAACTCGACGAGGTTTCCGAGCCCGTTTCTGCATTAGCGCTAGAACCTGGCAGAGCCACGTCAGAGCTAGAGATTTCAGATTCCACAGCATCCGAACTTGACGATACCCCCTGAGCACCACCATTCAGGTAAGGGGCAAGAGCGGTTTCGTCACCGCAGTTGATGAAAGCTATGGCACTTGCCAAAACAGCAATCTTTAGGATTTTTGATTTCATTTTATGCACTCCTCTTAACCAAAACCTCGGTCCCATCCACTAAGTAAAATACCCCAAAAAAAGCCCCGTGATTCCAATCACGAGGCACCTTCTATGGACAAAAAATCCAAGCAGTCTTGTTATGTTAAGGGATGTTTACCTTGGAGCGTAAATGCGGGACATGAATTCAGCGCGGGTCTTTTCGTCCGTCTTGAAACGGCCCAAAAGCTGAGTGGTCACCATGGTTGCACCCGGCTTTTTCACACCGCGCATCGTCATGCACATGTGAGAAGCTTCAAGAACCACAGCAACGCCCTTCGGCTGGAGCACTTTTTGGATAAGTTCTGCAATCTGGCGCGTCATGCGTTCCTGAATCTGCGGGAAGCGGGCATAAAATTCCACAACGCGCGGGATTTTCGAAAGACCGACCACGCAATCACCCGGGATGTAGGCCACGTGGGCCTTGCCCGTAAACGGCAGAAAATGGTGTTCGCACATGCTCGCGAACTCGATATCCGGCACGATGATCATTTCGTCGTACTTTTCGTGGAAACGCGTCTTGAGGATGTCCTCGGCCTTCATTTCGCCCGAGAGGCCCGTCATGAGTTCGGCGTACATCTTTGCAACACGCTTCGGCGTATCGATAAGACCTTCGCGGTTCGGGTCTTCGCCCATGCCTTCCAGAATCATCCGGAAGCCGTCTTCCATTTTCTTAAAATCCATCATGGGAGCAATTATAAAAAAATATCCAGTGTCGGGCAACCGCAACCGGGTTGAAATTGCATCACGGCTTTTAAATCCAGCAATTGCGCCAGCGAGTAAAAATTACTTTTTTACAAAGTAATAAGAACGTTTGCAAAGTCTTTCGCGTTTTGATTGTTAGACTATATGATACGCTATTTAATGATACACGAACGTATCATTATTAAAATTTCGCTTTAAAAAATTAAAAAAATTGATGTTTTTGCTCAAAAATTCAAGACTTTGTAATATTTTTTTATTGCCTTCAGAAATGTCGCGAAATTAAATTTATAGATGTCGGGGCGCATTGGTGCCAACTGAAAACGAAAGGAAAGTGAACATGAAGCCCATTCTTAATTATTTGGATTATCGTTGCTACATGCGCGATTTCTACGAGGAGCGGAAGAAGTCATCCGCGTTTTCGTGGAGGGAATTCGCCAAGCTAGCCGGATTCGTCTCGCCCACGTACTTGAAACTGGTGTGCGACGGAAAGACAAACTTGAGCAAGCCCGGCATTCAAAAAGTCGCGAAGGCTATGGGTCTCGAGGGATTCGAACGAACCTTCTTTGAAAACCTAGTGCAATTGGGCCATGTGAAAAGCGATGCCGAGAAGAAGACCGTGCTTGCGAAAATCCTGCAGTCGGCCAAAGAGAACAAGATGCACGTCCTGAATGCGGACGGTTTCCGCTTCTGTGAACATCCGGTGTGCCCGATCGTGCGGGAACTTGCCCCGCTGATGCCAGGCGCACTTCCAAGCGAAATGGCCGCAAAAATCAATTCCGAGGTTACGGCGCTCGATGTCCGCGATACACTCCAGTTCTTGGTAAAGACAGGACTTCTAAAAAAGACGGGCGAGAATTCCTACGAGCAGACTTCGAAAATGGTAAAGATTTCGAAGGACGCCTTGCCCCTGACGGTACGCTCCATGAACCGCGAAATGGGCCGTCTCGGCTTTCTGTCGCTGGACAACACAGAAGTTGACGAACGAAGCGTCTCGGGCCTCACCATGGGCGTCGACGAAATTACCTACCGCCGTATCGAGCGCGAGGTGAACGAGTGCCGCCGCAAGGTAGCCGCCATCGCCGGCGAATGCAAAAAAATTAACCAGGTCTACCGCCTGAATCTGCAACTTTTCCCATTGACGAAGAAAGTCGATGAAACCTAGGGGAATGTATGAAAATGTTGAAAACTTTGAATAGCCTACCGATTGTCGCATTGTTCCTTGCCATCGCATTTTTCGACGCCTGCTCCGAAACCGAAAACCCACAGGACGCCGGCGTTTGGGAAGACGAACCCGCCATTGCGATTAATGAAAGTTCGTCCAGTTCAGAAAATTCGTCTAGTTCACTTTTGGAAATCAAATCCTCGAGTTCTGTCGTGGAGGAAAGCAGTTCCTCGGTGAAAATGGAGTCATCAAGTTCATACAAAGTCAAAATACACATTCCGGAAAATCACGGATGCACAACAGCCCCCAATGTCTACACAGACTTACTGGAAGCGATGCCCGCTGCGAAAATAGCAAAGATAAAAGCGGGATCCGCCAAGGAGCCCTCGTACGCAGCCATTATGATGAAAGATGAGAAATATGGAGTCCTGAGCGCCTTTGTCGAAAAACGTCTCGAGGTTCTTGAAAAACAAGGAGCAGCACACGATTCCGCTTGGATACAGGCGGCAGAAGAACTGTTGCAAGAACTCGGTCTAGACTCCCTGCTTGCCGATCGCCAAATGCCGGTATATTATATGGAATATACCTTGTTCTACCTTTACAGAAGTGGCAGCGATCAATTGAAAGCGTATTTGGTCGACGATTTTGCAGACGGCAAGCTTGAACCGAAAAATTACTGCTTCAGTAATAAGCCATACGATACATTTGACCAAGTTGCCTTTAATTTCATGCCCATAGGATGCGTATACGATGAACACGAGATTTTGGACCCGGAAGCCATCATCAAGAACATCTGGCGCAAGTGCTCCGGAATGCCGTACTGCAGCGATGCGATGGTCGGGATGTTCAACAAAGACAGTTCATTAGTATGCAAAAGTAGCAGGTATTACGCTTATACCATAACTGACAATTATACCATAAATGACGATACCTATACCAATTGGGAAATAGCCTCTCCACTGGATGTCGAAACGTCGGGAATTCCCTGCGACGCCGACGGCAAGTTCGTCGTGAGCCGCAAGAACCCCGAACGCTCCTATATTTGCACAGCCGATAGTGGATGGGATTCAACAACGACCGTCAAGATCGAAATGAAGCAAATCCCGTGCGATACAGTAGGAGCATTGTTCAAGAGCAAACTGAATCCTGGAGGGGTTTATATTTGTAGGGATACCGTCTGGACCGGGGAATATCTCTGGAATCGAGAATATACCCTAAATGCATGGGACAAGGCGACTCCTTTTGAAGCCGAAGTCGCGGACGTTCCCTGTGAAAAAAATGGGGAAATGATAAAAAGCGTCGTGGCTCCAGATTCATTCCATATTTGTAGGGACGGCATTTGGGGATTAGCCACCCGCTTGGAAAGGGAAACCTACAAGATCCCATGCGACGAAGAGGGCAAACATTTCGAAAGCCAAGAACTCCAATCTATGTATTATGTGTGCCATGAAGGCAAATGGCATCAATTTGACGAAATCACTTGCGAAAATGGCGCAAGGTACTCTACGGCCAATGAAAAGGACAAAAAATACAAGACGAATTATGCCTGCAAAGACGGAAAGTGGTATTCAAGCAAAGACGAATCCTGGGAAATTCCATACGAACTTTATTTCAATCCCAACATTGAATACGGCTCGTTTTCAGATCCGAGAGATGGCCGCACCTATCGTACCATTGGCTACCGAGGAACAACATGGATGGCCGAAAATCTCAAGTATCAAGGAACTCCAGAAACCTTTGAAGTTGACAAAAAATACTGCAAAAGTGACAATTGCAAAAATTCTGGTTACTACTATACCATAAATGCTGCGAAACAAGCCTGCCCGGAGGGATGGAGATTCCCGACAAATAACGAAGTTGCACTTCTAAGTACTCCTGACGACTCAGAAGAAGTTAGTGTGTCCTCGACGCGAAAGTTGTTCAATGCATTGTTCTCGCAGATGAATAGCTTGGGCCTTGGCTATGATGGATTGGATAAATATGGACTGAGTTTCACCAAGACCGGCCTATTTAATAGAGAAGTCTATGTGAATAGCGACTATCAGTACTTCTGGATCCAGGATACCGGATGGAAAGACATAACGGTAGCGGAAATAACAACCTACGAAATAAAGTCTCGCAAATTCTCCAGTGACATAAACAACATCAAGGCTCCCGTCCGCTGCGTCAAGGAATAAAAAAATGAATCCCGCGATGTTTTTTAAACCGCGGGATCACCTGTATTAAACAAACACGACTTCGTTGCCTGTTCGGGGAGTTTCCGCGCGGTTCGGAAGTCCCGATTCCGTATCGGCATAGCCAATCGCAACAGAGGCGTAGACGCGTTCATCTTCCTTAAGACCAAGACCGCGCAGGTATTCCAAAAGCGTCGGGTCTTCATTCAGCCACTTGAGCTGATTGATATAGCAACTGCCAAGGTCGAGTTCATTCGCGGCAAGCATCATGTTTTCGACAGCGCAGGCGACATCCGCCATGTTGTTGCCATATTCTTTTTTATTCGCAACGACGATAAGCACAGGCGCCGTATAGCAGAAAGAATAATTGCCCTTGCGCGAAAGCGTGATAGAATTCTTGAGGCTCTTGTAAAGGTCTTCGCGAAGTTCCATCGCTGCAAATGCGGACTGCACGAGCTCCTTGAGCTTTGCAATCACCGCCGCATCCGAAATCACAAGGAAGTGATTACCTTGCGCGTTACCACCGGTCGGGCCAAACTGCCCTGCTTCGGCAATCAGTTTCAACTTTTCAATTTCAACAGGCTGCGCCTTGAACTTGCGCGTGCTGCGACGAGTCTTGATAGCTTCGAGTGTATTCATGTTTTTAAATGTAATATTATTCTTCAGGTTCTACAATCCCAGTCAAATACCATACGCTAGCTATCGGCGCAGAAAAACGATAATCAGTCCCGTCAATATCCACGGTATAAATCAAGGGGCTAACACGGGTTCCGCCCGCAAAACGGCTCAATTCAATATTCTCCGGCAAGGAAACACCTTCCCTTTCTTGCAACTCAATTTTACCCCACTGGTATTTGTCACCGGATCTTACGCAGCTCCAAAGTGCCGAAGTTTCCTCGTTCCAGTGCAAACCAACGTTCGAAAGAGTATCGCAACTTCCAAGGCTGTCGCGATATGCATAGCTGACTGAAGTTACGACATCTTCAGCATACCACATGTTAATCGCGGTGCATCGATAATATTTTCCATCGTACCTTTTTACAGTATTGAGCAACGCCCAGGAACAAATATCTCCCGCCTTTTCCGGAGCAGTAAGTTTTTCCTTGTCTACAGAATGCCACTTACCATCCTCGCACATGTAATATTCATCATCGTAAATCTTTTTCAAATAGTTATAAGGAACCACATTTTCACATGTATCCATGTTAATCACAGGCGGAATCGCTTCTGCACTATCAAGCTTACGCCATTTGTACTCCGCATTGGAATCATCCTTTTCTCCATCACTCTTTTCACAAATAAAATAATTCTTACCATCACTGTTCACTTTTTTCAGTTTTTTCTCAGTGCATGAATCATCCTTATAGACGAACCACGGTATTTCAGCCCACACAGTATCGCCAGCACCGTAATCAGCAAAATCACGGCACCCATAATAAATCCCAAGGTATTCACCTTTCACATGATCCTTTGCGCAATGGCCGATATAGTATGTCAACGAATCCACCTCAAGCCATTTGGAGTCAATGCACTGTATATACACATCATCCAGCTTTTTCAGAGCGCCATAACCATCGGTATAACACTTCCCAAATTGGCCGACCGCTTTTACTGCAATATATTTTGCAAAAGCGGCTGAATCTGTTCTAGGCACTTCCTTACCGGCATACTTATCGCTCCAGGCGCAATTTTTAGACTCGTCGCATTCACAGACATACAACGAATCCCTGACATAGATAGCATCATTGTTACTGAATTCCCAACAACGATCATAATAGCCTTTTAGCAGTTCATCATGGGACACATTCTTTCTCCAGATGTTTGAGCCACTCTCGCATAAATATTCATCGCCCTTATACGTGACAAGAGACTTTGTCTTAAGCAGGCACAGTCCAAGGGTATCTTCGATAGGATTTTTGAATCGCCACTGTGCATAATAAATGCTATTGCCGTCATTGTCATAATAAAAGTATTTCCCATAATAAGCACTGGACTTTTTCTCAATTTTTATTGAATCGTCTGTCGTGAATTTTATTCCATAAACCTGGCTGAAAAATTCCTTCTGCATATTTTTCAAGTCCACGGCTGTATCTCTCGAAACACTCCGGAATACGGTTTCAAGCGAATATGTAGTAGGGACATTTTCAAACGTAGAAAGCCACGCATCGGCAGCCGTAATAGCTATCGTCGTATCAACAAAACCCTTCTCGGCATAGGACTCACGCAACTTCCTGAAATCGCTATAGAACAGGCTATCCGAAATTTCGTGCCTGCAAATCACGTACAAAAGCAAATCATCAAACCCAACATCGTAAGAAGGGAATTCATACGTCACGATTTTATACGCAGTGTTGCTAAATCTTTTTGACAACTCACTCATCACCGTATCCTCGGCATCTGCAAAGCTGTAATTTTCCTTCTTTACAAAATGTTCAAAACGCGAAGATGCAAGTGCCATGAAAATATTCTGGCTGATATTGTAGCTGCGGTATTTTGAACTCAGGAGATAGTACTGCGAAAATTCCATCTTGGATTTTTCGCCATACGGAAACTCCGTTACAATCCTCAGAAGCGGATATTCAAGATCCTGAGACTCCATGGTAAAACGCTTTCCGTTCCAAGATGAAGTATCCCTGAACAGTTCTATCGTATCCACGGCATTCAGCTGCCTATCGACAACCTCAACACGGACCGCCGAAGGCTTCATCGTTGGCAAATACTCAACAACAACACTTATTGAGCGAGGAGAATACTGGTACCCAGATTCATCAAATCGGGCAATGACAGCATCTTCGCCGTTATCGGAACAGGCGACAAAAAGCAAAGCCGCAAGCACCGTCAAAACAACACTTTTAAAATTCATCATTTCCTCCAAAATCATTTATCTTGTTTTTGCCAATAGTAATCGCAACCGGGATCAAATCGTATTTCAGGCACTACAACACCATCTTCATTTTTACACGCATCCGTTGCTTCACAGACAAAAGAAAAACCATCATGTTCTACGACTTCGCCAAAATGTATATAATAGCATTCTTCCCCATAATATACCGGAGCAGGAATTTCCTTCCATATATTCTGCCATGTCAAGAAACGTTCATGATACAGGCTCCCTTCGCACGAATAGTAGACGCCCAAATGTTCCGCTTTATCCCTGGAGCAGCCACCCAGATAATACGTCAGTGAATCAATACGCCCCCATTTGCCATATTGGCATTGGACAAAGACGCTGTCAAGTGGATATTTATCGCCCGAATAGGAATTATTCGTTTGGCATTTTCCAAACTTTTGCACCCCCCTCGCATTCAGGACAGCTGCATACAGAGAGTCCTCTTCGTTGATATCCTTGTTGACAAACCGATCCGTCCAGGAACAATTATCACCATCGCATTCACAAAAGAACAGCGAATCATTCAAGTAAAAGAACTGATTTTTCGTCTCTGAATTACCGCATGCACCGAACTTGTATTTTAGCACTGTATCAATTTCGCTTTCGGCCTTCCAGACATTATCCTTTTCCTTGCACACGTAATACGCATTGTTATACTCCGCAACAGTAGTAGTCTGCAACAGGCACAGGCCAAGCGTATCCTCAATAGGGTCCACCAACCGGTAAAAGCATATAGACGCCCAGTTATCGTATTCGCAGGGGCAAGCAAACTTGCGACCATAAAACTCACTTCTTTTATTTTCTATCGTCACTTGGTGATTATAGCTATTACATGCAGGCATGGTCAATCCATATATACGCTCAAAGACACGACCATAATAGGCATAATTAACAAACAAAGTATCTCTTGAAAAACTCTTATAAGTCGGCCTTCCATTTTTATCCTTTGCAGGTGCAAATGTAGAGAGCCACGCATCTGCCGCACGGACAATCAACGATGAATCAACTTTTCCCGTCTTGGCAAAATATTCGCTCATCTCCTTGTAGTCGCTGTAAAACACGCTATCCGAAATTTCGTGACGGCAGTAAAGGTACGGTTCATAAAGTTCCCAGCGGTTCGCGTAATGGACATCCTTAAACCGGTACGTATTCCACGCATTAAAATCTGCCTTGAAAATCTCCGTCATCTCAGAATACGCTTTTTCTTCGGCGGCCGAGAAATCAAGGCCTTCCTTCTGCACTAGCGTTTCAATGCGGCCCGCCGCTAGCGACGCATTTAAATTCAGTTTCAAGTCGTTGTTGGATTCGCGCAAATCCACATACTGCGGAAACTCCACCTTCTTTTTCCCATCCGAAAAGACCCCCACAATCTTCACGTAAGGGAATTCATAATCGCGTTCGGCAATCTTAAAGACGAACGAATTCTTGAAGGTTGAATCCAGAATGATCTCGATTGAATCCTTCGAATTCAACATGCTGTCGACGCGGACAATTCTCACATATTCCGGAACCAAGGGAGGAGCGTATTCAATTACGCCCTGCAATGCCGTAGGAGAATACTGAAACCCGACATCGTCATATCTCGCCACGACGTGATTCTCGCTTTCAGAGCACGCCACCAAACCCAACAAAACAAACAGAAGCCAAATCATACACATCCTCATCGCCAACTACTCCTCATCATTTTCCACCAGTTTCCAGCCATAAAACCAGGTGCAACTCACCGATACACTATCGATCTGTCTCACTTCACCAATTAAATCATCAGAACACTTGCCATAACGCTGAACGGCTCTCGCACTCAATGCAGATGCATACAGATCATCGCCTTTTTTGAAAGTACTATTGACATACTTGTCCGTCCATGCGCACACTCGCGAAGTATCGCATTCGCAGACAAACAGGGAATCTCTCAAATAGCCTGAAACTCCATTAGACGCATAATGCCGAGCGCAGTTACCGAAAATCTTGTTCAACAACGAATCCCGACGGGTTTCTTCATTCCACGAGGCAGACCCCGGCCTACAGCGGTAATAAGAGTCATTGTATTCGCCGACCAAATCATTCCCGTACAGGCAAACACCCATGGAATCATCCAATTCCGTCTGCATCCGCCAATAGCCAAGCCTTTTTTCATAGACAAATGTACGGCCATCATACATGCTAGACTTATTTTCAATACGGGAATAAAATTCTGAACCTGTTTCCCAAATATCCGTAGTCAACTGCAAAGGTGCTCCATAAGCGCGCCTAAAGAGGCTATAGTCACAGCGGCTCACCCCAAAGACAGAATCCCTTGACAAGCTCCTAAATTGGGTATGTTCATCCATATCGTCAAAAACTTTAAAAGTTGAAAGCCATGCATCCGCAGACTTCACAAGCAAAGCGGAGTCCGCAATCCCCGATTTGGCAAACGTTTCACGATATTCGTTGAACGTGCTATAAAAAACGCTATCCGAAACTTCATGACGGCAATAAATGTACATCAAGAGCCCATTAAGTCTAGCCTCGTTTGCAATATATTCATTGACATACATTTCATAAGACATGACATCAGAAAACGTATTGAACGCTTGCCGCATTTCAGCAATCGCCTGCGTCATCGCCGAGTCAAAATCCAGTTCCTTTTCCCGCACCAGCGTTTCAACACGCCCAGACATCACTGCCTCTGGGAGGTTCAGCGCGATGTCAATATTGAACTCTCTTAAGCGCACATATTGGGCAAATTCCATCTTTGCATTTTCACCCAGCGGGAACACCGGCACGATCTTTACAAACGGATATTCGTAATCGCGGTCGCCCACCCCAAAGGCATACCGCCCGTCATCATCCTTTGCAACAGAAACTTCAATAGAATCAATAGGATTGAGCTTTGCATCAACGCTTACAATCTTGATCTTTTCCGGCTTCATGCCCTTCAGGTAATAGACAATCCCGCGCATAAACGCAGGTGAATACTGGGTTCCATCTTTATCGTAGCGGGCAACGACACCGTCACCGCTATCAACGCTAGAACAGGCGACAAGCCACAAGACAAGAAACAGCAAAGACGCTTTTACATAGCCCATCGCAAACCTCTAGTTTTCGTCCTTATAAGATTCCAAATCCGATTTATTTGCAATTTGCCAATAATATAGTTCCTTACCCTCCGTGACTATTCTCCGGCAGACAAAGTATTCATCATCGTACTTCTTTATTTCCTTCTCGTTTTTGGAACTGCAGGAGTCGCCCTTCACGACAGGCGCATAGACATCCTCTTCCGAGACCTCGTTCCATTTTTCATTTTTACAATGGAAATACTTGTCGTCATATTTTTTATAGATATCAACAGTCACCCAGTTGCACAAGTCTCCTTGCACATCGGCATACGTGCAGCGTTCCCACTTTTCTCCGCCATAAGCCCTGCACTTATAGTAATCGCCGTTTTCCAACTGGCCAAATTCATCCCTATTGGAACCATTTTTGCAAATGCCCATGTAATACGAGAGCGTATCGACTTTAAGCCACTTTGTCCAGCGGCAACGCACCAGAATACTATCCATCACATGTTTTTCGCCATCATGATCCCTGCATTCGCCATAAAGCTTCGTCGCCAAGACATTGACCGTCGGCGTATCCAGTACGGTCGCCTTAAAGTCCTCTTTGACTTCGGTCCAGTTGCACTTGTCCTCAGATTCACAATCGCAGACATACATGTTGTCGTTATAGAAGCCTATTTCGCCATATTGTCCATAAGCTTTTTCCTCGCAACGGCTGTACTTGTGTTTCAAAATAGTATCCACATCGCTCACAGGCACCCACACAAACGACTCATTGCGGCACACATAAGAGACTCCATCAAGCTCCGCATAACGACTCCTGTCATACAGACAGGCGCCAATTTTTTCTTCAAGCGGAGCCTTCAGGCGCCATCCGCAAGAACTCAAGTTGCACCGTTCCTCATAGACAAACATACGACCATTGTATTCGCTATGCTCATTTTCAATCTTGACAGAATCTTTCCAGGCATTCTCAATCCCATACGCCCATTTAAAGAACGCCGTATCCAAACGTTGCAGAATTAAAGAGGTATCGCGACTTGTGCTCTTAAAAAGATCACGCTCCGTAGAATCCGCCGAAATCTTAAAAGTAGAAAGCCAGGCATCGCCTGCTCGTGCCTTTATAGAAGCACTAATCGTCCCTTCCTTAGCAAAGGAATCCCGCAGTTCCTTGAAATCGCTATAGAACAAGCTATCCGAAATTTCATGTCTGCAAAGGAGGTAAATCCATAAATCCCAAAGTCCCGGCCTTCCATAATCATCGCGATCGTAAAAGGCTCTACTATCAGGACTACCAATAGATGTTCCCAACGCTTCTTCAAGTTCCTTGTAAGCCTTTTTTTTGGCATCGCGTAGGCGAAAGCCCTTATCACGAACAAGCGTTTCAACACGCCCAGAAATCACGGCACCATAAAACTGCAAAAAGATATTTGAATTATACGTCAGCAAGTTTAAATACTGCGGGAACTCCATTTTCCCGTTTTCCCCTAACGGAAAAATCGTCACAAGCTTCACATACGGATATTCATAGTCACGAGAATCTACCTTGAATCCATCAGAACCCCATTCCAGAGAATCTATCGGCACTTCAAAAGAATCCACCGGGTTAAGCGACGCATCGACAGTTACAATTCTGACAGACTCCGCCTTCATCAAGGGCATGTAACCCACAATGCCATCTATTTCCGTCGGGGAAAATTTCATCCCATCTTCATCGTAACGGACAAGGATTTCTCCGCCATCGTTACCGGCATCAGAGCACGCCATCAAGCCCCAAAACACAAACAGCAGCGCAAGTGCCGCATTTTTCATTTTCACTTCTCCCTATTTTCTGTAAATATACAAACTCTATTTAGAACAGAGTATATAAAAAAGATAATCCGGCCTAATGGCCGGATGAAATGTTAAAAGACGGTGACAATAAACGAAATGTTCACCGTTTATAAATGCGCGCGAATTACTTGTTCAATGGTAGCATCAAGATTCTAGACTTACGTTTCTGATTGTAATGCTCGCGTTTGCTCTTCGGCAATTCTTCAACAGTACCATCTTCAAATCCAAGCTGGTAGAACCAATCGAGAGCCAGCGTCGTGAGCAAGAACAAAGTCTTGTAGCCCTTCATGCGACCCAGTGAAATCAGGTGGCGCACGATGGCTTCGCCAATGCCGGACTTGCGGTAGTTCGCACCGACTGCAATTCCCGCAACTTCGGCCATGCCGTCTTCGAAGGCATGGAGTGCGCCACAGCCATGGATGCTGTTGTCAATGCTATAGACAACGTAATCTTCCAATTTTTCGGAGATGGAATCCTGCGTACGCGGTACAAGATAGCCCTTCGCGATGTAATCCTGCATGATGCGTAAGATATCCGGGATGTCTTCAATCGTTGCCGGGCGGATACTGGAGTACTGGTTTGCGTACACCATGGTTCCGTCACCGCGGGCCGAGAACACTTCCTGCAGCACGCTACCCTGGAATTCACCGCTGAGCAAATGCACACGGTTCGCACCCGCTTCGCATGCATGGATGGCGTTCATCAAATAATCCATCTGCGCAAAGTCTAGTACATCGGAGTTGAGCTCCAGAAGTTCCTTTGCCTGGTCCACATCCATTGCCGAAATAAGCCCATTGTCGGTCGGTTCCAGGTGCTTCGTATTCTTGCCCGTTACAAGACCTTCAAGCTTGATGCCGCTTTCGCTTCCGATAAAGAAGAGCTTTCCGACTTTAAGGTACTTGCAAAGTTCGGTAGCAAGTTCCGTACTTGAAATATTGTAGGCGCGTCCAATCTTGTTCCAGCCAATCGGCGGGATGATCGGCACGAACTTCTCGTTCATGAGTTGTTCGAGCAGGTCGCGCTGGATGCGTTCTATGCGACCAGTGCGCATGTAGTCAATACCGTTGATGACACCCATGCTGCGTGCCAAAATCCAGTTGCCCTGAATACCGCTGAGACCGCTCGCCGTGAGATGGCTCATGATGCGCTGTGCCACACCCAAGGAAGCCTGTTCCACAAGCGGGAGCGCTTCCTCGTTCGTGAGTCTTACGCCATTATGGAATTCCGTCTCAAGGTCCCAGGCCTTGAGCTGAGCGTCGATGCTATTTCGCGTGCCAGGCACGATAATGATGCGAATGCCCGCCTTATGCAAAAGGGCGATATCGCGCATCAGCACGGGGAACATCGGATGGTCCATCAGGCTATCGTCAATCTTCAAGACGAAAAGCTGGCCCTTGAACCTATCCATGTAGCCAAACACTTCCCGGATGAACCCGGCAACTTCGAAGTGCTGAGAATAAAAATCAGACGCTGTACTCATGGCTTAAAAAGTAGCAACACAAAAAGCGAAGGACAGAACATCCTTCGCCATTTGAACAAATATTTGGCATTTTTACTTCGCCGGGAAAACCTGCAGCAGCTCCACCTCGAAAACAAGGAGCGCGTTAGGCGGAATTGATGGCGGAGCACCCGCCTCGCCATAAGCAAGCGCACTCGGGATCCAGGCCCTTACCTTCTCGCCGACCTTCATTTCCAGGAGCAGGTCCTGCCAGCCTTCAATTACGGAGGTCACCGGGAATTCCATCGGCGCACCACGCTTGATGCTACTGTCAAATTCCGTACCATTGAGAAGCGTACCCACATAATGCACCTGCACCTTGTCGGTCAGCTTAGGCTTAATGCCCGTCCCTTCCTTGAGCATCAGGTACTGCACGCCTTTTTTTGTAACCCAGATTCTCGGATCCTGGATATTTTTTGAAAGGAAAGCCGCCTGGTCGCTAAGCGCCTTGCGTGCCGCAGCGGCCTCGTCGACATCCTTCTGGATTTGCATCTGGTTCAGCAAGTCCTGAAGGGCAGCCTCGGACATAGAATCCGACATAAGGATTTCACGGCTGGAATCGAGTACATCTTTCATGGCATCAATGAGGACATCAAGCTTTACAGGCACATTGATATTGGAAAGAGCCCTGCCAAAGTCAACACCCAACGCATAGCTGTAGCGGTCAACAGCATTGTCTAGGAACACTTTCTGTTCATGAACCTCGCTAGGTTCCGGCACAGGCGTCAACTCGGGAGCCGTAGAGACTTTTTCGGGCTCCACAGGTGCAGGAACAGGGGTCAAATCAACAGCAGGAGCAGGTTTACTGCCACCGCATGCCACAAGAGCTCCCCCAATAAAAATTACTGGTAAACAACGAAAAAATTTCATAAAATCAGATCCGATACTGAATTACGCCCCTTAAAAATACTTTTTTTAGCCCAAAAACGGGAAAAAATGTGAGCATTATCTCTAATTTACTATAAATGTAAAGAAAATCACACACTACCCCTTTAAAAAAACTTACTTTTTTGCTATCTTACCGCTGAAAGGAAAATTTACAATGAAAAACAGCTTTAAGTGTTATATTGATTCTGCTGCAGCCCAGAAAAGGCTGTTTGATGAGTCTATTGATAACGTTAAAGACTCCTTAGGTAAAGTTGTCGCAGAATCCACGTTAAAAAACAGTAACGAGCTCAAGTTCTTCAAGAAACCTGAACCTGTTTACTCCTCGACCGGCTGGCTTAAGGGAGCCCTCTCCTATCCGTGGGCAATCGTAAGCGTCATCATCCCGTCAATCATCGAAAATCTGTAATTTAAAGTTCATACTTTAACTCCGAAACGCCCGCCCTCAAGCGGGCTTTGCTTTTTTAAAGAAAAAATCCCTTTAGCGATAAGCCCAAATTTTTTAAATTTGGGAAAAACGGAGATTTTATGGCAGCACTCATTCTCGATGGCAAGGCTCTTGCCAAGACTACTGAAGAAGAACTCAGCGCCCGCGTGGCGAGCCTCAAGGAAAAGACCGGCAAGACCCCGATTCTTGCAACGATCCTCGTGGGCGACGATCCGGCTAGCGCCACTTACGTCAAGATGAAAGGCAACGCCTGCGCTCGCGTCGGTATGGAAAGCATCCGCGTGGTGATGGACAAGAACACCACGACCGAAGAGCTCCTCAACAAGATTCAGGAACTCAACGAAAACCCGAACGTGCATGGCATCCTTTTGCAGCACCCGGTTCCGCGCCACATTGACGAACGAGCCGCATTCGAAGCTATTGACGCCCGCAAGGACGTAGACGGTGTGACCTGCCTCGGCTTTGGTCGCATGTCCATGGGCGAGCGTGCTTACGGCTGCGCAACGCCAGCCGGCATCATGCGTCTCCTCAAGGCTTACAACATTCCGCTTTCTGGCAAGCACGCCGTGGTCGTTGGCCGCAGCGCCATCCTCGGAAAGCCGATGGCCATGATGCTCCTCAACGCGAACTGCACCGTGACCATTTGCCACAGCAAGACCGAAAACCTTCCGGAATTCGTGAAGCAGGCAGACATTCTCGTGGGTGCAGTCGGCAAGCCGGAATTCATCAAGAAGTCCTGGATCAAGCCGGGTGCAGTCGTCGTGGACGCAGGTTACCATCCGGGCGGCGTCGGCGATATCGAAAAGGGTCTTGAAGAAGTCGCATCCGCATACACCCCGGTTCCGGGCGGTGTCGGCCCGATGACCATCAACACCCTCATCTACCAGAGCGTGGAATCCGGAGAATCGTTGATCAAGTAACCTAGTGGTTAGTAAACAGTGGTTGGTGGTTAGTGATTAGAAAATCATCCGTCTGCAAATGGCTTAAAGTAACGAAGAGCGCCCTCGTGGCGCTTTTCGCTTTATGCACTTTGTGGCCCGCACAGGCAAACGCCGCATCCGAACTCCAGAAGCAGATGACGCGCGATATGAAGAAATGCGGCAGCACCACCGAAGAAGTCACTTGCGTTGTCGAAGGCAAGGACGGCTGGCTCTTTTTGCAAGAAAGCCTGCTGAATGCCACCAAGCGCTGGAATGACAACACGCCGCAAATCATCGCCTTCAAGGACTCTCTCGAAGCGCGTGGCATCAAGCTCATTGTCGTACCAGTTCCCGATAAACTCTTAGTCGTCCCTGAGCAGTATTCCGACAAGGCAAAAAAAGGAATCAAACTCCCGCAATACAAGAAATGGGTCGACAAGCTCCGCAAGCACAACGTGACCGTCATCGATGCGCTTGAAAACCTCAAGGACCTCCACAAAAAACTCGGCACCGAAACGCCCATGTTCGAGCCGTACGAAAGCCACTGCACAGGCCCCGCAAGACTCGTGCTCGCCAACATGGCGGCAGATTCTATTGCACCGCTCCTCTACGGCATGAACCGTAAGCGCTACCCGATGCGCGATACCATTGTCGATGGCACCGGGAACCTCTACGATTTGCTCCATGGCAACGAAATTGAGTACAAAATAAAAGAACAAAAAGTTTTAGGCACCGACGGCTACAAGTATCGCGGTTCCAAAAAAGCACCCATCGTCGTCATCGGCGATAGTAACGTCGGCCAGGGCAAATCTTACGGAGCGCAAATCGGCGCATACATCGCAGCAGCGACAAGCGTCGAAACATATTCCATCAGCAAAGTCGGCGGTGGCAACATCGGCCCGCAAATGTTCAAAGGCAAAGAGAGCTTTTTGGAAGGCAAAAAAGCAGTCGTCTGGGTATTTGACGGTCGCGAACTTTACGGGCATTTCAAGGCGCCGGAATTTTAAAAACAACCACTTCATTTATACTGCAACATCGGGTCTATTTTGTTGACACGATGTTTTTTGCTAACTTTTTATAAAGTAGAATAGGGAGGAAATATGAATATGAAATTTGCTTTTTTTGCGATACTCGGGATGCTTGCGATTCAGGCGAACGCCGCAAATGCAACCATGAAAGGCGACGGTTCCACCCAAAATCCGTTCCAGATAGACGATTATGAAGACCTCAAAGCAATCGGCAAGGGTTCTTACCTCTATTCAAAAAATTACGTTCTAGCAACAGATGTTGATGCATCAATCTCTCAAAACGAAAGTTGCAGAGGCGAAATTTGCAATGGCTTTATGCCCATCGGTTTGCAAAAAGACGATGCAGGCGATACCGTTTTCACGGGAAGTATTAACGGACAAAATCACGCCATTAGTGGCTTGCATATCCTTTACCCGTCACAGCCGAATTTAGCATTTGTATCAAGACTCAAAGGTTCGATTGTTAATCTGAAATTTGACAAAATAGAAGTTCTCGGGGATTCTGAATATGTCGCGAGCGTTGCCGGATTTTCAAACGGGCGCATACAGAATGTCCACGTCACAAACGGGAAAATTCAAGGAAAAGACCACGTTGGAGGCATAGCGGGAACATATACGAATACCGATGCTGTTAATGCAATCTTGTATGGCGTCTCTTACCAGGGAGATATAGAAGGAACGAACGATGTCGGCGGCATCGCCGGAGTTTCAGAAGCGGAAATAATCAACGCAACTGTTGACGTAAATATCCAAGCACGGAAAAGACGAATCGGTGGAATCGTTGGCATCAACAAGGGAAACATAATCAACGGACAAACTAAAGGGTCGATCGTTCCCCTCACCTCTGAAGTCGAATATGTTGGAGGCATAGCCGGCTATTCCACGGGGCTTATTTCTATTTGTGCTTCATCTATAGAATTGAAGAAATCGCCTAGTTTCTGGTTTGATGTATCGCCATCTGAAGCGTATATGGATTCATATAGATTGCATATGGAAATAGGCGGAATTGCAGGAGATAATGTAGGACGGATAGAATACTCTTACGCCATCGGGAAAATCGAGGGCGAACGTGTTATCGGCGGAATTGCAGGGTCGAATACCGGCCTTATAGAAAACTCATATGCACAAACTGATATCATCGGCGAAAAAACGGTTGGTGGACTTGTAGGATACATCGCGGGACAATACTTGATAGCAGAAGATTCTTTGATAAAAATATCTGAAGGGAATGTTTCGACAAGCTATGCAGCGAATACCATGCTAAGAAGACATAATGGTGAGTATTGGGGAGGGTTAATTGGTGTTGGTAGTGACTGCACTTGTGACAATTCGTATTGGGATTCAGAACTGTCGGGAATGAAAACAAGTAATGGAGGCGAAGGCCTTACCACTGCCGAGATGATGATGAAATCTTCTTTTGTAGGGTGGGATGAAAATGTCTGGAAATTTGATGAAGGAAAGTCTTACCCCACTTTTAACGACGAATTCATCGCAAAAAAAATTAAGGAAAACAGTCTGGATGATGATCCTAATGGCGGAAAGGTTGCTATTGCACGGAGTAGGATAATTCCGAACAAACGTTCATTCGGAGCTTTGCTCAAAAATGGAAAAATTGAAATCCGCTTTGAAATCCCGTCTGCTGCAGTTGTGAATTTTTCGCTGCTTGACATGCTGGGCCGCACTGTGAAAACGCAAAACATCGGCCGTCGTGCGGCAGGGCTACATTACGAAATGTTTGATGCCGTAAATTTAACGCGCGGAAGATACGTTGGCGTATTAAACGTCAATGGCAAAGTCTACGAAAAATCGTTTTTGCTGAAGTAGATAAGGTTCATCCAGACTGCTACTTCAGTTTCTCTAAAAATTCCTTAGCATCGCAGGACTCGACGAGACTTTCGCCGAGCAGTTTCTGTAAGCGTTGCAAGTCATTGTGGCCTTCACGTTCAAATACAACAACCTTCTTGAAGCGGTCGCGATGGCGCAACAGAAATTCCAGATTGTTGATGTCCGTCTTCGGGAAACCGTAACCGATAAAGTAAATCTCTTCGGCATTTTTCAAATAGTAATCCGCCTTGGACCATAGCAAGTTGAAAAGACTCCCACGCAAGAAAGATTCCTTGGCATGCGCCATCGGAATGAAGATGGGCGTGTCTTCGCAGTAGATGGGAAAACTGCGGTCTTGCGGTTCAACTTCACAGACATTTTTCAGGTCAAGTTCGTCGCTTGCGCCCTTGACGGGGAACCAGTTGAGCGAGCCGTGCAATTTGATGAGGTCTATCGTCCGAGTTTTCTTTCCGCGTTTTGCCGAGCGATCGGCAGGGTCAATTTTAACGCCATAGTCCACAGAAACTTGTTCGCAAAGTTCCTTATCCTTGGCAATTGCAGTTTCAATAAGTGTGTCGTAATTGAACGAGAGCAAAAGCGTTTCGCGGGAACCTGACGCTGAATCGTTTTCGCAAGACACCAAAAATTTCTTGAGAATCGCAGCAGCAGATTCATCAAGCACATCGTTATCGCGACGGATGACGCTTGCGATAAAGCGCAACAGTTCAAAACGGAGCGATGCATGGTAAAGACGTTCACGCTCGCCCGGGAAAATCTGCGCTGAGAGAATGGAAGTCGCCAAAGGCTCAATGCCAAGGTAATCGCTATCGCCGTTGCAGAGCGTCAAAAAGCGCTTGCAGTAATCGCGAAAATGCGGGAACTCGTCCGGGATTCCAAAAGGGATAAGTTCATTCAAGTCGCGGAGCGTGGGCATCTGCGGCGAGAAAGACTTGCTGAAACCAGAACCAAGTACAAAAATACGGCGATAACAATTCGACTGCATCATACCGTTAATGTATATTTTTTTAGACGAGAGAACGCTTCGCTCTCAGACGAGAGACGAGAGATGGCGGATCCGATCCGTCATATATCTAGCCCATACCTCAAAGGCACGCAGTGCCGACCTCATACCCCATAGCCTAAAAATGCAGCCAGCCCGTTTCCATGGCGGTAATGGGCGTGACTTTCACATCGCCTTTTTCAGGGCGTTCAAAAGCAATACCCGTCAAGAAGTTCATCCAGCATTTCGGCTCAAATTTAAAATTGCAAAAATGCGAAAGGCACGGCACAATCCAGGCATCGTGCGTCACGAAGATGTTGAAGCGGGTATCGCCTTTTGCAAACATCATCTCGCGCATCTGTTCAGCACGTTCATGCAAAGGGAAAAATGCATCGTGTTTTCCAGAGTCTAGCCACTCACAGATCCCTTCGTAAAAGCCTTCTCGCAAAGTCTGCTCATATGTAGGTACATCACGAACAAAGAAATCGCCAAGTTCATTGAGCGGCGTGACATTCACCGAGGCGCCCGAGCATACTCCAAAGCCAGCGAGCTTGCGGCCCTCGCCAATGCACTTCGCGGTTTCCATACAACGCCCGACCGGGCTCGAAAAGTACACCGCATCGCCAATCGCAGGAATCATTTTCCCAAGCGCTACCGCCTGGCGGCGCCCACAATCCGTAAGCCCCACATGCGCACCAAAGTCCTTATCGTCCGGCGTGATGTGGTTGCGTTCGGCATGGCGCAACAGCAGATAAATTTTAGAATTCCAGTCAACCTGGGCAAAAAAATCTGAAATTTGTACGAAGTCGTTAGTCATTGTTCGTTAGCCCGCGATTGCAGCAGAAATCGGGATCCACAAAGCGTGTCCGAGCACAAAGCTCAAGATGCCAAGCAAAAATCCGCAGATAATATCCGAGAACCAATGCACGCCAAAATACACGCGCAAAAGTCCCCACGTGAGCGGCAACAGCATCATGATCCATCCGTACTGCGGCACGCAATAAAACACTGTGCTTGCCACAGCCAAGTTGTTCATCGTATGTCCAGACGGGAAGCTATACTTGTCAAGCGGCGGGACCTCAGCCTTGATTTGCGGATTTGCAGCAAACGGGCGCGGACGCTTGGTGCTGAGCTTGACGCCTTCGTAAATGAGAAGGCTCATCGCAAGCGAAACAAGCGCCTGCCACAGAATCGGCAAAAAGCTCTCCCAGCTCGTTCTCCAAATCAAAAATGCAATGAACAAAGCCCAAATATAGCCGTCACCCAGACGCACGTAAAAGCGCAACCAGCCATTCACCTTGCGCGAAAAATGGCGATTGGTCCAGTAAACCGAAACACGATTGTCAAAATCAAAAATTTTCTTCAACATCGGGTTAAATGTAGATTTTTACGCTCGCCACACTGCGCCAAAATTCCTATTTTATCAAGCGATATAATCTATAAAGGAAATCCCATGCGCGTACTCGTCCTCAACTGCGGCAGCTCTTCTGTAAAATTTGCTGTCATTGATACAAAGACCCAGGAATCCATCGCTAGCGGCCTCGTCGAAAACATCGGCGTGAACGGTCACACCAAGGCCAAGGGTCCTGAAGGCAAGATTGACTTCAACTTCGACTGCCCCACGCATGCCGAAGCCGTGGATCAGGTCAAGAAATTCCTCGACGCCCAGAAACTCACCGACACGATCGAAGCCATCGGCCACCGCGTCGTGCATGGCGGTAAGTACATCAAGAGCGAAAAGGTCTCGCAGGAAGTCATTGACTACATCCGCAGCATCACGCTCTTTGCCCCGCTCCACGAACCGGCACACGCTACCGGTATGGAATGCGCTACCAAGTTCTTCCCGGGCCTCCCGCAGGTCGCCGTGTTCGATACGGCTTTCCACCAGACAATGCCGCAGAAGGCCTACCTCTACGGTATCCCGTACAAGTTCTATGAAAACGACGGCATCCGCCGTTACGGTGCTCATGGCACAAGCCACCGCTTTGTGACCGCCGAAGCTTGCAAGGTTCTCGGCACCAAGCCCGAAGAAACCTGCCTCATCACGGCTCACCTCGGCAACGGCTCCAGCTGCTCCGCCATCTTGAACGGCCAGTGCGTTGATACCACGATGGGCTTCACCCCGCTCGAAGGCCTCATCATGGGAACCCGCTCCGGTAGCCTCGATCCGGCAATCCTCTTCTACATCGCAAAGAAGTACGGCGAAGAATACGGCACCATCGACAAGCTTGACCACCTCGTGAACAAGGAATCCGGCTTGTTGGGCCTCTCTGGACTCTCTAACGACATGCGTACTCTCACGCAGGCCGCAAGCGAAGGCAACAAGCGCGCCCAAATCGCCCTTGACGTCTTCTGCTACCGCCTTACCCGCGAAATCGGCGGCATCGCCATGGCTCTCCCACGCATTGACGCCATCGTCTTCACGGGCGGCATCGGCGAAAACAGCTTCTACGTCCGCAAGCAGGCTCTCGACAACCTGAAGCTCCTCGGCTACCAGGTCGACGAAGAACGCAACCTCAAGAGCGGCAAGGAATCCAACCACCTCATCACAAAGGATGGCACGCCGAAGGCAATCGTCGTTGCAACAAACGAAGAATTGCTCATCGCTCTCGACACCGAAGCACTGGTGAAGTAACGCAAAGCAGAATAGTGAGCAACAAGTCCCATGCGTTAAGCTGGGACGGTTGCGAGAGTGAGCGCCAGCCCTGCACATGTTTTGCAGATTCTAGCGCGAACGGTCAGAAAAAGGCTCCGCATTGCGGAGCCTCTTCTTTTTTACCCAAAGCGAAGCGAACTTACTTAATCGTCCATGTCTGGTTATTGACGCGGAGGATCTTGCGGCCCTGCACCTTGGCAGAAGCATTGAGCACTTCAGCCGGGTTCACCGGGAGCTTTGCATTCCAGACCACGCGGCCCTTCATGTCCATGATCTTAGCAGTACCACGCTTGGCCATCACGGCATTCTGCCATGTGTTCTTCGGCTGGACAAATTGCGGTTTCAGGCTAGCAGGAGCCTTGCCAACAACGATATACAGCGGAATCACCACGCCAGACTTGCTCGGGTCCGTGACCTTCACGCCAAGAGCGTATTTCGAACCGTCCTTGTACTTGAGTTCATCAATAGCAGTTATCGTAAGAACAGAGCCCTTAATCGATATCGTCATATACTTCGACAAGGCGCTCGTTTCGTTCGGCGTAAACGTGAGTTCATCGCCATCCACATCGAACACAAGCGTATCAAGATCCAACTTGACCTTCCAGTTTTCGTTGTCAACATAAACTGTATCCGCATGCAGCAACACAGGCTTGTCGTTCACCGGAGTGATGTTCACCAGGAACTCAAAGCTCTTGGAGCCAGACTTCTTGTCCGTTGCGGTTACGACCACGTAGGCCTTGCCACAAGAATCCGGAACAGAATTGATTTCAAGAATACCCTTGTCCGTTATTTCGGCCTTGAGTTTTCCATCCTTGCTCTTTGCGGAGTAAGTCAGCGGGTCACCTTCCGGATCCTTGAACCAGGAGGCAACAACGGAACTCGTGTACTTCAAAGCTCTCGTCGTCGGGAAGTCTTCTGTCACAGTCGTATCAAGCGTTTCCGTCTTCACGACAACGGTCGGGAGCAAGTTACGCTTATCAACCACGATAGTCACAATAGCAGCCTTAGATTTCGTTTCATTGACAACTGCATAGTAACCAAAGTAATCAACACCTTCATAGCCTTCTTCCGGAACATACTTGAAGCTACCATCCTTATTGAGGGTTAGCGTACCATGAGCAGGCTTCTGGGCAAGTTCAGCCGTCATACCCTTTGTCGTACCTTCAGGATACTTGTCGTTGGCAAGGACACCCGTCTTGGCATCCACTGTCAGAGTACTGTCGTTAAACGTAGTGTACTCATCCTTTACAGCCTGAGCCACATCCTTCGGGGAGATGAGTTTCACATACAGGTTCACGCCCACAGAATCACTACCGTCAGATGCGTAGAAGAAAATCGTTGCAAGGCCCGTTGCGCTTGTCACCGGCTTCAGAGAAATGTAATAGTAGCTTGCGTTCACGCTATCAACAGCCGGGATAATCTTTGTTCCCTTAACATTGTAGGTGAGCTCCTGCGTACCTTCCGTAACTTCACGGTCGCTAAAGACCAAGGACTTAGCCGGAATCTTGATTTGCTTCACGGTATCTTCGTCAAAGTCCATATCGAGAGCAAGCGTATCCCTGAGGAACGTGCTATCGGCAATGGTCACTGTAGGCTTTGCGTTAATCGGCAACACATGGATAACCACGGTACCCTTGTTACTGATCATTTCGTGGTTTGCGGTTTCCACAAGCACATAGGTCAACGTGTCATCGCCACGGAAATCCTTTTCCGGAGTGTAGACGAACGAACCCAGCTGAGAGAATTCCGTCAACTTACCATGCTTGGTAGAGTCAATAGGCACGACCAAGAAGTCATCGCCGTCCAAATCGGTACCTAGCGTTGCAAGGCCGCGGACAATCGGAACGATGAGGTCGCCACCTTCCTGCATCTTGAATTCGGCATCAGCAGCAACCGGAGGCGTATTCGAATCCTTGATTGTAACACCGAAGTTGACATGGACCAAATCCGAATTTCCATCCGTAGCATAGACAGTAAGAATAAAGGTCGTATCCTTCTTGACTCCCGAAGAAACAATCTTGAGGGTATCCTTCAAGGTAACCTTATCGATTGCCGTGAGAACCTTCATCAACTTTGCTGACATGTCGACCACAAACGTAAGCTTGTCATTATCCTCGTCGGCAAACAGGTCGGCAAGAGCAATCTTCAACGTATCGGCTTCCAGTATGGTATCCAAATAGGTCACTTCAACATTGTACGGATCAAGCACAACCGTCGGGTGATTTTCTGCAGGCGGATCATCCGGGCATTCCGGGTCACCCGGGCAAGTCGGACCGACAGGACCGTCGGAGACTGCGGTAACAATAACGTTAAACTGCGCCTTTACAGAAGAACCTTCGCTACTCAACGCAAAGACATTCAGCGTCAAGGCGGTGTCGCTTTCAATATTTCTAGACACAAAGACAAGCGTATCCTTCAAAGTCGGGGCATCTGTCGGCTTGACCTTCGTCAAGATATTGGCAGGCATCGAAGTCGCAATCGTAATCTCGTCATTTTCACCCGCAGAGAACACCGCCGAAAGAGGAATCTTCAAGGAATCCGTTTCCTTGATCGTTACGGTCTGGGCCTTGTTATACGGTTCAAGTACCGAGAGAGAGGGCTCTTCAATAACCGATCCGCATTCGCCGAGAGAAATGCCAGAAATCGTAATGACGTTTTTATGCCTAGTGGCATCGCTCGCTTCAAAGCTATTGGCATGGCCTGCCTTGTAGCTCATCTGGATGGCAAGCTGTTTCGTCAAATCCAGCGAGGCAGTCTCGCCCCAGCCTGCTTCCTGGGCGAAATTCTGAAAATCAATATATCTGGAAGTAAATGTTGACGCAGCAGGGAGGTCCGTGCCATAATAATTGTAGTCCGTAATCGTAGACTGTTTCAAGTCCAAACGGAACTGGCGATCAGCCTTATAGGTAATGCAAAGGCCGGAATGAGATGAAAGGTCTACATCGACATCTTGCTTATTGGTCTGTTTCCATGCAAAACCGAAGCCTGCGACACTGTATTGGTCAGAATTAAGGTCCAATTCTACAGAAAATTGCTTATACCCGTCATCGGTATCGGAAAGAGTACCTTTTGTATTCGGTTCCGGCTGGGCATAGCTAAACCAGTATGCCGGCTGCATGTCATTGCCTTTCTGCTTATCAAAACTCCAAACCGTCGAGCCGGCAAAACCCATTGTCGTGCCAGCCAACGCCATCACCAAAGATAAGGATAGCGATTTCATTTTTAAACTCCTCTAAGATTTCAACACCAAGACCCATTCAGTGTAAATCTATATTATGCAATGGGTTTTGTCACTAGGGGAGCAAAAATTTTTCATCCCAAATTGTCAAGGGCTTCAAAGCGCTCATAGGCCTGTTCGAGCAGCGCCTCGTCATCGGCAATCTTTTTCTGGAGTTCCACGATGAGGGTCGCGTTCGTGTAAACCTCGGGCTTGGAAAGTTCCAGCTGGTAATCGGCAATTTCCTTTTCGAGTTTTTCGATTTTTTCGGGGAGGGCGGCGTATTCGCGCTCCTCGTTGTAGCTGCGCTTTTTCTTTTTGGCGGGCGCGGGGGCCGCAGAGGCGGCGCCGGCGCCAGCGTTAGAGCGGGCCTGCTTTTCGGCTTCGCGTTCGGCGGCCAGGCGGGCGGCCTGGGCGGCTTCCTTGTCGCGAATTTTCTTGTTTGCCTCGTAATCGGAGTAACCGCCGACCGCTTCGAAGACATGCCCGCCATCTTCGATGGCGAGGATGCCGGTAGCCACGGAATCAAGGAAGGCACGGTCATGACTGACAGTCAGGACGGTGCCGTTATAATCGGCCAAAAGTTCCGCCAAAAGGTCGAGGGTCTCCATGTCCAAATCGTTCGTCGGTTCGTCAAGCACCAAGACGTTGCTCGGGTGGCTAAAGAGGCACGCGAGCAAAAGGCGGTTTCGTTCACCGCCGCTAAGCGCACTGATCGGGCCGCGGGCGCGATCTGCCGAGAACAAGAAGTCTTGCAAATAACTTAACACATGGCGTTTGACGCCGTTCAGCGTGATATAGGCCTGGCCGTCACCGATATTCTCAATGAGCGACTTGTCTTCGCGCAGGCGGGTACGCATCTGGTCAAAATACGCAATATGGAGGTTACTGCCCAGGCGGACTTCACCCGATTCCGGCTGGAGTTCGCCAAGAATCAGGCGCAAGAGAGTCGTCTTGCCGGAGCCATTCGGTCCCACAATGCCAATGCGGTCGCCACGGCTGATTTCGGTCGAAAGGTCGCTAATGAGCGGGCTCCCATCATAGGAATAGCTCACGTTCTTAAGGCGCGCAACGAGGCGCCCGGAACGGTCGGCTTCCGTAATCTGCATATTCACATTGCCCGTACGGGAGCGGCGGGCCGCGCGTTCTTCACGCATTTTAATCAAGGCGCGAACTCGCCCCTCGTTGCGCGTACGACGGGCCTGGATGCCCTTGCGGATCCAGACTTCTTCTTCAGCCAATTTCTTATCAAAAAGCGCATTTGCCTTTTCTTCTTCAGCAAGCGCCTGGTCCCTGAACTGCACAAACTTGTCGTACGGAAAATCCCAACTGCGCACACGGCCACGGTCAAGTTCAAAAATGCGGGTTGCCGTACGGCGGACAAATGCACGGTCATGGCTCACGAACATCACCGCGCAATTCAAACGCGTCACAATCCCTTCTAGCCACTGGATCGCCGGAATGTCCAAATGGTTCGTCGGTTCGTCAAGCAAAAGCAGGTCCGGGTCTTCTGCCACGGCACGAGCAAAAAGCACACGGCGCTTCTGGCCACCGCTCAAGCTGTCGTAAGGCGCATCTGCATCGATGCCCGTCTTACCGAGAATCGCCTCGGCTGTCGCATTATGCGCCCCATCGTCCAGAATCTTCTGCGAAATCACGGAACCACCGCTCACCACGGACACGCGGCCCATCACAATGTCGCGAACAGTCCCGTCAATATGCGCCGGGATTTCCTGAATCATGCGGGAGACTTTAAGCCCCGTCTTCTTTACGATTTCGCCAGAATTCGCTTCCATCTCGCCGGTCAGCACCTTCAAAAGCGTGCTCTTGCCCTCGCCATTGCGGCCCACAAGGCAAATACGGTCACCCGCCTCGATATCGAACGAGACATTATCCAAAAGCGGCGGACCGCCAAAACGCAGCAAAATATTCTGAACCGACAAAATGGGCATAAACAAACCTGCTTCTTTTCTACAAAAATAAAAATTTAAAGATTCGGGCCTAGGTAATTATCTAAATTTGGGCGAAATGCGTTTTTTGATTAAAAAGCTACTAGCACTAGCAGCCTTCGCTACACCGGCATTCGCCGAAGTTAAAGCCGATTCGACGGACGACTTCCAGCGTTTTTCTGCCGTTCCTATCCTAGGCTATACCGAAGAAACGCAGTACCAGCTCGGCGCCATGGCAATCATTTTCTTCCGCCCCGATAACGAAGGAGGAAAAGCCACAGAGCTAGACCTCTCCTTTTATGGGACCTCACGCAAGCAGGTCACGGGCTCGTTTTCGCCTAAGTTCTATCTACTGAACGACCGCATTTCAGGCAGTCTGGAACTCCATTACGAGGACTGGGTCGGCAACTACTTTGGACGTAAAAACAACCCCGATATCGACGACTACCGCAAGTTCGACCGACAGACTTTTTACACCAAGACACTCGTCAAGACAAACTTTGGTACAAAGCAGTGGGTCCCCGGCTTTAATTACGGGCTTTTCCTCGAATTTAATCATACAAACGTCGAGTTCAACAACTACCATTACTATGGGACAACCGAAGAGCCTCAAAACACAAACGGGTGGCGTAACGGCGTAGGCTACCACCTGTCGATGGACACCCGCGACAACACCAACTGGGCAAGACATGGCTACCTCGTCCAGTGGGGCCACTACTTTTACAACAAAGGCATGGGCGACTATAGCTACACCCACCAGGAACTAGACATCCGCGGCTACAGCGAATTCATCTGGAACACATCCATGGCCGTCGGCTTCCTCTGGCAGCGCGTAGATGGAGACGCCCCGTTCGACAAACTCGCCGGTTCCGACGGTCTCAAGCGGTTCCGAGGCGTCGAGAAGAACTACTTCTACGGAAACCAGGCCTTGTTTCTGCAAGTGGAATTCCGCAAGAAACTGTTCTGGCGCCTCGCCGGGGACATCTTCTTCGAAGGCGGAAAGACGGGCGACTACTTCAGCGACCTTATGCGAAACAAGTGGCACAGGAGCCTGGGCTTCGGGGGGCGGTTCGCCCTCAACAAGAAGGAAAACCTGTACGCCCGTTGCGAACTTTCATGGGTGGACTTCAAGAACGTCGGCATGACGATGTACGTCCGCGACGCATTTTAAATCAGTAAACAGTAGGAAGTAGACAATGGTTAGTGAAATCGCAACTGACCCATCTGTCCTCTTCCGTCTAAAAAAAGCGGATGCAAACCCAAGGTCTGCATCCGCCATTTTGAGATAGAATAATCAACGTTTTAAGGATTAGTCCTTAACGCTGTTCCAGTCCAGCACACCCTTCTTCAAGAGGTAGATGTAACCGGCTTCGAGAATCAGGAGGAAGCCGAGGAGGATGAACAGCAATTCCCAGCCACCAGCAAGGAACTGGATGGTCCAGGGATAGATAAAGGCGACTTCAAGGTCAAATACCAAGAAGAGCATGGCCACCATGTAGTACTTCACCGGATAGCGTTCGTTGGCCGTACCGGAAACGTGAGCGAGGCCGCATTCGTAAGCAGAACCCTTAATAATGGTGTGCTTGATCTTGCCCGGGTGCAAAACCCAGTTGGCAACAAGGAGGACTGTCGGGATGCAGAGTGCCATGATCACGAGAATCGTCATAGCGAAGGTGGTGTCGAAAATTTCAACATTGCTCATAGTGATTCCAAAGATAGTAAAAAAGTTTTTGCTACATCAAATCATTTTTGTAAACTATATTTGGTAATCATGAAGAAAAATCTCCTTTCTTTCGTTCTTGTAGGGGTCTCCACCCTCTTTTGGGCTTGCGCGGACGATTCAAGTCCAGCTGCGCCGCCCCCGACTTCGTATATCGAGTCCTCCTCTTCCGTTTTTGCAGGAATTTCTTCCAGTTCCGCACCGCAGCAAACGCCTACGTATTCTTCCTCAGCCGCCGCTAAAAACCCGGCAATCAAGCACGTAGTCATCCCCGAACCGGCTCCGGGCGTCAACTACCCCGATATCTACAATAAGGAAGTATTCTGCTTTACCGAAGGCTGCGAAAAGACTGTTACGCCACCTTCGTCATCTTCCAAGGCTCAAGCCACCTCTTCTTCGAACGGTGGCGGCATCACCATTGACGCTCCGGAAAACAAGGCTCCGACCGTTAATGGTCTCACGATGACCGACACCCGCGACAATAAGACATATAAACTCGCACAGGTCGGCGGCAAGCTCTGGATGGCCCAGGACCTCAACTACGAAGGCTCTACCGGCGAATGCTATAACGAAGTCGCCGCAAATTGCGCCTCGAACGGAAGACTCTACACCTTCAATTCCGCTCAGAGAGCATGCCCGAGCGGCTGGCGCCTCCCCAACAGAGAAGAAGCCCAGGCAGCTATCAACGACGAATCCTACCCGTGGAGCTACAGCGGCCGCTGCAAGGACGGCGACTGCAACTTCCTCGGCCAGATGGGTTTCCACTGGACATCCGCAACCCCGCAGGATGGCGACAAGAACTTTGATTCCAACGTCGGCGACAACTACACGGTTATCATCGTGGAAAAGGAACCCGAATACGCCGGCGAAAACAAGGAACTCAAGTTCTTCCAGGTCGACGCAAAGAACAAGCGCTTCAGCGTACGCTGCGTCCAGGAATAAAAACGAATTTCCTCCTTACACTAAAGACTCCGCGCAAGCGGAGTCTTTTCCTATTTATACGGGAGCAGGGCGCCTAACTTTACTAAATTCGCTTTTATGCTACGTTCAAAGTACCAGATGCTCGCGGATTCACTCTCCGAGAACATTTTCAAGACAAGGACCCAGGCCAACCCCATCATGTTGGTGGTGCTCGCCTATCTTTTGCTCATCGCTATCGGCACGGCGCTTTTAAGTTTGCCCCAAGCAAGCACCCGCCCGGTAAGCCTTATCGAAGCGTTTTTCACCTCCATGTCTGCCGTCTGCGTCACCGGGCTCTCCGTCGTCGATATTTCCTCCACATTCACCGATATTGGCCACTGGTTCATCGTCGTCCTCATGCAGCTTGGCGGACTCGGCATCATGACCGCATCTACAACGCTTATCTTGCTTGCCGGCATGCACCCCGGATTTAGCCACCAGTCCGTGTTCTTCTCCGAATTCACGCAAGAAGGAAACATCGATGCAGGCCGTATCCTCCGAGCCGTGATCCCATTTACGTTTGTCCTTGAACTCATCGGCGGCATCGTCTACTTCACGCAGTTCGAATCTATGGAAATGTACGACCGCATCTTATGCTCTGTTTTCCAGGCAGTCAGCTCGTTCTGCGGCGTGGGCTTTACGTTGTTCCCCAACTCGCTCGAAGGCTTCCAGTACAACCCAGTAATGAACATCACCACCTGCATCCTCGTGCTGGCTGGCGGTTTCGGCTTCCTCGCCGTTGCAGAACTGCGCTACATCTTCGACTTCAAGCACAAGGAAATCCGCCGCGTTTCACTGCACACCCGCATCGCAACCTACGGGACAATCATTGTCATCGTCGCAAGCATCCTCGTCTTTACGTTCACCGAATGGAACAACCTCTTTAGCGGACACACCATAGGCGAGAACGCGCAATCCGTATTGTTCATGGCGTTTACAAGCCGCACGGCCGGACTCAATTCCTTGAGCATTCCCGACCTCACGCAGGCATCGCTATTCTTCTTTATCATCATCATGTTCATTGGCGCAAACCCCGGTAGCTGTGGCGGCGGCATCAAGATTACGACCGCAGCGGTCATCGGGCTCCTTGGCGTGAACAGGCTCCTCGGCAGGGAAAAGACCCAGGTCTTGGGCCGCACCATCCCGAACAACACCGTCGACAAGGCCATTCGAATTTTCGTGGTCGCCATGGTCGTGATCGCTTCGGCAACGCTCATCCTCCTCTGCACCGAAATTCCCTCCGGCACCGCCTACTCCGCAAACAGTTCCCCGTTCCTCAAGATTCTTTTTGAAGTCGTGAGCGCATATGCCACGTGCGGACTTTCTATGGGGCTTACCGAAGAACTTTCCACGGTCGGGAAAATCGTCATCTGTGGAGTGATGTTCATTGGGCGAATGGGACCGCTGTTCCTCATTTCGGCAGTCGCAGGCAAGCTCCAGGACACCGCCTGGTACGCCGAAGAAGACATCATGGTGGGCTAGCGCGCCCTATCGGGCGCAGTTGGCAGAACTTAGTCGGTAGAACTTAGATAAAACACATCAAAATCCATTTTTTCACTCTATTTTCCAAATACTAAGTTCTAAGCTCTAAGCTCTAAGTTCTATATTTATCCCATGGCTTCTAGACAATTCGTTATTATCGGTCTTGGAAATTCGGCAAACTACCTTGCCCGTCACTTGACGTCGCTGGGTCATGACATCATGGTCATCGACTCGCATCCCGAAAAAGTCCAGGACTTCGCAAGCATGGTCTCGCAAGCTGTTGTCGCCGACAGTACCCGTAAAAAGCAGCTCGCCTCCATCCCGTCTTTGACCAAGGCGGATAGCGTCATCGTCTGCATCGGCAGCAACCTGGAAGCATCTCTCCTCACCATCCTTAACCTAAAGGAACTCGGGGTCAAGCACATCATCGCAAAGTCAAGCAGTGCCGAACACACGAGCATCTTGGAAAAGCTCGGCGTCACGGACATTTTCCACCCGGAACGCGATGCCGCCATAAGCCTCGCCGAACGACTGAACCGCCCAAACATGGTGGACTTCCTCCCGTTCATGGAAGGTTACTCCATCGTAGAAATCGTCTGTCCCAAAAACTTTGTCGGTAAAACGCTTAAAACGCTGTCGCTCACGCACAAGTACGGCGTTCAGGTCATCGCCATCCGCGACCCGCAAGAGCCGACACCCAAGATCGGTAATATTGCAGACGTCATCCTGCAAGAAGATGACGTGCTGTTCATCATCGGCCCGAACGAGGCCCTTGATAAACTAAAAGACTAATTATCCAGCTCTGTCTGAGCCTGCCAGCGAGTAGGCGTTTCATCGGCAGAGCACTTGTCGCACAGCCCGAACATATAAAGCAAAGTCGCCTTCAGCGTAAATCCGGCCGGGACGATTTTTGAGCAGTCCGGAGGCGCCACGAACACGTCAAAGACCTTGCCGCAGCCCTTGCATTTGAAATGGCAATGCGGCGAACAGTCCGCATCGTAGCGCAAGAAGCCGTCGCCAAAATCCAGCGAAATCGCCAAATCATTTGCAAGCAACAGCTCCAAAGTATTGTAGACCGTCGTGCGTGAAAGCGACGGGTTCTTCGGCAAAAGCGCCATGTAAATTTCATCGACCGTCGGGTGCGTCTTGACGCTCCGCAGGTATTGGTAGACACAGACCCTCTGCAACGACGGCCTAATGCCATGATCCTTGAGGATGCTTGCCGTTTCTTGCATAATCATACCTCCTTCTCAAACATTCCCAAAAAAAGCGGCCCCGCACGCCTTGAGACGTCCGGAACCGCACCACACTCCAATTTTACTTGAAGTAACGCCCGAGCAGGCCCTGGAATGCAGAGCCGTGACGAGCCTCGTCCTTGCACATTTCATGAACCGTATCATGGATGGCATCGTAGCCGAGTTCCTTGGCGCGCTTTGCAAGAGCGAGCTTGCCTTCGGTAGCACCCGCTTCAGCTGCCACGCGGAGTTCCAGGTTCTTCTTGGTGTCGGCATAGACGACTTCGCCCAAGAGTTCTGCAAACTTGGCGGCATGTTCCGCTTCTTCAAAAGCGATGCGCTTGTAAGCTTCAGCCACTTCCGGGAATCCTTCGCGATCCGCCTGGCGGCTCATCGCAAGGTACATACCCACTTCGGTACACTCACCTGCAAAGTTCTCGCGGAGTCCCTGCACCACTTCGGCATCCAAGCCCTGAGCGACACCGACCTTGTGTTCGTCAGCCCAGACGATCTTGCCTGCAGCAGGCGTTTCCACCTTTTCGAAGAACTTGCTCTTCGGAGCATGGCACTGCGGGCATTCATCCGGAGCTTCCGGACCCATGTGAACATAACCGCAAACTTTGCAAACCCAGACCTTCATATCTTCTCCTTTTCCGCTATGCGGAATTTGATGAAAAATTACAAAAAATCAATTTAATCTTGTACTTATTTTTGTAACTATTACAAATATATAATTATTTCAACAAAAGTCAATAGATTTGCGAGAAAAAAATTTCACCCACGCACCATTGAATAAATATAATCCAGGAGAAAGCCGAAATAACAACAAAAAAAACGACCCGTTCGGGCCGAATTACTTTTTTAAGTATTTATTGGATTTTTAGAATGCTGGTACTTCCGGAGCTTTTTCACGAGCGCGCTTGGCTTCGCTTTCCGTAGCAAGCTGGCGATGCGTTACAGAACCCACAGCATAATAGCGATTGCCCTTCTGGATGACTGCCGTATAAGCATCGAGAGCCTTCACCGAGAACCATTCCTGGTAGAGGTTATGCACATTTTCCTTGAGGCTAGAAAGTTCGCTAATCGCCGGAGCGCCCGAGGGCTTGCCGTACTTGAGCGTAAATTGGTCAGACATGTAGGCAACAGCTTCAAAAGTTTTGCTCAAGCGAGCACGTTCGACACGTCCCGTACGAATTTCGAAAGCATAGAACTTGTCGTTTTTATTGAAAATGAAGTCAACCTGGACAGGCAGTTCGCCAAACATGTAAACAGGAATCACCACGCGTTCACCGACACCGGTCTGGCCATAAGGTTCGTAACCTTTTTTCATCATTTCTTCAATGACGGTCTCGCGAGCTGAGCCAAACGGAATGCCGGCAAAATTATTTTGAGACTGCGCTTGCACATGAAGCGAAAGCACAAGAATCAAAAAAGTTATGACAATTCCGAACTTGGACACGATTGACTCCTCTAGATATTGTAAAAGATAGTAAACTTTTTCTAAGTAAGCAAAAATTTTTCATAAAAAAAAGTTTTTTTAGTCCAGAATTTATATTTGGTCACATGTCAAGCACGTTTGGAAAGATTTTTTCTGTCACAACATGGGGTGAATCCCATGGTCCCGCTGTCGGAGCCGTCCTCGATGGATGCCCCGCCGGCCTCCCCATCACCGAAGAGATGATTCAGGCCGAGCTGAACCGCAGGCGCCCGGGTCAGGGCAAGGTTACAACGGCCCGCAATGAAAAAGACCAGGTCAAGATCCTTTCCGGAGTTTTTGAAGGCAAAACGACCGGTACGCCCATCTCGTTCGTCGTATTTAACGAAGACCAGCACAGCAATGACTATGCCGAAATCGCCAAATGGTACAGACCGGGGCATGCAGACCTCTGCTACGACCTCAAGTACGGGTTCCGCGATTACCGCGGCGGCGGCAGAAGCTCCGCCCGCGAAACCATCGGCCGAGTCGCCGCAGGTGCTGTCGCAAAAGCATTTTTGAAAACCGTCGCCGGTACGGAATTCCTTTCGTGGGTCGCCTCCGTTGGAAACGTAGACTGCCCGTCTCTGGACTTGAACGCCCTTACGCTTGACCAGATTGAAGCATCCCCCGTCCGCTGCCCCAACGAAGAGGCAAGCGCAAAGATGGAAGCCGCCATCCTGGACGCGAAGTCCAACGGCGATAGCATTGGCGGAACAGTCTCGCTCTACGTCAAGAACGTCCCGGCCTCTCTCGGCGAACCGGTATTCGACAGGCTTGACGCCCTCCTCGCCCAGGCCATGCTTTCCATCCCGGCCTGCAAGGGTTTTGAAATCGGAAGCGGTTTTGCCGCAGCACGCATGCACGGCAGCGAGCACAACGATGAAATCTACTTCGACGGAACTGCCTACCGCACCCGCACCAACAACGCCGGCGGAAGCCTCGGTGGCATCTCAAACGGCGAACCGATTTACTGCCGCATGGCGTTCAAGCCAACAGCCACAATTTCCCAGTTGCAAAAGACCGCCGGTCGCGGTCAAGAAAACGGCGAACTTGCCGCCAAGGGCAGACACGATCCTTGCGTTGCCGTCCGCGCTCCAGTGATTGTGGAAAGCATGGCTGCCCTCGTTCTTGCGGATCTCTACCTGCAGCAAAAGCGCAACTGCCTTGAATAATTCGGGATGACGCTCCGCGCTCCATTCTTAATTATAGCAGCCGCACTCTACAGGGTTGCATACAAGTTCCACCACAAATTCTTTTTGCGGCCGCAACCGCCTATTCAAACTCCCGTCATCATCGTCGGGAGTTATTTAGCAGGTGGCGCGGGCAAGACTCCTTTTACCATTTGGCTTGCCAAGCAATTTCAAGAACAAGGTAAAAGCATCGCCATTCTTTGCCATAGTGCGGCCTGGGACGAATTTATCATGATGCAGCGGGAATTTCAGTCCGCTCAAAATTCACAAATAAAAGTCTTTGCCACCAGGAACCGCTACAAAACCGCTAGGGAAATTCAAGACAAATTCAACATTATCCTTTGCGACGATGGTTTTGAAGACACTCGTTTTACAAACGCAAAGTACATTTGCCTTGACTGGCAAGAACCTCCAACTTCCTGGAAAAGTCTTCTGCCAGCAGGACCGTTCCGCAGCCTAAAGCAGGACCACGACGAACTTGAAATAGTCCACCTCCGTTGTTTCGGCTCAGATTTCCAAGTCCCCGACATCAGTTTCAGCATTGAATCAATAACAAATTACATTCCCGGCAAGCCTTTATCCGCCACACTCATTTGCGGCCTAGGCACCCCCGACCGATTCGTCAACGACGTTCGCGCATTCAATCACGCCACCGGCAAGCCCAGCATCCAAATCCATAAAGTCATAAAGCGCCCGGACCACGATAAACATTTCTCACAAATAGTCGAATCAGAACTTTTGCAAGGGAGCGACATCATCATCTCCCCAAAAGACTCCTGCCGTTTGCCGCAGCAGCACCTCAGCCACCCAAAACTCCACATTGCTATCCAAAAAATCGAAGTTTCTAGCAAAACTTTAGAGAAATTATCTTTATAATTAACTAGACCATAGGCAATTTTCCCTTTTTTATTGTATTTTTAAAGTAATAATTAGGGAGAAAAATTATGAATTTGCGTCAGCGTTTTGCCGAACTTCTTCAGATTATCACAAAAGACATTCCCGAAAGAGAATACTATGTGCAGTTGGGTTTCCTTACCGCTCTTATTCAGGAACCATTCTACCTGTATGGTCGCCCCGGCTGCGGAAGCTCGCTTTTCATCCGCAGGATTTCTAGCGCATTCAAGGACGCCAAGATTTTAAAGCTCGGAAAAAAAACAAAAGCAGCTCCCCGACAACATCAACGACTTTAACTTAATCATTTTTGACAACTTCACTCCAAACGAAGAAGTCAGCAAGAACAATCTTCAAATCGTCATTCACGACCACGAAAAGAACTCCATCATAATTTCGGGCAACCAAAAGCCAGAATCCGCACTGAGCAGGTCCGAAGTGAGCGATCAGGTCACGCTGACCATCATGCTCCCGGACAATATCTCTTCAGACGCCCTTTGTCAACTCTTACAAATTCACGGAACAGACAGCAACGTCACTGTTCCGCCCTCACTCGCCATCAGCGCCGAAGAACAGGCCCAGTGGATTCAAGCCATCAGTAAAGTTACGCTATCTCCAAACACACTCGCAGTCATTGGAAAGGTTGCAGAGACCTGCGAAAAAAACTGCGTTTACGTTCCCATCCGCAGGTGGCTTGCCCTTTCGAACATGATCAAGGCTATAGCGTTCCTCAACGGGCGCACCGAAACCAAGCTCATTGACACGTTCTTCCTCGGTACATCCATCTGGGGCCGCAGCGCATCAAACACAGCCATTTCCGAAAGCTACCGCGAAATTCTCAAGACTCAGCTTTACAAGAATACACCTAGCCTTCTTGAAAAGCCATACAACGCCAACGACCTGTTCATGCGCGTAAACCACCTCGTCCACAGTTCGAACAACCTTTACGAGACCAAACCTTTCAACGGCGAAAAGTGCCTCGCCTACCGAATCACGATTGCAGGCGAATCCGTACCGCTTTACGCCCCGCTCAAGTATATCGAAACAGACATCGATTTCAACCCCTATAACGAGCTCCGCCAAATCGAAAAGCGCGTGGTCTGCAATTACCACGGGACATCCAACTGCACCATTTCTATCGACCCGCAAGTCCGTACAAGCGGTTTGCGCAGTTCAGTGAATCAGGCCAACAGCACGAGTCCCAAATTCGAGGAATTCGGCACGCTCCCGACATACATCCTGAGAGAAAACGCACCTGAAATCATTGACGAAAAGAAGAGACTACGCGACTCCCTGAACACGGAAATCAAAGAATCTATGGACCGCGAAACGGCAAACCTTGTCGCCCTCCGCAACACATACAAGCTATTTAACGAATCTAAAAACGACCTTTTCTGCTTTACACAGATGTTCAACGCTGTCCAAGACGATATCAAAAAACAGTTCGACAACACGGCAAATATAATCAAGACCATAAAAAAAGCAAGCGAAACAATCGCCTCGTTACCGAGCAATATGCTCAAAACCCCGAATCTGGTCGGCAAGCCGCAAGCGAAACCGCAAGCTCCACAAGCCACGCCGCCTTCTAACGCTGAAAAATAACGTATATTGAGGGCGTGAAATTAATTCTCCTCTGGGCGGGTCTCGCCTTCATTTGGCTGATATGTATCTGCATGACTAAAAAAGGTCGTGCAGTTATTCGCATACTCTGGAGGAGCATCAAGGTAAAGCTCGCCATCATCGCTTGCGCCTTGGCAGTTGCAGCCATTACGACCGCCTACGCCACGCACCCCGAAGAACCCCCTCGCCCAACGATTGACGAACAGTTCGAATACCAGAAGTACACCACGTCCGCGATTCAAAAGCTTTGCGACCAAGGCGAGCTCATCATCGACATGAACTGCAACCTCGACAGTGCCGCAGCAGAACTCGCCTACATCCTCCCCACCGTCATCAACAATTACAATCTCGTTGTCACGCGCCCCACGACACCGATTCTCGAAAAAATCAAGGACACGTTACAGATAAAGATGATCGGTTATAAGAAATTCAAGAACAGGGGAATCCGATTGATCAAAGCGCTTCAGCGAGATCTAGGCATCCGTTACGATATCGACATCATTTCCGAAGATACAGACCACACGCTCATAATCACATACAACGGAAAACGCTGGGACAGCGAACACCTTTGCAATCTTCCTGTACTTGAAGCATGTATCCGTGAACGCACGGACCCAGCAGTCCTCATGTCCATCATCCACCACACTTCCGGATTCCAGATGAACTATCAGGGCAAAAACAACACGTCCGGATTACTCGCACTCGATTCAGGCAAGGGCTTAGAACAAATTGACATAGGCGCCCGCCGCCTCAAAAAAGTTCTCGCATCTTCACCCACGCTCGCCGACGCAGTCGCACAATTCTATCCCGGCACAGAACACCGCAACAGGTTCGAGAACTGGCGCAAGGACCCGCAAAAACATTATTGGGTTGGGCAAGTCCTTACGGATATTCAATACTATCGCAGCAACGGCATGACGCTCAAGCCACGCAAGCGCGTGGAATAAGCACTTTTATTTTATCGGTTGATCCCAAGGATAATTCACAAGCGAAGAATCCTTTGGACCGACATTTAAAACAACTTCTTTAGGAAACGTTCCATAAACTCCCGAATGTTTCGATGGAGTTAAAGCAAAGTACGTAATTGTATATAACGGGAAAGTCGTCAGTACATCACCTAACACTTGCAAGCCCTGTCCCGAAGTAGAAGGCGGATTCCAGCCACTCAAACTGCTTTTAGACACTGAAGTATTTCCTTCACGATATACATTCACACCGCCATAGATAATTCCATTCCTAACGACTAGCAAATAGACATAGTCATCATTCGTCATTGTCTTCACAATGCAGTTATCACTTGTAGCGCAAGCCAATTTTCCATCGCAGTAAATAGAATAATCGTCACGACCATCAGAAACGCGCACCATCATAGAAGAGCTCACGCACCCAACAAGCAACAGCGAAAGAATCAACAAGCAATATTTCATTTTACGCCCCTCTACAATTTACTTTATCTTGCGAGAAACGTAACTGACAATAGGAATAAAGTCATTCGGCTCATAAGCGATGTGCCCATAACTCCAAACGACCTTTTCATTCTTCTTTCTTTTTTCGATAACAACAGCCACGCCGACTTCTTCTCGAATCAATTTAATTTGCAATAGATAATCGCAATTTTCCTCGCTTTTAACAATGGCATAACCGTCAATAGTTGCGTATTCCTTAATCAGCGCCACGATTCTTTTGGCGTAATCACCATGGACACCATGCAACTGAACGGGCAAAATAAAATATTCCGTCTTCGCCCACAAAGCAGACGAAAATATCAATACTGCAAGGCAACAAAGAACTAATTTACGCATAGAAATAAACTGTCAACAATAACATTACCGACAATTTCATCAATATCAGGATAAATTTAAACTAAATTCACTAAAAAAACAAGTTTTTACTTTTTATCGGTCCATGTCACCGACAAAGACAGCGAATAAAGATATTTTCCATACTTCGACATTCTGTACGAATCAAAGAACCGTCTTTGCACGCGGAAAGACAAAGAAACACTCCGAACTGTTTTATCCGTACTTACTCGATATCGGGAAAACACGCCAAGTGCCCACTCCCAATAATCATTATCCTCAAATTCAGATTTAGAATAAGGAGCAGCATAATTATGAGTAAAGTTCTCTTCAAATCCGAATCGGAAGTTTTCCGTCGGAATCACTTGCTGGACAAGCCCAGTCCCATAATTGAATTGATCCAAATCCCCTAAAAGCGAAAAAAAATCAATCCACCCACGCCAAGCAATAAAACGATTGCCAACACCCAAATTAATAATGGGCAACCACTGGTAAGAAAGACCTACTACGAAATATTCAAGGAATGCAACATTTCCGCCAATATCCCAATACGACGGAATCGCCCACATTTTTTCTGTATAATTGCCTCCCCGAACGCAAACATATCCAGCTCCAGACCCTCGCCAATCTTTTGGATATTCTTTCTCAAACACTTCCATAAAAGCGCTCGGATCCGGCGTATGCATGGCGCAACTCGATAACAACACCGCGAATACACAAAGACAAACGAGTTTTTTCATGGCTAACAGCTAATCCAGCTTGTACTTGTCCTTCGCAGCTTCAAGTTCGGCACTTGCCTTTTCCCAGGCGGCGTAAAGTTCTTCTGTCAGCTTCTTGTTTTCGTCCATGTCTTTTGCAATGGACGTAATGGCATTGCCGTCGCCAGATTCCGAGGCGGCCACAAGCTTTGCTTCAAGTTCACCGCCGAGAGCTTCGGCCTTCGCAATTTCAGCTTCGAGGCGGGCAGTCTCTTTTTCGAGCGGCTTGATGACCTTGCTGCGTTCGGCAATGTAGTCTGCTCGCGCCCTGCGGTCTTCCTTGGTGCGCGGCGTCGAACTCACGGGCTTGTCGTCCGTGACGTCGATATTCGAGACCTTGATATTTGCGGAGTTCGAGCCGCCCGGCTTCTTTTCAGAAGCCCAGCCAACCTTTTCAAGGAAGTCCGCGTAAGTGCCTTCGAAGATACGGCACTTACCACCGTCAAAGACGATGAGGCGAGTCGCAAAAGCGTGCAACAGTTCTTCGTCATGCGTCACGACAAGTGCGGTACCATCGTAATCTTCAAGCGCATCAATCAAGCTCTCGATGCTTTCCATGTCCAAGTGGTTCGTCGGTTCGTCAAGCAAAAGCATGTTGCTTTCGTTCGCCAAAATCTTGCCCAACAGCACACGGCTACGTTCACCACCCGAAAGCACCTTGACCTTCTTCATGGCAGTATCGCCGCTGAACATCATCACACCCGCGAGGCTACGCGCACGGCTCTTCTGCGACACATCCGCAATCGCACTTGCAATTTCTTCTTCGACCGTATTTTCAAGATTCAAGCGGTTGATATTCGTCTGACCAAAGTAATTTATCTTGAGATTCGGGTTGTAATTGATTGTACCCTGGGTCGGTTCAAATTCTTTCGCAATCAAGTTCAGGAGCGTCGTTTTACCGCGACCGTTCGGGCCGATAATTGCAATGCGGTCGCCCTTGAACACTTCCAACTCGAGGTCCGAAATCAGCTCCGGACCGTAGCCGTTTTCGTTCTTGTACGCAAAAGAGAGCCCATGAATCTGGAGCATGCGCTTGCCCGGGAATTCTGCATTCTTGAAATTGAAATCCAGGTTGCGTTCATGCGTGAGGCGCTCACCCGTTGCAAGCTTTGCCGCAGCCTTGATCTTCGACTGCACCATCGCCGCCTTTGCCGCCTTGTAACGGAAGCGCTCGATAACCTTTTCGAGCTGTTCCTTTTTACGTTGCTCGTTTTCTTGCGTGCGCATTGCCACTTCTTCTTCTTCGGCAATCGTCTCGCGCAGCTTTTCGACCGTCCCCTTGACCTTGCGCATCTTGTGGCGGTGAATCCCCACCGTGTGCGTACAGACCTCGTCCATAAAATGGTGGTCATGCGTAATCAAGAGCACTTCGCCCTTCCACGCGCGCAAAAAGCGACTGAGCCAACGCATGGAAACAATGTCCAAGTAGTTCGTCGGTTCGTCCAGCAAAAGCATGTCCGGTTCCGACGCCAAAACCTTCGCCAAATTCAGACGGATCTGGAAACCACCCGACAAAAGCATCGGGTCTTTCTGCATGCTCTCTTCGTCAAAGCCAAGACCAAAGAGAATCGCCTCGACCTTGTGTTCTTCGAGCCAGCCGTCCTCATTCACCTTGAGCACGCTGCACGCTTCTTCGTGAACCGTCGGGTGCGTGAACTTGATGTGCTGTTGCAAATAGCCAATCGTATAGCCCTTCGGGATGTCGATGTTACCGCCATCGAGGCATTCCTGCCCAAGAATCATCTTGAAAAGGGTCGATTTGCCGCAACCGTTGCGACCTACAAGACCGACACGTTCATGGTCGGCAACAAGCATGCTAGCGCCGTCCAAAAGGACCTGCATGCCAAAAGACTTAGATACATTCTGAATTTGAATCACGAACCCAAAGATAGATTTTTAAAAGGGAGAACTTAGAACTTAGATCTTAGAACTTAGTCAATGTTGCGAACTCCTCATACAAAAAAACGACCCCCACGCTAATGGGAGCCGCTCCTAAAATCAGGCGACCAGAGATTACTTCCAGTCGAGAACTTCGCGGTTCCAAGAAACCGGAGAACCCGTCATGATCAATTTCTTATCAAAGCCGCTGCCATTGCTCATCTGCTTTGCAATAAAGCCAGACTTGTACATGGTAGCCTTCTTGCCGTCCTTGTTCTTGCCGTCATAGACAATGTCAAATCCGACCCATCTGTAAAGGACAAAGCCGAAGAAGTTTCTGCGGTATTCCCAAGAGTCGCTCGTGATGATGAGCTTCTTGATCTTGTAACCCTTCACGAGAGCCTTGAGTTCCTTTTCAATCTTCGGACCCTTCCAAGTCTGCTTCGGGAGGTCAGCCATCTTGACCGGAGTCGGGCCACGCTTGATAGCTTCCTGAACTTCTTCGATCGGAGACTTGCCCACGATTTCCTTGAAGTCTGTCACTTCAACTTCGTAGAACTTTTCCGGGAAGGCAACGCCCTTGTAAACACCCTGGTCGATATAGCCGTATCCTTCCGGCACATAGAAGAACTTGCCGCCCTTCTTGTAAACGAAAGCCATCGCAAAAGCGTTCTTGTCGTTGTACTTCATGATGGAGCCAAAGCGGTAAGCGCGCACGAATTCGCTTTCACCCTGTTCCTTGTCAGACGGGCCAATCCAGCGGGACTTGAGATTTCTGATGTCGTTGTCCTTCGTGATCATGTAGACTTCAGCCGGCAATTCGCCTTCGACCATCGTCTTGGTGGTATCGTCGATCTTCTTCGGATCCCAGTCATACACGAGAGCCTTCGGAGTGTTCGGGGTCGGGCCATCGACAACCGGCTTGCCAAAGCACTTCACGCACTTTGCAACATGGTCCTTCCAGAAAACGACATTGCTATCGGCGTCCCTGTAAAGCACGTCGTAGTTCAACACGTCCGGTTCGCGTTCTTCGGCAAGTTCATCCGTGTGGATGAACACCTTGATGATGCCCTTTTCCTTGTTGTCCTTCCAGTGGTAGAAAACGCGTTCGAGGTAACGGTTAGAAATATCGGCGCCCACCGGGAGTTCGCTTCTAGCCATCGTCGGCTTGTCAGAAGCAGGGGCCAAAGCGGCATCGGCAGGGACGTCATCCTGAGCATTCGCCATGGAGAAGGCGAAAAGTCCTGCGGCAAGAGTCTTGAGAATCAGTTTCATTCCATTCAACCTTACGGGTTCCAAATGACAAACGACATTCCTGGCGAACCCACATTTGCCAGAAATGCGCAATTTTTTGGACAATGTAAATAAAAAAGATACGTTTGGCAACAAATTATCACGAAATTACTACAAAAAACTTTAAAACCTTCAACAGTTTTCAACATCTATCAACACCCATTGTAAATAAAACAAGGGTATAAAGAAAACCCCGCGTGTAACCCGTTAATGTTCAACAAGTTACTTTTCGCAAGGCTTATTCTTAAACTGTTGATAAAATGTTTATATACTTTTTTCTAAGTTCTAACAACTAAGTTCTGCCAACTGCGCCATAGGCGCATTTATTTATTTCCGTGACGACGGATGCCCAAGGTAAACGTCTCTTCAGACTTTCCAGCAACCTTGTCGCCCTGGAAAATCTTGAACTTGAGTTTCGCGATATAGACACCAGTTCCAACAAAGCGCCCCTTGTTGCTGCGGGCATCCCACATCAAGAACACGTTACCCGGATTTTCTACGCAGTCAGAGCCGAACACGTCCTTGTCATTGCAAGCGACTTCGCCCTTCTGGGAATTGACAAACTGCCCAAGAGTCGAGAAGTATTCCACCTCCCACTTGATTTTCACCTTCGAAAGAACCACATCCCTGCTTTCGCTGGAATTCAGCAACAACGTCTTCGCCACTTCACTCAAGTCAAACTTGATAAGTTCACCCGGAAGGCCAGTCTCCGCAATGACATCGTCTATATTCTTCGCCACATCAACACGAACTGGTGCGACATCGTTCTGATACGGCCACGTTCCCGGATTCCAGTTCGCAGGGTCAATACCGACAACTCCCGGAGATTCCACGCCTACACGCTGTTCGCCTTCAATACGGAGCCACGGGTTATCCACATGCGGCACATTCCCGTTCAGGTCCGGCAACACCCCAGGAACAAGACGCACCATAAAGCCGACTTCCGGCAAAATCGTGTCGTCCTTCTTCTGGTAAAGTACATCAAAATAGTTGCTCGTCATGGCCGGAATGACAGACATCACAGACAAGAGAGACGGATTCACCAATTCACCGGTCTTGTCCTTGAATTCGAGGAACTGGATGCCGTTCACCAAATCCATGCGGGCCGCTTCGCTGATATAAACCGTCAACTTGTTCAAGTTACCAGATACCGGCTTCACAATCGGCTTGTCCACAAGGATTGCACCCATGCGGTCTTCAATTGCAAGGCCATCCAGGCTGAGCTGGGTCATCTGACCCGTTTCCTTGTCCATGTACGTGTAATGGTACCTGAAGGAGCCTTGATAAAGTTCCTTGGCGCCACCTGTAAACACCTTGTTCTGCAAGCTATCGGCATGTATGGCAAGGCTCTTTTCATCCTGCATCAGCAACGCCACGCTTTGAGCAGAGGCAACCGTATGCCAGTCATCGCTACCGAACGTCCACGCAATCGTATCCGGGATAGTTTCATCAAACGCCTTGTTGAACACAATAGAAATACTATCGAGCACGCCATCGCCATTGCGGTCAAACGCCTCGCCACTATTGGCAAACGGTACAGGCGGTTCCTTAAAGTGGATACTGCCCCACGAAATCACGTTGGCCACAGCACCACCGGAAATTTCAAAGCTTGCGTTCGTCACCGAGGAATCACCCACCACGTAGAACTTCGCGACACCGGTTGAATCGGTAATCAGCTTGTTCACGCGCTGCTTCTTTTCATCCAGGAAACTTATCGGGAACGATGTCGTCAAGTCAAGCACCGCAAAGCAGTCCTTGCAAAGGTTAGCTATGTAGAACACACCCACCTGCAAAGGCACCGTATCCGGGTAAGCCACATGAGTCAAAAGCGTATCGTTTGCAGAGCCGTCAAACGGGAGGCCGCGCAAGCTAATACCCGTCGGGTCAAAAATCCTGACAGAATCCACACCGCTAAACACATCGATAAATGCAATGTCCGGGAGCGGGTAAGCAGGCACCGTAAAGAACACTTCGCTGGACTGCGTCATGTCGCTTGCCAAGAAGAACTGCAACATGTAAGAGCCTGGAGCCAGAGAACGCTTGCGCACAATCTCCACCGTGTCAATCACAAAGCCCGCCATGTTCTCGTCAATGTTGATACCCGCAACAGAGCCCGGCAAAAGTTCCATGCCCGTTGACGGGATTCGGTCGTCATCGCCAAACAGCACAAACGAAGACTGCGCAGGCATCGTATCTATTTTCGACGTGCTGGAGACATCGCAGCTGATGGATTCATCCATCAACAACTGCAAAATGGTGTACTTGATCGTCCCATCGGTCGTCTTTTCTTCCACCGGGTAATACGTCTTTTGCGTCTGCAAGTTGATGGACGTGCGCATCTTGAAGTTCGAACCCGTCGCATTGCGTTCCGAGAAGAAGATATGGAACGGGTACTCGCGACCTTCAACAAGCTTTAACGACGGATCATTCTGGCCAATCGTATCCAGGTTCACACCACCTTCCACAGGGCTATGGCAACCGCCAATATCCACGACAAGGCGGTTATTGATAAACACCCACACGTCGTCATCGCCACGGAATTCAAAGTACTGGCCCTTCACATAGCGGAACTGCGCCGAGACCTTCATCGCAAAGCTATAGTTGTGTTTGCATCCCTGAATATCCCAGTCAAATTTCGGGTTCAAGACCGTCTTTGCCGAATCAAGGTACTGCAAGTCGTCAATCGGGTAGAACCCCGGATTGATTGTGTCATTGCAATCGCCTTCTTCATTCGTGAAGTCCGCCTGCCAGAAACCTTCTTCATCAAGCGTAAGGCTAATATCGCGACAGACACCATTCTTGTATTCATTACCAGCAGCATCCTTCGCCACCACCTGCGGGATAAACCACTTCTCGATTTCACGAGCGGCAGAACACTGTGCCCACGGATAGACAAGCGAGTCTACACGTGCAGGCGCGCCATTCACAAGTGTATCTTGCACCATGCCCGGCACATGCCCCGAGCAAGTTTTCAATTCAGCAAGATCGCCATTCTGATCCAAGCCCATAATAGTCGTATAGGCATTGCCCTGGTAAATACCGCCAAAGTCTACGTCAATGCCATCGTCATGCGATTCACCGGCCCAGTCCACAACGAGCGCTGAAATCTTGAGAGACGGGCAAATGCCGAGAATGCCCGGATAGCGGGTCGTATCGCTCGGTTCATAACGCTGCTTCGGGTTCGGATAAACCCAGACCGTATCGTGCAACGCCATGAGGGAATCCAGGGAAATCAAAGAATCAAGATTATCGAGTTCAGCAACAACACCCTTGCCACCATAACGCTCCATGCCAAAAGTCTGCTTAAAGTAAACGCGCCAATCTGTTGCATGCTTATAGACCGTACCCGTGTACCAGCCGCACGTATCCGTAAGCGGACCCATCTTGATGATATCGCCAGTTGATTCAATCACCATCGAAGGCGACTGGTTTTCCCACGGACTCTTCAAGCGGATAACCTTGGGTTCCGGCGGGTAAAACGCCAATTCAAACGTTTCAAGTGAAGTCGAAGTATAGAACCATGTCTCGTAAATGCCGGTCGGGAAAAAATCACTTGCATGCGGGCGCTGCGAATCCTGGAAATACGGATGCTGAGGCCAGTCATTGCTACCGCGCAAAATCTGGACTGTCGACATCTGAGAATTCCACTGGGCAGAACCCACAAGCGAATCCGCAAAATCGATATGGCGCCAGTACTTGTACTCGCCTTCGGAACTGAGCCCCGTCGGCGCATTCAAAATGTTGTTGTCAATCTTGATATAGAACGTGCTATCACGGAATGTCGTGTTCGTACGCCACGGGTGGTAAATGTGCAATCTACGAGTCGGGTCAAAGCATTCGCCCGCCGTCCCAATTTCCGCAGACACTACAGGATTAGGCACCGTACCGTCAACATACAACGTATCCTGCACCTGCAAAAGCCCCGCAAAGTCCACAAAAGAATCCCTACTGGCCGGGACCGTATACCACGGCGCCTTGTAGCGTACAAAATAGCCCATCAGAAGCGGGTTTGCCTCAATCATCGCAGGCGTAAGCGCGCCATAGAACCAGCCGCACTTTTCCTTATCGCCCTCGTTAAAACGCATCAGCACGGAATCCGTACCGAAAATCATCTGCGGCAACACCTTGTTGCCCCACGGGCTCTTGAACCACACTATCTTGGAACCCGGCGCCATGAACGACTTTCTGTAGGACTTGTCCTTCGTATCGGTATAAAGCCAGATTTCCGTTTCCGTACCGAAGAAAGCAGTAATGCGAGTCTTCCCGCCCTCGGTCCACGAGACGCAATTGTTGTTATTGAAATTGTAGTCGTCGGTATTCGGGCAGGCCTTGAATTCAAAATCCTGCCAGTCCTGGAAATCGGCAACCGTCTTGCCTTCCCAAGTGTAAGAATACCAGCTATCGCCTTCGCTCTTCATCATGGTCCGAGAAGTAGCGCCAAAACCCGGATTGTAATCCGTCACGCCACCGACAATATGCGGAATATAGCCCGATGAAGTCGCATTATCGCGAAAAGGCGACTGTAAATGAATTGTCAAATCCGCCCACGCAGAGACAGTCAGCAGTAACGAGGCGACAATACCCAAACAACAGTGTTTCATTCAACACCCTCTTTATTCTGCCCACACTTTAGTCTAAAGATATACTCAAGACACAAAATTTCAAAACGCTATAAGGAAAAAAAAATAAAACCCCGCACAATGGCGGGGCATTCGGTCATCCCAAATATGGGATGGGTTAATTACTTGATCTTCTTTGTTCCGGTCTTGTACTTTTCGTTGCGGCGGATACCGAACGTGAACGTTTCTTCGCCCTTGCCCATGACTTCCTTATCCGAGAAAATCTTGAACTTGAACTTCGCAATATACACGCCCGTTCCGACCATGCGGCCCTTGTCACTCATGGCATCCCATTCGAAGAACATGTTGCCCGCATTCTGGATACAGTCCGTACCGAAAATAGACTTGTCGTTGCAGGCGAATTCGCCCTTGACCCAGTTCACATACTGCCCCAGACTCGAGAAGAATTCAATATCCCAGTTTACCTTGACCTTGCTCAAGACTGCGTCGTATTCAGGAGTACCCGGCTTCAAGTTACCAGCGCCAAGCACCTGGGTCGTTGCGTAATCGTCAAGCTGGAACTTGACCAACACGCCCGGCAAGCCCTTCTCCTGGATAATCTCCTTAAGGGTAAGGTCCTTCTCGACGCGGAGCGGAATCACATCGTTCGTATCACCCGGCCACGGATTTTCATCAAACATGCCCGGATTAACCGTCACGACCTTCGGACGTTCAGTCTCAAGCGGCTGTTCACCTTCAATACGGCGCCATGGGTTCAATTCGTGAGGCGTATTGCCACTCAAGTCAGGCAACACACCCGGAACAAGGCGAATCTTGAAGCCCACTTCCGGAGCAATCACAGTTTCCGACTTCAAGAACATCAAGTCGTAGTAATCGCTTTCGCCATTCGGAGTTGCAGGGTACACGACATACTTCGACGGATCCACAATGTTGTCATCCTTGTCCTTCAGTTCGATGAACCTAGAATTATCCGACAAGAGCAATGCGGCATTGCAACCTTCAGAAAGCTTAATCGTCACCTTCACTGCGGTATTCGAGACAATCTTGAGCATCGGCTTTTCAAGGATGATAGCGCCAATCTTATCCTGAATCTTCGTGTAGAGCGTTTCAGATTCCTGAGTCGAGCCCGTCGCTTCATCAAGGTAAATGTAATGGTAACGGAAATTGCCATCGACAACAGACTTCGCTTCACCCGTGTAAACAGAATCAATCAGGCTATCTGCGGTAATGACGACAGTTGAATCGTTCTTAATGAATCCCGAGATATCTTCAAGAGAGTTGAACTCGTGCCAATCCTTGCTGCCAAAGTTCCATGCAATCGCATCCAAATCGTGCTCAACAAGAGCATTGAACTCAAACGGGATGTAAATGCTGTCAGCAACACCATCACCATTGCGGTCATAGATGCTACCCGTCTTTGCGAGCGGCACTTCAGGATCCTTGAAGTTGATGTTATCCCACTTGAGCGAGTTTTTGACACCGCTAATGCCAACGACGTTGAACGAGACACCACTAGCAGCACCTTCGCCCACAACATAGAAACGAGCAATACCTTCATCATCCGTTTCAACAGTGTTGATCTGCTGATCCGTCTCGCTGTAGAACACCAGATTTGCATTCGACGGCTTCAGATCCAAAAAGACATGGCAGTCACCGCAAATTTCACCCATGTAGGTCACCATGATTTCAAGGTACGTCATTTCCGGGTAACGCACGTGAGTCATCAACGTATCGTTTACACCAGTGACAATCGTTTCTCCTCTCAACGTCTTGTTCGTCGGGTCAAATGCAGTCGGCTTGCCCGTAGTGCTGCCCTTAAACACATCAACAAACGCGATTTCCGGAGTCGGGTATTCAGGAACAGTGAATTCATAGGCGTCGTTCAAGCCCATATCGCTTTCATAGTAGAAGTACAGCACATAAGCTCCCGGCTGCAGCGAACGCTGCTTGACAATTTCATCAATATTAATCGAGAAACTGGACCTGTCTTCGTTAATCAGGATACCGCCATAGTTCATGCCGACACTCAGTTCAGCCGCTTCGGAGAAATTACCACCATCGAGGTAGAATACAGACGGGGCATCAGTTGTATCGACCAGAGCCTTGGCATTCGGGTCGCAGCTAACAGCTTCGGCATCCATCTTGAGTCTCAAGATACCCGTGATATCGCTCTTCTTGGTATCGTTGATTGTCGTAAGATAGGTGTTCTGCTTCTGCAAATTGATGGAGGTACGCATCTTGAAGTTCGACCCCGTCGCATTGCGTTCGGCGTAGAAGATATGGAACGGATATTCACGACCTTCCTTCAAGGCGAGCGTCGGATCGTTCTGACCAATCGTATCAAGATTTACAGCGCCTTCCACCTTTTCATGCACACCGCCGATATCCACTACGAGCCTGTTATTGACATAAACCCACACGTCGTCGTCACCGCGGAATTCAAAATACTGACCCTTCACATACTTGAAGCTTGCGGAGACCGCCATGGTATAGCCATAGTTGTGCTTGCAAGTGTCATTCTTGCCGTTGGCCTCGCCAGCCCACTTGACCCATCCTTCGACATCCCAGTCAAATTTCGGGTTCGGTATCGTTTGTGCAGAATCGAGATACCTAAAGTCATCCAGCGGGAAAAATCCCGGGCTTACCGGGTCATTGCAGTCACCCGATTCATTCGTGTAGTCGGCATACCAGAACCCTTCGTTGTCAAGCTGGAGTTCAATGTCCTGGCAGCGGGAGTTCGTATATTCCTTGCCACCAACAGTAGCGACAACTTCCGGCACAAACCACTTGTCAATCTCGTGACCTGCAGCGCACTTGCTCCACGGGAAATCTGTAGAATCCACTCGTGCCGGGCGACCATTTACAAGCGTCTGCTTCACCATGCCCGTTACAGTTCCGGCCTGGCAAGAACTATCCTTCCCGACCTTAGTATAGGCATTACCGCCAAACACATGGCCAAAGTCAATATCAATACTGTCGTGATGGCTTTCGCCAGCCCAGTCAATAAGCATTGCGGAAATCTTCATGCTCGGGCAATCGCCAAGACGACCCACCGGGAACTTGGACGAAGCATCCGGACGGCTATAGCTCTTGTTCTTTTCGGACGGATAGACCCAAGCCGTATCGCGAGTGGTCAGCAAGGAATCCAAATTGACAAGAACTTCAACCTCGTTGCCTTCACGAATAACGCCTTGCATCGAGTACTTTTCAAGGCCAAAGCTCTGCTTGAAATAAACCTTCCAATCAGAAGCGTGCTTGTAATACGTACCTTCGAACCAGCCGCAAGTATCCTTCGAGAAAGTCGACATTCTCACGACATCATTATTGGCACTGACCACAAACGAAGTCGGCGTATTCTTCCACGGGCTAAGCAGGCGCACAACCTTGCGTTCAAGCGGTGCGTAAGAAATATCAACGTCTTCCATTGTAGAGCTTGCAAAGAACCATGTTTCATAAACACCTGACGGGAACAAGTCGCTTGCAACCGGGCGATTCTTTTCACTGAAATAATGGATCTTGATATTTTCATTGAAACTACGGGTAAACTGCACCTTAGCATCTGCAGATTTCCAGGCCGCTGTAGAAACAAGGGAATCCGAGAAAGTCACGGAAAGCCAGTACTTATAATCCTTGTCTAAAGCAAGCGGTTCCTGTGCAGGTCCTGCAATAGTCGTATCTGCACCACGGATTGAATCCTGTCTCACACCATCTATACTGATATAAATCGAGCTATCGCGATAAATGCTGTTGGTACGCCACGGATTATAAACATGCAACGTTCGGCTATTGTCGAAGCATTCCCCAACAGTACCCATGTTCGTCCCGACAGAAGGTGTTGCCAGAGTACCATCAACATAGATAGTATCCTTTTTCTTCTCGAGAGCGGCACTCAATTCAATAATCTGCTTCTTGTCCGCAGGGACACTCAACCAAGGTGCATTGTTACGATAGAAAAATGCAGTACGTAGGATATGCTTGTCAAGCATTTCCTGAGTAAGGCCTGCGTAGAACCAGCCGCACTTCGTCTTATCTTCAGAGAAATGCATCAAGACCGTATCTTGCCCAAAGACCATCTGCGGCAAAGCCTTATTGCCCCACGGGCTCTTGAACCAAACAACCTTGGATCCTGGAGCCACAAAGGACTTCGTATAAGTTCCCGTCTCAGAATCCGTATAAATCCAGACTTCCTTGCTACCATCAAAGAAATCGCGGAAATTAAAGTTATCGCCTTCCGCCCAGTCTACGCAAGTAAGATTACTGGTCGTGCCTTCCGGACACGCCTTGATACTGAATGATTCAGTCGCCAAAAAGTCCGAAAGGGACGATTTCCATGTATAAGAATACCAGTTATCACCTTCATCCTTCATTATGGTAGATGAAGTAGCCCCGACATCGGGCTTGATGGCATTCCCAACAACATGAGGAATATATTTAGAAGTGGCAGCTACGCCAAAAGGAGACTGCAAGTGAACAGTCAAATCAGCAAAAGCCGAAGACGCAACAGCGCCAAATAGACAAAAAGCCAAATACAGGTGTCTCATACAACACTCACCTTTTAGTTATTCCACACCCGTAAGTTTAAATTTACATCATTTTTTTGTAAAAAAACAAAAATATTAAAAAAAAAAGAAATCTTTTTCAAGAAAATTATGTATAGAAAATTCTTTTTCCAGAAAACGTGAAGAAAATCCCCGAAAACAGAGTAAAAACGTACAAAATTTGTACAAACAAAATAGCGATTTAAACTCAGAACAAACTCTTTATCGCATTTTAATATCTGTAGAATAGAGCATTCTCTTAACAGGAGCGCCTTGAAAAAATTTTTAGGACAAGATAAAATCATGTATGCCGGAACGATGTCCGTTATGACAGCACAAGCCCGGACTCGCGGCGTGATCCGAGGAGCGCCCGCGTGATTCGCGAGCGGCGCAAAAACGAAAAAGCCCCGCTCGCCGTTCTTCGGCAAGGGCCGTGAGCGGCAGGCGGCCGGTACTGACCGGACGTAGGCGCGAGAGCGAGGCGAAGACGGAGTCCCGTCCTGCAATAGAGCCGAGCGGCATAAAAAGAAAGGGCCCCCCGAGCGTTTGCTCAGGGGGCCCGTGAATCCAGCGGCGACCTACTCTCCCGGACCCGAGGGCCAGGTACCATCGGCGATCTGAGGCTTAACTTCCGTGTTCGGGATGGGAACGGGTGTGACCCTCACTCGATAACCGCTGAAACAAATTCTTTGACATGGAAACTCAATCAAGCTTCAGTGCTGAAGCGTAGTGGGTTCGGGCTGCTCACGCAGTAGATGAACCAAATCGTTGAAAGAAAGGAAAAGCGTCTCACGGGCTATTAGTACCGCTCGGCTCAACGTGTCGCCACGCTTACACCTGCGGCCTATCGACGTCGTAGTCTCCGACGGCCCTTCAGGGGGTTGCCCCCGCGAGACCTGATCTTGGGAATGGCTTCACGCTTAGATGCCTTCAGCGTTTCTCCAATCCGGACATGGCTACCCGGCAATGCCGCTGGCGCGACAGCCGGTACACCGGAGGTCCGTCCGTCCCGGTCCTCTCGTACTAAGGACAGCTTCCCTCAAGTCTCGAACGCCCACACCGGATAGGGACCAAACTGTCTCACGACGTTTTGAACCCAGCTCGCGTGCCGCTTTAATTGGCGAACAGCCAAACCCTTGGGACCTTCTCCAGCCCCAGGATGCGACGAGCCGACATCGAGGTGCCAAACCTCCCCGTCGCTATGAACGCTTGGGGGAGATCAGCCTGTTATCCCCAGAGTACCTTTTATCCATTGAGCAACGGCCTTTCCACGCTGTACCGCGGGATCACTAAGCCCTACTTTCGTACCTGCTCGACGTGTCCGTCTCGCAGTCAAGCTCCCTTATGCCTTTGTGCTCTGCGCGCGATTGCCGACCGCGCTGAGGGAACCTTTGGATGCCTCCGTTACCTTTTGGGAGGCGACCGCCCCAGTCAAACTGACCATCAGACACGGTCCCTGTCCCGGATGACGGGACGAGGTTAGATCTCAAAACGGGCAAGGGTGGTATTTCAAGGACGGCTCCCCGACGACTGGCGTCGCCGGCTCGTAGCCTCCCACCTATCCTACACATGCCAGCCCTAAAACCAATGTCAAAATACAGTGAAGGTTCATGGGGTCTTTCCGTCCAGGTGCGGGTTGCCGGCATCTTCACCGGCACTGCAATTTCGCCGAGTCCCGGGAGGAGACAGTGCAGAAGTCGTTACACGATTCGTGCAGGTCGGAACTTACCCGACAAGGAATTTCGCTACCTTAGGACCGTTATAGTTACGGCCGCCGTTTACCGGGGCTTCGATTCAGGGCTTCGCTTGCGCTGACCCCTCCTGTTAACCTTCCGGCACCGGGCACGTGTCAGACCATATACGTCCACTTGCGTGTTAGCATGGCCCTGTGTTTTTGGTAAACAGTCGCTTCTGCCGTTTCCCTGCGACCTCCAGAGGCTCCGCGCTGTTCACGCTCACCACCGGAGGCTCCCCTTATCCCGAAGTTACGGGGTTAATTTGCCGAGTTCCTTCTCCCGAGTTGTCTCGAGCACCTTAGGCTATTCGCCTCGTCCACCTGTGTCGGTTTACGGTACGGGCCTCCGTTCGCTCCCTTAGCGGTTTTTCCTGGCACGGTCCATCGCGGCGCCCCTTCCGGCCGAAGCCTTCCGGGGGTCCGGAGCCTGGGTCATGTGCTGGGGGGATTTGCCGCCCCAGCGACTCGCACTCCTTCAGCGGCATCCATCGGCCGCCCCGTGAATTCCCATGCGTCGCCGCGTCGGTCATGACGCTTATCGGAGGGTCCAGGAATGTTCACCTGGTTGTCATCGGCTACGCCTCTCGGCCTCGTCTTAGATCCCGACTGACCCCGGGAGGATTATCCTTGCCCGGGAACCCTTGGACTTACGGTGTGCGGGTTTTTCACCCGCATTTTCGCATACTCATGCCAGCATTCTCGTTTCCGGTGCCTCCAGCGGGCATCGCCACCCGCCTTCCCAGGCCTGCGGAACGCTCTCCTACCGCTCTGTTGCCAGAGCCCACGACTTCGGTGACGTGCTTAGTCCCGATCATTTTTGGCGCGGAGCCGCTTGACCAGTGAGCTATTACGCTTTCTTTAAAGGATAGCTGCTTCTAAGCTAACCTCCTGGCTGTCTGTGCAGCTCCACATCCTTTCCCACTTGGCACGTACTTGGGGACGCTTAGTCGGTGGTCAGGGTTGTTTCCCTTTCGTCTACGGATCTTATCACTCGCAGGCTGTCTGCCATGCATCGCGTTCACGGTATTCGGAGTTTGATAGGGTTTGGTAAGCGGGTGTGCCCCCTAGTCCTGCCAGTGCTCTACCCCCGTGAAGCTAACATGACGCCATACCTAAATATGTTTCGGAGAGAACAAGCTATCGCCCAGTTTGATTGGCCTTTCACCCCTACCCACAGCTCATCCGAACACGTTTCAATGTATATCGGTTCAGCCCTCCACGGAATGTTACTTCCGCTTCAGCTTGGCCATGGGTAGATCACTAAGGCTTCGTGTCTGCCGTGTACGACTGGTCGCCCAGTTGAGACTCGCTTTCGCTTCGGCTCCGGACCTGAGGCCCTTAACCTTGCCGTACACGAGCAACTCGCTGGCTCATTAAACAAAAGGCACGCCGTCAGGAGGATGAATCCTCCCTCCGACAGAATGTATGCACGCGGTTTCAGGCGCTATTTCACTCCCCTCTCGGGGTGCTTTTCACCTTTCCCTCATGGTACTGTGCACTATCGGTCATCCGCTCGTATTTAGCCTTGGAGGGTGGTCCCCCCGTCTTCAGGCAGGATTTCACGTGTCCCGCCCTACTCTTCGACGGACGTCAGTTTCTTGCTCGCTACAGGCCTGTCACCTGCTGTGGGGGGGCTTTCCATCCCGCTTCGCTCGCAATCCGCTGTACGCAACCCGTCTGGGCTCCTCCCGGTTCGCTCACCACTACTACGGGAATCTCGGTTGATTTCTTTTCCTCCGGGTACTGAGATGTTTCAGTTCCCCGGGTTTGCCTCCGCTAGACTATGTATTCATCTAGAGGATACGCTTGCGCGTGGGTTTCCCCATTCGGAACCCCGGTAGTCAAAGGCCCTTTGCGCCTCGTACCGGACTTTCGGGGCTTGGCCCGTCCTTCGTCGCCGGCGGATGCCTAGGCATCCCCCGCGTGCATTCCTTCGCTTAAATCCTAATTCCAGCGATTCAGCTCTGTTCTGCCGCATGAGCAGCTCGAATCCACCTGTTTTTTTCTTGGTGCTTCAAGTCACTCTGTATGCTTGATTGCTTTGTTAGTTTCCATGCCGAAATTTCAATTTTCACATGTCCTCGCTGGGACGATGTTTTCTGCACCCGGTCGGTGCTTCCTGGAGCTAAGGAGACTCGAACTCCTAACATCCAGCTTGCAAAGCTGGCGCTCTACCAGTTGAGCTATAGCCCCTGAAAGTGGGCCTGAATGGACTTGAACCATTGACCCCCGCCTTATCAGAGCGGTGCTCTAACCAGCTGAGCTACAGACCCGGGCTCTAAAAGAATCGGAGATGTACTTATGCGACGGCGTTTGTCTTTTGAAAAACAGGTATTGGAACTTGCGTTCCAGATTTACTCCTTAAAGGAGGTAATCCAGCCGCACCTTCCGGTACGGCTACCTTGTTACGACTTAGCCCCAGTCAAAGGTCTTGCTTTAGGCGCTTGCACGACTTAGAGCACTCCCTTCTCCCATGGCTTGACGGGCGGTGTGTACAAGGCCCGGGAACGTATTCACCGTGGTGTGCTGACCCACGATTACTAGCGATTCCAGCTTCACGGAGTCGAGTTGCAGACTCCGATCCGAACTGAGGACGGCTTTGAGGATTGGCTCCGCCTCGCGGCGTTGCGACCCATTGTACCGACCATTGTAGCACGTGTGTAGCCCAGGATGTAAGGGCCATGAGGACTTGACGTCATCCACACCTTCCTCCGGGTTGTCCCCGGCAGTCTCTCCAGAGGGCCCCCTTGCGGGTGGCAACTGGAAACGTGGGTTGCGCTCGTTGCGGGACTTAACCCAACATCTCACGACACGAGCTGACGACAGCCATGCAGCACCTGTGCGGAACGTTGCATTGCTGCAAAACGGCGATCTCTCGCCGCGGCGTTCCCATGTCAAACCCTGGTAAGGTTCTGCGCGTTGCTTCGAATTAAACCACATGCTCCACCGCTTGTGCGGGCCCCCGTCAATTCCTTTGAGTTTCATACTTGCGTACGTACTCCCCAGGCGGCATACTTAACGCGTTGGCTACGGTACCCGGGGGAACCCCCGGACACCCAGTATGCATTGTTTACGGTGCGGACTACCAGGGTATCTAATCCTGTTTGCTACCCGCACTTTCGAGCCTCAGCGTCGATAAGTCCCCAGCAGGCTGCCTTCGCCATCGGTGTTCTTCCTGATCTCTACGCATTCCACCGCTACACCAGGAATTCCGCCTGCCCCTGAACTATCCAAGAGATCCAGTTCGGACTGCAGAGCCGGGGTTGGGCCCCGGGATTGTACAATCCGCTTGAATCTCCGCCTACGCTCCCTTTACGCCCAGTAATTCCGAACAACGCTTGCACCCCTCGTATTACCGCGGCTGCTGGCACGAAGTTTGCCGGTGCTTCCTCTCAAGGTACATTCAATCCCGCCCGGAGGCGGGCCTTATTCCCTCATGACAGTGGTTTACACACCGAAATGCTTCTTCCCACACGTGGCGTTGCTGCATCAGGGTTTCCCCCATTGTGCAATATTCCCTACTGCTGCCTCCCGTAGGAGTCTGGGCCGTATCTCAGTCCCAATGTGGCCGATCACCCTCTCAGGCCGGCTACCGATCGTCGCCTTGGTGGGCCGTTGCCCCGCCAACTAGCTAATCGGACGCAAGCTCATCCCATACCGATAAATCTCTAGTCAACCCTCCATGCGGAGGGCCACTCTCCTGGACATTAACCGCGCGTTGGCACGGGTATTTCCTGATATGGGGCAGATTGCTTACGCGTTACTCACCCGTTCGCCGCTCGGCATTGCTGCCTCGCTCGACTTGCATGTATAAGACACGCCACCAGCGTTCGTTCTGAGCCAGGATCAAACTCTTCATTGATTTTTAAAATAGTCTGTCCTGTTTTTCGTAAATTTGACTTCCAAGAAATTTTCTTGGGCCGTCACTAAGCACATCTCCGATTCCTTCAATCTTCCCGAAAGTCTCGCGGGCTTTCGCTTTTTCCTTCGTTCTCGGCTTTCGTTTCTTCGTTTCGGCCTCGTCTCTCAGGAACGGCGCCAATTATAGAATTTTCACGAACATTTGCAAGGGGTAATTGTGAAAAAAATTCACTTTTTTTCACTTTTTTCGATAAAAACGGGATGTATGCCGTCGGCACTACACATTATTCACATTCTGTAAACAGAAATCTTTTTGGCCATAGGCAAGAATTGACTGGACCCTTCACTTCGTTCAGGGTGACGAGAATGAAAAATGGCGACCCCGGCATCCCGGAACTCGTCCAGGGCAGGCTCAGCCGGGGTGACATAAGAGGGTGACGAGACAGCAAATGCACAAAAAAAAAATCCCGGGAGCAATGCTTCCGGGACAACATTTCAAATAAATTCGTTCTTACACAGGACTAGTAGGTCTTTGCCTTGTCTGCAGCCAACTGGTCTGGATCGCAGTATTCGTGCTGATCGTTGGGTGTGCTGCTGCAAGCGTCTGTGGTGATAAATTCACCGCCCTTGTATTTAGACCAGTCTGACTGGAACAGAATCTTGGTTTCAATGGATCTGCTGATAGTCGTCTCGTACTTGTCAACCAAGTACTGCGGGCATTCGACTTCTTCCCACTGATAGGTCGGGTTGTCGGCAGCCATAAACCAATCGGCAAACCAGTGACAGCCACGGAGCAGGTTCGGATAGTTGGAGTCACCAAAGGCAGCGTCGCACATTTCGTTGACGCAACTCTGGTAGCATTCCAGCGTACCATCATAACCGCACTTCTCTCCGTTCTGGCAGTATGTCAAGAAACCGCCGTAAGTGGCACCCCATTCAATGCCGGGCTTAGTGATCTGAAGCTGCAGGGCATTGAAGATACCCGGTCCACCACCCGGAACCATGAGGTCGAACTGGCCAGGCTTCACGTCGTGACCGATGTTGGATGCCATTACGATGATATGCTTACCCTTAAGAGCCTTGTGCGTTCCCTTGGGAGCATTATTGCCATCGGCATCCTTAAAGCTACCGTCATACTGCAAATGGAAGCACTTGCCACACGAAGTTGTCGCATCGCTACCAGCAACGAAAGCATATGCCAAAGTATCATTCACAGCTACAGGGGCCATGTCGGTACAGGTAAAGCCGCCACCAGATGCGGGGTCTGCTTCCTGGCATGCGTTTGGCGTATTCTGGATACCGATCCAGTAACGTTCCAAGCCCTTGCTATAGGTAAACGTAGGAATTTCAATATCGTGGATGTTGCAGACGCGGGCCGTGTAATGTCTGGACTCGTATTCTTCCTGGGAAGTAATGACGGGCTTGCCTTCTGCACCATCGAGACTGGTCTGGGAGCAGTGAGCCTTGCAGGCGTCCCAGTAACGGGTGTTCCAGCCGCTGGTGCCATTGCCAAGAATATTCTTGAGCGTGGGCACAGGGTACAGCTTGATGTCTTCTTCAGGATTGCCGGTCGTCTTTGCAGGTTCCGCACTGCTAGAGCTTTCAACAGCAGAAGAACCCGGAGTTGCGCTAGATGCCGGATTTACAGACGAACTAGACAGAGACGGATTAACGACGCTGGAGCTAGAACCCGGAACTGGAGCAATCGCGCTAGAACTTGAAAGCGGATTAGAACCACTAGAGCCCGGCACTATAGCAGAACTATAACCCGGAATCGGAGCAAATGCGCTAGAACTGCTAGAAGTACCCGGGTAACCCGAATCGCTCGACGTCGGAGCCGCAATCGGAGATGATGCGGTAACGGGGTCATCGGAGCAGGCGCTGAACATTGAAAAAGCACCTGCGGCAATTAAAGAGCTCAGTAAAAGTTTTTTCATAATTTTCCTTTTTACACCTCGTTTAAAATTAAATTTTATTCCCATAAAAGGCACGAAAAAAAGTTTTTTGACAGCATATATGTGAGTTGGGACAAAAAGTAGACGGTAGGAAGTAGACGGTAGGAAGTGGTTAGAAAAAGAAAAAGGCCGCACTTATGTGCGAGCCTTTTTTTAGATCCTTCGCCTCACGGCTCAGGATGACATAATTGCGATTAGTCGCGGAACTTCACCTGCTTGGTGCCGGCGACGACTTCACCGATCTGCGTCCACTTTTCACCCTTAGCTTCGAGGTGAGCGACGACTTCAGCCTTGTCAGCCGGGTCGATGAAGATGAGCATGCCCATGCCCATGTTGAACGTGGAGTACATTTCGTCCTTTTCGACAGAGCCAGCCTGCTGGATGAGCTTGAAGATCATCGGAGGATCCCACGTGGTGCGGTCGATAATCACGTCGACGTTGTCCGGGAGGATACGCGGGATGTTGCCCTGGTAGCCCGAACCCGTGATGTGAGCAAGGCCCTGAATCTTCTTCTTGTTGCAGAGGTCGATGAGGCTCGGGTAGTAGCTGCGGTGCGGAGTTGCAAGAGCTTCGCCGATGGACTTGTCCATGCCGTCGACCATGGTGTCGACCTTGTAGCCGGCCACGTCAAAGAGAACCTTACGAGCAAGAGAATAGCCGTTTGTATGGAGACCCGTGGACGGGAGACCGAGGATGATCGTACCCGGCTTGATCTTCTTGCCGTCAATGATGTTTTCGCGTTCCACGACACCCACGATCGTACCGGAGATATCGTAGTCACCCGGACCGTAGAAGCCCGGCATTTCAGCAGTTTCGCCACCGATCAGGACGAGGTCGTTTTCGCGGCAGGCCTTGGCCATACCGGCAACGAGCTTGTCCATGACACCCGGTTCCAGGCGGCCCGTAGCCACGTAGTCGAGGAAGAACAGCGGACGTGCGCCCTGAACGAGGATATCGTCACAGCAATGGTTCACGATGTCCTGACCCGGCAGTTCGTGCGTACCCATTTCGATATCGACCTTGAGCTTGGTGCCGACACCATCAACGGAGCTCACGAGGACAGGGTCCTTCATGCCGAGGTGGTTCAGCGTGAACAGGCCACCGAAGTTGCCCACGTCGCCGAGAACGCCCTGGTTGAAAGTGGTACGGACGGACTTCTTGACACCGACCATTGCCTCATCGGCACGTGCCAAGGAAACTCCTGCGTCTGCGTAATTCATCTTTTTTCCTTTGCCCTACGAGCGGGCAGCGATTTGGCCCTATTTACGGGCGCTTTGTTTTTCATCAATATTTCTGAGCGCATCAAGGATGAGGCTTGTGGTATCCGACATCTGGTTGATGTTTACGACATCGGGCATCACGTGCGTATCCAGCTTGAACAATGTCTCATCACCCCAAGAAAGCATCTTTTCGAGTGCATCCGGACCTGCAAGCTTGCCGCACTTGGCACAGCAGATTCGGCCATCCTGGAAAGCGATAAAGCCCGATTCTCCGGAGCATTCGAAAATGACCGTTCCGGTAATGCGGCTCTTTTCCATCGTCTGCGCAAAATCAATAAACGGTAGAACCTTCGCCGAAGCCAAAAGCGACAAGCGTTCGAATTCGTCAAGCGCCTGGTTCTTTGCGCGGAGGCGGTCCGCCATCACCTTGTAAAGGTAAAGCAAGGCGCTCGGATTCTTGTCGAGGAACTTCAAAAATTCCGCCTTCGGAATGTGAAGCACCGTGCAGCCGTCTTCGGCGGCAATAATCGTATTGGCGGTAGGTTCGCCACACAGGATAGACATTTCGCCAAAGCAGGAGCCGCTTTCCAAAGTCGCAAGCGCACTGTAATGGCCGTCCGGGAGAATCTGGCCGCAGATGATAACGCGACCACTCTGCAAAACGCAGAAGGATTCGCCTTCGATTCCGCCCTGGAGGATGATTTCACCAGCGTCGTATTCACGAATCTGGGAATTTAAAAGCAGATAGTCTGCATACTCTCTCGGGACCTGTTGCAAGAACGGTACACCGAGGTCATATTGAGCAGAAATCCAGTCTCCAATACCTGTGTGTGACATCATACGTTAAAAATTATAGATATTTCTGTACCATTTGTAACTGGTGTCTATCGAATTTACCCCCGGAACGGACCCTTTTATGCATTTTGTAAGATTCCACAGGAGTTCCGCCGGACGCGTGATGGCCCCTTCGTAAAAATCGTTGCCTGCCCCAAGACCCTTGCGCCCATCATTCTGGAAAACTTTCTTCTCCTTAAACGCCTTGATATTTTTCACGCGAGGTTCAAGGGCAAGGATTTCGTCCGTCGTTGCAAACATGGACGGATTGACCCAGACATCAACGCTATCGGCAAGCGCATAGACCTCTTCAAACGAGAATGTAAGTTCACGAGAAGTATCGGAAGCCCACATGTAGCAACCACCCGCATCGCGGACCAAGTTAGCCGTAAAGCTGTTGCCGCCAGAAGCATGCCAAACACCACCGTAGGACATGCCAGCGAGAACGCGAGGACAATGTTCAGACGAATGGCGAGAGACGAGAGACGAGAGGGAATCTGCAGAAGCAATCAAAGCCTTTAGTGTTTCGTATTTTTGTTTCTCTTGTTTGAAAATGGTATCGGCTTGAGCGCGGAGGCCAAACAGAATTCCGTACAACTTAATCCATTCCAGTTTTGCAAGCGGAGTATTTTCTTGCCATTCGGACGTGAGCATCAACGGGAGATTGGTTCTTGCAATTTGTTCGTAGTTATCGTAATCACCGCCTGTAGTAAAGTCAAGAACCAAGTCCAAATTAAGAGCCATCAATTTTTCCAGGGCGCTTGCATCGTAGCCGATACTAGCCACAGACTTATTCTGCGCACGCTCGTACAAAACACTATCCACGATGTACTGCCCATCCGAGACACCGACAATCTTGTCGCGAAGCCCGAGCCTGAGCATGTAGCCCACCTGCGAAGTCGAAAGGGCCGCTACACGGTTAAGCGGCACACGCAATACCACCGCCGAATGCCATTCTTCCGGGAACCCGCGATGTTGCAGATCCATCCCAAGAGAGGCGGCCGCTGAATCCATCATCACGTATTTATGGACCAACGTATCCTTACCGACCACGGAACGCACAACCGCGACATCAACCCCGCACAGTTTACCAATCGAGAAATAGTCGCTCACGACCGGTTCAAACTGGACGGACTCGCTGCATGCAGTCACCGGCGCTTTTGATTGTAAATTCCCTTGAGCACTTGACTCGTCACGACAGCCCGTCACGGCAATAACCAAGACAGCGCAAATCCAGGTAAAAGCAAAAAAACTAAACCGCCCCCCTCGGAACGAATGACAAAACGGCACTAATTTATTGATTTTCAACATTCTATCGTAAATTTTCATGCACAAAACCAGAAGATAATGTATTTTATTGTTTGATTTAATGTCTCTTTTTGAGAGTCCCTATTAGGAGAGAGCCTTTATGAAGACAAAAATAGCCTCTTTATGCCTGGCCGCGGTGTTTAGCATTCTTGCATTTGCCACCAATTCATCTGCAGCCGAAGAAGGATTTTACGACAAAGAACACATCCGCGGCTTCATTTCCATTGGTGGAGATTTCCGTGGCATGTTCCCCGGATTTCAGGACTACATAAACACGGTACCCTTTGCAAGCGGTGCATTGAAGCACAAATACGGCACGGACACATCCCTCTATTACGGAGCCGCAAAGTACAGCAAGTTCAATAAGTTCTACCCCGGTATTCATTTCAATATCGGTGCGCAGTACAAGCAGTTCATGACCTGGTTCGATATCAACTTTGCCATCACGCAAATTTCTGAAAGACCGAAATCCACAGTTACTGCATACGCTGTTGACTCTACAGGCGTTCCTAACGGAGTCACATCCGATTTCCCTCTCTACGATGCACGCTGGTTCAACTACGGTGTCGACTGGATGTTCGGCTGGAAGCTCCTCGGTGAAAATGCATTCTTCAACTTGATCCCGGCCGTGGGTATCGGATTCAACATGATGAATATCCACTTCACGTCTAATTACGTTGTTACAAACGAATCAAGCAAAGATGAAACCATCATGCGCGACCGCTACTATAGCACCATGGCCGCCACGTTCAACGCAGAACTCGAAGCACGCCTTCAGTTTGAACAGTTCTCCATCGGCCTCTACGGTGGTTACCGCGCTGTGCGCTACAACGAACTCAACGTTGAAGGCGACAACCTTGATACCACCATCTTCAACACCGACAACGATGGCGATACCTGGTTTGTAGGCCTCCGCATTGGCTGGACATTCCTCAGCCCATGGGAAAAGAAACAGCAGGACAAGATTTAAGAACGAACTAAATTCGAAAACTTAAAATCGCTAGCCAAGCCCCGCCACTGCGGGGCTTTTCTTGTAGTCAGGCTTACATGCAGGCGATTCGTCAAGCGATGCCATGATCTTTTGCAAGTACGCACGCCAAATGTTCGAATTTGCAGGCTGCGGGTTGTACGGCAGCATGAACAAATTCTTTTCGGCAAAACGCTTAGGCGGATACATCTCGGCCACTTCCTCCATAGCCACATAATAGCCGCTCTGTTCCCGCAAGCAGGAATCCGTTTTCCAGTAAACCGGAGTATCTCCCTTTAAGTACTCAAAGTTCCAGCCCAGCAAGAGCGTCGGGATACCTTCGCGCTTGAGACGTTCCGGCAAAGTTGAATACTGCCCCTGCGTACTCAAAAGCACAAGGGCGTCTATCCTGCGGTAGTAGGCGCAAAGGGATGCATCTTCAATCAGCTGCAAGTTCGGCCCCATCCTTTTAGCATTTTCCGCCGAATTGTAATGCACTTCGAAACCTGCCAGCGCAAGCTGCTTTTCAAAACGGTCCATGCCGCTGTCAACTGGAGATTCAGCTCGATCCTCAAATCTCACGTAAGGGTGGTAATAATGCGACTCAATCTCTATAGGGCAGCCATCGTGGCCAAAAAGACGCATGGCGTAATCCCGTACCCAACCCTTGAGCGCCTTGAAATCCAATCGCGAGTGATACCGATGGTGCCTGAGGTAATATTCATTGACCTTCTTGAGCGTATAGCCATCCAAAAAGAATCCAACACGCAGCACTGACAACTTTCTCGACATAAAAACCTCCTGATTTTTAAACGTGCTTCTATTTATTTAACACGCTTTTTTGTCGAGAATGGACTAAAAAATTTTCGCTAATTTTTGTTAACAATTAAAGTGGACAGTAATCAGTGGTTAGTAAACAGTTTGAATGATCACTAACTCCCCTACTGTTAAATCAGTTTGCGGTCGGTAAGGTCGTCAATGAGGGAACCAGGCATCCACTTCTTGATTTTCTGGTAATCCGGGTCGTTGAGCTTTTTGCGCTGTTCTTGGGACTTGGCTTCATCACCGGCATCGTGGTAGATGCGGATGAGGTTCAATACGGAGCACCAGTATCGAATGGACTTTCCTGTACGTTCAAGGTAGTCTGCGGCACTTTTTTCGTAAATAGCGGCGGCTTCGTCGTAGCGTTCAAGCCTGTAAAGCATGTCGGCCTTGATCTGGAGCATCACTGGATGATTCGGAGCCTTCTTGAGGCCACGTTCGGCAAGCGAAAGGCCCGTCTTGTAGTCCTTGCGGTCATAGTGCATCCAGATGAGCGGAGTCAGGAACAGCGGCCAGAAACGTGCCGAACGCAGGGAGCCGGAATCGAGAATTTTGAGGTAGGCCTCGCGATTGTCCGACTTGAATGGGAGCCAACCAAAGCTGTTATCGACATAGTACGCGTAAATCGCATAGAAGGCCTTGGACTCATAATCCTTAGCGTCTTCGAACTGGCTTGCGGCAGAGCGCGTCTGCATGGCGCCCTTGACGGAATGGCCTGTCTCGGTAAGCACGTAGCCTATCTCGAAATTGCGGAGCGCATCCCACAGACCTTCGGTCTTGCAGGTTTCAAGATTCTTGGCGGCGACCTTGAGCGATGTCGTATCGCCCTTGTCGTCGTACATGCTCACGCGGATGATATTCTGGAACACGCATCCTACCCCATCGTTTTCGAGACGGAGCTTGCGGGCCAGGTTGAATGCTTCGACGTAGTTGAGTTCCATCGTCTTTTGCGTGACCTTTTCGGCAAGTTCGTTTTGCGCCGGAGAAAGTGCAAAAGAAAGCTCGTCGGCAACGGAAATGCCGGCGACCATTAACAGCGGTGCGATGAATCTCTTTAGCATTGTCTGTAATTTAGAAACTTTCGTCCGCACGCACCATCATCCATTTTGGAATATGGCAAACCTTGTTTCTTGAGGTAAAAAAATGTATAAATACAATAGATGTTAATAAGAAATAAACATCTTATTAACATTCTTTCAAGAAAATTGAAGCTAAGTGGTTATCAGAAGAGATTTTATAAAAACTCGCCTAGGCGCCACAACAACTCTTTTCGATGGAGGCCACCATGAAGATGTTCCACAAGACACAAACTGCGGCACTCTACTACCTGCTCCACACAGGATTCCAAGCCTTCAAGGCTAGAATCAAAGACGAGTTAACCTCCACAAGCGGCATCAACCTCGAAGACATCATGGACGATTCGAACCTCTACGCTTATTACCAGCAAGGAGAATCGGCGGACTTCGTGGCGGCATGCATCGCAGCAAACTGCTAGTTTCTCTCTCTCAATTCCGGAATCACCGGTTTTACTCCTAGAAAAAGGACCCTACGGCTTTAGCCGCAGGGTTCTTTTTTAAATCGAGAAATATTCCGAGGATGACACGTTGCGTTACTTCTTCTTTTTAGACTTGGCGGATTCTTTTGCCTTGTCCTGGCGTTCGCAAGCCGTCACAACTTCAAATTTGCCCTTGTTCACCGTCACGATCTTTGTGTTGGCGTTTGCACCACGACGGAACTTGATATCACCATAGATCCCCTTGAAATCTTTAGTCGCATTTATGTAATGCGTCATGTCGTCGTCATTACCCGAAACAGCGGAGAATGCCGTAAAGATGATGTTTGCGGCATCGTAGCTGAGACCGCTTACCTTGTCTTCACCCGGCTCAATGCCCCAGCGGGCGGTAAAGTCCTTCACGAAGTTCGTGTAGGCGGCATTTCCTTTGTTCATATCCAGCCCTGGAACACTGAAGTAGGAACCTTCAACAAGGCGCTTGCCCTGAATCAAAAGTTCACGACCGTACCAGCCAGATGTTCCGAGATACGTGCCGGAAACCTTGTTAAATGCGGCCTGGCTCACCATGGCTCCTGCATCTGCCGGGTTTGTAGCCGGAATGAAGAGACCCGGAAATTCAACAGTAGAGTCAGCGAGGTAAAGCTTGCGGTCACGCGGGTTCACAGAGTTCAAATCATTCAAGCCCTTAGCAATATTGCGACGGCGGTTTTCCTGATTGAAACGAACATCGCGCATAAGGTTGAATTCAGTCTTATAGTCCGGGCGACCTTCTTCGTAATTGCGGAAGCCGACAACAGCACCGCCACGACGTTCAACAGCGCGAGTAAAGCTTTCAGACATGGCCGTACCAAAATCACCAAGCGGACTCATCACGCCAAATTCGCGAATGTCAAGACACTTGATAGCGAAGTCAGCAATCGTCTGGGAGAGGATGTCCATGGTGAGGTTCACCTGGAAGATGTTCGGGCCAAGCTTTGCAATGCCAGCGTCCGTTGCGGTCGGAGTAAGCATCGGCACATGCTGGAAGTTACTGCCAAGCCATGCAGCGACAGACGTTGCAGGAGCGCTCATGATAGGACCGATAATGGCAATAATGCTATCCTGGTTCACAGCGCGTTGCGTACGCATGAGAGCGATAGCGGCATCGGCGTGCGTGTCCTGGAAGATGATGTTCACCTTGCCCTTGAGGTTTGCCTGTTCGTAAGCGAGGAGGGAACCCTGCACAGCGGCAGCACCGAATTCGGCGAAGTCACCGGAAAGCGGAGCGAGCACGAGCACGGTCGGAAGCCCTGCACCAAGGCCTTCAAGAGCGCTGATGCCCTTCTTGGCGGTCTTCTGCAAATTCTCGGAAGAAGTCGTCTTGAGAACCTTCTTGTACCAGTACCTCGCAGCGCGGTAGCGCTTGGCGTTCTGGCATTCGCGACCGATCTGGAGCTGTATCCAGCCCATCACTTCGCGGTCAACAGGATACTTTTCAAGCAATGCCTGGAGCTGGTCTGCGGTAAGGAGGGATGCCGCCAAAGTCTGGATAGCGACATCTTTAGCACGAGACCTTGCAGCTGGGTTAGTCGAGTAAGAAAGCACGCGGAGCATGGCTTCGACACCATCAAACACAGAACCCTTTTCGACATCGACAACGGCACGGGCAAGTTCCATACGTTCGCGGTAAGCGGACTTCACATGGTATTCCAAGAAGCGGGAAGCCACATCGTAAGCATCATCCTTCTTGCCTGTGCGGAGGTAGCATTCCGCAAGCATGACAGAAGCCTTTTCGCCTTCAAGCTTACGGAAAGATGCATTGTAGATTTTCTGCAGCGGAGCAATCGCGTCCGAGCAACGACCACTCTTGACCACCGACTTTACCTTTTCGACATCGTCCTGTGCGAAAGCCATGGTAGAGAGGGCTGCAGCTAAAAATAGGGGTAACAAGCGATTCATATTCAAACCTCGCCAGCCTTACTGGAAGCTATCGGCGGCCTCCTGAATGACAGAATGTTCTTTCTTGATTTGCTTTTGAAGAGACTCGGGGAGCTTGGACCAGTCGACAATATCGACACGGAACGGGAGTCCACTTTCAACAAAGGCCTTTTCCACCGAAGTCATGTCATCAAGGGATATAGGGGAGTCCGAGATGACTGCCAATTCCAAATCCGTATCCGGGGTCAAATCTACGCCCGTGACACGCGTGCCGTACGCCCAAACTTCAAAGCCCTCAAAATGGAGCCCAAGAATTCTCTGTACGGTTTCCAACTGATCCGTTTCTAAGCAAAGAGTCATAGTTCCCTAAAATATAGTTAATGTATTTTGACACAGACTGTCATTACAGCCGGTCAGGTACAAAACGGAGGAACAAGAGTTCCGTATCGCTACCGATACGAACCGGGGGACCCCAGGAATCAACACCACTGGAAACGAGCCATTTGACCTGATCCAGTTCGCCAAGACCATAGGCGAGGCGCCAGACCCAGTCAATAATGATCGTTCCCGGGAAAAACTGGCCATTGTGCGTGTGGCCGGACATGGCAAAGTCGGGACGGCGGCCAGGGTGGTCTTCTTCAATGCCACGCGGCTGGTGATCAAGGAGAAGCCAGGGAAGTCTAGATTCTTCGGCCGTAGGGCGCAAGTCAAAAAGCGGCTTGCGTTCGACAGCTCGCATCTTGGCAACGCTATGGTCTACACGGCCAGTAATACAGGCAAAAGGCGTGCAAACGGTAGAGTCTTCCAACACGACGAAACCGTTATTTTGCATCCACTTTTTAAAGTCACTGCCTTCGCGTTCAAGGAATCCTTCGTGATTCCCGTCAATAGCAATGGCAGCCATCTTCGCGGTTGCGGCAAGCTTTTGCACCAGGAAGTCGTATTCCCAGGCAGAGAGCGTTGAATCCACAACGTCCGAAAAGTCTCCGCCAAACAGCACCAAGTCCGGGTGGAGGCTATCACTCACGTGAACGATGCGTTCCATCTTTTCACGCTTGAAAAGTGGGTCAATGTGGAGGTCGCTAAAGAAGACTGCCGTAAATTCCTTTTCGGTCGGAACAGCAATCTTGAACTCGCGAACATGGAAATTCTCATTTGTGCCAGCGCCTGCAATACGGAAGATAACCGTGAGTAGCACGGAAACAAAGAGCAAAAGTCTCGCCACAGAAATTTCAACACGGCGATCAAGCGGCTTCTTGACGACAGCACGGCGGATACCACGGATAATCCACCAGAGGATATAAAGGAAGAGCGCTTCGGCAAGCCAGACAGCAAAGAAGGACATGCCAAGCGATGCAAAATAACTTGTTCTAAACAAGAAGCAGATGGGGAGGAGGATTACCGAAATTCCGGCAATGACGCTTCCCTTGATTCCAGGCGCCACCATCCTGACATTAAAGAACAGGAAAAACACGCCGAAAATGAGTATGAAGAAAAAGATCATTTCAGTTTCGCTTTAATAAGTGAAAGGACATCTTGATGGACTTCGTCGGGAGTGCGGTCTGCATTGACGACGCTCACGCAATCGCTGTAATCGCGACCTGCAGCGAGGTAGCCTTCGCGGACGCGCTCGAAGAATTCAGCCTTTTCGCTTTCGAGGCGGTCAGGGGCGCCACCACGAATGGCCATGCGCTTGCGGCTTGCTTCAACGGTCAAGTCGAGAACTACGGTGAGTTCCGGGAAGCAGCCTCCGCACGTGAGTTCCGTGAGACGCTGGACTTTATCGGCACCGAGCCCGCGGGCATAACCCTGGTAAGCAAACGTGCTCCACGCAAAACGGTCGGCGATGACGATGTTGCCTGCATCGAGTGCGGGTTTAATGATTTCGTGAATCACCTGGGCGCGGGCGGCATTGTACAGCAAAAGTTCGGTATCATCTGCCATGATGCCCTTGAAAGCGGGGTCGAGCAAGAGTTCGCGAATGCGTTCGGAAATTTTGGCACCACCGGGTTCACGCAACCTCACGACCTTGTGGCCTTCGGATTCTAGCACGCGGACAAGCATGTCGATTTGTGTGGACTTTCCGGAACCGTCAATGCCTTCAAGGCTGAAAAATTTCTTCGCAGTTTTCATAAGAACAAATATGCAAAAATTTTTGGGTGGTCCGCACGCTTTAAAAAGGAGATGCCCGACCAAGTCGGGCATGACAACATAAATAAAAAATCCTCGGCGGGGAAGCCAAGGATTTTTCAATTACGTTTTGTGCGAGAGTGCTCGCGATTCTTGGCCGAATTATTCGACGTCCTTGCCGTGGCACTTCTTGTACTTGAGGCCAGAACCGCACCAGCAAAGATCATTGCGGCCGAGCTTTGCACCAGCCTGCTGCTGAGCACGCTTCACAGCGGCAGCAAGGGCGGCATTAGCAGCAGCACGGTTCGGGCGAGTGCCCGGGAGTGCGCTCTGCGGCATCGGCTGAGCCTGCTGATCTTCGGAAAGGGCGTTCGTCTCGGACGAAGCTGCCTGACCGGCAAGACCTGCGGCCTTTGCGCCTTCGGCACTCAGCTGTTCAGCAGATTCCTGAGACGGCTGTGCATCAGCGGATTCGGAAGCATTGACTTCGCCAGCGTTACCTGCGGCAGCGGCGGCTTCTTCAGCAGCCTTGCGTTCGGCATCAATCTGTTCCTGGCTCTTGAGCTGGAGCTGGTCCGGAGAGACCGTCACACCGTTCGGGAGCGTGATGCGGATGTTCAAAATGCGGAGAGCCGTAAGCGTTGCAATCTTTTCCATGCAGCTTTCAAACATCTTGAAGCCGTCGTTCTTATAGACCATCAGCGGATCCTTCTGGGCGTATCCGTGGAAGCGGATAGCATCCTTCAGCTGGTCCATAGCATACAAGTGTTCCTTCCACACCTGGTCAATCGTCATGAGAAGGAAGCGACGTTCGATATTGCGGAAGTCGGCATCCGGAATAATCTTCGTGAGCTTGTCGTAACGCACCTTGCAGAGGTTGATGATTTCTTCGAGCACCTGTTCCGGCGTCTTCGAAACAGCATCATCAAGCGTGAGGCTGTATTCCATGCCGAGCGTGCGCTGCAAGTCTTCATGCAAGCCTTCGAGGTTCCACTGTTCCGCGTAGCTCTTTGCCGGGATGTAGTTGGAAACCTTGATATCGCAAGCGTCTTCGATGCGGTTCATGATTTCGTCACGGATATCTTCACCGTTCAAGATGCGGCGGCGGAGCCCGTAAATCACCTTGCGCTGTTCGTTCATCACGTTATCGTAGTCGAGCAAGTGCTTACGGATATCGAAGCTCTGGCTTTCGACGCGGCGCTGAGCACCACGGATAGAGCGGGAGACGATCGGGTGGGTAATCACTTCGTCTTCGCCCACACCAAAACGGTTCATGAGGTTCTTGACGTTGTCGCCACCGAAAATACGCATCAGGTTATCGTCGAGGGAAAGGAAGTACTGGCTAGAACCCGGGTCACCCTGACGACCGGAACGACCGCGCAACTGGTTGTCGATACGGCGAGATTCATGGCGTTCCGTACCGAGCACATGCAAACCGCCGAGTTCAGTCACTCCCGGTCCAAGAGCAATGTCAGTACCACGACCAGCCATGTTCGTTGCAATCGTCACCTTGTCCTTGTGGCCTGCATACTGGATGATTTCAGCTTCGCGGCCATGGTTCTTGGCGTTCAAGACTTCGTGCGGGATACCTTCCTTTTCAAGCATGCCGTGGAGGATTTCGGACTTTTCAATGGATGCCGTACCCACGAGGAGCGGCTGGCCCTTCGCATGGCGTTCCTTGATTTCAGCAACAATGGCGCGCCACTTGGCATCTTCGGACTTATAAACGAGGTCCTGCAAGTCCTTACGGATGCACGGCTTGTTCGTCGGAATGACCCACGTGTTCATGTTGTAAATCTTGATGAATTCCGTTGCTTCAGTTTCAGCCGTACCAGTCATACCAGAGAGCTTCTTGTACATACGGAAGTAGTTCTGGAACGTAATCGTTGCAAGCGTCTGGTTTTCGCGACGGATCTGCACGCCTTCCTTGGCTTCGATAGCCTGGTGGATACCGTTGGAATAACGGCGGCCTTCCATCAAGCGGCCCGTGTTTTCGTCGACGATGATGATCTCGCCGTCACGGACGATGTAGTCGACATCCTTTTCGAAGAGATACCAAGCGCGGAGAGCGTTATCGAGGAAGTGAACCCAGTCGGCATGTTCGCCATAGAGGTTCGTAATGTGCATCAAGTCCTGGATGTGGAGCACGCCCTTTTCCGTAAACTGGATGTTCTTGTCCTTTTCATCGACAGAGAAGTCCTTGTTCTTGACGAGCTGCTTTGCAATTTCGTTTGCCTTTGCGTACTTTTCAGTAGCGTCTTCAGCAGGACCACTAATGATAAGCGGCGTACGGGCTTCATCAATCAAGATGGAGTCGACTTCGTCAACAATACAGAAGTTGAGTTCGCGCTGCACGAGCTGGTTCGGTTCCACCGCCATGTTGTCGCGGAGATAGTCAAAACCGAATTCGTTGTTGGTACCGTAAGTCACGTCGGAGTTGTAGCTTTGACGGCGCTGTTCAGCATCAAGACCATTCACAATGAGACCGACCGTAAGGCCGAGGAACTTGTAGACCAAGCCCATCTGCTTAGCGTCACGGCCAGCGAGGTAATCGTTCACCGTCACCACATGCACGCCGTGGCCAGAAAGACCGTTCAAGTAAACCGGGAGAGCAGCGGCAAGCGTCTTACCTTCACCGGTAGCCATTTCGGCGATGGCACCTTCGTGGAGCACGAGACCACCGATCATCTGCACGTCGAAAGGCAACATGCGGAACGGCTTCACGGAATCCGGATAGAGTTCGCGAACCTTGGCGTAGAGGGCAGCGGGGAGGTAGACTTCCCATTCGTTCTTTCCGCTTTCAAGTTCGGCCTTGGCCTTGTTTGCAGCTTCCTGGAGTTCCGGGCCGAGACGGCTAAAGTCAAAGCCAAATTCCGGCTTGAAGATGTTGAAGATACCGAGACGGCGGTCGCAAGCTTCACGGCAAACGGCAAAGGCATCAACCTTGATATCGTCGAGGGTAGCTCCATTATTCAGCTTTTCACGGAATTCAGCGCTCTTTGCAGCAAGTTCCGCGTCATCAAGCGTTGCGAGAGCCTTGCAGGCTTCGTGAATCTTTGCAATCACCGGGCGGAGCTGTTTCACCTTACGTTCATGAGGTGTACCAAAAATCTTATGGAGTACTGTATCTACAATGCTCATGGTTGTCCTTGATTAAAAATTAAACGTGGTTAAAAGTAGCAAAAGATGTGCCAAATATATTTTCGTTTCAACTTGAAAAGCCCCTTTAAAGTGCGTTTTTACGGGGATTATGGGCTTTAGCGATTTAGTTTACTCGCACCGCAACACCAATATATTATATTGGAGACATGAAAAAGTTGGATTTTGCCAAGGGCATTTTTGTACTCGCAACGGGATTTTTCCTCACTGCAACCGTGAACGCGCAAGTTAGCGACGAAGAACTTGCAAAGCACCCCGAATTTACTTCTAGCGGCTATTTAGTGTACCCGGAACCCGTAAATATTAAATATACCAAGGCACCTGCCGGCTACAAGCCGTTCTATATCAGCCATTACGGGCGTCACGGTAGCCGCTACCACCACAGCGCCGAAGAGTACACCTACCTTTTTGAAACGCTCGCCAAGGCAGATTCCGCCCAGAAACTCACCGAACTCGGCAAACAGGCACTCGTCTACACAAAAGTCCTCGTAGACAAGGCGGCCCCCCGCAAAGGAGACCTCACGCAAGTGGGCGTCAAGCAGCACGAAGGGATTGCAAACCGCATGTCCAAGAATTTTGGGGATGTTTTCAAGGACTGGAATATCGGCGGGAAAAAGATCACACCGTATGTCAGGTCGTATGCGAGCACGAGCGGCCGCTGCATCGTGAGCATGGCCGCATTCATCGGAGAACTCCGTTCGCTGAATCCGAAAATCCATTCCGAACTCATCTCCGGCAAAAGCTACATGAAGTTCATCAGCGCCTTTGACTGGGGCAAGCTCGACTATTCCAAAGTTAAGACCTACACGGACGAAAGCGACAAGCTCTGGAAAAACGTCAATCCGCAACAGTTCCTGGAAAAGCTATTCAATGACTACAAATACGTGATGAATAACGTGGACACCAACGGATTCTACAACCATTTTTTTGAAATTGCGACATCGCTCCAAGGGATGGACAAACCGCTCCTTGACGAAATCGCCCAAGCCGCCAAAGTACCCGCCGACACCTTTGTAAACTTGTTCACAACGGAAGAAAAAATTGCACGCTGGAAAGCGCAAAACGCCTGGTGGTACAGCCTTGAAGGTACAAGCCCGCTCATTAACCGCCCCGATGGCCTCAATTTTGCAAAGCCCACGCTCCAGAATATTTTAGAAGAAGCCGACGAAGCGATTGCCGTTGATACAACGATAAATGCTCGCGCCGTCCAAACGCCAATTGCAGCCACGCTCCGCTTTGGCCACGACGCCACACTCCTCCCGTTATCTGCACTCATGCAGTTGCCCATCGCAAATGCCAAGGTTTCAGACCTCTCAAAATTGCACGAACAGTGGAACGACTTTAGAATCATCCCGATGGCGGCAAACTTGCAGATGGTATTTTACAAGGCAAAAAACAAGCCCATCCTCGTCAAAATTTTGTACAATGAAATTGAACAGACGTTACCCATCGAATGCAAGGCTGCGGACAAAGTACAATGCCCCGCCGCCCCGTACTACCGCTGGGATGATGTCCGCAACTTCTATAGCGCCCTTCTCAAGAACTAACTTATCATGAAAAAATCCATTGCTCTCATTTTAGCTCTCGTCGCCACGCTTTTTGCTGCGCCAAATGCAACCTCTAAGGCATCGTCAAAAGCTTCCAAAGCCGAAGCCGTCAAAAAGCTCGTTGACCAAGGCGTGCAATTTCACGAACAAGGTCAGTATGACGAAGCTCTCGCCAAGTACAAGGAAGCCGAAAAGAAGGACCCAAAAAACGCACTCGTCAAATACGAGATGGCTTTCACATACCATGCCAAACGCGATCTGGACAAATCGCTCTCTTACGCCAAAGCCGCAACAAAGCTCAAAGCCGAGGGCATCGAAGAAAATCTCTACAGCCTGCTCGGTACCGTTTACGATGACAAGGGCATGCCGGATTCCGCACTCGCCGTCTATCGTGAAGCGTTCGCCAAATTACCGAATTCGTTCAACATCCCGTATAACGCAAGCATCACGTACATGCGTATGAACAACGCAGACAGCGCCTACGCCTGGATCAAGCGGAGCATCAACAACTCACGCGTCCATGAAGGCAGCCATTATTACATGGGATTCTTGGCAAGCCAAATGGGTAAGTGGCCACAATTCTACGCGTACACCATGTACTCCACATTCATCAGCAAAAAAGCCGAAATCATCCGCGACAACCTTTCGAGACTTTATGGCCGTACAAAATCATTCGTTCTCGTAAAAGACAAAAAAGTCGAGATGAACACGCCCAAAATCAAGCAGGCAGACAGCGATTCCACCGTCAACAACGAATTTCTGCTCGCCATCCAGACCATACTTATCACGGACACGCTCGGCAAGCGCAAGCTCTACGACCAGGATTCCACCTCCGCACAGCAAATGGAATTCCTGATCCACATCCTTGAAAAAGCGATTAAGCTCGTCGCCTTCACCGATGAAATCAACGACCCAATCCAGAGATTTTATCAAGGACTCATCCGCGAAAGCCTAGTGGAAGCGTTTATCTATTCCCTTTGCGAACCGATTGACCGCCCGACATTTGCACAGTGGCTCATTAAGAACCGCACCGAACAGGCGCGACTTTACCAGTGGTTCAACAAAGAATGGCTGATGCTGTAAGGAGACATCATGCGATTTTACGTACCTACGGATATCTACGTTGAAAAGGACTGCGTGAAGAACCACGCGAAAGAAATGCTCGCCGTCGGGAAGCGCGCGCTCATTGTCACTGGACACAGCTCCGCTAAGGCTAACGGCTCCCTGAATGACGTGACCGAAGTTCTGAACAATGGGGGAGTCGCCTACCAGATTTTTGATGAAGTTGAAGAAAACCCGTCCACCGATACCGTGGGGAAGGGTGCTCAAATCGCAAAGGATTTCAGCGCTGATTTTATTATCGGCATTGGGGGAGGTTCCGCTATCGATGCCGCCAAAGCTATGGCGATTCTCCTCGTGAATCCAAACGTGAACGCAGATGAACTGCACAAAGCGCCGAGTCATCCGCTTAACCACGCACCTGTTGTCGCCGTCCCGACCACTTGCGGAACAGGCTCCGAAGCAACACCGGTCGCCATTATCACAAACCACAAAATCAATTTAAAGAAGAGTATTCCGCACAGGATTTTCCCGGTGCTTGCGCTCGTTGACGGAAAGTATCTCGCCTCCGCCAAAAAGCAGCTGATTGTAAACACCGCTGTTGACGCGCTTGCGCACATGGTCGAAAGTATCTTGAACGTTCACTCGAACATGCTCAACCGCATGTGTCCCGAATATGGCCTCAAACTTTGGGGAGAGTGCAAAAACGCGCTCATTGCCTCGGTCGCCGCGAACAATACCGTCGCGCAAAATACCTCGCAAAAAGCCGCGCCGATTGATGCAAGTTTGTACGAAAAACTGATGTACACCTCCACAATCGCAGGCATGTCCATCGCCATGACAAGCACCGCCGTACCGCACGGCATGAGCTACGATCTCACGCTCAGCAAAGGCACGCCGCACGGTCCCGCCGTCGGGTACTTCCTCGCCGCCTACGTCGAAATCTGCCAAAAGAAAGTTCCAACCGATGTTGAAAAAATCCTCTCGCTTTTAGGATTGCAAAGCATTGAAGAATTTGAAGAAATGCTCCGCAAGCTCATCGGCACATGCACCGTCACCCGCGAATTGCGCAACAAGTTCGCTGCCGCGATGAAAGTGAACCGTTCCAAACTCGACCTCGTTCCCGGCGGCATTACCCCCGAAGAAGTCGAATTCATCTACGATAAATCTCTGATTGTAGGGTAGGGAAGTCCAATGCGTATTCTTGAAAAGATTAGCGAATTTGTTGGCAAGTGGATGGCAATTGTCGTGCTCGCGATTGCAGCGCTCTCGCTATTCGTCCCGAAATCAACACTCTGGATTGAACTTTCCTGGGTGAATTACCTCCTGATGGTCGTGATGTTTGGCATGGGTCTCACGCTCAAACTCAGCGACTTTGCACTCGTCTTTGCGCGACCGAAAGAAATCACCATCGGCTGTGCCGCGCAGTTCATCGTGATGCCCGCGCTCGCGTTTTTACTTTCGAAAGCTTTCGGGCTCGATGCCGCGCTAATGGCGGGCGTGGTTCTCGTGGGCACTTGCCCGGGCGGCACCGCGAGCAATGTCATCACTTACCTCTCGAAAGGCGATGTCGCACTTTCCGTCGGCATGACTAGCGTAAACACTTTGCTTGCCCCGATTTTGACACCGGCGATTACCTACCTGCTGCTGCGCACAACCGTGAATGTGGACATAATGGCGATGTTCCTTTCCATCGTGAAAGTCGTGATCGTCCCGATTGCGCTCGGGTTCGTCATCAACAAGTTTTTTGGCAAGTGGACCACTCGCGCCGTGAAAGTACTTCCGCTCGTTTCCGTAATTGCCATCGCAATGATCGTAGCCGCCGTCGTCTCACACAATGCCGCAAAAATCATCTCGACAGGCGCCATTGTTTTTGCCGTGGTGATTCTCCACAACCTCCTCGGTTACGGCTGCGGATTTGGACTCGGCAAGCTATTGCACTTTTCCACCTCCAAGACCAAAGCGCTCTCCATCGAAATCGGCATGCAGAATTCCGGACTTGCCACAAGCCTTGCAGGCACCGCATTTTCGTCACTTGCGATGGCGACCGTCCCCGGCGCAATTTTCTCCGTATGGCACAACATTTCCGGTGCGATACTCGCGAACATTTACCGCCGCAAGGAATAAACGCAAAATTTGTATATTGACACCGTAAAAACCGGAGAAATCATGAAAAAAGCTTTAATCGCCGTTATCGTTGTCGTCGTCATCCTGCTCATCATCGTCGGGAAAGGCATCGGCACATACAACAACATCATCGCCCTTGAAGAAGGCGTCAAGACACAGTGGGCTCAAGTCGAAAACACCTACCAGCGCCGTTTTGACCTCATCCCGAATCTCGTCAGCACCGTGCAAGGCGAAGCCAACTTCGAAAAGAGCACCCTCACCGAAGTCATGGATATGCGCAGCCGCATGGGCGGAACCATCAAGCTCGACGAAAGCCTCATGAACGACGAAGCCGCACTCAAGCGCTTCCAAGAAATGCAAGGCACCCTCAGCGGAGCCCTCCAGCGCCTTATGGCCGTCTCCGAAAACTATCCGGATCTCAAGAGCAACAAGAGTTTCCAGGAACTCCGCGTACAACTTGAAGGCGCCGAAAACCGCATCGCTGTTGAACGCAAGCGCTACAACGAAACCGTGCAGGCATACAACACCACCATTCGCCAGTTCCCGACAAACATCGTCGCCGGATTCGCAGGCGCCTCCCCGAAAGCCCTCTTCTCAGCTGACGCAGCCGCAAGCGTAGCCCCGAAAGTTCAGTTTGATATAAAATAAACACGCGGAAAACGTCCTGCAAAAGAAAACGCAAACAGCCTGCTCAAAAAAGCAGGCTGTTTTATTTGACATCTTAAGTTGTTCAAATTAAATTATACAACTTCAATCAAACACACAAATGCACCTCGCGATAGCATTTTACTACTTATAAAATCAATTTGATCTTTTATCGCCTCATCTACATCAGCTTCATCAGAGTCCAACGTTTGCGAAATCCATCCTTTTAATTGAGGCGCATCAAGTTTTTGATTCAAAACATATCTTACCTTGGAAACATGAATATGAGGTGCATTTTCATCATTATGTCTATTGTTCGTTAATTGATAATCTTTTTTACCATGCCCAGAGCTAATATCTACAAATTCTTCTGGAATTTCATTTTCCGAAACAAGCAATAAATATGTAACAATAGATTCATTAGCATCTTTTATTTTTTTTAACCTTTTAAAATCGTTATCTATTAATGTCCTTGAACTGCGATGTAATTTGACTTCAAAAACAACTTTTGCTTTATCCCTTAAAAAACCTTTTTCTTGTTTATTATCATGAGCAAGAATATTATGAACTTCATTTTGATTATGATTATTTTCCAGTTCAGCCACCGTAAGATCCACTCTTTTCCCATCCACATCTTCTGGGATATTTTCTTCTGTAAAAAAGTTACAATACTGTCGTTCACATAATACTATTTCGTCCTCATTTGCACCAGATTGCAACAACGATGAAAATTCTGACACAATAGCACATTCAGACAACGGATAATAATTATAGAGGCATTTTTTATAACCAATCCAATAAGCCAATCCCTGCATCGCATTCACAATATATTCAGGAACTTTAGTAAAACCATTTTTATATTTTTCGTATTCTCTTTTCATAGAATTTTTTCCTGTTATAGTTTACTTTTTCTCATATGATTGAAAATAACTTCATACCAAACAAAGTTCTATCTACAATCGTATTCCTATTTTTTGACCAAATATAAACAAAAAAAAATTTCAAAACAAACTTGTCACAAAAACATATTTTTTTATAAACAAACACTTTATTTTTTCTAAATACAGCATCTATTTTTCACAAATTCTGCGTATTCCCCTCCTCATTCCGCGGCACTTCCATCAAACTTTTTACTACTTTTCCTTCCATGATCAGAACGCAAGTTATCGTGCATCCTTATGACATGGCGCAATCCGACTGGGTTCGCTGCATTTTGCCTTGCACCCAGTTCATGGGGCCTAACGATTTTCAGGTCGTGCCGTCTATCACCCAGATTGTCTGTGCGAACAAAGACGCACTCAAGCAGACGCGGGCGGTGATTCTGCAGAAGCCGACGGCGCCGGGTCGCGCGCAACTTGCGTTGTTCTATGCGAAGCTCAAGAAGGAATGCGGGTTCAAGCTCGTGACTGACCTGGATGACTTGCAGTGGGATTTGTCACCGGTGATCGCTTCGTACGCGAAGCAGATTCCGAATCACGACCAGATGATGCTCACGAGTCTCAAGCAGGTGTTGCCGCTGTTTGACGTGGTAGTCTGCTCGACGCGCTACCTCGCGAGCCGCATCAAGTCCGACCTCGGCGTAAACGCGGTGGTGATGCCGAACGGTATTTCAAAGTCGCTGTTCGGGATGTCACAGAGGACGTCTGCTTTCTCGGGAAAACCGAAGGTGATGTATGCCGGCAGTCTCGGACATTTCACAGCCGAAATTCCGGGCGACCTCGAAGGCGCATGGATTCCCTGGATCCGCAAGCACATCGAAGACGGGAGCATCGACTTCCAGATTTTTGGCGAGCCGGATTTTCTGAAGGACCTCGACGGAAAATTCACGAAGATTCCTTTCACGAGTTTTTTGCCGTTCGCACAGACGGTCGCGAGCTACAAGCCCGACTTTTTCCTGGCACCGCTCGCCGCCAACAATTTCAACCGCGCAAAGAGCGACTTAAAGCTCAAGGAAGCGGCCGCACTCGGAGCGGTTTTCATCGGGAGCGATTTCGCAAGTTCTCCGTACAGCTACATTCCGAAAGAACAGTTAGTCAGCTCAAGTGCGACGGTCGACGACCTCGATGCGATTTTCAAGAATCTCTGCGAGCCGGAAAAATTTATGCAGGCGCTCAACTGGCAATACCAGGCGATGGAAGAAAAGCACTGGGCGCACGAAGATCCGGAATTCCAGAAAAAGTACGTCGCAACATATTTTTAGTCGCGCATTCCAAAATTCAGAAAAAATTATTGTTTGTCGCGGAGCTGGTCAGCGGCACGTTCAATTTCGCGTTCGCGAATAATTTCATCGACACGCTTGCGGAAAAGCGTTTCTGTGTGAACATTATAAAGTTCACGTTCTTGAGCAATGTAAAACATGAAGCATTTGATGTACAGGCCAACGCTCACGACAGTTAAAATATTTTCAGTCAACCCACGAATCTCTTGACCGGTAGGACTGCTGAAACCGATAAACATCAGGGCCAAACACCCGACCGAAGCCAAGACCCATCCAATCAAAAACTTTTTCGGGAAACGATCCTTCAAAATTCCACGTTCATGCATGCAATCCTGTTGGCGTGCAACCATGTCATTGAAGATCCAAAAATGCAAGACGAAACCTACAAGGGGGATGCAAGTGAGGAGAACTGCTCCCATAGGCGAAAAGTCTGTTACTGATATAACTCGCAAATTTGCAATAGCACGATGCAGCCACGATAAGAAGCTGACCAAAAATGCAATCAGAGAAAAAAGCATTCCCAAGCTCACCAAAGCACCGAAGGCAATACGAACCAAAACCGAAGCAGTCACGGTATTATCATTCGTACCAGGAAAGATTGCATTAATGGGCGAGCTCCAAAAAAAGTAAAGGATGAATATAACAAAGATGGCCTTCATCCAAAAAAGTGCGCGCTCGCCACGTTTCGTATTGTCCTGCATAAAGCCTCCACAAAGAAATATAATATATGTAAACCGAATAAATGAAAGCCTGACTAAATTTTCCGTCTACAAGCGTAAAAATATATGTTGATATAATGTTATCAAATATTCAACGCGAATCAACCTTTTATCTCACAATTTTACATATTATCCACAAAAACTGAAATTGTTCCACGTGAAACATAGTTATTGTGAGAAAAATTGTTCATTATCTATAAACAATAAAAATGAATTTTTACAGTTTTTTTTGATTTATAAATTCAATAGTTAATAAAATTAAGTCAGTTTATCAACTACATAATATATGTTGTATTAAAATTTAGAGCGCTATAATTGTTCCATATGAAAAAAGCCAAGCTCGCGGGGAACTCGGCGTCTAAAGAATACGCCCCAAGGTGGGGCAGAACAAAAGAACTATTTAGAACTTTATGGTACGCGGTGCTTCAGTGAAGCTGCAGAACGTGGCGGTAGCATCCTTGAAGTAGAGAACTTCGGTGTTTTCATCGTCCGGGGAATACATACGCTTGAGTTCAGGGTAGGCTTCAAGCATATGGACCTTGGGTTCACGGCGATCATCACGGACGAGCGTTCCGCTCAAGCGCAACCACTTATTGCAAGTCTTATTCATGGCGCAAAGCTGAACCTTGCCGTTTTTCTGGATCTGCTTCGAAACGTTCTTGGACTTACCAGTCTGGATGTAGAGCTTGCCCTCAAAAATTTCAATAGTACCGAACGGGCGTACTTTCGGCTCGTCACCATCAACCGTTGCGAGGAAATAGGCACCACATTCCTTGATAAAGTTTTTAACTTCTTCCATTATATACTCCTTATTTAAATTACAGTGGACAATATAAAAAAGAACGGGGTATTATAGAGAGACGCAATTAGATTTGCTGACGAAGCGCCTTTTTTACCGACCTTTCGTCACCACGGTCTTTATTGCTAAACTCGCTGCAAAACTTCTTGATAGATTTTTTTCATTTGCGCGCTGAAGCAACAGAAGATGACCTTCTTGATATTCCGTGCAGGATAGTCGTGGACCGTATTCACGGCTATTTCGGTTGCTTCTTTCCAAGGGTATCCATAAACGCCGGTAGAAATAGCGGGGAAGGCAACAGTCTCACAATTATTCTCTTCGGCAAGAGCAAGGCAGCTTTTATAGCACGATTCCAAAAGCGCAGGTTCACCATGCTGACCGTCACGATAAACCGGTCCCGGGGTATGAATCACAAACTTTGCCGGGAGCTTAAACCCAGGAGTGATTTTAGCATGACCCGTTTCGCAACCTTTCAGGGGAATACACGCCTGCAAAAGTTCCGGACCTGCCGCACGATGAATTGCCCCATCAACACCGCCGCCACCTAACAGCGAACAGTTTGCCGCATTCACGATGGCATCGACTTTAAGCTTGGTGATATCACCCTGGATAACTTCAATATTGATCATGAGGACCTCCTTTTAAACCCAAATTCCGAGACCCGAAGGAAGGTTAAGAATGATGTTCATATAGGTTCGTTTTGAATTTACCAAATATCCCATTTCGAAATTCAACAAATCCATAAATGCACCTACGCGGACAGACCCACCATATTCAAATCCGGTTTTCCTTTTATAACCGATTTCCGGTCCGACCGAAACCTTGAACATTGTCAAAGGTCCACCAAAAAACATATACTGTATCGTAGGCTGCAAATAAGCACCAATTGTAGGCGCCCAAAGAGCCTGGGTTCTGAGAGTCCACACCCACGAATGTTTCGGGACCTCATTTACTTGGGAGGTCGAAGCATAAAGAATATTGAAATTGCCAAATATCCAGTCGGCACCTACGACAAAACTATTCATTCCGCCAATAAATAGATCCCAAGGAATCAGTGCAAGGCCGGATCCGTTCGAGTTAACTGCGGCATTTTCTATTTTTTGGGATTCATCGGCAAAGGATGCGTTTGCCATGAAAAGGACAATTAAATAGGGGAGGAAGAATTGATAAAGTTTCATGTGATAAATATACTAATATATAATAGAAATCTGCGACTCTCGGCTCATGTGTTGGGACTACGATTACATCGTAGTCCTACACTCTGCGAATACCAAATAAAAACATACGAGTATGTTTTTGCTTGGTATTCTTGATTGTGTTTCACGTGAAACATGATATGTTCATGGAATTTTTTCTATTCGAAATAGGTATATTGTTTATAGAGGTTTTATGAAGATTGAACATATTGCCATCTGGGTTAAAGATATCGACAAGGTATGCGAGTTCTACCGGAAATATTTCGGCGGGGTAGTCCACCCGATTTACCATAACCCAGCAAAACAATTCACCAGCCGATTCATCACTTTCGATGATGGTGCCCGCCTAGAAGTCATGCACCGCCCTGATATATGTGTCGAACGAAATGTTGGGACTGTCGAGATGTTTCACGTGGAACATCTCGGATTTACCCATCTTTCCTTTTCCGTCGGTTCAAAAGAAGAGGTCGACCACCTGACCCAACAAATGTCTTCCGAAGGGACTCCTATTGTAGGTCAACCTCGAACTACCGGCGACGGGTATTACGAAAGTGTCGTCCTCGACCCCGAAGGCAACAGAATAGAGATTACTATATGATTAAAAAGACTCTTACCATATTCCTCATCTCTATATCTTTTGCTTTTGCAAAAATATCTGTATTGGAAAATCCAGTGCAGGATTCCACTTTTTCTATAGACCTAAGCAACATCTACGAAAACAAATACAACCCTTTCCAGGTAATATTCTTAGGAGGGATAGGATATACATCCACCACAAAAGATTTGAAGTGGATATATTTTGCATGAGCGCTCAAGACATGGGGAGCAAGCTTTTCGGCATCGACCGACTACTTACAGACTATACATTTCTACGATTTGATCGCAGGCTAGAAAGAACCGAAGGTGACAAGAAAATCAATGACTTATCAATCGGAAGTGCAGTATCGTTTATAGGATTTGGCATTCTCGGAATGGCAGCTCCAAAAGAAAGTACCTTACGGAAAATAGCATTGGGAGGAATGTGGTTTGCATCCGGAACAACAAAGTACATATTGCATGGAAACAATCTTTCCGGAGTTGCACTGGCCGAAAGTCATGCCATAGAATGGTTCCTTAGATCTGAAGGACAAGACAACAAATACCATTATTCCGTTAAAGAGTTCGGATTCGTTGAAGAAATGGGAATACAATTTGGGATTTTCTTAGTTCAGTTAACAGCAGGTGTTTCTTTTGAAATCACCAACAAGCAACGCAATGTTGGATGGTTTTTGAAAATGGTTACACTTCCGTTCTTCATAGAAAACTTTTCGCGACAAGAACAAAAACCAGCTCACTAACAAATATCCTTGCATTTTCTCATCCATTTGATTAGATTTACACACAACTTAATTATCTATTTAATCTTTTCAAATATATCTTGGGGGAGTTATGAACTCTAAAATTTTTCTTTTAGCAGCAGCACTATTTGTTGCCTGCAGCGATGATTCATCAAGCACAGCACCTGTCAATAATTCACCCACCAATAATCCTGTAGGATATACCTACACCAACTGTCTCCAAACAGTATTCGATTACAAGAGATCTACTCTTTCTATCTACGACAAGGATTATCATGGTTTAGTACCAGACAGTCTTTACATGGACAAGGGTAGCGCTAGTAATAGAGGCAAATCCATCTACATTTATAAAGCATACTGGACTGGCACACACCTCGACAGTGCTTACGAAGCAAACCTCCGCAATGGTGAATGGACATACCAGACCACTGTAAGAACCCAAGAACCTACAGTTGTACACGAAGGCAACATTTGGACAATAACTGAAACAGTCGGCGATGTAAGCAATACAATGACCATCTATTTCGACGGGGATTCCTTGGCCACCACATCCACCGACGAAGACGGCGAATCTACCATCACTTACGTCATGAAAACAGATACCATTTTCAGAATTGATTATAATGAAATCATTGTCATGGACGAGAACGATAAAAATACCTGCTATAGGAAAGAACATCGTGGCGACATTTGGTACACCTGGAATCGTTACGAAACTGGTGTTAAAGACGGGATGGTCACACTGACCGATACACATACGGAAGATGGGGAAGACCGCAAGACCGGAACTTACTTCTTTTTATACCGCTAACATTTAGCTTTAAACTTCTTGAACATCCTCCCAGAATCGGGAGGATTTTTTATATGTTTGGACTATAGCAAAGCCATAGTCCAACACCCATCGGTCAGCAAATAAAAAAATGCAAGCATTTTTTCGCTTTCTGACCTCGGCTGTGTTTCACGTGAAACCTCTACAGGGCGAATGTAGCGCCCATACTTGTATGGGCATTACTGAGCCCCAAGAGGTAGGACACAAAGTGTCCTAACAATTGCAAACCGAGAAAGCGGCGGGAAACTTGTTTACCGACATTTCCGAGGTGCAGCAAGTTGGCTCCGAAGGAGCAAACATAGTCCAAACAAAAACAAAGCGACTCTCACCTTAACAATTTTTGCGCAAGCGCGAACTCAGCGGTTCGGTCATAAAAATAAGCAAGCTTATTTTTGCGACTCTCACCTTAACAAGTTCTGCGCAAGCGCTATGTTGGTCGGCTCGGTTATGGAAAGCATGCAAGCATGCTTTCCGCAACTCTCGCCTTAACAACATTTGCGCAAGCGCGAAACTGGCGCCTCAGCTATGAAATGTATGCAAGCATACATTTCGCAGCATTCGGCTTAACAGTTTCTCAACATTTATCAAAATGTTATCAACATATATTTTATGAATTTTAGGGAGCGGGGGAGTTTGTTAATTGTTTTCTAAAAAAGTTATACTAAATTTCAAATCGGAATATGATAGTCAAAAATGTTCCACGTGAAACAATTGCAAACCGAGGAAGCGGCGGGAAACTTGTTTACCGACATTTCCGAGGTGCAGCAAGTTGGCTCCGAAGGAGCAAACATGCGATAGCGAGTGTCGCGACGGGGTGCTTGTACACCGGCATGACCGAGCATGAGCATGTTGGACACGAAGTGTCCAAACATTTTTCCATATCACAAAAAGAGAAAACTTGAGTTATAGAACTAACAAAGCGCAGCAAGATCTTTTGAACCAGTTCCTTTCGGGACATGGCGTGCAGCTGTCCGAAGAGACTCTCGACAAGCTTTACCAGTTTGCAGACTTGGTGGTGGACACCAAGGAATATGGTAACTTGATTTCGGCAAAGGATTCTGAAAAGTTTTTAAGCAGGCACATTGCCGACTCTCTCGTTCCCTTTGTGTTTTTAGGAAAAACACTGTCCACTCAGGATGACACTGTACGCTGGGCAGATATGGGTGCTGGAGCAGGTTGCCCAGTTTTTCCGCTTGCAATTGCCATGCCGAACGTGCAGTTCTATGCTGTCGAACCACGCCACATGCGCGTGAACTTTATGCAGATGGTCAAGGAAAAGCTCCACTTGGACAACTTGACCGTCGTCGGCAAGCGCTTTGAAACTTCCGGCCTCACCGACCTTGATTTTATCAGCTGCCGCGCCCTCTCGACTTTTGAAAACGACTGGGAACGCGCCCAGGCAGGTCTCAAGCGTGGTGGTGTTTTTGTCACGCTGAAGAGCTTCAACAATATTGCCCATTTGGAAAACGATCCGAAAGTGCATATCCAGAAGTATGAACTTCCAGAAGAAGAACAGGTGTACGCTCTAGTCACCCGAGGTAATAATGAGTAAAATTATCGCCATATGCAACCAAAAAGGTGGCGTCGGTAAAACTACTACGGCCGTGAACTTGGCCGCGAGTTTTGCAGCCCTTGAAAAGAAGACACTTCTTTTAGACATGGACCCGCAGGGTAATGCCTCTCAAGGTCTCGGTTTCATGGAATCCCAGGACATGGATATCCACGAAATTCTGGACATGGCTGGTAATCCGGACAATCTCACGCTCGAAAATATCAAGCCCGCCATCTTGGACACGTCGCTTGAATACCTCAAGGTCATCACTTCTGGACCGGACCTTGCCGTCATGGAAATTGAACTTGTCAACGCCATGAGCCGCGAACGCAGACTCGAACGCGTGATGAACGTTCTCAAGCAGGAGTTCGATTTTATCATCATCGACGCTCCTCCGAGCCTGAACTTACTCACAATTAATACACTGACGGCCGCAACAAGCGTGCTCATTCCGGTGCAGTGTGAATATTATGCATTGCAAGGTATGACTGAACTTTTCAAGACCATCCGTGAAGTCCAGAAGAATCTGAACTCCAACTTGAAAATCGAAGGCGCCCTCCTCACGATGTACGATTCCCGTCTGAGCCTTTCAAAGCAGGTCGCTGAAGAAGTTCGCGAGAACTTGAGCGACACCGTTTTCCAGACGATGATCCCGCGCAACGTGAAACTCTCCGAAGCCCCGTCCCATGGCAAGCCGGTCATCCTTTACGATGTACAGAGCACAGGCTCGCAGTCGTACATGAAGCTCGCCGAAGAAATACTGAATAAGGAAAAATAGAACTTAGAGCTTAGAGCTTAGTATTTTTTTCTAAGTTCTAAGAGCGAAGCGGTCTAAGTTCTGCCAACTAAATATTCTAGCAACTATTAACTACTAACTGAGAACTAAAAAATGGGTAAACAAGCACTTGGTCGCGGTCTCTCTGCAATTTTTAAGGCACACGATGTTCTCGGCAACTCTGTCGATAACGCCATCAACAATACCGGAGCTACTGAAAACGTAAATACGGACAATCAGAAAATCGTCGAAATCAACATTGACTTGATTGACCCGAACCCGTTCCAGCCGCGCAAGTTCTTCGACGACGATGAACTTGTCGAACTTGCTGAAACCATCGAAAAGCACGGCCTTATCCAGCCGATTGCTGTCCGCAAGGTGGGCGACCGTTATCAAATCATCAGCGGTGAACGCCGTACTCGTGCATCGAAACTTGCCAACTGCAGAACCATCAAGGCTCAGGTTTACGACAATCTTGACGACAAGACCATGAGCGAATGGGCTCTCATCGAGAACATCCAGCGCGTGGACTTGAACCCGATTGAAGTGGCACAATCCTACCAGCAGTTGATCGACAACCACAACTACACGCACGACGACTTGGCCAAGACGGTCGGCAAGTCCCGTTCTGCCATCACGAACGCACTTCGTCTCTTGAAACTCCCGAACCAGGTGCAAGCCTGGATCCAAGAAGGCAAACTTGCAGGCGGTGCCGCCCGTGCTCTCTGCAGTGAAAAAATTGCAGACCCGGAAGCTCTCGCAAAGCGCGTCATCGAAGAAGGCTTGAACGTTCGCCAGATCGAAGCTATTGCCCGCGGTGAAGATCCGTTCGCCCAGACGAGAGACGAGGGAGAGACGAAAGAAGCTGAACCGGAAAATGGCGCATCTACTCCCGAAGAAGATGAAATGCCGGAAGTCCACGGCAGCGAACCGAGACCGAAGCCGGAACTCAGCGCTGACCTCAAGAACTTCGAAAACAGGCTCGAAACATTCTTCGGTACAAAGGTCGCACTCAACCCGAACGCCAAGGACCAGACTAGAGGCACCATCGTCATCAACTATTATTCCATGGACGACCTGACAAGAATCCAGGAAATAATGGACAATCGCTAACGGTAAAATCGTGAGTCGTAAGTATTACACCATCCAGATTATTCCGGAAAACACGACCGGTGCAAGAAAGTTCCGCATTTCGAACAAGCAATTTGTCTTGTTCAATGTCGGGCTTGTCCTTGTTGCCATCATACTTATTTTATTCATAGTCCACATTGCAAAAATCAACAAGACTCTCGCAAATTATGAAAAGATGCGCGTACACAACGCACAGCTCGTGAAGCAGAACGCGAACTACGAAGAGTTCTTCTCGAGACTTGATTCACTGTGGATCATGGAAAACCGAATCCAGAATATTTTCGAGACATTCCTTGAAAACGACTCCAACAAGATTAACAGCATTATAGAACGCAACCGATTTGCGCACGTGCCTTCAGCGAAAAACCAAATCGACTTCGAAGGGATACACAACTGGCTTACGACCGACGAAAAAATTCGCTTGGAACGCATCCCGAACGTCATCCCGGCCGTAGGTATCATCAGCAAAAAATTCTCGTATGAAAACAAGCACCTGGGAATTGACATTTCTGCACGCAAGGGGAACCCGGTCTTTGCATCGGGTAGCGGCAAGGTCACATTTGCAGGTAATAGCGGCGACCTTGGAAACACTATTGTCATCGACCACCAGAACGGTTACAAATCGTCTTATTCACACCTCAAGAGTATCAGAACCCGAAGAGGAGCGAATGTCACAAAAGGCGATGTTATCGGTTATGTAGGCGACACTGGCAACACGAGCGGTCCGCACTTGCATTATTCCATTACCAAGAATAACCTGCCGCAAGATCCGGAAACGATATTTACATACTAGAAGATAGCCAAATAAGAAAGGGGAAAATTATGGCGAGCAAAAACGAACAGGAATTTACTCAAGTTGGTAGAAGTGTCCAGGTCAATGGAGATATTGCCGGAAAAACGGATTTGCGCATCGCCGGAAAGGTTTATGGAAACGTCTTTATTGACGGAGAACTGATTCTCGAAAAGCTTGCAATTATAGAAGGCGATGTCAAGTGTGGCACCGCTATTCTTGCAGGTGCTATCAAGGGAAATGTAGAATGCAACGGAAAGCTCATTCTACAGGACAATGCCAAAATAATCGGTAATGTAAAGGCAGAACAGCTCGTCATCAACGAAGGAGCCATCTTCCAGGGTGCTTGCGACATGAACGAAACGCCTGCAGGCAAGAAGGAAAAACAATCAACCACCTCTATTAAATAATATTAGATATATTTATATATAGTATTTAATATTTAATGTAGTGAATAGTGGATAAAAATTTGAAATCAAAAATGTAACTCTATGAAAATCAACGAGTTACAGAAATAAACAAAATGTGGATTAATGTTGAAAATTTAAAATCTATTCACTTTTTTCAACGTTGATAGATGTTGAACCAGAGTTTTCAATGTTAATTCACGAAATGGTCACGAAAGTATGTTGAAGATTGTGTGACAAAGTTCACAAAAGTATGCCTGTCATCACAAAATGCATAAAAAAACGGACAAACTTTTCATTTTCGTGTCTCAATAGCTATATTCATGTATATTCTACGTAGTTGTATGGAAAAGAAAGTACTCAAGATAGGTCAGATATCGGATGCGCACATCGGTGACGATGACCGCCTTGTGCAGGATATCGATGTTCGCAAGAATTTCCTTACGGCCTATAATTCCGAATCCATGAAGGATTTGGACCTTTTGGTGCTTTCTGGAGACTTGGCCGACAATGCGTCCACAGACGCCTATTCTTTCATTGCCGGTGTCATCAAGGACAGCAAGGTCCCGGTCTGCATTATTCCTGGAAATCACGACAATCTTGAAGTCATGGAAAAGGTCTTTGACTTGAAGGACAAGGTCCATAACGGAAAGTGCTATTACCGCTACGATCTCGACGGACGTTCGATTTTCTTCTTGGATAGTGCAGACGGCACGGTTTCGTCCGATCAGCTTTCATGGCTTGAGCAGGAGACGGCTAAAATTGATGGTGAAGTCCTGCTGTTCCTCCATCACCCGCCTTGCCTTTGCGGCCACAAGTTCATGGATTTGAGATATTCGATGAAGAATATTGCCGAAGTCCAGGCGACGCTTTCGAAGATTAAGAATCTTAAGCATATTTTTGTCGGGCATTACCACAGCGAGATGACTATCCAGCTTGAAGACAAGACTGTGTATGTCACGCCGTCGACGCAGATGCAGATTGACCCAAACATTACGGTATTTTGTCTGAGTTCGGCTGCACCGCGCTGGCGCCTGATAGAGTGGGGCGAAAATTTTATGGAAACAAAGGTTTATTTTTCAAATACCCCTTGAAATTCCTGAAATCATTTACTAAATTTGCAATCAATGGCGGTTTAGCTCAGCGGTAGAGCACTGGAATCATAATCCATTGGTCCGGGGTTCAAATCCCTGAACCGCTATTACAAAAAAAAGAGGCGAGCATGTCAAAAAAAATTCTAGTAATTTCCATTTTGGCAATCGCCTCTTTTTTTGTTTCCTGTTCTGACAAGCAGCCGGAAGCAAAACCATCAAACCAGGTCGTGCTGCCGCAGTCGCAGCCGATTGTTCCTGTGCTTCCGTTTACGGCTCCTGCAAAATCCAATATCACTGTTGAAAAGGCAATCACTTACGCAAAGGCAAGCAATGGGCTTGTTGAACTTGGCGTGATGTGGTCTGGGAAAATTGACAATGCCAAGGATTTTGAAAAGATCCAGATTCTCAATGCCTACAATGTGGCTCGTGACCAGCTTTGCACTCGTGCAGGCTTGCAGGGTGGCATTGCGGAATTTGACTGGATTACGAATGTGGCTATGAAGAATCCGGAAAACAAGCTTGCTTTCGAAAAAGCCGGATTTAAGGTCAAGTAATTAATTACTGGAAATATCAAAAAAAATGCCGCGAAGAATCGCGGTTATTTTTTATCTGTTTTTACTTCTAACTTCCTACTTCCTACTTCCTACTGTCTACTACTTTCTTGTACACTTCAACCTGGCGTTCGATGATGCCGTCCCAGGTGAAGCATTTGTCAATGCGTTTGCGGGCGCCGGCAAGGAGTTTTTGAATCAATGTCGGGTCTGCTTCGAGACGCTTGAAGGCATTGGCAAGTGCAACAGGGTCTTTTTCAGGAACGAGAATTCCGGACTCTCCATTGACAACGACATCCGGGATGCCACCGACATTGCTTGCAACAATCGGCAGTCCAAGTTCCATCGCTTCGATGAGCACGACCCCGAGTCCTTCGGTGTCACCCTTGTGATCAACGATGGCCGGTAGCGTAAAGACGTTTGCCGTGCGGTATTCGTTTGCGAGATCTTCAGGAGAAAGCTTTCCCGTGAAAATGATTTCGGCCCCTCTCTCGTCTTTCGTCTTTTGTCTCTCGTCTAATAAAGCTGCTTGCTGCTTAAGCTGTTCGGTCAAGTCACCGACACCGACAATGCGGATTTCGAACTTGTCTCTGGGCAGGTATTTCGCGGCTTCGATGAGGTAGCAGATTCCCTTGCGTTCGATGTGCCGCCCGACAAAGAGAATTTTGAATTTGCCGTTGCGACACTCACCTTGCAACCTACTCGTCTCTAGCGTAGTTCCGTACGGACTCCATTCAACGTCTACGTTGCGGAGCGCCTTGATTTTTCCGGCGGTGAAACTTGAGTTTGCAAAGATCGCCTGAGCCTGTCCGATGGCAAATTTCAGGAGCGGTTTGACCCACTTCTTTTTGCGGATGAGCAGGAGTTCTGCACCATGGAAGTTCAGTACGAGCGGAATTTTAAAAAGCTTGGCCGCACCGAGTGCAATGTAAGCGTGCGGAAACGGCCAGTGCGCGTGAATCACGTCAGGGCGCCACTTGCGGCAAATCCTGATGCACTGAAAAAATCCGTTGATGATGTAAGGGATGGCGAGCAGTTGCAACCATGGCTTGGAGGCCATCTTGCTTGGGGCGCCTTCTTCGTGCGTGAGGATTTCCCAGCTTGCGGGTGCGTAACGGAAGCGGTTCACGTGCGTTCCGTCAATGTCGTGGCTCTTGAGTCCTTTGTATGCAGGAGCGAGTACCTGGATTTCAACGCCCGCTTTTTTCAAATGCGCGATGGAAGTGCGCAGCCAGGGAACTTCGGCATCTTCTTGAAATCTTGGATAGACGGAGCCTATGACGAGGACTTTCATTGTTCCTGCTTTGCGGCCTGCTGTGCCTGGATATCCTGGATGCAGCTCGGGTAGACGATGGGCTTCACGTTTTTTTCAAGCACAAGGTTCATGATTTCAAAATTGTGCTTGCTTGCGGTACGGATGAAGCGACCGACAAGGCGTGTCCAGCCGTCGAGCTTGGAGTCCAGCAGCAATAGTCCGATTCCGCTTTCGTGTTCAAGGAATCCGAGAACATCGTTTCCGCGCTTGTTCTGTGAAAGCGTCTCTAAGAAAATGCTCCAGAACTGGTGGGAGTTGCTCTCGTTGGCGAGAGTGATATTGATGGACTCGAAATCAAACTCTATATACACGAAGGAACTCTTATCCTCGTCACTGCGGATAATTTCTTCCTGACAACGTCTCTCAAAAATATCTTCGGTATAGATGGAGATATTGTATTGATGTTTTTTAATCAAGTTGAAGAGTTGTTCCTTCATCATCGTCCCTAATTTAGTCTATTTTTTAACCATGCAGCGATTGTTAAAATTGAAAAAAGCGCTGAAGAGCAGTGTTTTGGCTACTTCGGTCGAAAATTTTAAGGCCATCAAATCAGCGACTGGCAAGTACCGTCCGATGACGGCTTTTGAAATCCAGATTTTGGAGAAAAACGGGAACAATTGCGACGACTGGTCAAAGGTACTGGTTGAACCTGACTTTGACCCGAACCGCATTTTCCGTTCAAGTTTTATGGGCGATGTGCGCCTCCCGAAATTCTTTGGCACGCTCCTCTTGCCGGGCGATATTTCGGTCGCTACAGGTATTTACGATTGCATGGTCCACAACTGCATTATCGAGAACGCCTTGATTTACAAGGTCTCGACGTTGAGCAATGTACTTGTGCGCAGTAGCGCGGTTGTGCAGAATGTAGGAACGCTTGTCAGTAGCGGCAAGATCAATTACATGGTCGGTTCGTCTATCAACGTGGGTAACGAGATGGGTGGCCGTGAGGTGCTGGTGTTCCCGGAACTCACGACGGAGCTTGTTGACTTGCAGTTGTTCCACAAGGCAGAACAGAGCGTCCAGGATTCGTTTACTGAAATGCTCAGCACGTACAGGTCTGAACTTGCGCTGCCGTTTGGAATTGTGGGGAAGGGCGCAGTCGTTTCGAATACGAACATTATCCGCAATAGCTGGATTGGTGCGCATTCCCGCATTGAGGGTGCTGCGAAGATTCGCAATTCCATCATCATGAGTTCTCTCGAAGAATCAAGCCACGTTTACGATTCCGTGATTCTCGAAAATACGAATGTGCAGATGGGCGTTAAGGTGCATACGGGCGCTGAAGTCCAGAGCTCCGTGCTCATGAGTCGCTGCAAGGTCGGTTGCAAGGCAATTGTGAAGTCGTCTATCATTGCACCGTGCTGCCATATCGAAGAAGGTGAAGTCAATAGTTCTTACATGGGACCGATGACGCAGATGCACCATCATTCGCTTTTGATTGCAGCGCTTTGGCCGGAAGGCTGTGGCAACTTGGGCTACGGTGCAAACGTCGGTAGCAATCACACGGGCCGCATGCCGGACCAGGAAGTAATGCCTGGTCAGGGAATGTTCTTCGGTCTTGGCGTGAATATCAAGTTCCCGTCGAATTTCCGTGAGTCTCCGTTTACTTTGATTGCAAGTGGACTCACGACTTTGCCGCAACGACTCAAGTTCCCGTTCTCGCTGATCCATGCGGGCGACCCGCAGCTGGTGGGTGTGGCTCCGCGCCTCAACGAAATTGTGCCGGGCTGGAACTATGCAAAGAACACGTATGCGCTCGATCGCAATGCGTACAAGTACGCTATCCGCGGTAAAGGCATTGTGCCGTCTACGTTCTACTCGATTTACAATCCTGAAACGGCTCGCTTGGTGTTTGATGCGTACAACCGCTTGCAGGTGAGCAAGGTCAAAGACGTTTATACGAAATCTGATATTGACGGTCTTGGTGAAAACTTCTTGCGCGAACGCGTGAGACAGAATGCTATCAAGACGTATGGTGAATATCTGGAACGTTATGTGCTCGATCTGATGCTTACGCTTGTGGAAGGCGACGAATCGCTTTCAAAGCAGTCTCCGCGCGAATTGCGTAAACTGCTTGGCGATACGAATAAGGAAATTGCGCGTGTCGTGACTCTCCCCGAGACGATGGATGATTTAATCAAGCGTTACAGACAACTTGACAAGGAATGGTTTGATAGCGTAAGTCATGGCCTGGATCGCGATAATGAACGCGGTCGCAAGATTTTTGATGATTACGATAGCGCCCATCCGGTGGACAAGGGATTCGTGGAGTGGGAAAAAGCCCGCTTTGAAGAATCGGTCAAGCGTTTAAATGCTATTGTGAAAAATCTCGCATAGGCATCCGATTGAACTGCGCAAATATTTTTGTTATGTTGTTATATATTTTACTTTGTCTTGAAATTGCGTTGCGTGTTGCGATTGAAGTTCGCGAACGCAGATTGACGCAGTTGCGTGGTGGCGTGTTTGCCGTGTTGCGGTTGATTCCGTTGGTAAACGATATTGTGCCGCTTCCGGAAAACCGCAGGGAACCGCAGAAAACTCAGTTTGTGGAAAAACACGAAGAGGGCCATCGCGTTTTGCGCCATTCAATTTTGCGTAACTTGATGAAGGTTGCATTTTTAATGGTGGCCGTGTGGTTCTTGGCGGCGATGGTCACTCGCTGGAATTCAAGCTTTTTCGAAGCGATTTTGTGGCTGCATTTAGTGGCGATTCCGTTCCGCTATTTTTTCAATTGGTATTGCTGGACTCAGGAGTTCGAAGCGGATGCGTATGCGTTTAAGGAAGTAGGGAAGCAGAAGGCGAAAGCTGCCATGCAGGAACTTGCCGAATGCGAAATCCCGTACACGAAATTTTTTGCATCAATTTACAGGGAACATCCGACCGTCGCATTACGCAGCCAGAGAATGCTTAAGAAAGTAGTAGGCGGGCGGTGATTAGTGGTTAGTGGTTGGTGGTTAGTAGGCAGTTTGTTTACTACTCCAATTTTTTGTATATTCCCTTTTGAGGTTTAAGATGTCTCGTTTTACTTCATTGAAAAGTTTCAAATTCTTTTTTTCGCTTGCGTTACTTTTAGTTGTTTCTGCTAATGCTTTTGACTTGACTGTCAAGGCAAATGTCGATAACGCACAGGTCTTTATCGGCGACAAGTTTAATTACGAAATCCAGGTCACGGCGCCTGAAAATGCGATTGTCGATTTGCCGAGTTTTGTCGGTAACCTTGGTAGTTTTGAAGTCAAGGAAATGAAGAACGAGAAAATTACTGAGGGCATGCCTAAAGGTACTGCGAAGTTCACTTGGCTTGCAACGCTCAATACATTTGTAAGTGGCGACTTTTTGATTGCCCCACAAGAAGTGAATGCCGTTGTCGGAACCGATACGGTCAAGACGCACACGGACCCGGTCGCGGTCAAGGTTTCTAACCGCACAACTGGCGAAGAAGCGGATATCCTCGAAGTGGAAGACCCACTGAGCGACCCAAGACTCCCGCAGTGGCTTTATGTATTGCTCGCTGTACTTGGTGTTGCATTGCTCGTGTTCCTTGGCTGGTTCTTGCACAAGAAATTTGCAAAGCGCGGTGAAGCTCCGCAGCTCCCGCCGTACGAAGAGGCTGTGCTTGCTCTCAAGAATTTGCGCAACAAGAATTATCTTGCCGAAGGCAATCAAGGCGATTACTTCATGTCGCTTGGGTTTATTACACGTCGTTACATTGAGCGCCGTTTTGAAGTCGATATTCTTGATGCGACTGTCGCGGAACTCAAGAAGCGTATGGCTCATGTCGCAGGGCTCCCGCAGGCATACAAGGAATCTGTGGTGACGCTCGCCGTCGAAACGGAACCGGTAAAATTTGCAAAGATGAAGCTCGAGGGCGAACGCTGCAAGTTCTGGGACGAATGGGCTGACCGCCTGCTCGAAGATACCAAGCCGATGCCTGAAGAAGAAAAAGAGAAGAAGGGAAAGTCCTAAAAATACTCGGTGATGATGTAGATGAGCAGCTGCTTTAGTTGTTTAGCGTAGTATAGTAGCATAGGGCCATTAATCGTTGCGGTGATTTTTCTTGTAGACTTGATCAATGGCGACGCCGATGGGACTGTGTTGCAACTTATCGATAGCGTTCATGGTCGCCTCTTCTGCTCCATCTAGAAAATTCATGACTTTGTTATAAATTCGGTCGCAGCCTGCTTCCCACGAGGGGCCGATTTCTTCCATGTAGTTGGCGACACGTTCCAAGCCATCTTCAACCGCTTTCGGAAACAGATCGTGCGCAATATCCAAAATGTTTTCAAAAATGCCCATGGATTCTTCGGATTCTTCGTCTGTGGTATTTTCAATTTCCGGTTCGATTGTTTTGATTTGTGATTTTGTAGCAGCCATTTTGGCCTCCTTTTGATGTTGTCATTGCGTGCCAAGGGCGTGGCAATCTCTTTTGCGATTAATTTAACTGATTTTTACACGTGCTCAAATAGGCAATGTTTTTGCGTTCTGAAAGCTGGAACTTTTAAAAAGCGTGGCTTTACGGAAATTGATTGAAAATGCATGAATTTTCAAATAATGCACGCGGAAAATGGAACTTTTAAATTTTGCACGTGAACGTACAAAAGTAACGCTATTGAATTATCTTTAAGGTATGATTAGCGTTTCTCAGAAAATTAAGGTGGCGTCATCGCATTTGTTGCGTAGCCAGATGGAGCTTGATGTTGAGGATTACGGGCTCAAGGGAATTGGCGACTTGTGCAACCGCATTCTTGCACGCTATGCAGAGTTCTCCGTGCCGGATACTGCACGGCTAGCGATGGATGATACTTTGTACAAAAATATTCCACCGCTCCAGTTTTCACTTTCCAAGACCGGCGAAAGTTTTGCGAATTATGCAAATAATTTGGGGAAAGCCCGTAACGTCAAGGTAGCGGCCCTTTGCCGATACTATTTTGAAAATTACATCAATCTCCCGCGTGGGAAGCGCGAATGTTTTATCTTTCGCGATGATTTGAATAAACTATTAAATGCCATTGAAAAGCATGTCAATGTGACGCTGAACTATCGTGGTGAAGTGAAAAATGTTTCGCCTTGCTTTTTAGCGTTTTCTCCATCGCAAGTGCGTGCCTATGTTGTTGTGTGCGATGGTGATACCAATAAGCCCATACCAAGTCGTTTCCATTCGTTGCGACTTTGCCATATCAGGGGAGTCGCTGCCGACTTGGAAAGCAAGGCTTATCATTGTGAAAATTTTATCCTCTCGAACCAGGCAAATCTTTATCGCGAACAATTTGACCCGTTCCTCTGTCACGGACAAAATATCAAAGTGCGTTTCACCGAGAAAGGTGCAGAACGATACAACAAGCTCACGACAAATCGCCCTAAAGTCATTGCGATGGATAATGCCTGCGGCAAGACACCCGCGAAAATGGATTGTGCAGAAGTCCGTGGTGCCGGTGATTACACTTTCGAATGCTCCGAGAAGCTCGCGAAAATTTACTTCCCGCAGTTCCTTGATGAAGCAGAAATCCTAGAACCGCGAGAACTCCGTCTCTGGTTCAAGGAAGAATTTGAGCGTGCCGCAAAAGTTTATGGCGGACGATAAATCGTTGTATCTTATTCTTCGTCCTTAATTAATCGGACGGAAGCGTAACAGGGGACTTCCTCATCATCGATTTCGTCAACGCCATCTTCGAAAGATACGCTACTGTAACGCCTTTCGTTTTCAACGCACCAGAAGTGAGCTGAAAAGTCAAGTAAGTCAAAGTCGTCACCGCAATCGCGCATTCCGCCCGCGACCATGGAGAAGCCGTACTTGTCGGAACTTGACTTGATCCATTCATCCGATGCGATAACGCTTAGGACATCCTTGCAGCGGGAATCCTTTTTGGCAAAGCGAATCATCGTTTCCCATTCCTTTCTTGTCGGCAAGTGCCATCCCTCGGGAATTGCTTCTTCTAAACCATTCTCGCTATACAGATAACCATATTTGTCAAAATACTGGTAGTCATCATCATAGGCTACGCAGTCATCGGAATCCAATTCAAATTTCAGGTTTTCGGCGAGCCATACTTGCTTACCGATTTTGCAAGTCTTGTATTCGGTACCATCGCGCGTGTCGACGAAAGTCCCCATTTCTGCGGCGGATCTTTTAGGAGTTTCATTGCTGTTTGTTTGCGGCTGGGCGGGCTTCTTGGGCATAACCATTATGGACATAATGCTTTCCTTTTTTTGATAATTAATTTGCTTTTGATTTACCGCAAATTTAAGAACAAAAAGAGTGCAATCGAAGTGATTTTTTAGCAAGCCATTTTTATTGCAACTTTTGATTTGGAATAAAAGTTCCATTTGCTGGCGCGCAAGAAATGACTGTATGGAAATATTTGTGATTTAATGAAGATTATGAGAGTGTGCGCAATTTTCGAAGTTCTAGTTTTGGGAACTCGGATATTTTAAACATTTAAGACTTTATATGTGTTGCCTATATTTTCACAAAATTTAATAGGAGAGACAAATGCCTAAAGTTAAAAGAACTGTAGTGATGTGTGAAAAATGCAATTCTGAATTCACTGTTTCAGAATCGTTTGCAAAAAGCATGAAATACTGCCCTGCATGTAGTAGTGCTTTGGCACCGTCCATTGAGGAAGTTCAAAAGGACCTCAAATTTTTAGTTGCTTCGTACATTGACAAATACGGCATGGACTTCGTGCTTGATGCTATCAAGAGCATCAAGATGGAAGAAGGAGTCACAGCCTTGCAATCGCTTGTAGATGAATACCATTTGTTGAGATAAAAAAACTCCTCCGTGGGGGAGGAGAGATGGAGTTGGTAGTGATGCTGTGGTGATTTTGCGGAGGTACGTAATGGTTAAAATGGGAAGAACGGATTTAATAGTTCGTTGACCTGCTTGCTTTCGGCAACGTTCGTTTTGCACCATATTGCAAAATCTTCGCAGTTATTGAAGAGTACATTGTATCCAGCGTTGTCTATTCCTTTGCGACCGAGCATTGATCTTGCACGAGCGACGGTTTGTCGTGGAGATTGAAGCTCGTATTCGTCGCCTTTGAAGAAATTTCTCAATACGCTTCCAGATTCATATTCTTCGTTGAATGTCATTATATGTATATCAGACCCTTCGCTAAAGTGGCTGAGGGTGGTTTCGTGTATGTAGGCTTTTTCAGCATCCATATCACCATTGGGTGCGGCGAAATGAATGACCTTGTTTTTTTCCTATATAGATTCCAAAATGTCTGTACAGCGCAATATAGCGATTAACGAAAATCACATCGCCGTATTTGGGATCTCCAGTTCTTTCGTGAAATAATTTGTTAGTTAACTTGTATTTAACAGCCTCTGCAACAGGGCTTGTGAAAAGGGCTGATGGAATTGTTGGGGAAAGATGTTTTGCAATGCCAAAAAAAAATCATATTCTTTTTTTTGAAAAAAAAATGGCCCCCGTTCATGCGCAGGAAGCCTGACGCGCGTGATCCAATAAGCATATTATTGCCTAAATGTGATTGGTTCTAGTGGTTGCCTTCTTGTAGATGGTGACAGCTAGCGTAATAACCTCAAGAATAAAAAGTAACGCTCTTAACATTATTTTCCTTTTGGAGGGTGCTTCCTGTTCATGCGTAAGAAAGCGAAAGACGCTTGCGAAATGCGTTTGTGCATAGGCGAGGTGTTGTACTCGTTTGGAGCCCATGGATATCTTCCGTGGGCTTTCTTTTTCTCCTTGTTTTTATGTATATTATTTCCACAAGAAGAAAGGAGATTATATGACCGTAGTTATCGTAGTCGCAGTCATTTTCATCGTCATCGCCGTGTTCATTTCCATGTACAACGGGCTTGTGAAGCTCCGCAACAATCGCGAGAATGCGTTTGCGAATATTGATGTGCAGCTCAAGCAGCGTTATGACCTTGTGCCGCAGCTTGTTTCGACGGTGAAGGGCTATGCCACGCACGAAAAGGACGTGCTTGAGAAGGTGACTGCCGCACGTGCTGCCGCTATGAGTGCAACGACTATCGATGAAAAGGTCGCTGCTGACAAGGCTTTGTCCGGTGCGCTCGCCGGGCTTCGCGTTTCGCTGGAAGCTTATCCGGAACTCAAGGCGAACCAGAACTTTTTGCAGTTGCAGACGGAACTTGCGGACATTGAAAACAAGCTTGCCGCCGCACGCCGTTTCTTCAACTCCTCGACGCGCGAATACAACAACGCTTGCGAAGTCTTCCCGAGCAACATCATTGCTGGCATGTTCCACTTTACCCGTGCTGCCATGTACGAGGCGACCGAGAATAGGGCAACGCTTGAAAAGGCTCCTGAGGTGAAATTTTAATGAGTAGACAGTAGGCCGTAAGCAGTAATATAATGGCGCGACTGGTGTCGCGCGTTTAACTAGCGCTTTCGGCGCATTTTTTTCTGTCTACTTCCTACTTCTAACTTCCTACTGCTTATGCGTTACGTCGGTCTCCAAACCCAGATTTGGCGGAATAACCGCAATACGGTGATTCTGCTTTTCATGTTCCCGGTGATTTTGCTGGGGATGGTGTTCCTGGTTATTCTGGGGCTTGATTTTTTCGGAATTCTCTGCGATTTTGTCGGGGGAGGCTGCCCGCCGAGCCATGCTTCGCAAACGAGGTATGGAGCTATGCACTGGTCCGAAATTTGGCTTTGTTTTAAAGCGGTGGTTCCGTATACGTTAATGATTGTGGGTGTATGGTTCATTATCGCCTATTGCGCGAACACTGCCATCATACGGCATGCTACTCATGCTAAACCTGTTGAACGCAAGGATAACTTGCGCGTTTATAACATTGTCGAAAATCTCTGCATTGCAGGTGGCATCGAGATGCCGCAAATCAACATCATTCAAGATTCGGGAATGAACGCCTTTGCAAGCGGCATTGATATTCCTTCGTTTACGATTACGCTTACAACGGGGCTTATCGAAAAGCTGGACGATAGGGAGCTTTCGGCGGTCGTGGGCCACGAACTTACCCACATAAAGAATCGCGATACGCGTCTCATGGTGGTGTGCATTGTGTTCGTGGGCATTTTTGCGACAATTCAGATGGTCTCGATGAAACTGATGAGTGCAATTGTTCGTTCTCCGCAACGTTCTTCCAGGCGTAACCGTAACAGTGGCCGTGCGGATATATATATCCTTCTGATTTTATTGCTTGTGTTTATCTGGAGTTCTATCGGTTATGTTTTTACCTGGCTTACGCGACTTGCGATTTCGCGCAAGCGTGAATACGTTGCCGATGCCGGCGGTGCCGAACTTTGTGGAGATCCGCTTGCGCTAGCTTCTGCGCTGCGAAAGATTTCCAAGGATCCGGGGCTTATGAGCGTAAAGCGCGACGATATCGCACAGCTTTACGTGATCCATCCGGACGAGGAATTTGATAACAATATGGGGTTGAAGGGCTGGGTCGCGAAGGCGAACATCATGTTCTGCACGCACCCGGATACACCTGAGCGCATTCAGCTGCTTGAGCAATTTTAAAAATGCCTATAATTATGGCTTAGGCGTTTTTTTTCGGATTGTTTTTGTCCAGAATAGCTTTATTGATATAGTTTATGCCCTTAGCCTTGTCGGCTGCGGCAGGCGTCTGGAGCTGGATTTGCTCCAACATTAAAGCTTCGAGCTTGGACATCAGTTCGGTGGCTGTACAGCCGAAAGCATCGGCAAGGTCACAAAATGATTTGACGGAGAGGTTGCGTTTGCCTTTTGCGACGAGACCGAGGTGCTGACGGCTAATCCCGCTATCGAGAGCGAGTTTTTTCTTCGTAATCGAAGTAGCCCCTTGCATCTGTGCTAAAAGTTCTATTTCAGCTTTTCGGATGACATCAATGTCATATCGCATTCTCCAATGTTATGAATTACCCCAAAATATCGTGCAAACAATTGTTTCCATAATTTCGAGAAATTTTTGGATTTTAGCGATGTAATCATAGTCAAAAAAGCACCCTTTGGCAGGGTGCTTCTATAAGTTTTAACTATAGCTAATGGCGCTTCTGGCTGTTTTTGATTAGAATTTGGCCTTCAAAGCAGCCGGGCATTCAACTTCTTTATAAGTGTGGTTCGGGTTGCCTGCTGCTTCCATCCATGTGGCGAGGAAGAGGCACCCTTCCTTGGCCTGGGTGTCGCTTGCAAATGCGCTGTTGCACTTCTTGGTAAGGCATTCCTTACGCAGGGTGAGGAGGTTGCCATTGTAACCGACTTCCTTTTCGCAGTCGGAGAGGAGGCCACCGTATGTCGTGGTGTTTTGCGGAATGTTCCAGCCCATCTGGCTGCATCCGTTAAATGCACCGAATCCGCCACCCGGAATCATGATGTCGAACTGGCCGCCTTGCACGTCGTAACCGATATTGGATGCCATCACGACGAGGGTCTTGCCCTTGAGAGCCTGGTGGTTTGCCTTGGTTTCGTACTTGCCGGTACCGGTGAAGGTGAGGGCGAAGCACTTGCCGCATGTGGCGTCGTTACCCGGAGTTGCTGCGAATGCGTAGGCGAGTTTGTCGCTCACGATTATAGGAATCTGGCTTGTGCAAGTCGTGCCCTGGCCACCAGAGCAGATACTGCCGTTCGTGTTGCTGATCGGGGTCTTGCCCTTGGCATCGCAAGTCTTGGCAGCGCCGCCGTGTTCCGGCCAGGAGCAGTGAGGCATGCAGCAGTCCCAGTAACGGGTGGCAAAGCCCTGCTGTCCACCGGCGCCTGCATTGAGGTACTTGGCTTCTTCGGCGGAAGCGTTGGGGTTGTTCTGCTGTTGCTGCTGGCTAGACGAAGATTTCGGCTGGCTGCTGGAGGACTTCGGCTGTTGCTGCTGCTGAGACGAAGAAGATTTTGCCTGCTGCTGTTGCTGTGAAGAAGAAGACTTCACGCTAGAGCTGGACTTCGGCTGCTGAGAAGGTGTAGAGCCGGTCATGTTCTGGCAATTCTTGTTTTCAGGATCGTAGTAGCAGTTTACCTTGCAATCATTGTCGTAGGCGTACTTTTCGCCCTTGGAACCGGTCAGCTGATCGTAATAGGCGACGCACTTGCCCGAAGCACTGTCATAGCACTGGCCATTGCACTGTTTGTCGGAGGTGCCGGAGTTGGTCTGCTGCTTCGAGGAGGAGCTTGCGACAGGCTGCTGGGTCTTCTGCGAAGAGGAAGAGGCGACTGGGGTCGGAGTCTGTGTCTTGGCGGAGCTGGAGCTTACTGTCGGGAGTGTTGTGCTCGGGATATATGCCGAGGAGCTGCTTGCAACTACGACAGTACTTGGAGTCGTTGTGGCGGCGTTCGGATCAATGCCACCCGGAAGGAGAATCGTCTTTCCGTCAATGGTAGCCTTGGAGCCGTCAGTATAGGAAATGGTCTTGTCCGGGTTCACGACCGGGAGCGTTTCGAGCTTCACGTTCGTGAGAACGGCAGCGCCGTTTGCGTCAACGATAGTGCCGGTAGCGACATCGAAAGTGCCGACAGGGACGCTTGCTTCGTTGGTGACGAGGTACGTGCCTGTTCCGTTAGGCACGATAAGGAAAATCTGTGTGCCGGTGGTAATCATCCAGCAGCTTTGATCCACTTCAAGAGCCGGCTTTGCATTCACAGCCGTGAGGTCAGAAGCGTTGTTTGCCGCAGAGGCCGGGTCGTCGGAGCAGTTCCAAGCAATAAAGGAGAGTCCGAAAATTGCGAGGGTTTTGAACAGTTTATTCTTCATGATATAATAAGCCCTTGTAAATATATCACACCCTGTATTCCAATCATCCGCGGTAAAAGATAAAATCTTATCCTCTAAAATGCTCGTAAATAAGAGTAAAAAGAACTATACAATGTAATTATGTGAAGTTACGCACAACTTATTTATTATCAAAGACTTACAAAAAAGAAAAACGCCCCTGTCCGGGGCGTTTTGTTCCGATTTAGACTTTTTTATTAGTACTTGTCCTTGAGGACCTGCGGGCATTCCACTTCGACGTAGTTGTGTTCCGGGTTGCCTGCTGCGCCCATCCAGTCGGCGAGGAAGAGGCATCCCTTTCTTGCCTGTTCGTCGTTGGCGAAGGACTTGTTGCACTTTTCGGTGAGGCAGCTCTTGTATTTGCCTGCGGCGTACTTCGTTTCGGTTTCGCAATCAGAAAGGAGACCGCCGTATTGAGCGCCCTGGCTGCCCCAGCCCATGCTAGAGCATCCGTTGAATATACCGACGCCACCACCCGGGATCATGATGTCGAACTGTCCCTGCTGAACGTCGCCACCAACGTTTGTTGCCATGATGATGAGCTTCTTGCCTTTAAGTCTCTTGATGTTTGCGTCGTTAGAATACTTGCCGGTACCGGTGAAGGTGAGCTGGAAGCACTTACCGCACTGACCGCCGTTTGCTGCCGGAACTGCCGCGAATGCGAATGCCATTTCGGTGCAACCGTCAATCGTGAACGGAATCTGGCTTGTGCAGGTCATCTGGGAACCGCCGCTGCAGATACTGCCGTCGCCCCAGTTCGTATTTTCAGTCTTGCCCTTGTTGGTACATTGCTTGGAGTAGTTACCGCCTGCATGTTCCGGCCAGGAGCAGTGAGGCTTGCAGCAGTCCCAGTAACGGGTGGCCCAGCCAGAACCGCCACCGCCCTTAGTCTTGATAGTCGGACACTGGTTTGTTACAGGGGCAGAGCTGCTGCTCGGGGGAGGAGCGGAGCTGCTGCTCTTCGGCTTAGAAGAACTACTCTTGGGGGTAGCGCTGCTGCTGTTCGGGTTAGGCGGATTGTATACGGAAGAGCTACTGTAAACCGGGTTGGTGCTTGATGAGGAAGCGACTACACCGGCGTAGTCTACGCATTTTCCGCCCGGAGCGAGAATTGGGAGAGTAAGGATATTTGAGGTCGTAGTAAGAACTGTGACCTGGTCAATGTACTTGATGGAATTTGTTGCAAAGTCGGCATAACCGATGGGCGTGCCGTCCGGCTTTGTGACGACTGTGTTCTGGTAAATCACGTAGTCGCCAGTCGCATCCTTCAAGTGGAAGGCCGGTTCCAAAATCTTGTAGCGGACTCCATCGCCTGTAATGAGCGGGAGCTTGGAGAGGTCGATGTTGTTGATAATCGGCTTGCCGGACAGGTCAACTATATTGACGAGGGAAGAACCCGAGGATGCGACGATTGTGCCGACCTGCGTGCCGGCTTCATCGGTCACCGTGAGGTCTGCATAAAGGAGATAGTTCTTGGTGGCCGCTAAGTACCAGGCGTCAATGCAGGACGAAATGGCTGTGCTTGGCTGCGGCTTAGGGTTGGCGTTGCACTTTGTCGGGTCACCCGTGAGGACCGGAGTTGTTGCAAGATCAACTTGGGGGATGATGGTGTTGCCGGACAAGTCTTTGACGATGGCAACCAGAGTTCCCTGAACGGGGACTAGCTTACCGACTTCATTTCCGCTAAGATCTGTGACTTTCAAATCTTGATACATCAAAAGACTGTAATCTTTCAGGTACCAGGCGTCTTCACAGGGTACAAAAGAAGACTCGCCACTGTTGGGCGATTTGTCATCTGAACACGAACAAGCCAAAGCGAGTGCCCCAAGCGTAAGCAGGGACCTCAAAAGGGGGTATTTCATAGAAGTTCCTCGAAATTATCCCCAAACACCTTTTTTAAAAGATAGAAATATTATATATAATGTCTTGTAAAAATTCTTTTCACGTCATTATCGTGATGTAGAACAAGTTGGAGTTTGGTTATTGGCCTGTGGTCAGTAGTCATTTGTTAATGGTCGTTTATCAACAGTTGATGGGGAAAATTTTGGGGAACGTAATTTGTTTTTCCGGGTGAGGCGGAAAATCTCAAAATATTGAAAGTCAATGGCTTGGAGAAACTTGAAAAACGTAAAACTTTGTAAAATTTTATAATGTAAAAATCTTTTTACATCTTGAATCTTGGATTGTGAATTGAATTTCGCTGCGTTTGTGAATATTGTTGATAAAATGTAGAAAACTTGGTTTTATAGTTGATATAAAATATTGAACCTTTGATTTTTGAGCGAAAAAAGGCATTTTTATCCTGGGAAATGAGCGGGTTTTCAACGGCCCGGAAACACCCTGAAAAACTGTGGATAAGTCCGAAAATCCGCATTTTTGGCGAAATTTCAAAAGAAAAAATCTTGCAAATAATCTAGAAATTATTAAATTTGTGTTCCAATTTCGCAGAGTACCGCTTCCTATGCTTTGCGAAAATACGGAGAACTCGTGTAGTTCTCTTGAACTTGAAGCGATAAACCTTCTGCTGAAGAAGAGGAAAAAATGGCAAAAGAACATTTTGACAGAAGCAAGCCGCACTGCAACATTGGCACCATCGGCCACGTTGACCACGGTAAAACCACTTTGACCGCTGCAATCTGCACGACTCTCGCTGCTAAGGGTCTCGCCGCTGCAAAGCGTTTCGATGAAATCGACAACGCTCCGGAAGAAAAGGCTCGTGGTATCACGATTAACACCTCTCACGTGGAATACACCACTGCAAACCGTCACTACGCACACGTTGACTGCCCGGGGCATGCTGACTATGTGAAGAACATGGTGACTGGTGCTGCTCAGATGGACGGCGCTATCCTCGTCGTTGCTGCTACTGACGGCCCGATGCCGCAGACTCGCGAACACATCCTTCTCGCTCACCAGGTTGGCGTGCCGAAGATCGTCGTGTTCATGAACAAGTGCGACATGGTTGACGATGCCGAAATTCTCGACCTCGTCGAAATGGAAGTTCGCGAACTTCTGTCCAAGTATGACTTTGACGGTGACAACACCCCGATCATCCGCGGTTCTGCTCTCAAGGCTCTTGAAGGCGATCCGGAATACCAGGACAAGGTCATGGAACTCATGAACGCTTGCGACGAATACATCCCGCTCCCGCAGCGCGATACCGACAAGCCGTTCCTCATGCCGATCGAAGACGTGTTCACGATTACTGGCCGCGGCACTGTCGCTACTGGCCGTATCGAACGCGGTGTCGTTCGCTTGAACGACAAGGTCGAACGTATCGGTCTCGGTGAAACCACCGAATACGTCATCACCGGTGTTGAAATGTTCCGCAAGCTTCTCGACGACGCTCAGGCAGGTGACAACGTTGGTCTCCTCCTCCGTGGCGCTGAAAAGAAGGACATCGTCCGTGGCATGGTTCTCGCCGCTCCGAAGTCTGTCACTCCGCACACCGAATTCAAGGCTGAAATCTACGTTCTCACGAAGGACGAAGGTGGCCGCCACACGCCGTTCATGAACGGCTACCGTCCTCAGTTCTACTTCCGCACCACCGACGTTACCGGCACGATTCAGCTCCCGGAAGGCGTCGAAATGGTTACCCCGGGTGATACCGTCACGATTCACGTGAACCTCATCGCTCCGATCGCCATGGAAAAGCAGCTCCGCTTCGCTATCCGCGAAGGTGGACGTACTGTTGGTGCTGGCTCTGTTACCGAAATCATCAAGTAAGGAATAATCATGGCTGGTGAACGCATCCGTATTCGCTTGAAGAGCTTCGATCATCGTATGATCGACCGCTCTGCTCAAGATATCGTGAATACAGCTAAGAACACTGGGGCTCGTATTGCAGGCCCCATCCCTCTCCCGACGAAGATCCAGAAGTATACGGTGCTCCGCTCTCCGCATATTGACAAGACTTCTCGTGAACAGTTCGAATCCCGTACGCACAAGCGTCTTATCGACATCCTTGATGCTACGCCGCAAACTGTAGATTCCCTCATGAAACTTGACTTGCCGGCAGGCGTTGAAGTCGAAATTAAGGTCTAATAACAATGAACGGTATTCTCGCAAAGAAATTGGGAATGACCCAAGTGTTCACGGAACAGGGCGAATGCGTCCCTGTCACGGTTCTCGAAGCCGGTCCGTGCGTGGTCGTTTGCCATAAGACAGAAGAGAAGGACGGCTACACTGCTGTCCAGATCGGCTTTGGTCTCAAGAAGGAACAGCGCGCCAATAAGGCAGAAGTCGGCCATTTCAAGAAGGCTGACGTGGCTGTTCGTGAACACCTCGCTGAATTTGATGTCGCTGATCTCGAATCCTGGCCGGTTGGCAAGGAATTCGGCGCTGCCGACTTCGCTGATGCAAAGACTGTGAACGTCTCTGGCATCTCCAAGGGTCATGGTTTCTCTGGCACTATCAAGCGCCACGGTTTCCATAGCGGTCCTCGTTCCCATGGTACGCACAATATGCGCGAACCGGGTGGTACGTCCGCTCACTCCTATCCGGGTCGTGTTTTCCCGGGTAAGCGTATGGCTGGTCAATACGGCAACAAGAAAGTGACCGTGAAGCACCTCCAGGTCGTCAAAGTTGATGGCGACCGCAACCTGATCTTCGTCCGTGGCGCTGTCCCGGGCCCGAAGAACAGCATCATCGTGGTGAGGAAAGACTAATGGCTAGTGCAAAGCTTTTCGCCGCTACTGGCGATTTTAAGAATGATATCCAGCTCCCGGCTCTCTTCGACCAGGAAGTCAACAAGGTCTGCATGTACCTCCACATCAAGGCTATCCTGAACAACAACCGTCAGGGTACTGCTCAGACTAAGTCCAAGGGCGAAGTCAGTGGCGGTGGCCAGAAGCCGTGGAAGCAGAAGGGTACCGGCCGCGCTCGTTCCGGTCAGAACACCTCTGCAGTTTGGGTTCGTGGTGCTAAGGCACACGGTCCGAAGTCTCATGACTACTTCGAAAAGGTGAACAAGAAGGTCAAGAAGATCGCTTTCTACTCCGCTCTCGCCAACAAGGCTAGCGAAGGCAAGGTCTCCGTGTTCGAAGCTCTCAGCTTCAGCGCTCCGAAGACCAAGGATCTCCTCTCTGTTCTCGCCAAGTCCGGCATCGAACAGCGCAACGTTCTCTTCATCGTTAGCGAAAAGGATCAGAACCTCTATCTTTCCTCTAACAACATTCCTTGGTGCCGCTGCGCTCGCGTAGCTGACGTCAACACTTACGATGTTGTTCGTGCAAATAACGTTGTTATCTCTCAGGCTGCTCTCGCAGAACTTGAAGGAGGCCGCTAATGAAAGAAATTCGCGAAATCCTCGTTGCTCCGCACGTTACCGAAGAAACCATGAAGAACATGGTGAACAAGCGTAACGACGTGCACAAGTACGTGTTCAAGGTCGCCATGGACGCTTCTAAGGAAGACATCAAGGCTGCTATCGAAAAGCGCTTTGAAGTCAAGGTCGCTAAGGTCAACACTTTGATCAACCGCGGCAAGATCAAGCGCGTCCGTATGGTCGCTGGCAAGAAACCGAACTGGAAGAAGGCCTACATCACATTGAAGGCCGGGCAAAAGATTGCCGAGTTTGAAGGAGTATAACCATGGGTCTGAAATCTTATCGCCCGATTACCCCGACACTGCGTTACAAGCAGATTGGTGACCGCAAGGAACTCTCTGCTGTAAAGCCGTACAAGCCGCTTACCGAAGGTATCAAGCGTAGCTCCGGCCGTAACAATGCTGGTGAAATTACCTCCCGTCGTCGTGGTGGTGGTCACAAGAAACTGTATCGTATCATCGACTTCAAGCGTCAGTTTGCCGGTCTCTCCTGCACTGTCGAAACGATCGAATACGATCCGAACCGTACCGCTCGCATCGCTCTCGTCAAGTACGAAAACGGCAAGCGTGCATACATCATCGCTCCGGCCGAAATCAAGGTTGGCGATGTGCTGAACGCTGGTGAAGGTGCTGAATTCCGCGTAGGTAACGCAATTCCTCTCCGCGACATTCCGCTCAACACCATTATCCACAACATCGAAATGAAGCCGGGCAAGGGTGCCCAGATTGCTCGTTCCGCTGGTGCCGGTGCAGAACTGGTTGCCAAGGACGGCAAGCTCTGCCAGGTCAAGCTTCCGAGTGGCGAAGTCCGCTACATCCCGGAAGACTGCCTCGCTACCGTTGGCCAGGTTTCCAATATCGATCACATGAATGAATCCTCGGGTTCTGCAGGCCGCTCTCGCTGGCTCGGCAAGCGCCCGGCCGTCCGTGGTGTCGTTATGAACCCGGTCGATCACCCCCTTGGTGGTGGTGAAGGTCGTACCTCTGGTGGTCGTCATCCGTGCTCTCCTTGGGGTAAGAACTCTAAGGGTGCAAAAACTCGTAACAACAAGCGTACTGATAAGTTCATCGTACGTCATCGTCAGAAGAGGGCCTAATTCATGTCTAGATCCCTTAAGAAAGGTGCGTTCGTGGATTCCCACGTTCTCAGCAAGGCCCAGGCGATGGCCGGTTCCGACAAGAAACAGGCTATCAAGACCTGGTCCCGTCGTTCCACAATCGTCCCGGATATGGTCGGACTCACGTTCTCCGTCTATAACGGCAAGCAGTTCCTTCCGGTTTATGTCACCGAAAACATGGTTGGCCATAAGCTCGGCGAATTCTCCATGACCCGTACTTTCCGCGGTCACCGCAAGACTGAAACTGCTGGAGGCAAGAAATAATGCAAGCTGTTGCTAAAGTTAAAAACGTCCGTTACGGCGTTCGCAAGCTCCGTCGCGTAGTCGACCTCGTTCGTGGCAAGTCCGTCAGCGAAGCCTTCGCGATGCTCTCCATCCTCCGTACGCAGACCAAGGGTGCTCCGCTGGTTGAAAATGCTCTCAAGTCCGCTGTCGCTAACTTGAAGCAGAAGTCCGCCGCTCCGGTTTCCGCCGAAGAAATCGTGATCAAGACCATCACCGCTGATGGTGGTACGATCATGAAGCGCATTCACCCGCGTTCCCAGGGCCGTGCTTTCCGTATCGAAAAGCCGCTCTCCCACATCACCGTCGTTGTCGCAGACAAGGAGAATTAACAATGGGTCACAAAACTCATCCTAATGGTCTTCGTCTTGGCGTTATCCGCGGTTGGGAATCCAAGTGGTATGCCGAAGACAAGTTTGCCGATCTTCTCTATGAAGATATCGTGCTCCGTCGCTACTTGATGAAGCGTTTCGAACATGCCTCCCTCTCCAAGGTCGGCATCGAACGTACCGTCAAGAAGGTGAACGTTAACCTCTATACCGCTCGCCCGGGTATCGTTATCGGTAAAAAGGGCGAAGAATTGGAACGTTTGAAGGGCGAACTCCAGTTCCTCACCGGTAAAGAAATCTATATTGCAGTCCACGAAATCAAGCGTCCGGAAACTGATGCCAAGCTCGTGGCTGAAAACATTGCTCGCCAGCTCGAAAAGCGTATTTCTTTCCGCCGTGCCATGAAGCGCGCTATCCAGTCCGCTATGCGCATGGGTGTGGAAGGTATCAAGGTGCAGTGCGGTGGCCGCCTCGGTGGTGCCGAAATTGCCCGCGTTGAAAAGTATGCCGAAGGCCGCGTGCCTCTGCACACTCTTCGTGCTGACATCGACTACGCAACTGCCATCGCTAAGACCGTTTATGGTGCCATCGGTATCAAGGTGTGGATCATGCACGGTGAAAAGATCGGTAAGGACGTCATGAACGACAACAAGAGAGAGAAGTAATTATGCTGAGTCCGAAAAGAACATTGCATCGTAAGCAAATGAAAGGGCGCATGAAGGGCGTCGCCTCTCGTGGCAACTATATCGCCTTTGGCGAATTCGGTATCCAGGCTCTTGAAAAGTGCTGGCTCACCGCTCGCCAGATCGAAGCTGCTCGTATCGCCATGACTCGTAAGATCAAGCGTGGTGGTCGCGTGTGGATTCGCGTCTTCCCCGATAAGCCGATTACCCGTCACCCTGCAGAAGCCCGTATGGGTAAGGGTAAGGGCGCAGTCGAATTCTGGGCAGCCGTAATCCTCCCGGGTCGCATCCTTTTTGAAATGGGTGGTGTTGAACGTGAACTTGCCATGGAAGCTCTCCATGTCGCAATTCAGAAGCTCCCCCTTAAGTGCAAAATCATCGAAGAATCGGAGATCTAATGAAAGCACGTGAATTGAAAGAACTGGGCGTTGACCAGCTCAAGGAAAAACTGGCTCAGTTGAATCTCGATTTGTTCAATTACCGCATGACTGCGAAGCTCGGTAATTTGGAAAAACCCTCTGTGATTCAAGCTGCCCGCAAGGACATCGCCAGAATCAAGACCATCCTCAGCGAAAAGGCCAAGGCATAAGCCGGCAGGAGCAGGAAATGGAAAGAAACCTTCGTAAAGTCAAGCAGGGTATCGTCTCCTCCGACAAGATGGACAAGACGATTACGGTTGTGGTCGAAAACCGCAAGCGTCACCCGATGTACAACAAGATCATGACTACGACCAGCAAGCTCAAGGCTCACGATGAAAAGAATGAAGCCGAAGAAGGCGACTTGGTCGAAATCATGGAAACTCGTCCCCTCTCTGCAACGAAGCGCTGGCGCCTCGTCCGCATTGTGGAAAAGAAGAAGTAAACTCCTGGAGTAAGGCGAATATGATTCAAGAAGAAACCAGACTCGTCGTGGCCGATAACAGTGGTGCCAAGGAAGTCGCCTGCATCCGTGTTTTGGGTGGCACAAACCGTCGCTATGCTAGCATCGGTGATGTCATCAAGGTAGCCGTTAAGGACGCTATCCCCCAGAGCAAGGTGAAGAAGGGTTCCGTGGCCGACGCCGTCGTCGTCCGCACAGCTAAAGAAATCGCACGTCCGGACGGAACGTTCATTCGTTTCTCCGACAACGCAGTGGTTCTCATCAACAAGGATGGCGAACCGCGTGGAACCCGTATTTTTGGACCGGTGGCTCGTGAGCTCCGCGACAAGAAGTACATGAAGATCATCTCCCTCGCACCTGAGGTTCTCTAATGGCTAACATCAAGAAGAATGATAACGTCAAGGTGATTTCCGGTGTTGACAAGGGCAAGACCGGCACCGTGATCAGCGTCAAGGATGGCAAGGTGGTCGTTTCGGGCGTCAACGTCCGCAAGCGTCACGAAAAGCCGTCTCAGACCAATCAGACTGGTGGCATCGTTGAAAAGGAATTGCCGATTGACATTTCCAACGTGATGCTTCTCGAAGGCAACACTCCCGTTCGTACCCGCATCGTCCGCGAAAAGGGTAAGAAGGGCGTTCGTACCAGTGTCAAGACTGGAAAGGCTGTGTAAGGTAACGCAATGAACCAGATGAAGCAATTCTATCTCGAAAAGGTCGTTCCGGCCTTGCAGCAAAAGTTTGCCTACAAGAACGTGATGCAGATTCCGCGTCTCGAAAAGATCGTGCTCAACATGGGCGTGGGCGCCGCTTCCCAGAACCGCAAGATTCTCGACGAAGCTGCTGACACTCTCACTGCTATCACCGGTCAGAAGGCTATTGTCACTAACGCTAAGAAGGCTGTCGCTAACTTCCACCTCCGTGAAGGTATCGGCATCGGTGCTAAGGTCACACTTCATGGCGACAACATGTGGGACTTCCTCTATCGTTTCATCAACATCGACCTTCCGCGTGTCCGCGACTTCCGTGGTCTCGCACGCCGTGGCTTTGATGGCATGGGTAACTTCACCCTCGGCATCAAGGAACAGACGATCTTTGTTGAAATCGACATTGACAAGATTTCCCGTACCTTCGGTATGGACATCTCTTTCGTCACCTCCGCTAAGACGGACGATGAAGGTCGCGCCCTTCTCGAAGAACTTGGACTCCCCTTCAGGAAGTAAGGTAATACCATGGCAAGCAGAAGAATGATTGAAAAATGCAAGCGTACTCCGAAGTATACCGTTCGTGGGTACAACCGTTGCAAGCGTTGCGGTAGGCCGCACGCCTTTATGCGCCGCTTTGGCCTTTGCCGTATTTGCTTCCGCGAAATGGCACTCGCCGGCGAAATCCCCGGTATCACAAAGTCGTCTTGGTAAGGAGAGTATAAAATGGCAATGACAGATACTATCGCCGATATGCTCACCCGTATCCGCAATGCCTCTACGGCAAAGCTCCCCGTGGTGGACATTCCTGCCAGCAATCTGAAGCGTGATATTGCACGTGTGTTGCAGGAAAAAGGTTTCATTAAGAAGTTCGTCGTCGTCGATGACGGTAAGCAGGGCATCCTCAAGGTCCTCCTCCGTTACACGAAGGGCGAATCCGCTATCCAGGGCCTCCAGCGCGTTTCTACGCCGGGTCTCCGTCACTATGTTGACGTGGCCAAGCTTCCGCGCGTTCGCAACGGCCTCGGCTATGCTATCATCTCCACATCTAAAGGTGTCATGACTGACCACGAAGCCCGCGAACTCAAGGTGGGTGGCGAAGTCATCGCAAAGGTATGGTAAAGATGTCCCGTATCGGTAAAGCTATTATCACTATCCCGGCTGGCGTTAAGGTTAACGTCAACGGTCAGAACATCAAGGTCGAAGGCCCGAAGGGCAAGCTCGAAACGACAGTTCACGAACTCATCTCCATCAACCTCGATGGCGACAAGCTCTCCTTCACCCGCCCGAATGATGAAAAGTTCACCCGCGCTATGCACGGCACCACTCGCGCTCTCGTCAATAACATGGTCGAAGGCGTGACCAAGGGTTTCCAGAAGACTCTCGAAATCGTTGGCGTTGGCTACCGCGTAGAACAGAAGGGCAAGGACCTCAACTTGGTTCTCGGCTTCTCTCATCCGGTGATCTTCAAGGCTCCGGAAGGCGTTGAACTGAAGGCTGTTGATCCGCTGAAGATTACGATCTCCGGCATCGACAAGCAGAAGGTTGGCCAGGCTGCCGCAGAAATTCGCAAGTACCGTAAGCCTGAACCGTATAAGGGCAAGGGCATCAAGTACGCTGGCGAAATTGTGCGTCGCAAGCAGGGTAAGAAGACAGGTAAATAAGGGTAAACTATGACTGCAATTGCTAAAAAAAGAATCCAGTCCAGAATCGCACGCCACGAACGCGTACGCAAGTCTGTTGTCGGAACTGCAGAATGCCCTCGTTTGGCTGTTCGCCGTTCCTTGTCTCACATGATTGCCCAGATCTTTGATGACGAAAACAACAAGTCTGTCGCTCAGGTCACCACAGCTTCCAAGGAATTCCAGGGTAAGTTTGGTGAAATGACGAAGACCGAACAGGCTAAGCAGCTCGGTCTCCAGATTGCTGAACTCGCCAAGTCCAAGGGCATTGAATCCGTGGTCTTCGACCGCGGCGGTTACATCTATCACGGTCGCGTTCAGGCTCTCGCTGAGGGAGCTCGTGAAGGCGGACTCAAATTCTAGTGAGGTACACTTTGGAACGCGAAGCTCAAGTTTCTGAATTTGAAGACAAGGTTGTACACATCAACCGTTGCGCTAAGACCGTCAAGGGCGGCCGTCGCATGTCCTTCTCCGCTCTCGTTGTCGTCGGCAACAAGAACGGCAAGGTCGGTGTCGGTCTCGGCAAGGCTAAGGAAGTTTCCGAAGCTATCCGTAAGGGTACCGAAGCTGCCCAGAGAAACATCGTGGAAGTCCAGCTCCTCGATGGCACCATCCCGCACGACATCGAAGTGAAGAGCGGTTCTACCCGCATCCTCCTCATGCCGGCTGCTCCGGGTACTGGTGTTATCGCCGGTGCTGCTGCCCGTGCAGTTCTCGAACTCGCCGGTGTCCGCAACATCCTCACGAAGATTCACGGTTCCTCCAATCCGAGCACTGTCGTCAGCGCTTGCTTGGAAGGCCTGCTTTCTCAGAAGAACAAACAGGACTGCGCCAAGTTGCGTGGTTTTGAAGCCTAAGGAGTAATACCTAATGAAGAAAGTTCGTATTACTTTGATCAAGGGTATCGTCCGTCGCCTTCCGGTGCATCGCGCTAACGTGGCTGCACTCGGTCTCCGCAAGATCGGACAAACTGTTGAACACAATCTGACTCCGTCCATCCAGGGCATGATCAATGCCGTGAAGGACATGGTCAAGGTCGAGGAGATCTAAGATGGAACTCAATACTCTCAATCCTGGCAAGGCTGCCAAGGGCAAGAGCCGCAAGCGCATCGGTCGTGGTCCGGGCTCTGGCTGGGGCACAACTGCCGGTCGTGGTCAGAAGGGTGCTGGTGCTCGTAAGAGCGCTAAGGCCGGTCGCGTCGCTTTCGAAGGCGGCCAGATGCCGATTCACCGTCGTATCCCGAAGCGCGGCTTCAAGCACGCTGGTGTTGAATTCCAGATCGTGAACCTGAAGCGCCTCGCCGCTGTTAGCGCTGTTGATTTCGACGCCAAGGTCCTCTTCGACCTCGGCTTCATCAAGAACGTCGAACTGCCGGTCAAGGTCCTCGCTTTTGGTTCTATCGACAAGGCTATCAACGTAAAGGTTAACGCTATCAGCGAAAAGGCAAAGGCTGCCATTGAAGCTGCTGGCGGCAAAGTTGAGATCATCTAATGGAAGCACTCAAGAAAGCCATCGATGCGTTTGTCAATGCGTTCAAGATTGAGGAACTGCGCAAGAAGATTCTCTTCACGCTCGGTCTTTTGATCGTCTACCGCATTGGCTCTCACATCTCCATCCCCGGAGTTAACGCTGCGGTCCTCGCAGAATACTTCAAAAATTCGAATAACCTGTTTGGCCTGTACGACTCGTTTACCGGCGGTGCATTTGCGAAAGCAACTGTATTTGCCCTCGGTATCATGCCGTACATTAGCGCAAGCATCATCCTCCAGTTGATGGGCTCGGTCATCCCGGCCATCCAGATGCTCCAGAAGGAGGGTCAGGAAGGTCGCGCTAAGCTGAATCAGTATACCCGATACTTCACGGTGGTCCTTTCCGCCTTGCAGGGATGGGGCATTTCTATGTGGCTTTCTAACCTCAAGGTGACGACGGCTGCCGGTACGGGCATCTCGGTCCTTTCCGAGAACTTCTCGTCCGGCCTCGGCAACGTAGGCTTTCGTCTCCTTGCAACGTTAACCTTCACCGTAGGTACGATCTTCTTGATGTACCTTGGCGAGCAGATTACCTCGCACGGTGTGGGTAACGGTATTTCCCTTATAATTTTCGCCGGTATCGTCGGTGGCCTTCCGCGGGCCATCTTGGCCGAAGCGGAAATGTTTAATGAAGGCATCCAGCCGCTTGCGATCGAGGTCTTTATCTTGGCGATTGTGGTTGTCATTGTCGGATTTATCGTTTTCGTCGAGCAGGCGACCCGTCGCATTCCACTCCAAAGTCCTCGCAGGACTGTCGGAAACAAGGTCTTGGGTGGTCAGGCTAGCTATTTGCCTTTCAAGGTGAACACCGCTAACGTGATTCCCGTGATCTTTGCCTCTTGCATCATGTTCATTCCGGCCATGGTTGCATCTTGGTTCCCGAATGTGTCCGCGATGCAGGCTTTTGCCTCTGCATTTATTCCGGGCCATATCTCCTACAGCGTAGTAGATGCCCTCCTCATCATATTCTTCACCTACTTCTACACGGCAATCCAGTACAACCCGAACGACATTGCCGAAAACCTCAAGAGAAGCGGTGGGTTTATTCCGGGAGTCCGTCCGGGTAAGCAGACAGCAGAATACATTGACCACGTTTTGACCAGAATTTCTTTGCCTGGGTCTCTTTACCTCGCTTTAATCAGCGTTGTTCCCCTGCATTTGAAAGACGCTCTCAATATGAGTTTCTATATTGGAGGTACCTCGGTCTTGATCGTGGTGGGTGTTGCTCTGGATACTCTTCGTCAGCTCGAAGCCCAGTTGCATACCAAAAATTATGAAGGTTTCTTGAAACGCGGCCGCATTCGCGGCAGGATGGCATCTTAGTGGCTAAAGAAGAAGGTATACAAGTAGAAGGCGTTGTGTTGGAAGCTCTTCCCAACGCTTTCTTCCGTGTTCAACTCGGAAATGGTCACGAGATTCTCGCCCATGTTTCAGGAAAAATGCGCCGGCATTTCATTAGAATCTTGCCGGACGACAAAGTGTTGGTCGAGATTTCCCCGTACGATTTAAATCGCGGGCGAATTACTTACCGTTACAAGTAATAGGTATTACAAAAGAAGGTCAAACCTATGAAAATCAAAGCCTCCATCAAACCCAGATGTGAAAACTGCAAGATCATCCGTCGTAAGGGTGTATTGCGCATCATCTGTTCGAAGAACCCCCGTCACAAGCAGAAGCAGGGATAAGGAGATCGTATGGCACGTATCGCTGGTGTCGATTTACCGAAAAACAAGACTGTTGAATACGGTCTGACGGCAATCTATGGTGTCGGTCTGTTCACCGCTAACAAGGTCTGTGCTCAGTTGGGCATTGACAAGAACAAGAAGTGTGACGACCTGACTGAAGAAGAACAAGGTAAGATTCGTCATCTTTTGGAAGATGAATACTCTGTGGAAGGTCAGCTCCGCGCAGAAGTTACCTTGAACATCAAGCGTTTGCAGGACATTGGCTGCTATCGCGGCATCCGCCACCGCAAGGGCCTCCCGGTCCGCGGTCAGCGTTCCCGCACCAACGCCCGCACACGTAAGGGCCCCAAGAAGACTGTGGCTAACAAGAAGAAGTAAGGAGTATCATCGTGGCTGAAGAAGAAATCAAGGAAACTGCTGCTGCCGCTGCTGAAGCTCCGGCTGCTGCTGAAGAAGTCAAGATCAAGAAGGGCAAGAAGCGCATTGACATCCAGGGTATCGCCTGCGTGTTCGCTTCCTTCAACAATACAATCGTTTCTATCACCGACGCTCGTGGCAACGTTGTCGCTTGGGGTTCTCCGGGTAACTCCGGTTTCAAGGGCTCCCGCAAGAGCACACCGTTTGCAGCCCAGCTCGCCGCTGAAACCGCTGCCCACAAGGCATTCGATCTCGGCATGCGCAAGGTGGACGTTCGCGTTAAGGGTGCTGGTGGCGGCCGTGAATCTGCCGTCCGCGCTCTCAAGAATGCGGGCCTCGAAGTTCTCTCTATTCGAGACGTGACGGGCATTCCGCACAATGGTTGCCGTCCTAAAAAGAAGAGAAGAATTTAATCCAAAGAGGTATCGCCAATGATGTGGAAATCACTTCAGATGCCGCGCAGCTTCCAGAAAGTGGAAACCGGCGAAGATGGCCGCTACGCCAAGTTTGTCGTAGAAGCCTTGGAACGTGGCTGGGGTATTACCCTCGGTAACGCTCTCCGTCGCGTGCTCCTCTCCTCTCTGCAGGGTGCGGCTATTGTCTCCGTGAAAATCGAAGGCGTTGACAAGGAATTTTCGACGATTCCGGGTGTGAAGGAAGATGTCACTGACATTATCCTGAACCTCAAGAGCATCCGTGTAAAGCTCCTGTCTGATCATGATGAAACCCTTCACCTGGACATGTCCGGTGATGGCGAAGTCACGGCCAAGGACTTTATGGACAATCCAAATGTCACTATCCTGACTCCGGATGTTCACATTGCGACATTGAACGGCAACGCTTCTTTGTCGATGGACGTGAAGATCTCCTGCGGTCGTGGTTATGTTGTTGCCGACGAACTTAAGGACAAGGACGCTCCGATTGGCGTTATCGCCATGGATGCGAACTTCAACCCGGTTCAGAAAGTCGCAATGCACATCAGCGATACCCGCGTTGGTCAGAAGACGGACTACAACCGTCTGGAACTTGAAATTACAACAGACGGTTCCATTGACCCGGAAGACGCTCTTGCATACGCTGCAAAGCTTCTTGTGGATCACTTGGAAATCTTCATCAACTTCGAAGGCGATCTCGAATCTCCTGAAGAACTCGAAATGGATGAAGAACGTCAGCGTATCGCTAACCTCCTCCGTATGCGCGTGGACGATCTGGAACTTTCCGTTCGCTCCAGCAACTGCCTCCGTATGGCAAACATCCATACCATTGGCGAGCTTGTTCGCAACAAGGAAAACGATATGCTCAAATACAAGAACTTCGGTAGGAAGTCCTTGGTTGAACTTAACGAGGTGTTGACGTCGATGGGCCTTTCTTTTGGCATGGACGTCGATGATTACTTGAAGGATTAAACATGAGACACGGTGTAAAAAACAAGAAACTGGGTGTTAACGCCCAACACAAGCGTGCCATCCTCCGCGCCCTCACGACTTCTATTCTCGAGAAGGGCATGGAAACGGATCAGAACAAGCGCTATGTGCGTACCACTCTCCACAAGGCTAAGCTTGTGCGCAGCTGTGTAGAACGCATGATTACCTACGCAAAGAAGGGTGACCTTTCTGCACGTCGTGAAGCTGCTCGCTTCGTGATGGACCCGAAGGTTCTCCAGGATTTGTTCAACACGATCGGTCCGCGTTATGCTAACCGCAACGGTGGTTACACTCGCGTGCTGAAGCTCGGCCCGAACCGCGCCGGTGACGCTGCTGAAATGGCTCTTATCGGTCTCGTCGAAGACGAAATCGTTGCTAAGGCCAAGAAGGCTGCTGAACCTGCTAAGGCTGACGCTGCTGTTGACATGGTCGAAGGCGAAGGCAAGTCCGCTAACTAAGATCAAAAAAACGGTCTTTAAAAAAGGCACGGCTTATATGCCGCGCCTTTTTTTGCGTTATATGACTATTGACCAATGACCATTGACAAATAACCAATGACTAATGACCAATAACTGATGATTTGGTTCTACTCTTCATTTTAATTTTTGTATTATTAGGTAACTTGTCATCTCTTTTTCTATTGTAGTAATATGCGATCTTTTATAGCTTATCTGCTTTTAGCATGCGTGTGCGTGTTTGCTTCGGAATCCATGTTCGGCAACTCGAGTACTGCGAGAAACCTGGTCCTTGGTGAAGGTACATCTACGCGCGGTGCCGCTTCGCTTACGCCGATGTATGCCGAAATGACGGTGGATTCCAATTACGTGCTTGGTCCGGGCGACTTTCTGGACTTGATGCTTGAGGACAAGTACCTTTCTATCCAGATTTACCCGGACGGCAGCGTGGCTGTTGAAGAATGCGGTGCCGTGCATGTGGGCGGAAAGACTTTTGGCGAGGCGCAGAGACTTATCCTTGACCTTGTTTCCAAGCGCTACAAGCGCGAGTTCTGCTTTGTGCAGCTTGCGGCTTTGAAGAAGTTCCGCGTGAATGCGATGGGTGCCGTAGGCCTTGTGGGCCAGCATATTGTTGATCCGCAGACGAGACTTAGCCAGTTTATCCGTGCGATCGGAAATCCGCTTGCTAATGCGAATACGGAAGATGTCCAGGTGATTCGCGGCAAGGACACTATCCATGTGAACTATACTGCGATGACGACGAATGGCGAATTCGAAAATGATGTGATGCTTGAACAGGGCGACAAGATTTTTGTGCCGTTCGTGCCGATGGGCGATAACGTTACGTTGTTGTTCCCAGGATACAGGACGAGTGTCGCTTACCGTCCGGAAAGGACACTTGCGGATTACTTTGACCTCGCCGGTGCAAACAGGATGCACAACTTTGGCTACAAGTCGGTCTGTGTGCGTGAACCGGACAAGGACCCGCGCTGGATTACGCTTGCCGAAATGAAGACGACAACGGTCGAGCCGAATACGGAAATTGAGTTTTTCGTGAAGGAACTGTTTGTGTACTTAGGCGGTTCTGTTAGCTTCATCGGTCGTTACAATTACAACCCGACATGGCATGCGATTGACTATATCTCCTCGGGCGGTGTGAACACGATTACGGGATCCTGGAACCAGGTGAGGGTCTGGCGTGGTGCAAAGCCTGAAGCCATTCCGATCAATGTGTCTACGGATCCGATTTTGCCGGGCGACTACATCGAAATCCCGAAGAGCCATTACGAATCGTTCAAGGACTTTACCTTGTTCATGGCATCCCTTTTGAGTGTGATTTCGTCTGCGTTCATCATTTACGTCACTTACAACAAGTAGCTTATGGAAAAGCAAGAGTCTATTGGTTTTGTTGAAATCTGTCTGCGGATTCTGAATAACGACTTGAAGCATTTCAAGTTTGTTGCCGCGATGGTCATTATCCCGACGATTATTGCCTTTGTGATGGTCATGTGGGTCGTGAAGCCGAAGTATGCCGCATCGGCGATTGTCACTCCGCCGGCCTCGACGCAGCCTATGTCGGGGATGCTCAGCGGGCTCATGGGTTCTTCGGGCATGAGTTCGCTCCTTGGAATTTCCATGGACAACGAGGACGTGAATGCCGTGTGGACGATTCTCAATTCCTGGGAACTGCACAACATGGTCATCGACAAGTTTGACCTTGCAAAGCACTACAAGTTCAAGGGCAAGTTCCATGCGGACTTGCTCAAGGAGTTCCGCAAGAATTTCGGTCTTGAGCTGAACAAGGAAGAAATGCTTTCCATCTACTTCAAGGATACGGATGCGAAGCTCGCTGTCGATGTCCTGAACTTCATGCTTGACAAGGCGGATTCCTCGTTCAACGCATTCAAGACGAAGCAGGCCCGCCAGTCTAGGGAATATTTCCAGACGAGGCTTGATTCTTGCTACCATACGCTGGATTCCTTGCTTGGCGAGTTTGTCGATTTCCAGGTGAAGAACAATGTGTACGAACCGAACGTGCAGCTTGAGGCGACCATCAAGTACTTGAGCGAATTGCAGGCGATGCGCGAAGAAGTGAACATGGAATTGAACTTCGAAAAGCTGGACCGTGGCGAAAACAGCAAGCGTTACCAGGAACTCTCGAAGCGTATCAAGGGCGTGAATTCTGCACTTGGCGGAGCGCTCAAGGGCAAGCACAGCAACATCGGTATGATCGAGCTCAAGAAGTCTCCGGAGCTTTATGCGGAATACCTGAGGCGTGAGGCTGAAATTCGCATCCAGGAAGCAATGTACAAGGTGCTGCGCCAGCAGAGCGAACAGATGCGACTGGAAGAAGCGAAGACGCTTACGAACCTGCATGTGCTTGAACCGCCTTGGCAAAACGACAAGAAGATTTCTCCGAAGCGTGGGCTTATCCTTGCGTTTACGGTGTTCTTCTCGTTCTTCTTGGCTACACTCCTCAGTAACCTTGTCGAGTACATGCGCTCCGAAAGCCGCACGAACTCTAAGACCGCTGCCGAGTGGGATTTCTTCGTCAAGAAAGTCTGCTTCTGGCATAAGTAATTTCTGGGGCGTCAAGGCATGATGGAGGCGTTGTTTGCTCATCCAGAATCAAGCGTGATGTTTACGCTTGCTCTCGTTGCCTTGGTGCTTGTCTCTATTTTCAAGGAAGATTTTTTCCGCCCGTCGACTCTGTACTTTTTGGTGCAGATGGTGATGCTTGGCGTCTCCTATTTGCAGTTCTTGCCGATGATGTCGGACTTTAACTATTCGACGTGGCTCGTGTGGGGCGGCGGCATGTTCTGCTTTTTGGTCGGTTGCTATGTGACGGATTTCGCGTGGAAATCGGCTGGCGGCCCGCCACTGCAGAAGAAGCTTGAGGTTCATGGCGAGTACAACTGGGTCTGCCATTTCTTCCTCAGCTTTTCGGCGTTTGCGTATTTCTTTGTGGGCGTGCTCGGCGTCATCTCGGTGGCGGGGAACCTGGTGCTGTTGACGGACAACCCGTCGCAGTGGCTCACGGGTAAGGATAACGACGTGCTCAAGTACGCAGACTTCTTTACGTCGGGTGCGATGGTGGTCGGGCTTTTTGCAGTGGCGTCGTTCAAGTCCATGAACCCGGTGCGCTGGGTGCGCTATGCATCGCGCTTTATGGTGCTGTTCACAATTCTTCTTTCGTTTGCGACGTACCCGAGCCGTGGCATCAACATGCTTTGCCTTGGTATGTTCATGATTTTGTTCAACTACTTGCGTGGGCGTTTTTCATGGCGCTCGCTCGCGGTGGTGACGGTGTTTGTCTGCATCTTCTTTGTAGCGGTGGCGTCACTCAAGGGGCAGTATGGCAATTCCGATGTGACTGACAGTAAGATTGCAAAGGAAGTGGCTCTGCTCCCGTACAAGTACGTGGCGAATAACTATTGGAACCTGGATTACGCCTTCAACCGCTATAGCGATATCCCTGAGCACGACTGGACGTACGGCATTGACGCATTCTTTGGCGTGACGCACCTGCTGCATATTGGTGATGGGTTGCAGTCAAATTTTGGATGGGATACGCCGTTTAACGAGAGCGTAGTGAAATACACGGGTTTAAATACGATTCCGTACCTGTGGGATGCGTACAAGGACTTTGGACTCCCGGGGATTTTCCTGTTGCCGTTTTTCTTTGGCGTGCTGTTCACGTATAGCTATCACAAGATGGCGGTTGCAAAAAATCCGTTTATGCTTTTGCTCACGGCGACGTTCATGATGTGGATTATCCTGTGGAACTTCACGACCGGTTACAAGCAAAGTATGTACTGGGTGTGGATGTCGTTCTTCTTCTTTGTCTGCACGGTGAGCAGCGGCAAACGCTCAATTTTACCAGCGGACCCTGCCGTGGTGGGCGAAATACCCGAACAGGATTGCGGTGATCACAAGATCGCCTGTGAGTGCAAATAGCGGGATCATTGCATTTTCGAGATAGAGGCCTGCGAGCATGCAGGCGATGACGTTCGAGGCTCCGCCGACGCTTACCATGACGGCGTAGGCGCGTGTCGCATGTTCCTTGAGGAGTGTCGAGATGAGCGTGGTGCGTGCTGCCTGGAAAATGAGCGAGAACGAAAGTATCTGTAAAATATTTGCGCTTGTCTGTAATGTAGCGTCAGTCCACGGGGCTGCAAAGAAGAGAATTTTTAAAATCCATGAGGGAAATAACCACAGCGGCGAAGAGCACACGGCGATGAACAGCGTGAATATGGCGATGTCCTTGAGGTGGAGGTCCTTATCATGCGTGGAATGGAGCGTGATGAGGTTCGACGAGATGAAGTGAACCATGATGCCCGAGCAGAGCACGAGAATTTTATGCCCGAAGTTATAGCAGCCGAGGAATTCGGCGCTTGCGAATTTATCTGCGACGTAAAGCCCGATGGGGAGGTAGGCAAAGGCGGCAAAGCTCGAGATGGCGTACGGGATGCCCGCCTTGACCATGAGCGCGATAAAGCGGAACGTGCGGCGTGTGATTTTTAAGAGGTGTGCGTGGAACGCCTGCGTGACACCGTAGAAGAATGCGGGGAGGGCGGCAAGCACCATCGCAAGCGCAATGAGCTCGATGCGTTCAATCTTGAAGTAGAGTAGGGCCGCTCCCATGACCGCGGAATACGAAATCGTGTGCAGTAGCTTCGAGACGAAGAGCCGCTTCCAGAATTTTCCGCAGATGAAGTACCAGTCGAAAAACGCATGTTGGAACACGAGCCCGAATGTGAAAATCAGTTCGCCGTAAAAAATCGGGTGGTTGTAGCGGAACGTGAACGCGAAGGCGACCATGAGGAGAGCTGCAACCACGGCGGAGAAAAGTCTAAGCTGGAGGATGCTCCTGAAAAGAGAACCTTTTGTGGCACGGCTCCCGAAAAAGGCGAGGATGAGGGTCGTCATGCCGAAATCGGCGATGGCGCAGAAGATGGAGTAGTCGGTCTGGAGCAGCCCGAAATGCCCGTAAGAGGCGGTTCCAAGGTTACGCGCAATAAAATTCTGGACAAAAAATGAAATTCCTTGGATAAGGAGGTTTACAAATGCGATGAAAACACCGATTCTTATATTGCGGAAAGCTTGAAACATGGAGGTAAAGATAATTTATATATTTGTGCTATGGGAAAATTGCAAGGTCAAAGTTCTTTCTTCGTTCCGGGTCCGCCGGCAAAGCCGGGTGAGGCCCACAGGCCACTGGTCGAGTTCTTGCTTCGCGAAGTTCGCGGGGAGACTGTTCTCGATCTCGGTGGTGGAGCGGGCGCCTATTCGCTTGAGATGAAGAAGGCGGGCTTTGACACGACTGTCGCCGATATCAACGAGAAGTCGCTTGCAGTTGCCGAGAAGAACGGACTCAAGACTAAATTGCTTGAACCGGGCGAACCGCTTGGCGAAAACCTTGCCGATACGGTCATGATGATCGAGGTCTTGGAACATGTGCCAAATCCAGTGGACTTCTTGAAGTCTGCCATCGGGGCTGCCAAAAAGCGCGTGGTGTTTTCGCTCCCGTGTACGGACGATTTTAACACTTTGTTCGAATGCGGGCTCACGTATGCGCATATTGCGGTATCCGACCACCTGTGGCATTTTTCGTACGACGAGATGAAGCAGATGCTTGATTCCCTTGGTGTGGAGTATCGCCTCACGATGGGCGACTACTTGTTCCCGGGGGCTGGTATCAAGCTTTTGCGCGGCTGTTTTAAGGGACCTTTGGGCCTTTTGATACTCCCGTTCCGCGTACTGAACAAGCTGGGCTTGATTCCGAAGCGTTACCCGTCCCGTTTTTACGGGGTCATCGAAAAAAGGTGATTCGTTTTTAGGCAATTTTTTGTATCTTTGGTCTTGAAATCGCGAGAGTGGCGGAATTGGCAGACGCGCCAGACTTAGGATCTGGTACTTCGGTGTGTGGGTTCGACTCCCACCCCTCGCAGTTCTTTTTTATCACCTTTTAAACAACCGTATACCGGAGTATATATGTCCGCTGAAATCAAAGAAACAAGCGCAACCGTGCGCACCCTTGAAATTACAATCCCGCAGGGTGATCTCAAGGTTCCGTTCGAAAAGAAGCTTTCTCAGTACAAGAAGCAGGTCGCCTTGAAGGGCTTCCGCCAGGGTCAAGTGCCGAAGTCCATGATCTTGAAGCAGTTCGGACCGTCCATCCGTCACGAAGCTGTCGATGAAGTCGTGAACTCTATCGTTCAGGAAGAACTCAAGAAGGCCAACATCATTCCGGTCGGCAAGATGCTCGTGAAGGATTTCAACGACGACGAAAAGAGCGACATCACACTTAAGGTCGAAGTCGAAGTTGATCCGGAAATCGACATCAAGGGCTACGCTGACACGGGCATCACCGTTCCGGCTACCGCCGTTCACGAAGAAGAAGTCCAGGCCGAATTCGACCGCCTCATGCAGATGTGGAGCAAGGACGAACACGTTGACCGCGAAGCCAAGAAGGGCGACGTTGTCGTTGGCGACTATATCGAAGTTGTTATCGACGGTGAAAAGCAGGAACTTCCGGAAAACAAGGAATTCCGCTCCCTCCTCGGTGAATCCGCTTCTCCGGGATTCGACGAAGGCCTCATGGGCTCTAAGGCCGGCGACAAGAAGGAAATCAACTTCAAGTATCCGGATGACCACAAGGATGAACGTTACCGCGGCAAGACTGCCCAGTTCAACGTTGAAATCAAGGACGTCCGCGAAATCGTTCCGCCGACTTTGGACGAAGAATTCTGCAAGCAGATTGGCGTCAAGGACGAAGCTGACTTGAGAAACAACCTCGCTGAAAGCCTCGCCGCCCAGAAGAAGGACGCTGCCAAGAACAAGGCTATCAACGAAGCTATCGACAAGCTCATCGAAGCTAACCCGTTCGAAGTGCCGAAGGCTCGCATCTACGACCTCATCAAGTGGACGCTCAACCGCAATGCTCAGAGCGAAAAGGACGTTGTGGAACCGACAGAAGAACAGATAAATGAACTCTCCGGTGAAGCAATCCGCGAAATTAAGAAACACCGCATTCTCGAATTCGTTGCTACGCAGGAAAAGATCAAGCCGACTCAGGCTCTCGTTGACGAACGCCTCCAGCAGATGGCTAACGCTTACCACGTGGAATTCGAAAATCTGAAGAACCACTTCCGCCAGTCTGGCCGTATCAACCAGCTGCGCGACGAACTTCGCTTCCAGATGGCTGCTGACTTCATCGTCGGTATCCGCCCGGCAGCTGAAGAAACAAAGTAATAAGAGGAATAAATGATCATCCCTACCGTCATTGAAACAACCGGGCGCGGCGAACGCGCTTACGATATCTATTCCAGACTTCTCAAGGAACGTATTATCTTCTTGGGTACGCCGATTAACGACGAAGTGGCAAACAACGTCATGGCTCAGCTGATTTTCCTTGAATACGAGAATCCGGAAAAGGATATCACGCTGTATATAAACAGCCCGGGCGGTTACGTGTCGGCAGGGCTTGCCATTTATGATACCATGCAGCACGTACGCCCGAATATCGCTACGATCTGCATTGGTAGTTGTGCTTCGATGGCTGCCGTGCTCCTTGCTGCAGGTACGAAGGGCAAGCGCTATGCGCTCCCGCATTCCCGCATCATGTTGCACCAGCCGTCGGGTGCCGCTACTGGACAATCTACAGATATTCAGATTACCGCCAAGGAAATTATCCGCACGAAGGATACCCTTACCGAAATTGTCGCTAAGCATACCGGAAAGCCTGTCGACGAAGTCCGCGAAAAGACGGACCGCGACTTTTACATGAGCCCGGAAGAAGCTAAGGCCTTTGGCGTCATCGATGAAATTTTTGTGCCGCGTAAAGAGGGAATTTAATGTACCGTAGTGGCAAGAACCACCCGGCTGTAAGCTGCAGTTTTTGCGGAAAGCCGGCAGAACAAGTCGAAAAGATGATCACCGGTGCCGGTGCGTATATTTGCAGTGATTGCATACGCATGTGCAGCCGCATTCTTGAAGAAGACTTGGCACGTACGAAACAGGAACAGGAAGCGAAGGAAATTTCTTCAAAGCCGCTCCCGCTCCCGACCGAAATCAAGGCGCACTTGGACGATTTTGTCATTGGGCAGGACCGTGCAAAGATGGCGCTCTCTGTGGCGGTTTACAACCATTACAAACGCTTGCGCTACAAGCAGACGCACAAGTCCAAGGACGATGTCGATGTCGAAAAGTCGAACTTGCTCTTGGTCGGCCCGACTGGTTCGGGTAAGACGCTCTTGGCGCAGACGATGGCCCGCTTTTTGGACGTGCCGTTCACGATCGCCGATGCGACGGTCTTGACCGAAGCAGGTTACGTGGGCGAAGACGTCGATAGCATTATCGTGCGCTTGTTGCAGGCTGCCGATTACGATGTGGCGAAGGCTGAACGCGGCATTATCTTTATCGATGAAATCGATAAGATTGCAAGGAAGACCGCTAACCCCTCCATTACACGTGACGTGAGCGGTGAAGGTGTGCAGCAGGGCCTCCTCAAGCTCTTGGAAGGTACGGTTGCATCGGTTCCGCCGAAGGGTGGCCGTAAGCATCCGGAACAGCCGCTTGTGCAGGTGAATACGAGAAACATCCTGTTCATTTGCGGTGGCGCCTTTGAAACCTTGGACAAGATTATTTCCCAGCGTGTGAACCAGGGTGGTATGGGCTTTGGTGCCGATATCCACACTGCAAGCGAAAACAGCTTGAGCGAACTCTTCAAGCAGCTTGAGCCGGAAGACTTGATCAAGTTCGGCCTCATCCCGGAAATTGTCGGACGTTTGCCGATTGCCGTTGCTCTCGAAGAACTCGACGAGACGGCTCTCCTCAACATCTTGACAAAGCCGAAGAATGCGCTTGTGAAGCAGTACAAGAGCTTGTTTGCAATGGACAACATCAAGCTTGAATTTGAAGACGATGCCCTCAAGGAAATTGTCCGCGAAACGATGACCCGTAAGACGGGTGCACGTGGGCTCCGCTCCGTGATGGAACGCGTGCTGCAGCAGGCGATGTTCAAGATGCCAGGCTCTGGCGAAAAGAAGTTCACCGTGACTGTCGAAATGGTGAAGGAAGGCCTCACGCACAACAAGAAAAAGTCTTAGTTGTTGTAGAGGGCTGCGGATTCCTAGACTTTACGACTTCACGAATGTAAATCTTAGCAGTTGCCGAAAAACGGTGACTGCTTTTTTGTTCCCTCACCTTTCAAAATACTATCTTTGTAGTATATGGCTTTTGACTTTAATAAAACGTACCCGTTGCTCCCTCTGAGGGATGCTGTTGTATTTCCGCTGACGACTAGACGCATTTTGGTGGGCCGCGAGATGTCTCTCCGCGCCCTGGAATTTGCTGAGAATCATAACAACGAAATTATCCTGGTTGCACAGAAGAATGTGGAGCAGGAAACGCTTGACAACCCGATGCTCGACCTTTACTCGGTGGGCGTGGTTGCCCGCGTGGCGAATGTGACGCCATTCCCGAATGGCTGTGTGAAGGTCGTGCTGGAAGGCGATTCCATTGTGGATCTCCGCTCAATTGCTTTGCGCGACGGATTTTTGCAGGTGACGGTCTCGCCGAGAGAACATTTTATCAAGGCCGAAGACAAGAGCGAAAAGTTTGAAGATGTGCTGAACATGTTCCGCGAGTACGCCATGCACAGGAATATTGCCGATGGCATGGTCGAAGCGCTCTTTACGATGGATAGCCACATCAACGCGTTTTACGGGATGATCCCGTTCCTCTCAATTTCGCTTTCCGAGAAGCAGGCGCTTTTGGAACTCGAAACGATTGACGCCCTTGCGGAACGTTTGATAAGCCTGATGCAGGTTGCTCAGGAAAACGAGAACGTGATGATTCGCGTTCAGCAGAACGTGCGCCAGAAGATGGCCCAGCAGCAGAAGGAATGGTTTATTTCGGAGCAGATTCGCCAGTTGCAGGATGAACTGGACGGCGAAAATGGCGGTGCTTCGGAACCGGACCAGTTGCTCAAGAAAATCAAGGCCAAGAAGTTTAGCAAGGCGATTGAAGAAAAGCTTGAAGAAGAAATCGGTCGCATGCGCATGATGCAGCCGACCTCCCCGGAATATGCGGTGAGCCGTAATTACGTGGATTGGTTCTTGGCACTTCCGTATGGCGTTTATACCGATACTGTTCTTAACATGAAGAAGGTGAAGGCGGAACTCGATTCCAAACACTTTGGCCTCGACAAGGTCAAGGAACGCATTATGGAATACGTGGCCGTGCTGAAGCTTACCGGTACGGAACGCCGTGCTCCGATCCTTTGCCTTGTGGGTCCTCCGGGCGTTGGTAAGACGACTCTCGTGGAATCTATTGCAACGGCGATGCAGCGTAACTTTGTCCGCATTACGCTTGGTGGCGTGCGTGATGAAGCTGAAATCCGTGGTCACCGCCGCACTTACATTGGTGCGATGCCTGGTCGATTCATTCACGCTTTGCGCCGTGCAAAGTGCATGAACCCGGTCATTTTGCTCGATGAAATCGACAAGATGGCAAGCGATTTTAGAGGCGACCCAGCAAGCGCTATGCTCGAAGTTTTGGATCCGGAACAGAATCATGACTTTACTGACCACTTCATGGAAGTGGGGCTCGACCTCTCCCGTGTGCTCTTTATTGCGACGGCAAACAGCGAAGGTGAAATTCCGGAAGCTCTGCGCGACCGTATGGAAGTGGTGCGCTTGCCGGGCTACTATCCGCATGAAAAGCTGCAGATTGCGGGCAAGTATTTGCTCCCGCGCATCTGTGAACGCACGGGCGTGAAACTTGGCGAACAGGTGAGCTTCAGCGACGAGATGATTAACGCCGTGATGCGCGGCTGGACACGCGAAGCGGGCGTGCGTGAACTTGAACGCGTGCTTGAAAGTGCTGTGCGCCATCGTGCAAAAGACATTGTGATGGGCAAGAAGATTAAGCCGGAAGTGACGGCGAAGGTGCTTCAGGATTACCTCGGCGCTCCGAGATTCTTGGACAACCAGTTGCCGGAACCGGGGCGCCCGGGCGTTGTGACGGGCCTTGCCTGGACAAGTGTCGGTGGCGAAATTTTGCCTATTGAATGCATGCTTTTGAGCGGCAAGGGCCAGCTGATTTTGACGGGTAAGCTTGGCGACGTGATGAAGGAATCCGCACAGATTGCTGTTTCGCTTGTTCGTGAACGCTTGCAGCGCTTTGGCATTGACCCTGCGATTGTGCGTAAGACGGACATCCACATTCACGTGCCGGAAGGTGCCGTGCCGAAGGATGGACCTTCTGCAGGTATCGCGCTTACGCTCTGCCTCTTGAGTGCGTTTACGAAGCAGCCGATTTCACCGGACATTGCGTTTACGGGTGAAGTGAGCCTTACGGGCGCCTGCCTCCCGATTGGTGGCTTGAACGAGAAGGCGCTTGCTGCACTCGCTGCTGGTGTGAAGACGCTTCGCTTGCCTGAAGGCAACAAGAAGGATGTGGCGGAACTTCCGGAACCGGCAAAGAAGGGCCTCAAGATTTACACGCACAAGCACATCGACGAAATCGTGAAGATTTTGTTTAAAGATGTAAAAATTGCAAAAACTGCAGAAAAGGCTACATCTACAAAATCCAAATAAGCTAATTTGAAATAGAAAAATAGGAGGACGCATATGTGTCGTAAAGAACGGTACATTGCTTTTTGGCGTTTGACGGAAAATTTTGTTTTTTTGTGTTTTTTCATAAGCGCCTTTTTCTTGGCCGCATGCGGGGATAGTGATTCCGGTGTGGGGGCTAACGAACAGCAAGCTGAAGAAGAATATGATGACAGCTCTAGTAGTAAGAGTGTGAAGAGTAGTTCGAGTACAAAGAGTGGCTCGATTGCAAAAAGCAGTTCAAGTAAAAAGAGCAGCTCCAGTACAAAAAACAGTTCAAGCTCAAAAAACAGTTCGAGCTCAAAAACTAGCTCAAGTTCAGTAAGTAGCTCCAGTGAAAAATCCTCCAGTGAAGGATCCGAGATAAGCTCGTCCAGTTCTTTTGAACAAAATTTGTCAAGCGATACAGAAACGGATGAGGATTCCTTGTATAAATCCTTGACGTGTTACCGCGGCTTGGATATATCGGATGCGTATCTGACAAAATGCGAAAAGAGCTTTTTTGAAAGTTGCTTACCTCAAAGGGATGTGTATGTTTCCGAAGAAACAGGTGAAAAATTCATGTGTTATAAAACGGGATGGATACCCTATATGGATTCGCTTGAGATCGGATGCGGTAAAGAAGAAAATGGAATAGTTAAGTATATGGGTGGTTCTCTAAGCGGAATCTATGGTTGCAGAAATGGCGATTGGTCTCTATTAGACTTCAATGATAAAGTTTATGGTTTCTGTTGGGATGGCAGACTTGCTGACACAATTGTGACTACTGGTGATTATCGTTATGTGTGTGATGGAACGAAATGGAAAATGTTGAGTGCTAATGAGTACTTGGGAAAAAACTGTTCCGATTTGGAAGTTATTGAGTTGTATGGTCAAAAGGAATACAAATGCCGAAAATCCAGATGGACTGAATTGACATCGTTGGATTCTTTGTATGGGCTTTGCTTAGAAGACAGTTTGGGAGTGATGAAAGTTAAAGATGACTTCTATCATTATATCTGTAAGGACTACGAATGGACGAAGGCGACTACAGAAGAGGTCCTAGGTGAATGTACTGAGGATCGGAACTTTGAAATGCTGGAGGTGTACTCTTATTACTACATCTGCGATAGTGGTGCTTGGCGTTCTCCTAGTGTATTGGAGTCGATCTTTGGTGTATGTAAGCCGGAAAGATCTAAAGAATGGGATACTTATCAAAACGTTTATTACGAGTGCATTGGACCTGAATGGAAATGGACGGAAATTACTCCAGATCGAATCGTTGGCGAATGTATTGAAGAATGGCAGGGAATGACTTTTGGCAAACCCTACTCGTATATTTGTGATAAAGAAACGTGGCGAAAATTCACTGACGTAGAAAAGAAACTGAAGATGCCTTGCATTGAGGAAAATGAAGGGATAAAGAAATCGTACACGCTTAATTCTGATACTAAAACAGAATATTACCAGTGCAAGGATGGCATGTGGACTAAAATCACAGAAGAGAAATATTTGGAAGAATAGGGGGAATTATGAAAAAATGGATTTTGGCAATTATTTGCTTGTTCTATGCTAGTTTTTCTTTTGGACGTCTGGATGGACAACCCGAAGTCACTGTAATCGATAAGAAGTTTTTCTTCAAGCTGACCTCTGTCGATGAATTTATGTGGTATGTCAAGCAGCTGAGCCAGAAGTCAGATGCGATAAACGCCGTGCTCGAAATCGATATCGATTTTGCTGAGGAATTTGATGCGGATAGCTTGAATGATATTTTCCCAAGTGACAGAAAACTTTCAGGTGTATTTGACGGACAAGGCCATACGCTATACAATTATCGTTCGACCGCAGTAGAGGATGCTCCTCTCTTTAGGCTGATTGATACGTCGGGTGTTGTGAAAAACTTGAATATGGTGCATGTTGGCGTGGTGGATTATCGTCCTGGGGGAATTGCTAGCGTAAATAAAGGCTTGATCGAGAATTGTTATGTTGAAGGTTACGTGGATGCGACTCACAATAATGATGTTGTTGGTGGAATTGTCGCGACAAATGCAGAAAAAGGCACGATAAGAAATTCATCGACGGATGTTCGTGCAACGTCTAGATCGTATGGAGCTAATGTAGGTGGCATTGCTGGCTGTAACTGGGGGAAGATTCAGAGATGTTTTGCTAATATCTCTCTTGATGGAGGGAGTCATTCTGCAAAAGTTGGTGGTATTTCCGGCACTAATACTGGTTTAATAGAAATGTGCCATACAGAAGGGATTGTGAGATCGAGCTCTCATTCTACAAAGGCCGGTGGCCTTGTTGGTATCAATTCGGGATATGTGCTTGATAATTACAGTTCGGCTCTTGTGATTATGGAATCGTGGGGGAATTCGGCTGGAGGCATTGCGGCGAGAAATGAAGTCCAAACGAAGTCTTCTGGTGTAATTATGAATAATTATATCATTGCACCCCGTTTGAACGCGTTTGCATTGGTTGATACAAATAAGTCGACTCTTCAAAATAGCTATTACGATGCTACGATATTGAAACCTTACTGGTCGGCAAGAGATGTGTACCCTGCGGTAAATAAAGATTTCGATGGACCTTCTTGGTACTATTCTTTTTCAACCAGCCAAATGCAATCAGATTGGTTTGCGTGGACATTGAATACTCAAAGAGGAAAAGCTGAAAATTCTGGACGGTGGAGCCGCTATGGAGGATATCCGATTTTTGCGGATTCGACGCATCTCCCAATTCAGAGAATTATTTTTGTAGGGGATAAGCTTATCCGTGAACAGTTGAGTTCTTATACCGGGGAAACGACTATTCCAGACAGTGTCGATGTTCCTGAGGGAAAAACCTTCTTAGGATGGTATACCAAGGATGGAGTTCGTGTTACGGCAAATTCTCATTTATTCGAAGGCGATACCGTGTACGCCAAATACGGTGAAGAAACGGATATGAAGTGGCTTGTTTGTTATTATAACAGCGATATGCTCAAGACAAAATTGGGCTGTGATTCTGTAGGAACGGGTGAAGCTGCGGCTTATAAAGGTGAAACTCCGACATTGGAAAAGACGATTGGGTATACGTACACCTTTAAGGGATGGAATTTGCCCGAAAAGATTTTTATGGATCGAATGGCTTATGCGCTCTATGATTCTACGCTAAATGTTTATACGGTAAAAATCTGCAATTCTCCTGATACGGCCAAATGTAACGTGGAACAGGTGAATGCCTTTGATTCGGTGTGGGTGAAATACGGATCGTCGACTTCGTTGTATGTGACCTATGGAGAATGGTATGACCAAAATCAGAATGAAATATCTATGCCTAGAAACCGCTATGTAAAGGTTATATCGGATACAGTGTTATATCAAAAATATGAATTGAGGGAATCCTCGTCTAGTTCCGAGGAGGCTAAGTCGTCGAGCTCTGTTCAAGCAAAATCCTCATCATCGAGTTCTGTAGAGAAAAAGAGTTCTTCGTCTAGCTCTGTAGAAAAAGCGAAGTCGTCTAGCAGTTCTTCGGAGAAGCATAACGCGATAATTTCCTTGACAAGAGCGCATATGGAATTGTCGGTGAATTCTGTTTCAAGAAGCATTCTGGTGACTGGGGCGCCTGTGGGTTCGGCTTATGCAATTTTTGATATGCAGGGCCGCGTGTTGCAAAAAGGACGCGTAGCATCGGAAAACTTCAATATCGCTGTTCCCTGGGTGGGCGGTTATATTGTGCGCGTTGGTAAACAGACTTGGCGGATTGACTTAAAATAAGTTTAATGTTAAACGGCGACTCGTTGAAATGGGTCGCTTTTTTATTGTATGAATAAAATTGTCGAGAATACTGTTCCTTTGGAAAAAGAAAATTTTCTAATTTCTGCATGATAATTAACCTTAAAGTGCCGTAGGCGCGACCTCGTTACTACTATGGAATTTACTCTTGATGAAATGCGCGAGCACCTTGCAGCTCTCGAAGCAAGGATTGATGAAGCCTGCAAGATTGCAGGCCGCAGCCGTGAATCCGTGAAGCTCGTTTGGGTGAGCAAGTTCCACCCGGCAGAAGCTGTGGAAAATGCGATTGCTCTGGGTGCAACGGACTTTGGCGAAAACCGCGTGCAAGAGGCGGAACTCAAGTTCTCTGAACCGCGTACGGCAAAGGACGGAAGCCGCGTGCGTTGCCATGTGATTGGTCCTGTGCAAAGTAACAAACTCAAGAAGGCTGCTCTTGTGGCTGACTGCATCCATTCCATTGCAAGCATCGAAGCGGTGGAAAAGCTCGAAAAGGTCTGTGCGGCAGCTGCAAATGGCCAGGGCAAAGTTCTTGACATTTTGTTCCAGGTAAATGCGGGCGAGGAAGAAACGAAGAGTGGCTTGGACGTTCACGAAGCCGAAGCGTTCCTTGAAGATTTGGAAAAGCGCGCGGGCGCAGCAGCGGACGGCAAAAGCGAAAACTTCCCGCATTTGCGTTTTCGCGGCCTCATGACGATTGGCAAGAACACGGGTGTGGCTGAAGATTCCCGCGAATGCTTTGCGTTCTTGCGTGGGCTGCGCGACAAGTTCCTTGCGAAAGGTGGAGCCTTTGCTGCGTTCGATCAGCTTTCGATGGGCATGACGGGCGATTTGGAAGTCGCCATCGAAGAAGGTTCTACGATGATTCGCGTGGGAACCGCGCTCTTTGGCGAACGCGATTACAGCAAGTAAAGCTCTAGAAGTTGAAAGCGAGAGCAATGCCGCCTTGTTCAGTCGGAACAAGGCTCAAGTTGACTGATTCATTGCCTGCAATTTTGCCGATTTCTTTGTTGTAAATATCAACGGCATCATCTTTTTTGGAGTTGCCGATGTGTTCAACAATTAATGCGGCAACGATGATTATTCCACCACCAAGGACTTTCATTTTATAGCTTTCTGGGGCTTGATAGCCGGAACCTTCTGCAATCCCGTAGCCCAATAGGAATCCGCCACCGAATGCGGCTCCCCACGAAATATATCTCATTGTATTTCCGGTGTTCCATTTGCTGATAGCTTCTGGAACATTGGCGAGTTCTCTTTCAAAAGCATCGCTATCAACATCTTGACCATCAATGGTGTAGTCTGTTGTGAAGATGCCTCTGTCCATGGCGAGTTTGTGTGCTTGGGCCTGTGCAAAGGAAAGTGTGGTGGCGAAGAGGACTAACAAAACTGCAAAAAGTTTTTTCATTTGTAATACCTTGTTTATAGAAATCTGTTTTTAAATAATAAATTAGAATAAATAAAGAATGTTGTTTATTTTTTTATGCTAAAAATAAAGAAAAATCCTGCTTTTGCAGGAATGTTTGAATGAGGTATTTGATTTATTATGTTCTATACTTCGATTTCCATGCCGGTGTGCATTTGTTCAACTTTGTCACCGAGCACATCATGCAAAATCTCGTAGGCGCGTTGCCCGGTGCAATGCCCTGTGTAGATTTTTTGAACATTCAAATCGCGGAGGCGTTCGGCGAATACTTTTACGCGGTCGTCGGGCGTGCGGAATAAATGGAATCCGCCGAGGATGGCGTAAATCTGTTTGCCAGGGAATGTCGCTTCGATTTCCTTGATAATGTTGTCGGCGCCACCGTGGCTACAGCTGTTCATGATGAACAGCCCCTTTGGTGTGTCGAAGACTAGACTTTGTTCGTGGTCGAAACTGTCGGGGCGGTACTTTCCGTTTTCCTTGACGCTCATGTGGGCGCGTTTGCCAATTTCATCGAGGTTCGGAGTCTTGTGACCGACGAGTGTGACTCCCGGAAAAATTTCACAGTCGCCGTTGACGAATACAATGCGGTTGGCGTTCTTTTTGAGTGTTCCTTTGTGAATGCCGATGTATTCTTGATAGGTGAAAAACTTTAAGAACTTGTGCGTATGGTAGCAGTTTTCGCGGGCGGCATCACGCAAGTAGAATTTGGCGTGGTCGTTCTTGTCGAAAAATTCCTGCATGCCGTCGGCGTGATCGTAATGCGCATGGCTCAAGACGCCGGCGTCAATTTTGGAAATGTCTATTCCCATGATGGTGGCGTTCTTCGCGAATTGCGTGGACGCTCCTGTATCGAGCAGAATGCTTTTGCCGTTGAATTCGGTGTAGACGCAAAGTCCCCATTCACCTTTTAATTGCTTTTCGGCACCGCTGATGTTGTCTATAAGGATTTTAATTTTCACCTTTAAATGCCTTGTAGAAATTCAGGAACTGCTCGGGGCTGAGTTCTTCGGCGCGGATGGTTGTCGGCCAATCCAAAAGTTCAATGGTCGCCTGGATTTTCTTCTTGTCGTAATTGCGTCCAAAGGAATTCGCAAGCGTCTTGCGCTTTTGCGTGAATGCGGTACGCACAAAGTCAAAGAATCCGTCGGGCGCCTGGATGGCGTCTTCGCGCGGTGTCAAGAGCATCGTGGCGCTATCGACATTCGGCTTTGGCGTGAAATGTTCCGGCCCGATCTTGCGCAAAATCTGCGTGTTCGCAAATGCAGAAACAAGTACGGAAAGGCTCCCGTAATTGCTGGAGCATGGTTCGGCGCAGATGCGTTCGGCGACTTCGAGCTGCACCATTCCCATAAAGCCTTTGGTCAAGTGCAAGCGCGGCATAAGCCCTGCGATAATTGCTGTACTTACGTTGTATGGTAAGTTGCCTGTAACCCACGGCTTGGCATGCGCATCCAAAAACGCCTGCAAGTCAAACTTCAAAAAGTCAATGTTTACAATGTTGAAGTTCTTGTAGTCCTTGAATTTTTCGTTCAAGACTTCAACGCACTGCTCGTCGATTTCGACAGCAGTAAGTTCTAGCCCGCGGTTGAGCAAGTGCTCCGTGAGAGCGCCGTGACCGGGACCAATCTCAAGGACGAATTCTCCTGCTTCGGCGGGCAAATCGCCTGCGATGGCGGTGGCGGTTTCAACGTCAAGAAAGTTCTGTCCAAATTTGCGGCGGCGTGCTCTATCCATGACGGGGAATATAGAAATTTGAGTTTTTGACAGTAAAGTGTCAAAATCAAAATGTACTTTCTAAGTATGTGTTCATGTTTTACCCTTATCGCTGCTATAATTATCACCGCAATCCTGTTTACGTTTGCGAAGTAGTCGCTGTCTGATTGTTTGTTTACGCAATATATTGCGCAATTTAGTTGACGAATTATACTATTTGTAGTATTTTTACTATAGAATTGGCAATATGTTGCATAATTTGGAGTTTAAACCGATGGGTCAGACGGAAATATCTTCTTTGGGCAAGCAGATTGCCGACAGGCGTAAGGAGCTGAATATATCTCAAGCTGATCTTGCTGAAATGTCGGGAGTCTGTCTGCGTACTGTTAATGGTATTGAGAGCGGGCGCGCAAATCCGAGCGTTAAAGTACTTTTTGAACTTTTGCAAGTTCTTGGACTCGTTATCACTTTGAAGGAACGGGTCGTCCATGAATAGCATTTATTATAAAATTCGAAAGGCTTTTGTTTTCAAGAACGGAAAAATTGCAGGTATTCTTCTTGCTAGTAAAAGGCGGTTCGTCTTTATTTATGATGCGGATTATATCGATAAAGACGGAACCTCTATTGCTATCAATTTGCCGAAATCGAAAAGGATTTTTTATTCTAAATGTTTGTTCCCTTTTTTTAGCGGACTTTTGCCTGAAGGCGAAAATAGAGCAGATATCTGCAAGCGACTAAAGATTAACGTCAATGATGATTTTGCGGTTTTATTGGCACTTTGTAAAAATGAATCTATCGGGGATATTACAGTGCAGGAGGCTCGATAATGCGTTGCCGTAGCTGTCTTAGGGAATGTGAAGATGATTTTTGCCGCACTTGTTCTAGAAAAATTTTTAATAAGGATAAATTTAGTGCGAAACTTGATTTTACACTTCCTGATATTGCTCAAGGTACAGGTAATGTAGTCAAACGCATTTCAATATCTGGAGCGCAGATAAAGTTTTCATTAAGATTTGGTTGGAAAAAATTGGAGCCTACCGATCGTGCTGGAACCTATATTCTCAAGCCTGCTACAAGTATGCGGTTTCGCTTATTTCGTGATATGCCAGCCAATGAACATGTCACTATGCAAATGGCAAAACAGATTTTCAAGATGAATGTGGCTGAGTCGGCATTGATGGAATTTTCTTCTGGAGAATTTGCCTATTTAACAAAACGGTTTGATGTCCGTAAAGACGGTACGAGGATTCATCAAGAGGATTTTGCCCAAGTTGCGGACTTGTGCAGCCAAAATGCGGGTTCAAACTTTAAGTACGAAAGTATTAGTTACGAAGAAATTGCGGGACTTATAAAACAACATGTGAGTGCTTATATTGTTGCTGCCGAAGAATTTTTCAAGATTATTTTGTTTAATTATCTTGTGTGTAACGGCGATGCGCATATCAAGAATTTTTCGATATACTCTCCAAATAAGGAGGGGGTATTTGTATTGACTCCCGCATATGATTTGTTGAATACGTCGTTGCATGCTTCTGATGAAAGAATGGCACTTGATCTTTTTGCAGATGAAGAGGATTACGAAAGCGACTTCTTTAGTGCCAATGGCTTTTATGGTGCTCCGGATTTTATGGAATTTGCAAAACGTATCGGCATTGTCGAGAAAAGGGCTGAGCGGTTTATTCGTGAAATGACCAACCATCTTGATGAAATGAACGAAATGATAGACGCGTCTTTCTTAAGTGAAGAAGCGAAGGCTAAGTATAAGGAATGTATTTACGATAGAGCAAGGGCGTTGGAAATATCTTAAAAACATATTTTTCTATCTTGTCCATTGTAAATCATTTGGCGGTTTTAGAGACTTCTTATTGTCTACTTCCTATCGCCTACTAAACAGAGGTTTAATATGTCCGTTGCGATGCAAGATGTTATGAAACAGTCCGGGGTGGCGTTTGGTACGAGCGGTGCTCGCGGTCTCGTGAGCGCTATGACCGACCGTGTGTGCTATGTGTACGCGCGTTCCTTTATCAAGTACTGCGAAGCGTCTTACAAGTGCGAACGCACGATTGCGATTGCGGGCGACTTGCGTCCGAGTACGGAACGCATCTTGAAGTCGCTCATGCAGGCTGGTGCCGATGCAAACTGGAAGGTGATTTACTGCGGTCGCATCCCGAGCCCCGCGATTGCGATGTACGGCATCGACAAGCATTTGCCGACCATCATGGTGACGGGTAGCCACATTCCGGCTGACCGCAACGGTATCAAGTTTAACCACCCGAATGGCGAAATCACGAAGGCCGACGAACAGGGAATTGTTTCGCAGTCGGTCGATTTCGACGAAGCGCTTTTTGACGACAAGGGCATGCTGAAGGCTGCGCCTGAACTCCCGGCGGTCGAAGCGGAAGCCGAAACGAATTATTGCAAGCGTTACCCGGACTTTTTCGGTAGCGATGCATTGCATGGACTCACGATTGGCGTTTACCAGCATTCCGCTGTGGGCCGCGACATCGTGGTGAAGGTTCTCGAAAGCCTCGGTGCGACAGTCAAGCCGTTTGGCCGTAGCGATGTGTTTGTTCCGGTCGATACCGAAGCTATCCGCAAGGAAGATGAAGAACTCGCTCGTGAATTTACGCACAAGGATTACGTGGATGCCGTGTTCAGCACCGACGGCGATTCTGACCGCCCGCTTTTGGCTGATGATGTGGGCATGTGGCTCCGTGGCGACGTGCTTGGTATTTTGGCCGCACAGTCTCTTGGCATCAAGCGCATTGCAACTCCGGTGAGTTGCAACACTTCGCTTGAAAAGTCCGGTAGCTTTGAAAAGATTTGCCGTACGCGCATTGGTAGCCCGTATGTGATTGCCGGCATGGAAAGCCTGGTCGATGCAAATGACAAGAGCCTCACGGTTGCAGGTTACGAAGCCAATGGCGGTTTCTTGCTCGAGACGGATTTGACGCTCGATGGCCGCACACTCAAGGCCCTCCCGACACGTGACGCCCTCCTCCCGATGATTGCTGTGATGGTAATGGTCCGCAAGGAACGCATGTGCGTTGTGGATTTGCTCCGCAAGTTGCCGAAGCGCTTTACCGTGAGCGACCGCCTCAAGGAATTCCCGACCGAAAAGTCGAAGGCAAAGCTCGCTGAAATCCGCGAAAAGAATCTCGGCGAAAAGCTGTTTGGCGCTCTCGCAGCAAAGCCCTCCAAGTTTGCAAAGGACAAGACGTTCCAGGGCAAGATTGTTTCGTTGAACGAAGTCGATGGCTACCGCATGGAATTCGATTCTGGCGACATCATCCACTTGCGTCCGAGTGGAAACGCTCCGGAATTCCGCTGCTACGTGGAAACCGAAGGCAAGGAACGCAGTGCAGAACTCCTCGCGGACTGCCTCAAGATTATGGAAGGCTGGCGAAATTAGAACTTAGTTGGCAGAGCTTAGAACTTAGGGATATTGCAATATTCTAAGTTCTAAGAGCGCAGCGGTCTAAGTTCTAAGTTCTATTTTTTGTATCTTATTAATCGTATGTTCAAAAAGTTTCTTTCGTTTGCACTGACTGTTGGTTCCCTCGCGTTTGCAGGGGAGTATTGGCATTTGGACCCGGGCGGTGTGACGATGAAGTTCCTTGCGATGCAGGTTTCGCCGCGTGCGGCTGCGCTTTCGGGTGCAGGCGTTGCTGATCCCGGTCGCGTGTCCGAAATTTCGCGCAATCCGCTTGCGATGAGCGTTGCAAATGAGGCGGAATTTGGACTTAGCCAGGTGATTTTTGGCAATGGCGGTGCCGATAACTTCGTTTCGGCATACTATGGCCTCCCACTTGGCGATAAGTACACGCTAGGGCTTGCTGTTGACTTTTTGGGTTACGATAATATTGAAGGTCGTGACGAGAACGGTCTCAAGACTTCGGAATACGGCTCTTATGCCTGGTCGCTTTTGGCGGGTTTCGGTAGCCGTTCCAAGATTTTCAACTGGGCTGCTTCGGCACGTTTTGCGACGCAGACGATTGACGACGAAACTGGATTTCTGTTCTCGGTCGATGCGGGCGGCTCGTTCCGCGTGAATGACTATTTTGCATTCGGTGCAAACTTCACGAATCTTGGCTTTGCAAGCAAGTATGAATCTGGGAAAGAAGCGTCCCCGCTTGCGCTCCAGGCGGGCGTGACGGGATTCATCCCGATTCTTGACCGCTGGATGGTGCATTTGTCTGTAGATGCGTATCGCCGTGCCGATACAAAGGCTCAAGTCTTGATTGGCGGCGAAGTGGTCTACTTCGATATGCTCTCGTTCCGCATGGGCTATGCAATCCGCCCGGATACCGAAGACGCCATTAGTGGCGGTCTCGGCGTGACGTTTGGCATGGTCGTGTTTGATTATGCTTATAGCCCGCGTCCGGCATTCGAAGGCGGCAACCATTACATCGCCGTCGGTGTGAAGTTCTAGGCTCCCGCGCATTCCGCTAAGTTTTTGCACGAGTTCCATTCATGGAGTTCGTGCTTCTTTATTTGATAGCACAGACAGCCTCGGCTGATTTTGAGCGCTTTGGCGGCCCTGCTTTTATTTCCGTCGTTTTCGCTGAGCGCTTTTTGAATAAACGTCCAGTTCGGTGCTGATGCCCGTATGGCTGTTGGCGCTCGGTATGTGTAATTTTCCTTGACATCGTTTATCGTCTGGTGCGAAAATTCTTCGGAGAGGATTTCTTCAAGCGATATTTCGTGCTGCTTTAAGAGCGCATAGCGCTGGAGGACGTTTTTCAATTGGCGGATGTTGCCTGGCCATTTGAACTTGGATAGTTCCTTGATTTCCCAGTCGCGGAGCGGGAACTTTTCGGCGAAAGTCCTTTCCGTGATTTCGTTCCATAGCGTGGTGGCGATTTCGGCGAAGTCGTCTCTTTTGCGGAGCGGCGGAATCACGATAGGGAAGGCGTTCAGCCTGAAGAACAGGTCCTTACGGAAATTTCCGTCATGGACTTCGTTTTGCAAGTCTCGGTTTGTCGCGCAGACAAGCCTGAAGTCGACCGGCTCGTTTTGAGTGGCCCCGAGCGGGAGCACGGAATGTTCCTGCAAGATGCGTAAAAGCTTGCTCTGCATGTCGAATGGCATTTCGCCAATTTCGTCGAGGAATAGCGTGCCGCCGTTTGCCGCCTGCACGATGCCCCGGTGGTCACTTGCGGCCCCGGTGTAAGAACCTTTCTTAGCGCCTTCCAAAAGGCTTTCGGCGAGATTCCTTGCGATGGCGCCGCAGTTGAGGGCGACGAATGGCCCTTCGCTTCGTTTGCTGTGTTCGTGTATAAACTTGGCGGCGATTTCCTTGCCGACTCCCGATTCCCCTTGCAGTAGCACGGGAATGTTCGATTTTGCGGCGATAAGCATCAATTGTTCGTGTTTCTTCATAGACCTTCAAAGATTTACTTGAGGTGGCTCTACTATATAAACACGCTTTTTTTGCCCGTTTGTCCTGTAAATTTTTGTTAATTATTTGAGTGTGCACTATTGTCGCGACTCTCGCCTTTAGCTATATTTGCCCGCGCGGCGGTAAAATGCCGTCGTGAAACACCAAGTGGCTGGCTCGATGGGTAAGCTTGGGCAATATCCCGAACGGGGTATGATCGCGAGGAAAGCGGTCAAGCTTGAAGCTGAGAGGTCAGCGGCCCAAAGGAATAACATGTCTAGAATCGTATGTAAGTTCGGTGGCTCCTCTGTCGCCGACGCAGGTCAGTTCAAAAAAATCAAGGCCATTGTCGAAAGCGACAAGAACCGCAAAGTCATCGTCGTTTCTGCTCCGGGCAAGCGTAACCCGAAAGAAACCAAACTGACCGACCTCCTCTACAGCACCTATGATCTCGCCTCCAAGGGCCTCGATTTCTCCACGCCGTGGAACCTCATCCGCCAGCGTTATGATGAAATCTGCAAGGACCTCGGTCTTGAAGACAAGCTTACCGAAGACCTCGACAGTCTCGAAGACAAGCTCAAGAACCATCCGGAATCCGTGAGCACGGACTTCCTCGTGAGCCGTGGCGAATTCCTCTGCGCACGCCTCATGGCAAAGTATCTCGGTGCAAACTTCGTCGATAGCTACCCGCTCATCACTTTCGATGACAAGTACCGCATCGCTCCGAAGACTTACGAAGAAATTGCAAAGGCTCTCGGCGACGAAAATCAGTTGTACGTCTTGCCGGGCTTCTATGGCTCTAACCTCCGTGGCGAAGTGAAGACTTTCAGCCGTGGTGGTTCCGACATTACTGGCGCTATCCTTGCTAACGGCATTGACGCTGCCAAGTACGAAAACTGGACCGACGTTTCGGGCATGCTCATGGCTGACCCGCGCATCGTCGAAAGCCCGCTCCCGATTGAATACGTGAGCTATCGCGAAATCCGCGAACTTGCTTACTCCGGTGCAAGCGTGCTCCACGATGAATCCATCGCTCCGTGCCGCGCGAAGAAGATTCCTATCAACATCCGCAACACGAACCGCCCGGAAGACGCCGGCACCATCATTGGCCCGACTCCGGAAAATGCAAAGCTCCCGATTACGGGTGTTGCAGGCCGTAAGGGCTTCTCGATGATCTACATCGAAAAGTCCATGATGAACAAGGAAGTTGGCTTTGGCCGTCGCGTGCTCGCCGTTCTCGAAAGCGAAGGACTCTCCTACGAACTCTGCCCGAGCGCAATTGACTCCATGAGCATCGTCGTGGATTCCAAGGCTCTCGACGCCGTTCAGGACGTTGTTCTCGAAGATATCACGCAGCAGATGCGTCCGGACCGTATCAAGATTTTCCCGGGCATCGCTCTTATCGCTACCGTGGGTCACGGCATGACGAACAAGATCGGTGTTGCTGCAAAGCTCTTTACGGCTCTCGCAGAAAACAAGGTGAACGTCCGCATTATCGACCAGGGTTCTTCCCAGATCAACATCATCACTGGTGTTGACGAAGCCGATACTGAAAAGGCTATCAAGGCCATCTACGCCGCCTTCGTGAAATAATTCGCGATTGTCATCCTGAGTGGCGAAGCCACGAAGGAACTAGTCAATTTAAAGACGACTCGGAATAAAATCCGGGCCGTTTTTTGTCTATTAAATTGTATAATTTGATTATATGATTTCTTTTATCCTGAGCCTTGCCGCCCTAATCCTGGGTTACTTTTTCTATGGCCGCTTTGTGGAACGCGTGTTCGGTCCCGATGACCGTGAGACTCCCGCAGTTTCTAAAAAAGACGGGCTGGACTATATCGCACTTCCCGGTTGGAAAGTTTATACGATCCAGTTTCTGAATATTGCTGGCACGGGCCCCATCTTCGGTGGAATCATGGGGGCAAAATTCGGTCCAGTCGCTTATCTCTGGATTGTGCTTGGCTGTATTTTTGCGGGGGCAGTTCACGACTACTTGAACGGAATGTTGTCTATGCGTAACGGCGGTGCGGGAATGCCCGAACTGATTGGCAAGTATCTGGGCGACAAGACGAGGAAGGTCATGTTATTGCTGACCGTGTTTCCTTTGGTCATTGCGGGAACGGTGTTTGTCTATTCTCCAGCGGTAATTTTGCATACGCTGGGCGGTGACGTGATGATGTGGGTGGCTATCATCTTTGTCTATTACGTGATCGCCACGATGACACCCATCGACAAAATTATTGGGAAGGTTTATCCTTTGTTTGCTATTTCGCTCCTGCTTACGGCTGGGGCGTTGATGGTGATGCTCTTTGTCAAGATGCCGCAACTGCCAGAAATTTGGTCGAACCTGCACAATATGGGGGCTAGTGCAAATCCAGGAAAATTTACGGACCATATTTTCCCTGCACTTTTCATTACTATTGCCTGTGGTGCTATTTCTGGTTTTCATGGTACGCAGACGCCGATGATGGCGCGTTGCCTCGCAAGTGAGCGCATGGGCCGTCGTGTGTTCTATGGGGCGATGATTACCGAAGGCGTTGTTGCTCTTGTTTGCGCTACTGTTTCCATGTGGTTTTTCTATGCAGGCCCACCGGGCTACGAACAGATTTCAGGTGCAAAGGATGGTTTCTTTACCTCGGCCCCGATGGTGGTGCATTTGGTGTGTAATGATTGGTTAGGCGTTGTAGGGGCGGTCCTTGCCGTATTGGGTGTGGTCGCGGCTCCCATTAGCAGTGGTGATACGGCATTTCGCTCCGGCCGCCTTATCGTGGCGGATTGGCTGAAAATCGATCAGCGTCCCATCCGCAATCGTCTCTACATTTGCGTACCCATGTTTGCGACGTCTATCGCCATATTGGTGTGGCAAATCAAGGTTCCCGATGGATTCAATACTATTTGGCAATACTTTGGATTTTTTAACCAAACGCTTTCTGTATTTACTCTATGGGCGATTACAGTCTATCTAGTGCAGGAACGGAAGAATTTTTGGGTGTCCCTTATCCCCGCCTTGTTTATGACCACCGTTTGTACGACATACTTCTTCGTTTCGCGCCAGACTCTTCATTTGCCCGACTGCATTGGCTATCCTTTAGGGCTTACTTGTCTTGCTGTGGCCTGCGTGTGGTTTACCGTGTGGTATAGGAAAGTGCGCAGGGGTGGATAGCTAAAAAATCTGGGCCATTTTTTTATTTTTAGAACGAGGTAATTATTTAACGGAATAGGGGAGCTATGAATCTCGCTTTACTCTGGGTTTGCACTATCGTGTTTTTTGTGAACATACTCGGTTTTATTATCAGTATGCTTTTTATGGCTGTGCATTCCGGTGAACTGGCTTCGCTATGGAATGCGCTTACGACATCGTCATTTGAAGATTTGCTTGGAACGGGTGGGCTGATGATTGCGTCGGGGGTTTTCATTCCATTGGTATTAGGAACTTTGGCGGTTGCAGCTCTTTTTGCGTTGGGGATATTTACGCTTGTCAAAAAGAATGTGAAAACCTTAAAAATATTGGCGGTGATGTTCCTTGCCTGGGTTGTGCTAAGTGCTATCGTTATTAATCACACGAATGCGGGAAATGATATAGTTAACTTGATTTTTAACGTGAACGTGGTTGTTGCGATAGCAGCGTTCTTTGTTGCCCCTAGAAAACGTGATGAAATCGGGGCTGTTGTAGATGAAAAGTTTAATTTGGGTTTGCTCCGGCTTTGCGCCATCTGTTTTAGCGTAATCGGGGTGAATAGCTTATCCCATTTTATTTTTATGCAACCACCCGTTTTTCAGCTTGCCTTCTTTGGCGTTGTTGATTTGGCTATCGGTGTATTTGCGCTTGTCAAAAAGAATGTGCCTGTTCTGATGGTGGGGTCTTTAATGGTGCTTGTGAAAATTTTTTGGAGCGTGATGCAAATTATTCACATAGATGGATGGAGCTTTTATATGCTTTCCATCATGCTTATCCATTCCCTTTTAAATGTGATGACTGTGATTAGCGTGGCTGTATTTTTTATTGAACCGGAACGGACTAGATGTTATTTGCAAAAGGCAAAACAAAAGTCTCTTTAATCAGAGACTTTAGTTGTTCACGGGTCGTTACGATGACGGTGGACATGTCTTTGGGTTGTGGCGTCATTTTTTCCATTTGCTGGTGTCCAGTTTGATTTTGCAGAACCATCCATTGTCGGGACATGGGGAAACATCGAGGTATTCAGAAAGATTGCTCAAGTCGGTCACATTGGTGACATTGAGAAAATTTAGATCTAAAACGTTATTCAGGATGATTGTGTTTCCTGAAACTTTATTAATAAGACTAAATTTTCCCTGCATATACAAATTAGTCTTGATATTTTCTTGCAATTCTTTAAGAAGCTGATCAAGATGTTCGCGATTTTTCACAACAATCGTCGGCTTATCATTTGGACCATTTTTTGGATCTTTGATGAATTTATTCGCGAGTGATTCTATCGACATTATTTCGTCACCCGTTATCGGGCCGGCGTGATACTGAAAACGCCCCTCTACAACCTGTCCTTTGCCAGTCACCCACTCGTCATATTTGAAGGGTGAGTGCCATTTTATTTCGAACACCAAGCCGTCTGCCGCCATCTTTTCGTAGACTTTAAAGGGAGGCCTTCCGTACGTATAAAAAGGAAATTTTCCTTTAAACAAGACATCCAAAGTTCGTATGCACGGTCCATCGTTTTCGCCATAAAAAGCTTCTTCGTCCCCGCCATACAAAACATCACTAGGGGTTCCCCAATTATCCGTTCGCCATTGTTCAAGCGCTTTCCCAATCATCTCAGAAACAGGATGTTGATCAGGGGCGATTTTAATGTCGTTAATTCCTTCGATCTCAGGATTATCTTCGGGCTCAGGATTATCTTCAGGGAATCTCATTTCTCTCCAGAACCAAACATTTTGATTTGTTTTATCGGCCCAGTCGCTGTCCGCATCATTCCTTGATGTCTCTGGAATGACCATCGAGAAAGAAAGCAATGTTTCAGGAAAAGTATTTCCGCCTATGCGTTCACCTTCGCCATAGAGCTTCTTGAACTTTTCGATGTTCTCGTCGTCCATCGTGATGATGTTTAAGAATTCAATCCAATTTTCCCTGTCCATGTCTGCTCCGGTTTGCTTTTACTCGTCTTCTGGCTCTCTGCACCAAAAATCGTTTTCGGTGGGTTTTTCGTAGTCAAAACGGATTCTTTGAAAGCCGAGAGTGCTCCCTGAATCGTTCAATATTCCCATCCAAATAGGGTTCCGTCCCTTGAGCTTTATCTTGTACCAGCTTACAATGCAAGGGATCTCGCTTATTGAGTCTTGGGGAGGGACTTCAACACGTTTCGCCCATCCTTTATTGACAAGGTATTCGCCGAAATCAACATAGTCTTCTACGAAATAGCTTGAGCATAAAAATACATGATAGACCAGCTTGACGTTGGGACCTGTTACAGTGACGCTCCATGGTTGCGGCTTCAGGACGGTGTCCAAATCTAAGTTCGTGGGCTTGCCATCTACGCTGAGGTAAACTTCTCCCTTTCTGCCTGTTCCGTATGGTTTCATTGGATCTTTGCTGTAAGGTATTTCTTCGGTGTATTCCGTGTACCACTGGATTTTGGACCATGGCTCGGCTCCGACGCGCATCGAAGGGACACAATAGGATTCACCTTTGTTTTTACATTCGGATTCTGCGATGGTGATTGTTTTTAGGAAGTCGATAAATTCCAGGTGTGCTTCCTTGTATTGCAAAGGCGGTGGTGCTTCTTGGTCGCAGGCGGCAAGAATTAGAGCGAGCGAACAGAGGAGTATCCGCTTGACAGATGCGAATGAATGTGCAAAAGATTGCGTTGCAAAAGACATGCGGTCTCACTGAACTTTTAGGAGAATGGTTCTCTTTATGTATCGTTCGGGGAGGCGAAATTGTAAACGGGAAAGTTTATTTTGGGTGGAGGTTGGTTTTTTAATTATTTTTTGACAAATGTCGCCTTTTAGACGATAATACAAGAGAAAGCCTAAGGAGCATTTTATGGATGAATACGATAGATACCAGTGCAATATCTGCAACTACGTTTACGACCCCGAAAGCGGGGATCCGGAAGCCGGCGAAGATGCTTTGCCGGGGACTTCCTTCCATGAATTGCCCGATTACTGGGTTTGTCCCCACTGCGGAGCGGAAAAAGAAGATTTCGAGAATATCGGCTGAGCTGAAGGAGTGATATGAGCTTACAAAAAGAAAAAATTGTTGCCCGCGATCGCGATCATCTTCGACAGATCGTTTTTGAGTCCATCGAAAAGTACGGACCGAATTGCGACTTGAATTTTATCGATGTATCGCAAGTCACGGATATGTACTGCATTTTCTCCGGACCGAACAGCGTGTTCAATGGCGATATCAGCGGTTGGGACGTGTCGAATGTTGAGTCGATGAACGATATGTTCCACGGTTCCCAATTCAATGGAGACATTAGCGGCTGGAATGTCTCAAAAGTACAAGATATGTCGTATATGTTTCAAAGTTCGGCGTTTAATGGCGACATTGGAAATTGGAACGTGTCAAACGTTGGAAACATGTCATGCATGTTCCTAGATTCTCAATTTAACAGAGACATTAGTCGCTGGGATGTATCGTCCGTTTTCGATATGAGCAACATGTTTGCTCATTCACAGTTTAATGGAGACATTTCGCAGTGGAACGTTTCGAACGTTAAAATGATGATCGAGATGTTTTCATTTTCGCAATTCACGGGAGATATCAGCGGATGGAATTTTTCGAAAGACGTTTGCGTGTTCGACATGTTCTATGGCTCGCTCATGGAGTTGAAGGGGCGGCCTCTCGAATGGTGTAAAAATTTGGAAGAAGAGTGGCAAAAGAACCACCCCCCGGTTTCCGATGATGAGTTGGGCGACGATTTGCCGTTTTAGAGGAAAATGGTAAGTGAAATAGCTGCTTACTGGATAGAGATGTAAATCAATGGCCCCAACCCGAAAGGTCGGGGCGTTTTTCTTTACATTTTCGCCCTTATTGACGATAATATAGAAGAACAAGGAGGTTTATGAACATGCCTGAAAAAATTATTGCGCGCGACCACGACCATTTGGTGCAACTCATCGAAGAAGCTATCGAAAATAAAGGCCCGAAATGCGACTTGAATTTTATCGACGTGTCGCAGGTGACCGACATGAACTGCGTGTTCTGCGATTCTGAATTCAAGGGCGATATTAGTCAATGGGACGTGTCGCACGTTACCGACATGCATGCGATGTTTGCCGCGTCCAAATTCAATGGCGACATCAGCAAATGGAACGTTTCGAACGTGACGGATATGAGCAGCATGTTCTCTCGCTCTAAATTTACGGGCGACATCAGTGGCTGGGACGTGTCGTGTGTCCAAAATATGGGTTGGATGTTCTGCAGATCCAAGTTCAATGGCGACATCGGCAAATGGAACGTGTCGCATGTGACTAGCATGACCAACATGTTCAGCGAATCCAAATTCACGGGCGACATTAGCGGTTGGGATGTGTCGAGCGTGCATGATATGAGTTGGTTGTTTGGCCGCTCCAAATTCAATGGCGATATCAGCAAGTGGAATGTATCGCAGGTGAGCGATATGACTTCGATGTTCATCGAATCTCCGTTCAATGGCGATATTAGTGAATGGGATGTCTCGAATGTGTGCGTGATGTTTGGAACGTTTGCCGAATCCAAGTTCGTAGGCGACATCAGCAAATGGAACGTGTCCAATGTCATTTATATGAACGACATGTTCCGCGGGTCACAATTTAATGGTGACATCAGCGAATGGAATGTTTCGAATGTGCTGGATATGAGCGACATGTTTAAGCGTTCGCAATTTGATGGCGATATCAGCAAATGGAATGTTGATGCCGATTGTTCTTTAAAGGATATTTTCACGGGCTCGGTCTTTAAAAAGTCTGGAAAGGCAAAAGAGTGGCTTCGCTTACGTTATCTTAAGAAAATCGAAAGCTCGAAGGATTCAACCGGGAAAATAATTGCGGGGGATAGGACTCATCTTTGTGATTTGATTGAGGCGATGACGTTTCTGTATGGCAATAAATGCGATTTGAATTGTATTGATGTATCGCAGGTAACGGATTTGGGCAACTTGTTCTATGGCTCTCGTTTCAATGGAGACGTTAGCAAGTGGGATGTGTCGAACGCCACGAATATGTACGGTATGTTCGCTGAATCCAAGTTTAATGGCGATATCAGTAAATGGAACGTCTCGAAAGTTACGGATATGGGCGAGATGTTTTGTGAATCGCAATTTAATGGCGACATTAGCAATTGGGATGTGTCTAATGTCACTTGCATGACACGTCTGTTTGATGGCTCGCTCTTTACCGGTGACATCAGTCGTTGGGATGTGTCGAACGTGGTGAATATGGGCTGGATGTTCTGCGAATCCAAATTCAATGGCGATATCAGCCAGTGGAATGTGTCCAACGTGACTGATATGTGCAGCATGTTCACGCTCTCTTGTTTTACGGGCGACATTAGCAAATGGGATGTATCGAATGTCAAGAATATGAGGTGCATGTTCCAGGAATCTCAATTTAATGGCGATATTGGTTCGTGGAACGTGTCCAAAGTCCGGGATATGCGTTGGATGTTCTATGCCTCACCTTTTGATAGGGACACAAGCGGGTGGAACATTGATGACTTGTGCCTTGTCGAGGGGATTTTTGTGGATTCGGCCTTTGAAAAGAGCGGTGCCGTTAAAGATTGGATGAATGTGTTTAATCTTCGAAGAATTGAACATGCGAAAAATCCTGACGGAAAGATTGTGGCAAACGACAATGCCCATTTAAGGGAATTGATTAAAGTGATGATCGAGTTGAACGGCTTCGACTGCGATTTAAATGTGATTGATGTCTCAAACGTGACGGACATGAGCGCTATCTTCTATAAATCTCAGTTCAATGGCGATATCAGCCAGTGGAATGTGTCGAATGTAACTTGTATGAATCGCATGTTTGCGGGTTCGTCTTTTGACGGCGACATCAGCCATTGGGATGTTTCCAATGTCGTGGAAATGGAAGATATGTTCTATGGTTCCGCTCTGGAAACGTCTGGAAAAATCCCCGCTTGGTATAAAGAATCTTGTTATTAAGGAAAAATATGAACCAGCAAAGAGAACAAATCATCGCTCGCGACCGCGAACACCTTCGAAAGTTGGTTTACGAGTCCATTCAGAAATACGGTCCGAATTGCGACCTGAACTTCATTGATGTTTCTGGTGTTGAGGACATGGATGGTATATTTGCGGGGGTGAATCGCGGTTTCAATGGTGATATTAGCCAATGGGATGTGTCCAATGTAGAATCAATGCGAGACATGTTTCACGGTTCGCAGTTTAATGGAGACATCAGCGATTGGGACGTTTCGAGAGTTTGTTATATGGACGGCATGTTCCAAAACTCTGTTTTCAATGGCGACATCAGCAATTGGAACGTGTCCGGTGTCGAATCCATGTCGGGCATGTTTGAGGATTCTCAGTTCAATGGCGATATCAGCCGTTGGAATGTGTCGTCTGTTGTGTCGATGTGGGGCATGTTTGCCTATTCGCAGTTTAATGGCGATGTGTCACGCTGGAATGTTTCTGATGTTTGGCATATGCCTGAACTTTTTGCTTATTCGCAATTCACGGGGGATGTCAGCGGATGGAAAGTCGCCGATGATGTTATTTGTGTCGGAATGTTCAACGGCTCCCTTTTAGAATTGAATGGGCAAATTCCCGAATGGTATAGGGCTATTGAAGAAAAACAACGCCTTGAGAGAGAGAACCTTGACATCGAAGAAAATTCTGTCAAGGAGGAAGAATTTAATCGATCTGATGATGGTGAATTGGAGAATCTGTCGTTCTAGTGACGACCCTTGACAAATGACGTGAAATTTACTATATTACGCGACCCGTTTTTGAAGGGTTGCGTTTTTTTTTATTTAATAAAAATTGTTGTAGATAAATAAAAAATTTGAAATAGAATTTTTGTATTTGTGATTTTGTATAAAATAATTCCGTGAGAATTATTTGTTTTTTGACATGCTTGGATTTTTGAAAAACACGTTTTGTCGTGTTTAAAAATGAGGATTTTAATTATAAGGAGAAAAAATATGGTAAATACAATTAACGAAAGTTACGCTCATTTTGACGATGTTCAACTTGTGAACATGACGCAGAATGGCAATTTTGACGCTCTGTCGGAACTGTGGATCCGGCATGTGGATTTTATCAAGAAAGTCACCCTTAACCAGTATTATAAAATTCGTCCGGATTTTTCTGAGGACTTTTTGAATTCCGAAAAACTCTGGAGTTACCGTTTAGGCAGTTCTTATATTAACTTGGCTAAGGCTGCCGAAACTTATGATTCCAATTATAGCGTGCCGTTTCTTGCGTATTTCGCGATGAAGAACAAGTATGCGTTTAAGGATGAGAAGTCGTTTAATACCGAGATGTCGATGAGGAACTCTTATTGTGAGAATTATGATAGTTATGAGTTCCGAGATCAAGATGATGATATGACGGAAATCGTGAACTCCATTGAAAAATGTCTTAGTGGAAATGAAAGGCTTCGAGCATTCTTTAAAAAGTATGTAGCGACGTTTGACGAGCTTGGCTATGTCAGCCAGACCGACATGGCAAAGATTATGGGAATTTCACGTCAGATGATTAATACAAATTTCAAGAAGATTCGCTTTATCGCCGAAGAAAATGGTCTGGAAAAAGAATTTGCGGATTTCCTCTCCGCTCAAGATGAGGCACGGAATTGTATTCAAAAATTGTATTTGGGTAACCGCTATTCGTAATGCTTGCGTGGGGGGGGGTAAGATCTTTTACAATCCCCATAGTTTTACCGATATATAGGAATGGAATATTTATATTCGGTTCAAAAACGTTTAAGATAATCAACAAAGGAGAAAAAATGGATTTCAATACATTTGAACAAAAATTTGTCCCATTTTGTGAAACGCCTGGAATTCAAAGTGGTAAGGCCAGGTCTTTTTTCTGGCGATAAAATATCTGGCGGAGTATTTAAATTTGCCTGATTTTGGTCATGGAAATGCTTCTAAGATTTGTACAAAGAAGCTGAAATAACGGATAAAATGAGCGAGTTTTATCATAACTCGGATAAATGGGTGGAACTGCATCATCGAAAAGCCTACTTGAAGAATGGATTTATAAGAGCTGCAATGAGTTATTTGTCGAAATGTTCAGATTTTAAAGATCTTGTTGCCACATGTTTTCGTTATGGGTCTTTTTTTGGTAAACTTAAAAAAGTTAGGAATGGAGCGAGAATTCCGAGATCGTGGTGGAATTGCACCGCTATCTCTTGTTAAATTTCAAAAAATTGTGTTATCGCAGAAGAAAACTGCCCGAAAAATGTATATTAAGCCTAAAAATAATACAGGAGAATGTTATGCCGATTTATAGAGGTCGTAGAGTTAAGGATTTTTGGATAGCAGCAATAAAGTATATGTATGAAACTGACCAGTTTGAATGTATTTGGCCGTTTATGCATGAAAAAAATAGTTCTATTACGGGAGAAGATGGTGTAAATCGGCCATTTAAAAGCGTTCACTATATAAACGGTGGTTTTGCTAGATATGTTTTTGCGATTTTTGCTCCGCGTACTATAGAAGACGTAGATTCTGGGCGCATAAAACGTTGGCTTCGTACTCCTACGTTTAATAAGGATGGGATAACTTATTATTTGACGAGTCAAGTTGGCTCTACAGATAGGGATTTGGAGGTCTTTAATAGCATTTTTGCTCCGTATGGAATTTCTGTAAGAAAATATCCGGATGGAAATTTGGTATTGGATTCAATTGATCAAAATGCAGTGCGTCGCGAAAATGAAGCAGATCAAATAGAGAATCATGCTAATGGTGAGGGAGAAGGCGCTGGAAATGCTCAAATCTCCGAGAGATGCTTGCAAAAAATTTTTTTTGGAGCTCCTGGTACAGGTAAATCTCATAAAATTGAAAAAGGTTTGTTTGTAGATAATAATCAACAGTTGTATGGATTGGAAAAAATTCCAGAAGATCGAAAGTTTCGTACAACATTTCATCCTGATTATGATTATGCGCAATTTGTTGGTGCGTACAAGCCGAAAAGAAGTGGTGATGGTTCAATAACTTATTCGTTTGTTCCGCAAGTATTTGCAAAAGCCTATGTTACGGCATGGGTAAAATATCTTGAAGCGAAAATTGATCGTGAACAAGCCGCGGATGGTGTTGAAAATGAGGTGGATGATAATGTCTATCTTATTATTGAAGAAATTAATCGTGGTAATTGTGCTCAAATTTTCGGTGATATTTTTCAATTATTAGATCGTGCACCGAATGGCATTTCAGAATATTCTATAGATGCAGATTATGATTTTGCAGAATATATTAAGGATTCCCTAAGTCATGCCCGCGAGGGTGTTTTTGATAAATATGTTTTAGAGTACCATCTTGAAGATTGTAAAATTATGTTGCCCCCCAATTTAAATATCCTTGCAACAATGAACACGAGCGACCAATCGTTATTCCCGATGGATAGTGCTTTTAAGCGTCGTTTTGATTGGAATTATGTACCAATAAATTATAATCACCGCGAAGCTAATTTTGTCATAGAAGTAGGTCCTCGAAAATATAATTGGCTGACATTCTTGACAAAGATTAATGAAAACGTCTATTCGGTGACCAAGAGCGAAGATAAGCAAATGGGCGAATTTTTCATAAAGCCTAAAGATGGGGGACGGACCATTAAGTTTGATGAATTCCGTTCTAAAGTCTTGTTCTATTTGTGGGATTCTGTTTATAAGGATGAAGATGGAAATGAGGAAGCGAAAAAAGTTTTCCATTTTGATGATGATGCTAAAACAGTAACTTTCCAAACGCTTTTTGAAAAAGATGTTCCTGCACAACAAGCTCTTGTAGATAAAATTATGCAAAACTTAGGAGTCCCTTCTATTGGCCCTGCAATTCAAGTAGCACCTAATGCTGCCGCTGCTGCAGAAGCCCTTGCTGAAGGTAATAATGATGGCGGTGATGAAGGGCAAGTTTAGAGCATGATATTCCTTTTTGAAGAATTTCCATATGCTTCGAGTTTTTTGCAAAACGTTATTGGCTTTGACGAATCAAAAAAACAAAGTGAATGCGGTTTTAATACAAAAAAAGATAGCAGTGAAATAAAGATAGAAGGAGTTGGTTATTGTTTTTACAATAGCCAACCTGTCTTTGTTTTGCCTAAGGTGTTTGTTGAAAATGAAACGAATGCTTTTGGGGAAAAGATTGATAAAGATGGCAAAGATATTTTCGGCGATATAGAAAAAAAAGATTCTATAAATCAAGACCAACGTCGTTTTTTAGCTTCGTTGTCTGTTTGGCTTTATTCGGCCATAGATAAGTATAAAAAACAGGGTGGAGGAAATACTGGAGTTAAGACTCCCGTTCAAAAGGAATCTCGAGATTTTAAGGAAAACGATCGTTACGCCACGTTGCTTGATATCATAAGCAATATGGAGTTGTTTTACAAAAAGAATCAATCGCTTTTTGTTTTTATTGCCAAAAATAAACATTGCGGAAACCATAAAATAAATTGGCAACGTACTGTTAATAAGAAAACTCCATTTATTCAAGACGATATTCCGATATATCTAAATCCTGTGAATAAAGTTAAGGTGTTTGATTTAGATGATCGCTTATTAGTCTTGTATTTTTCAGCAATGAAATATATCCAAGAGACATTTGGATATGACATGCCTCAAAATGAATTTTATCAGCCGCTCAGGGCGAATGAAATGGAACGGCTTTTAGAAAACGAGCATGGCTTGCGAGAGCTGCATCGTATTAAGTATAAATACTTTGATGATCGGCTTCTTAGGCTTTACAATATCATGGAGGCTTTCTTTCGGTGGGGGGCTCGTTATAAGTCTAAAGACAAAAAGGTTAAGGAGTATTTGATTGTCAATTCATTCAACAATGTATTTGAGGCGATGGTTGATGACCTTATAGGAGATCAAGGTAAAGATATTGAGGCTTTGAAAAATAACAAAGATGGAAAAATTGTTGATCATCTGTATAAAGAAAAATCCCTTTTTGCTTCGGATTCTGAGAATGATTTGATATGGTGTATTGGTGATAGTAAATATTATAAAGATGCTCATGATTTGGATCCCAAATCTATAGCAAAACAATATACATACGCCAAGAACATTCTACAGTATTTTTTCTCTGGCAATTATGTTGAGAGAGAATGCTTGAGTGAAAGAGACAATATTGCAATACATGCTGGTGATGTTCATAAAGGTGTTCGTTATAGAGATCCGCTGACTGAAGGATATAACGTAGTTCCCAATTTCTTTATTCGTGGCGAGATTCCTGAATTTAAAAAGGAAAAAGAGAAGGAACAATATAAAGAACCGTATTTTAGGACAGAAACGACTGGAAAAAACGCTAAATTGATTAGAAAAGATTCGCAGGATTTATGGAGAAATCGTAATCGGCATTTTACAAACAGGCTTTTTGATAGAGATACACTTTTTTTACAGGTGTATAACATCAATTTCATGTTTGTTTTAAAATCTTACGTATCTAAGAATTCTGTTTCGTGCGAAAAATTTAAAAGTGAAGCACGTGCTTTATTCCGTGAAAAATTTTCGGATTTGTTAAACGAAAAATATGCATTTTGGCGTATAAAGCCTATTGCCGGATTGGCTCATGATGGAATGTCCGCAGAACAGTCTTTTGTAGATAAATATTTTAGATTGCTTGTTGGAAAAATCTTCAAGCCCTATAATTTTGATGGGCTGATTTTGGCATTGGAAAAGCAAGGTGACGGTGATAGAATAGCATGTTTAGATTATGATATTTTGGGTAAAATACAAGTAGATTGTGATGTGAACGAGATGAGTCTCGATATTGCACAGTAAATAGCAATGGTGTTTAGTCAAGGAATTGCCCCCTTTACACATCCCACTCCTTTACCGATATATAGGGGTGGGTTTATTGTATCTACAGCTCCCTTTTATGGATGGATTTTTGAGGGATTCATTTTTTTACCCAAATAATGTATATATAAAGAAGATAATGAAGATTTTGCGTTGTTCATACGCAAAAGGAAAAAGTATGTCAGAAAAAGTTATTGCCCGCGACCGCGAACACCTGAAACAGCTCATTAAAGAGACCATTGAAAAAGAAGGACCGAACTGCGACCTGAATTTTATTGACGTTTCTCAGGTGAAAGATATGTCGAACTTGTTCCGTGGAACGGATTTCAATGGCGACATTAGCCAGTGGGATGTGTCTAAAGTGACGGATATGAGCTATATGTTCGATGTTACCTCTTTCAATGGCGATATCAGCAAATGGAATGTGTCCAACGTGACGAATATGATGTGCATGTTTTCGTGCTCCCTGTTCAACGGCGATATTAGCAAGTGGAATGTCTCCAATGTGACGGACATGACGATGATGTTTTCGATGTCCCAGTTCGATGGCGACATTAGTCAATGGAATGTTTCCAATGTGATTTGCATGATGGGAATGTTTCAACAGTCCGTTTTCAACGGCGATATTAGTCAGTGGGATGTCTCTCATGTGAAAGGTTTGATGGGGATGTTCATCTCTGCCCCTTTCTACGGTGACATCAGTAATTGGAACGTGTCTAGTGAAACGAATATGGAAAATATGTTTTATAATTGTCCGCTTTGCAAAAATCCGCCAAAGTGGTATAAAGATAAAGGTTATTAGGAGTATGTTAATGCCCCTGCAAACTGGAGAGGGCTCTGTTTTACATTTCCTTGCCTTGCTCCGATAATATAGAAGCAACAATTAGCAAAGGAAAAAATATGCCTATCAAAGTTACAGACAAACACGTATTCTTTTACCATGAATGGCTTTCTAACTTCTGGAATGCTCCGTTCGAATACAAGGGACGCACCTTCTTTTGCAATGAACAGGCGTTCATGTGGGAAAAGGCGGTGCTGTTCGGTGACAAGGTGATGGAAGAAAAGATCTTGGTCGCAAGCACACCGCAAGAGGCTAAGAGGCTGGGCCGCAAGGTGACCCCGTTCGACAAAGAGAAGTGGGATTCCGTCCGTTATCAGGTGATGCTTGATATCAACTACGCCAAGTACAGCCAGGTGGAAGATTGCAAGAACCGCCTTCTTGATCCTGAGTTCGACGGGCACGCGTTTGTCGAAGCTTCGCCCCGTGATAGAATTTGGGGTATCGGGTTGTCCGTGACCAATCCGAACATCGACGACCCTGCAAATTGGAGGGGCGCAATCTCCTTGGAAAGGTCATCACCGAGGTTCGCGACCGGTTGGTCCAGGAAAAGAATTCTCCGTAGTCCAACTGTCCATTTTCCGATATTTTCCAAACAAATAATTTGAAAAGTGGCGATTTTTGCGAAATTTCGCCATTTTTTAGTTTCTCGACTTTTGGGCTCTTTACATTTCCTTATCTCGCTCCGATAATATGGAGGTTGAGATAAGGAGATTTTTTTTATGGTCCAAATTACCGAGCAAAAGCTTGGCGAATACGCCGACAATAATTTCGAAATAGACTTGAACCGTTTCTTTACGGTTTGTGCCGGGTTCTCGCTGGGGATTGAATACGACACCCCCAAGGGCGTGATTGTCGGGTGGAACTCGACGGTGTGGGACGAATGGGATAAGGAACATCGTCTGTTGTTTGCTTCGATGGCGACGTTCATGATCTATGAGCAGAAATCGCTGTTCGATGAGGGCGAGGAACTGCTTGCGAAATGGCACGTTGTTTGCGGATTCCCGATGTTCGCTCCATCACTTTTGCGCATGGATACGGCGGCGCTTGTCAAGGCGACGGGACTCGATATCATCTACACGAGCAATTTTGTAGGCTTTAGCAAAATTCACCATTTTTTCAGTCAAAAGTTTGCCGAAATCTACGACAGGTTGAGGAACTCCGCGATACCGGCTATCTACTGCGGCGACCATTTAAGTGAACCGGTGTTTACTAGGGTCCGTATCCGTTTTGAAGGCGAGATTTGGAATATGCGCTATAGGCGGGACTCTATGTGGAAAACCTACGATCGGGAAAATTTAAGTTGTCCTATAAACTATCCGTTGCTGTATCTTCGCAGTGGGGAATTTGAACGCGACTTGCATCGTTATTTTGGTGAAAATGGTAATGTGGATGACATCTATGCCATTATCAATTTGGAGTACCGATTCCACGACAGGTTCATGAACAAGAAACTCCCTGCTGGCGATAACCCGATTCGCAACTTCATGTTTACAGGGATGTTCGCGTACTTGCTGGTCGCAGCTGTCACGGTCGAAGAGGTTTTGGATGTTGATAGTGCAACGGAATTCTACCGCCTCTCCGGTTGGCCGTGGATGTCTTGGAGCGCAAACTGCGGGCTCCCTGATTTACCGGTCAAAAATCTTGAATTGGCCGGACTCATGCCGACCAAATTTGAAGCAGAGCAGTTCCTCACGATTCTTGGAAGCGTCTTCTATGTGATGGACTCTCGTTGCCGCGAAATCGTGAACAAGAATAATATCTTGGGACACGCTCGCGACAAGTTCAAACGCAAATTGGCGGAGCGCAAAGAAAGAGTGTTTAAGGAAATTTCGGACGCTCTTTTGCAGTAAACTTTATTGGAATCATAAATCTTTTTGCCACCGTACTTTATAAGGTTCGGTGGTTTTGGTTATTTTTAGAAGCGTAATTATTCGCACTTTTTACATTTTGGCATTGATTGGCAATAATAGAATAGAGAGATAAGGAAATATATGAACCAGCACGAAAAAGTCATCGCTCGCGACCGCGATCATTTGCTACAACTTATTGAAGAGGCTTTCGAAGAAGAAGGCGAAAATTGCGACTTGAATTTTATCGATGTGTCGCAAGTGACGGACATGCATGATTTGTTTGCCGATCGAGGTTTTAGGGGAAACATCAGCGAATGGAATGTCTCGAATGTGGAAACAATGGCGGGCATGTTTTCTGGAGACGGCCCGATCCTGAATCTTGATACCGGGAAAGAAGAAGAACGGATTCCGTTCAATCTCGATATCGGCAATTGGGACGTCTCAAGTGTGACAAATATGAATCACATGTTCGGTGGCTCAAATTTTAATGGCGACATTAGCCGTTGGAATGTTTCGAATGTGGAAACAATGGCGGGCATGTTTAGAGAATCCCTATTTGACGGGGATATCAGCAACTGGGATGTGTCCAAAGTCCGGAATATGGCGGGAATGTTTGATAAGTCCCGGTTTACAGGTGATATCAGCCGCTGGAATATGTCAAACGTGACGAATTTGGAAAGCATGTTCGGAAGTTCCGCTTTGGAAGATGTGGGCGAACCTCCCGCCTATTATAAAAAAGAAGGAGAAGTTATAAATGATAATTTTGTGTTCGAGTTTGTTCAGAGTTATCTCTCCAACGATTACAAAAAAGATCTCCAGTTCATATTTGAAAAAAATGAAACGGCGGAAAAGTGGCTGCTTAGAGGGATAGACTTGGAACGCGTCAAGGCGAGGAATCAGGCTAGTGCTTCCGAGGATCCGATTCGTAATTTTGTTTTTTCGGGTGTTTTTCTGTTCCAGTTGCTGGTCTATATTATTTTGTGGGATGATGAGGTCCATAATGAAAGGTGTAAACGTACTAATGAAGAACCTTATGAGAATTCCTTTACATACGATAATTTAGTCGCTTTCTTGGAGAATTCGGGCTGGGCGGATTTCGGTCTGGACATCTATAAAGAATTTACCATGGCATATCCTTTGTGTGGATTAGTTCCTGATGGAGTGCATGAAGTTATTGATCGTTATGGCTTGATGAAATCGATGCGCAAAGACTGCACTCATAGATTTACGCTTGCCTGCGTTTTCCTCGCGATGCACGGTGTTTTGCAGACGGAATTGAAAAAACTGGATATACCCGATGATGTGCTTGAACGAATTCTTTGTTTGGCTAGAGGTTATGCCTCAGAAATGTTAAACAGATTGTTTTATCTAGTACAGTTGTAAATATTTTTGCCGGCATAACTTTTTTATATTGTTCTGATTGGAGGTATAAAATGAGTGAAGGAGAAAAAACTCAATTCAAAGGCAATCTGGCATTGCTCCGGGTATGTGCGATAGTATTCATGGTGAATGTGCTCGGCTTTGTTATCAATATGTTTTTTATGGCTGGGCAGACCGGGACTTTGTCTTCGCTGTGGAATGCAATTACAACTTCGTCGTTTGAAGATTGTATTGGAATGATCGGGATGATGATCGCGTCTGGCGTTTTTTTTCCGGTGTTGCTGAGTGTTTTGGCCATTGCTTTTCTTTTAGGGCTGGCGATATTTGCTCTTGTCAAAAAGAATGTGACTGCTTTGAAAATTCTGGCGGTTTTTACGACTATTTGGATCGTCGTGACTCCAGTCATTATTAATTATGTAGCAGGAACTCATGATTTTGCAAGCGTAGCGATTGGTATGGTTTTTAACGCTAATTTTGTTGCTGTTGTGGCGGCGTTTTTTGTTGCACCTAGAAAGCGTGTCGAAGAAAATAAGGATGTTGCGGTTTGTGAAGGTTTTAATTTAGGCCTGTATCGTTTTTGTGCGGCGTTTTTTCTTGTGTACGGATTGAACGGCTCGATGAGTGTGTTTTTAGGGCATTTAGCTTTCCCACATGTTCTATTTAGTTTTGTGGCGGTGATGATCGGTATTTTTGCTCTTGTGAAAAAGAACACGGGCATTTTGACAGCGTGTGCAATCATAATGGTTGTTCAGATTTTTATAAGCTTGTTCCAAATTCTCAATTTGACCCATATCAGTGGGGGTGGCTTTTTTGCGACGGCGAATGTGATTGCCCATTGTTTCTTGAACGCAACGATGGTGGCTTGCGTGGCATCGTTCTTTGTTGAACCGGAGCGGACTCGATCCTATCTGCAACGTGCGAAGCGCGTGTTGTTCCGGAAGAAATGAGGAAAATTTCAATTTATTCTTTAATTAATTTTACACCATGCCTTTAAGAATTGTCCGTAACGATATTTCGAGAGTCCGCGCTGACGCTATTGTCAATTCCGCCAACAAGAATCCTGTTTGCGGTGGTGGCGCCGAATATCATATTTATGAGGCGGCGGGGTATGACAAGCTGTTGGCGGCCCGTGAAAAGATCGGCGTGCTTGACGTGGCCGAAGTTGCGGTTTCGTCTGCGTTTGCGTTGAAGGCGAAATACCTGATTCACGTTGTGGGGCCAAAGTGGAATGGTGGCGAATCAGGCGAAACGTCCGCTCTTGCGAGCTGTTACCGCAGAGCTCTTGAAAAGGCTCTGGAACTGGGGTGCGAGTCTATTGCGTTTCCGCTGATATCGAGCGGTGTGTTCCGTTTTCCTAAAGACAGCGCGTTGAAAATTGCGTTGCAGGCAATTGGCGAGTTTTTGCAATCTCACGAAATGGATGTGCAGTTGGTCGTGTTTGACCGCAAGGCGTTTGATGTTTCCGAAGAGCTTTGCGATGACATCCGAGCGTATATTGATGATAATTACGTTCGCGAAAGGTACAGTGGTGTTCGTGAATCTGCTCGTTGGAATGAAAATGGGGTTTCGGCTGATTTTGAAAAATGCGATTTTTATGAAAATAGTTTTGTAGTTTTTAATCGCGCGGAGGCCTCTCATGCTATTTACGAGCAGGAGGAAAAAAGCCTTGAAGAAATGCTTGCGACTGCCGGTGAAACTTTTTGCGGCAAGCTTTTCAGCATCATTCGCGAAAAGAATCTGGACGATGTTGAGATTTACAAGAGGGCAAATCTTGACCGAAAGCATTTTTCAAAGATTCGCAGCAATTTGCATTACAGGCCTACCAAAAAGACAGCTTTGGCGCTTGCCATCGCTTTGCGTCTAAATTTGGACGAAGCAAAGGATTTGCTTTCGCGTGCTGAACTTGCGCTTTCGCCATCCAATAAGGGCGACTTGATTGTTTCCTATTTTATCACGCACAAAAAGTACGATATTTGGGAAATCAACAGTATGTTGTTTAAGTTCGGGCAGCCGACTCTCGGCGCGTAATTCGTGAGAGCTTTTTACTGCGAAAATCGCCTTTGAAAATGTCGCCTGCCGGGCGACCTTTTTTGCTTATACGGCTGCTATAATTGTCTCTGTCAAAACCGCTAAGGCAATGAAGCCTGCGGTCGCACCAAAGCCGCACTGATAGCGGCATGGAGGCAATTATGAAAAAAGGACTCACTGAAATCGTATTCATCCTCGACCGTAGCGGCTCCATGAGCGGGCTCGAAAAAGATACCATCGGGGGCTTCAATAGCACTATCGAAAAGCAGAAGAAAGAAGCGGGCGAAGCGTATGTTTCGACGGTTCTCTTTGATTCCGAAATGGAAGTGCTCCACGACCGCGTTCCCCTCGCAAGTGTCGCTCCGCTCACCGACAGGGAATATTACGCCCGCGGTTGCACCGCACTCCTTGATGCTATCGGTGGGGCCATCCATCACATTGGCAATGTACATAAGTACGCCCGCGAAGAAGACCGTCCCGAAAAGACCATCTTTGTCATCACGACCGATGGCTACGAAAACGCAAGCCGCAAATATTCGGCTGATCGCGTGAAGCAGATGATTGAACGCCAGAAAGAAAAATATGGATGGGAATTCATTTTTCTTGGCGCGAACATTGATGCTGTTGAAACTGCAAAAAGTTTCGGTATCAGTGAAGACCGTGCCGCAAATTATGTCAATGACGGGGAAGGCATTGAGGTCATGTACAGTGCGCAATGCTGCTTGATGAGCGATATCCGCCGTAACCGTGTCAATGAACGCTCGTGGAAATCAAATGTTGAAGCGGACTATATGCGTCGCGGCAGGCAAAATTTAAAATAGCCTGCTAGAATAGCGTGTAAAAAATGCCAGCGATAATGAAAAATGCTGGTATTTTGAAAATGCAGAGCGTTTAAAAAATACTGGTATTTTGAAAATGCAGAGCAATTTAAAAATGCATAAATTGAAGTTTATGCAAGAGCGAAAGTTCGACTGGAAATTTTTTGGAATTTTTGAATGTCGTTGATGCTTGCGAAACGCTCTGGATTGCAGGCGTGGAGAGCCATTTCACGGATGTAGTTGTCGATTTCTGGTTTGACGCGGTTGATAAAATAGATGAGTGAGAATTTGACTTCTTCGACGTTGTTGAAATGTGGTTTTTGTTTCCAGGTAATGAATTGTTCGAGAATCCAGTAGAGTAGAATTTGAGCTTTTTTAGATGATGTTGAGATGTTTTCGACTTTGCAGTTGATGATGAATAGAATGTCGAAATTGTCGATTGCTGTTTGGAGTGCTGTGAGATGTTGAATGATGAGATTGAATTTTGCGGCTAATTCTTTATTTTCTTCACTTGATTTGGCAAAAATTTCTTTAGTTTGTTTGTTTTTGATGTTTGATTTTTGGGGTAATTTTAAATAGTTAATGAATTGATGTTTGTATGTTTTTGAATTTTTGCCGCAGATGAGTTCTGCAAATGTTAGATCGAATTCGTTCGGTTCGATGGTGGAGTTTTCCAAAATGGTGGTTTGGAGGAATTGATTGAAATTGATTTTTTTCATAGATAGTCCTATGTGATTGATGTTGGGATTTAAAAAACTTTTTAAAAGGGACGACAAAAAAAGGCGATAAAAATAGAGCGCAAAAAAAGAGGAACACAAAAACTATAGGGCGAAAAAAGGACGCGACAAAAAACAAAAAAATCTTATTTAATTTTTTTATTTAATGGGGCGACAATTTCAATTAAAAAATTTTATTTAATCATATCTCAAAAAAGCGGATGCGCAATATAGTAAATTTTCGGTTTTTTGTCAAGGGTAAAAATTTAAGCCTTTATTCGGCTATGATAAAATAAAAAATGACCCTTTTATCAAGGGTCAAAATATGACAGTTGAAATTTGTATATTATATATAGTTAATTTTCGAATGGGCGAACTCTCAGCGTGACGCCGAGCTCTTCGCAAATCTTGCGGCAACGCTCGATTTTTTCTTCGGGCATCACTTTCTCGACGACGGTCATCACCACGTTTGGCACATGTTCTTTTGCAAGCACCGCGAATTCTTTCACGGCATCAAAGGACTGGATGCCAAATCTTGAACGCGTGAGTTCCAGGAATTCTTCGGCGTCCGGGGCGTTCATCGAGATGGAAACGGTGTTGAAACGGCCTTCAAGATCGGGCGTTACGTCTCTGCCGTGGATCAGGTTTGCAAGTCCGTTCGTATTGAGGCGGACTTTTAATTTCGGGTATTTGCCGTGCAACAAGTCAATGACTTTGCACACGTCATGGAGACGTTCGAGCGGTTCACCGTAGCCGCAAAAGACGAGTTCGTTGATGACGGAAAGGTCGTACTTGTCGAAAATGCTCATGACACCTTCGACGCTCGGTTCGCCGCCTCTGAGCCAAAGCGAGTTGCCTTCCATCATTTTCTTTGTCTGGCGCAAGCAAAAAACGCAGCTGCACGGGCAGCGGTTTGTCATGTTCACATAAATATTCTTGCCTGTGATGTCGCCGCTGTTGGCGATGTCGAGGTAGCCTGCTTGTCCAACATTTCCTGTTACCGTATAAACAACCATTTTAATCCTCCATCAAGTCACGAAGGTACATTTCGAAGCACAGTCCCCAATGCGTGGGAACGTTGTTGTCTTCGCAGTAGCGGATGCACTTTGTTACAAATTCTGCGGCCTTTTTGACTGATTCGTAAAAATCATGACCATTCATGTACATGCCCGCGATGATTGAACTGATGACGTCTCCAGTTCCGCTGCGGTCGCCGCCGATGCGGTCCACCATCACGATTCGCGGTTCTTCGCCTTTGCTGTAGACGTAGTTCATGATTTGCTTGCTGTTGTACGGAATGCCGGTTACGACGATGTGTTCGGGGCCTTGTTCCGTGAGCTTGCGGCACATTTCGCCAAGTTCGGCGTCGGTGAATCCTTCGGTGCGGTATTCAACGTCGGTCAACGTGCAAAGTTCAGTCAAGTTCGGTGTCAAGATGTCGGCGTAATGGACGAGTGCTTTCATCTTTTCGCACAAAGTCGGCGTGTACGTTTCGTAGAGCTTGCCGTAGTCGCCCATCACGGGGTCCACCAAGGTAAACGAGCCGTTTTTCTTGAACGTCTTGAAGAAATCAATGACGATGTCCACCTGTTCTTCGGAACCGAGGAACCCAGAAGCAATGGCGTCGAATGATAAATTCAAATCCTTGTAGGTTTGAATGTAATCGCGCATTTTTGACGTGTAGTCGTCGAAGTAGTATTCGGGGAACTGCGTGTGTGCCGAAAGGACTGCGGTTGGAATTGTAACCGCTTGAATTTTCATGGCGGAAACAATCGGTGCCATGACTGCGATGGAACACCGACCAAATCCTGTAACATCATTAATTAACGCGATTTTCTTTTGAGACATGGCGAACTAAAAATTAAAAATCTTTCTTTTCCGAGAGTACGCGCACGGATGCAAATGCTGCCGAAACGATAACCGCAAGGAGTGTGGGGCCGAGGAAAACGGAGTCGAAATGTTCTGCCACTTGGTAAGCGATAAAGCCCGCGAGCCAGGCGAAAATGTTCCAGAGCCAAACGCCGAGCGATTCTGTACGTTCCTTGGAAAAGTAGAACGAGACCAAGAGAACGGCTGCCATCGGGGCGAACACGGAAGCGATCAGGTAAAGGAAGCTGATGTAATGTTCCATGATTCCCGAAATGGCGAGAGCAGCGCTCAAGAAACTCACGACAACACCTGCAATTTTTGGATTTATTTTACTGTAAATCGCCTTGGAAGATTCGCCAGCGGAGTTTGCCGCAAGGAAGTTTGTCGTGACGGTTGAAAGCACCACGATGATGATTCCCGGGATGCCAAGACCTGCGAGGAGAATGGCTTGCGCGATGTTGTTGCTTGCGCCAATGCCCGAAATTTCAATGCCGATGATGTACATCCAGAGACTTGCAAATGTGTAGGCGATTGCAGAAATTGCTGTTGCCTTTACAGGCTTTTCGGCATCCTTCGTGTAGTCCGAAATTACGGGCAACCATGAAATCGGCATGGCAATGGAAATCTCGAAAATGTTCCAGAACTTGAGCGCGGTTGCTGTGTTACCTGCGGCGCCTGCGGGTGAACTGTCGAGTCCGAACAACTTCACAGAAAGAATCGCGAGCAAAACGGCGAGGGCTGCCATCACGACGGTCGTCACGTTGGCAGAGCGGCGGATGCCAACGTAAACCCAGGCTGCGATAAGTGCGGCAAGAATCACGCATGTGAGCGGGAACGAAATTGGCAAGTTGAGCCCTGCCAATGCTGAAGCGCCTTGCGCGTTCAAAACAGCGACCCAGGCGAGCAACTGGAATGTGTTCAGCGCGGCGAAGAACTTGGAACCGTATTTGCCGAATGAGGATTTGGTCGTTTCCATGGCGTTCAAGCGGACGCGCGCTCCGATGAGGCCCACGAAAAAGAGCAGGATGCCGCCAAAAATGTGCCCGAGCACGAGCGGGAGCCAAAGCGAATCCCTTGCGGCGGCAGCGCCAATTTCTATACCCGCTTCGATTTCGGAAACGGAGATGGCGACGCCAAACCATATAATTCCATTTGCAAAAAGTCCTGTGCGTTTATCCATGTTGCACCTCCTTGAAGAGCCGTTTTTAAATGCGGCACAAAGATAGCAAAGTGGTAGGTTATTCACAAGGTATAGGACTATACTACTTTTTTATGGGGAGGTATAGGTTTTGTTGATAACGAAGGTGCACGTTTTTCCTTGTCATAAACAGGAAATCCCCGCGGCATTATGCACACGGGGATTATTTCGTTCACCGTCATTACAAGGCGTGGGGCGATAGACTAGAGCGAACTTGGAATCTGTCTATCAGTAAAGAGAGGTGTTCCTTGCAACGACAGTAGAGGTGTAACTTTTTACTTTTCTTCGCGCAGCTTCTTGGCGGCGGCAACGAGGTTCTTGAGACTTGCCGTCGTTTCGGTTTCGCCACGAGTCTTGAGGCCGCAATCCGGGTTCACCCACACATTCTGCTGCGGGACCTTCGCAATGATCTTGTGGAGGGCATCAACGATTTCCTGTTCGGACGGCACACGCGGAGAGTGAATGTCGTAAACACCCGGACCCACCTGCGTTTCGAACTTGGCGTCGTTCAAGGCGTCGAGCAGCTTGAGGTCAGAACGGCTAGCTTCGAACGTAATCACGTCGGCGTCCATGTTGTCGATGTCGCGGACGATGTCGTTGAATTCGCTATAGCACATGTGCGTGTGGATCTGCGTTTCGGGCTTGACCTTGGCGTGAACTAGGCGGAATGCAGGGATTGCCCAGTCGAGGTATTCCTTGTGCCAGTCGCTCTTGCGGAGCGGCAACTTTTCGCGAAGAGCGGCTTCGTCAATCTGGATGATTCTGATGCCGTTCTTTTCGAGGTCCAAAACTTCGTCACGGATGGCAAGGCCGATTTCCTGAGCCTGCGTCTTGAGCGAAATGTCTTCACGCGGGAAGGACCAGTTGAGAATCGTGACAGGACCCGTAAGCATGCCCTTCACCGGCTTCTTGGTGCAGCTTTGTGCGAAAACGGACCATTCAACCGTAATCGGAGCGCTGCGGCTCACGTCGCCCCAAACCACAGGCGGCTTCACGCAACGGGTTCCGTAGCTCTGCACCCAGGCGTTCTGCGTGAACACAAAGCCGTCAATCTTGGAACCGAAATATTCCACCATGTCATTGCGTTCAAATTCACCGTGGACAATCACATCGAGGCCAATTTCTTCCTGCAACTTGATGCATTCGGCAATCTTCTTCTGGTTGAATGCGACGTACTGTTCCTTGGAAATTTCACCCTTGCGGAATGCGGCGCGGTTGGCGCGAACTTCGGCAGTCTGCGGGAAGGAGCCGATTGTCGTTGTCGGGAATGCCGGCAACTTGAATTCTGCCTTCTGCACTTCGCGACGATCGAGGCGGCTCGGCTTGCGCTCGAAATCAGCAGCGGTGAGTGCTGCGAGTTCTGCCTGAACCTTTGCGTTTGCCTGCACGCGAGCAGTTGCGAACAAAGCCTTGTTCTTGGCGAGTGCATCTGCGTCAGCGCTAGCGAGTTCTGCAATTTCCACGAGTTTTTCTTCGGCGAATGCGAAGTGCTTGAGAATGTCGGCTGAAAGCTTCTGTTCTGCGGCGACCGTGTAAGGCACGTGCAAGAGAGAGCAAGATGTGCCAACGACAACATTTTCTGCAGCGACATACTTCTTGATTTCGGCGAGGATTGCGTTCTTCTGTGCGTAATCAGCGCGCCAGATGTTCTTGCCGTTCACGACGCCAGCCAAGAGGAGCGTGTCCTTCGGGAAGCCTGTCTTCAAAAGTTCGAGAGACTTAAGACCTTCAACGAAATCCAAACCGATAGCGTCAAAGCCGAGTGCGGTCACATCCTGATAGACATCGCGGATGTCGCCAAAGTAACTCTGCAATGCAATCTTGAGGTTCTTCTTTTCGCCAATCTTTCTCAAGAGTTCTGCGTAAATCGTCTTGAAGAGTTCGCGTTCTTCTGCGGTCACGTCGAAGACGAGTGCCGGTTCTGCGAAAGAAATCCACTTGGCGCCTGCGGTAGCGAGCTTTTCAGCGAGTTCTGCGTAAGCATTGACTGCGGCTGCTGCGAAGTCCTTGGCCTTCTTGTTGCCGTTGTAGCGGGCGAGGCGGAGGAATGTGTATGCGCCGATAAGCGTCGGAACGGATTCAATTCCGGCCGATTTGGCTTCGTTGAATTCTTCAACCGGCTTCTTGCCGACGAGCTTGAGATCGGTAGCGTCATCAATTTCCGGAACAATGTAATGATAGTTCGTATTGAACCACTTCTTCATCGGAAGAGCCTTCACGTCGCCCTTTGCGCCTTGGTAACCGTGGGCGGCTGCGAAATACTTTTCAAGCGTGCTCAATTCGAGGCTGCTGTAGCGTTCTGGAATAACGTTCAGCAAAAATGCAGTGTCGAGAACATTATCGTAGAACGAGAAGTCGTTGGACGGGATGAAGTCGATGCCTGCGGCCTTCTGCTTCTGCCAGCCGTACTGGCGGATTTCTGCGGCGACCTTCTGGAGTTCAGCTTCGGAGATATCGCCCTTGAAGAATTTTTCGCTAGCGAACTTGAGTTCACGATTCTTACCGATACGCGGGAAACCAATTACAGATGTTTTAATGCTCATGGTGTTTTACCTACCTTTTTACTTTGTTTTTTTGAACGCTCCAAATATACCTCACTTTTTATCATCGGTAAAATACTATTTTTTATGCGTTCACCATAGATTTTTCCTATGGTGATTTATAACCAGCGATAAGGAAAACTTATGACTCTACAACAACTTAAATACGCCATTGCCATTGCAGATACGCGAAATATTACCGAAGCGTCCAAGCGAGTCTTTATCTCGCAACCGAGTCTTACCGCTGCTATCCACGAACTCGAAGAAGAAATGGGCGTGACGATTTTCAACCGTTCCAACAAAGGCGTGACCATCACAAACGAAGGCGATGAATTCCTTTCGTACGCAAGGCAGGTTTTGGAACAGGCGACGCTCTTGGAAGACCGCTATAAAGGTGGCAAGGGCGGCAACATGATTTTCTCCGTCAGCTGCCAGCACTATTCTTTTGCCGTGAATGCATTTGTCGATGTTATCCGTAAGTTTGGCGGCCCGAGCTACGATTTTACGCTTCGCGAAACGCAGACCAACGAAATCATTGACGATGTCGCCAAAATGAAAAGCGAAATGGGCGTGCTCTACCTCAGTGACAAAAACGAAAAGGTTATCACGAAGCTCATCCAAAAAAACAACCTCGTGTTTGAACCGCTCTTCGCAACTCCGCTTCATGTGTTCATGTCGTCAAAGAATCCGCTTGCGAAAAAAGAAAAAATCACGCTCGCGGATCTCAAACCGTTTCCGTACTTGACCTACGAACAGGGCGATTTCAACTCGTTCTATTTTGCCGAAGAACCGCTCACCGCCATCGATTTTGACTGCCCGCGAAACATCAAAGTCCGTGACCGCGCTACACTTTTCAACTTGCTCATCGGCCTTGACGGCTACACGATTTGCTCTGGTGTCATTAGCCACAAACTCAACGGCAAGAACATCATCGCAAAACGCCTCGATGTCCACGACAAAATGACAGTCGGTTACGTGATGCGCAAAGGCGTCACGAAATCACGCTACGCCGAAGCGTACATCGCTGCGCTCAAGAAACATTGCAAGTAAGGGTGGGGACAACGCGCTTAAAATAGGCGCTTATACTTGCATCAACTCACGACCGATTCGATGGAATTCGTCGTTGATCTTTTTACGCCTAGCTGCGGATGGCTTCTTAGATCCATTGACATAGGCCGCAAAAAGTGGTTGCGGAATTCCCAAACGACGCGCGAATGCGGCTGCGTTCAGTTCGGGGAAAAGCCAAAATATGCGACCAACGGGATTTGTTTTCTTGGGCGAGAAAAATCCAGATAGCGCAAGCCCTTCGTCTAGATCGTCAAACCATACGCCATCGAGATCTACCCTGCAATTTTTCAGCTGTTCTCTGGTGGCTTTTTTGAGCGGCTCGTAATCGCGAATGAGTTCTTTCCCTATGCGACCGTCCTTGAGCTCGACGCAAATGGCATCCTTTTCGACCCAAACCCTTTTTACGTCTTTTTCTGTTATATCGTTCATAAAAGCTCCTATCCGAAAATTTCGAACTTTAATGTAGGTTATTGTTTAATCGCTATCAATAGGTCGGAATTTTAAGAGTCTATCAAGGAAAAATTGGGCTTTTCGATCGGCTTGGCCGTGTTCGCAGAATCTTCTGGCAACATTTTCTCTTTCTTCATCTTTACCTCCGACTGCCTACATGCAAAAAAGGCTAATCTTGAGTTTTCTATTTCACCATGGCAAGCACCTGCTCCTTGGTGATGAAGTTCAGCACCGAAAACGCGGTCATTTGATTTCCGAGGTCTTTGAAAGATGCTCCCACATGATAAATCACATCATCGACGATGACGAAACGATCGTGGACCTCGCGCATGTTCTCCAAGCGAACTGTCGCATTTTTACTATTTACCCTGTAGCCGACGGAGAGAATCGCATCTAGATTGTAATATTTGGTCTCGTAAATTTGATCCGAGTCTTTACCCATATGTTCCAAAACGGAACATGTGGTCTTTTCGTCAAGTTCTTGAGCTGCATAAATGTTTTTGAGATGCTTTGTGATTGCTGGTCTCTTTGTTCCGAACAGTTCCGCAATCTGCGCCTGTGTAAGCCAAACAGTCTCGTTTTCTACTCGGACTTCGATGTGGAATTCCCCGCCTTCCGGCTGATATACGATAATTTCATTTTTATTGATATTTTCTGGCAACATTTTCTCTTTCTTCATCTTTACCTCCGACTACCTACAAGCAAAAAAGGCAGACTAAAACAATCAAAATTCAATTTAAATTATTGCGGTGACAGAATGTGACATTTGGGGAATTTTTCGCTAAAGTCCGCTGAAAGCATTACCAAATTAATGTTTTTTGTAGTACGAACAACCCACGCACTGTTGTGCATTCCCTTTGGTTTAATGTTTCGACTTTTGACCTTTTAAATCTTTTTGTTTGTTGTAATTTGGCATAAAAATAGGCTATATTTACAAAAAAAGCCCATTATTATGTCCTACGAATATAGCGAAAACATTCTTGTTCAAGAGAGCGCCGGAAACCTGCTGCAAGAGCTGGGTTGGCGTGTTGTTTTCGCCTATAATATTGAGGTTCTTGGGGATAATGGCACATTTGGGCGAAAGTCGTATCGCGAAGTCCTTTTGCTTCGCTATTTTAAGGCAGCTCTTCAAAAATTGAACCCTTGGATAAACCAAAATCAGATTGAAGAGGCTGTTCAAAAATTTACAGCGACGCTTAGCACTTCTTCGCTTCTGCAAATCAACGAAGAAAAGTACGGATTCATCCGCGATGGCATTCCGGTGACGATAAAAAAGCCGAACGGCCAAGTCGATGAAAAGCGTGCGTTGATAGTTGATTTCAACAATCCGTCAAATAATGATTTCCTTGCCGTGAAAGAGATGAAGATTCATGGCGAGTTGTACCATCGTCGTACGGATATTGTTGGTTTTGTAAATGGTATTCCGCTTTTGTTTGTCGAACTCAAGCGTAACGATGTGGCGGTGCAAAATGCTTACGACGATAATTATACCGATTACCTGTCGACTATTCCGCAGCTGTTCTACTACAATGCTTTCTTGATGCTCTCAAATGGTTTTGAGGCAAAAGTGGGAACGCTCGGAAGCAAGTTTGAATTTTTCCATGAATGGAAACGCCTTAAAGAAGACGACGCTGGTTCAGTGGCTCTTGCTACGATGCTCAAGGGTATTTGCCGAAAAGAAACCTTTATTGATTTGCTTGAAAACTTTATCCTTTATGACCACAGCGATGGCCATACGGTAAAAATCCTTGCCAGGAATCATCAGTATCTTGGCGTGAACGAGGCTTTTGAAGCTTATAAGAACCGCAAACTCCGTAAAGGTAAACTTGGTGTGTTTTGGCATACGCAGGGGAGCGGTAAAAGCTATTCGATGCTTTTCCTTTCGCAGAAAATTCGCCGCCGTACGGACGGTTCCCCGACAATTGTCGTGTTAACCGATCGCGATGAACTGAACAAGCAAATCAGTGAAACTTTTGAAAATTGCAAAATGCTTGGCGGTGTAAAAGCATCCAAGTTTATCGCTACAAGCGGAAATGACCTTATTAAAAAACTAAAGGCTAATCCGAGTTACATCTTTACGCTGATCCAAAAGTTCAACAAGAAGGATTTGGAGCCGATTCATCCTGATCATGATATTTTGATTTTGTCGGATGAAGCACACCGTAGCCAGAACGGAATTTTTGCGGAAAACATGTGCAACTTGTTGCCCGATGCCTCTCGTTTGGGCTTTACGGGTACTCCGCTTTTAAAAGACGACAATATTACCGAACGCACATTCGGCGGCTACATTTCGATTTACGATTTTAAGCGTGCTGTAGAAGATGGTGCGACGGTCCCTCTCTATTACGAAAACCGTGCCGATAAAATCAAGGAACTAAAGAATCCTGAAATCTCGGACAAGATTTTGGATGCCATCGAAAAAGCAGACCTTGACCCAGATGCCCAAGAAAAGCTGGAAAGGGATTTTGCTAAGGAATATCACCTGCTTACGGCTGAACCCCGCTTGCGTGCTGTCGCAAAGGATTTTGTCAAACATTATTCCGACCTTTGGACTAGCGGAAAGGCAATGTTTGTTTGCCTAAACAAGGTCACGTGTGTTCGAATGTTCAATTTCGCCCAGGAATATTGGGCAGAAGAAATCAAGAACCTCGAATCTATTTGCAAGCAGGCTACACAGCAAGAGGCTCAAGAACTGAATCGCAAAATCCAGTGGATGCGTGAAACCGAGATGGCTGTTGTCGTGAGTGACGAACAGAACGAACAGCAGACATTTGCAAAATGGGGCTTGGATATTGTTCCGCATCGGAAGAAAATGGAAAAACGCGAACTTGACAAGGAATTCAAGGATTCTAATAGCAAGTTCCGTATAGTCTTTGTCTGTGCGATGTGGCTTACCGGTTTTGATGTAAAGAGCCTTAGTTGCCTTTATTTGGACAAGTTGTTAAAGGCTCATACTCTCATGCAAACAATTGCCCGCGCAAATCGTGTGAATGAGGGCAAAAGCAACGGCTTGATTGTGGATTATGCAGGTATTGTGAAGGCTTTGCGTAAGGCTCTTGCGGATTACACGAATAAGGTTTCTGGTTCCGGTAACGATCCTACCATTGATAAAGAAGAGCTTTTAAAACGCATTGTGGAAGTGGTCGCTAAAGCAGAAAGTTTCTTGGATGGTTGCAACGCGAATTTAAAGAGCATAATCGAGTCTAAGAATTTTGATAAGCTTGCAGCAATCAAGGATGTTGAAAATGCGGTTTGCTCTACGCTCGAAAACAAGAAAACTTTTAGCACGTATGCCGCAGAACTTGTGCGATTGATGAAATACACGAATCGCGACGATGTGACAAGTGAAATTCGTGCGAAGTTTAAAGCGATTGATGCGGTTGCCCGCGACTTGAAAACTAAACGTCGCCATGTGACAAATGTGGATTTGATGGTTCAGCTGAACCAGATTATGAACGAGTATGTTGATGTCGTTAAGAATGACAAGAAAAAGTCTAAACAATTCGACATTAGCAAGATCGATTTTGATTTGTTGCGTCGTGAATTTGCGAAGGCAAAACGACAAAATTTGTTATTCCGCGATTTGGAAGAATTGATAAAGGATCGCTTGGCTGTGATGCTTGCACAGAATCCATTCCGCATCAATTATTACGACCGCTATCGCGAAATTATTGAGGCTTACAACAGCGAACAGGATCGTGCAACGATTGAAAAAACATTCATGGACTTGATGAACCTTGCGGCAAGCATGAATGAGGAAGAACAGCGCTATGTACGTGAGGGCTTCAAGAACGACGAAGAACTTTCGCTTTACGACATGCTCTTCAAAGATGATTTGAGTAAGCAGGACATTAAAAAGATTAAGGAAGTGGCTGTAGATTTGCTCCAAAAGGTTAAAGCAAAAATTGCTGAATTTGACCATTGGACGGACAAACAAGAAACAAAGGCTGCTGTCGATAACTTGATTCGCGATACGCTATGGAGCGAACTCCCTGAAAGCTTTGATGAGCTCTCTATTTCGGAATACCGCCAGCGTATTTACGAGTATGTTTATACCCACTACAAAGTTGCGTAACGGTTGCATTTAAATTTTTATAAGGACCAAAATGGATAATAAGAGCTTAAAGAAACTTGAGGCGGATTTGTGGGAATCTGCGGATTTACTCCGTGCCGATTCCAAGTTGACTTCGAATCAATATTGTATGCCTGTTTTGGGTCTGTTGTTTTTGCGTTATGCCTATGGGCGCTTCAAAAAGGTTGAAGCCGAACTGTTGAAAAATCGCCCGAGTCGAGGCGGTCGCGTTCTCCCCATCGAGGCGAGTGACTTTGTTTCGAAGAGCGCCTTGTTCCTCCCCAAAGAAGCCCAGTTTGATTATTTGGTGAATTTGCCTGCGAACATTGCTTCTGCCAAACTCAAGAATGTGCATGGTCAGCCGCTCAACAGCCTTGGCGAAGTGGTGAATAACGCCATGGAACTAGTCGAGGCTCAAAGCGAAAAATTGAAGGGCGTATTGCCTAAGACCTACACCGACTTTAAGGATAATCTTCTCGCTGAACTTTTACGCACTTTCAACAACAATGCGTTGGATGATGTGGGCGGCGATGTAATGGGTCGTATTTACGAATACTTCCTCAGTAAGTTTGCGAAGAATATTGCTAGTGATGACGGAGTTTTCTTTACCCCGAAATCATTGGTGAAGATGATTGTGAATGTGCTAGAACCTTCGTATGGTGTGCTTTTGGATCCTGCTTGCGGAAGTGGTGGCATGTTCGTGCAGACGGGTGATTTTGTGAATGCTGCCGGGATGGCTAGCAACGAGACTATGACTTTTTACGGCCAAGAAAAGGTGGAATACAATGCTCAACTTTGCTTGATGAACATGGCTGTGCATGGCCTTACCGGAGTTGTCAAGTCTGGCGACGAAGCGAACTCCTTCTATCACGATGCACATAATTTGACGGGGCAGTGCGATTATGTGATGGCGAATCCACCGTTCAATGTGGATAAGGTTAAGGCAGAAAGTTGTCAAAGTGCGGGGCGACTGCCGTTTGGTTTGCCTGCCGTCAACAAGGATAAAGAAATCGGCAATGGCAACTACCTTTGGATTTCTTATTTCTATAGCTACCTGAACGAAAAAGGTCGTGCGGGCTTTGTGATGGCAGCCTCTGCGACGGATAGTCAGAGCAAGGACAAAGATATCCGCGAAAAACTCGTGGCGACAGGTCATGTGGACTGCATGATAAGCGTTGGCAACAACTTCTTTTACACCAAGAGTTTGCCTTGCACCCTGTGGTTCTTTGACAAGTGCAAAAAGAAGAATATTAAGGACAAAGTTCTTTTTATTGATGCCCGCAATTACTACACTGTTGTGGATCGCACCTTGAATGAATGGAGCGAATGGCAACTGAAAAACTTGAACGCTATTGTATGGCTTTATCGTGGAGAACTTGACAAGTATCAAAGCTTGCTTGCAGAATACCGCACAACGCTTCTTTCTTACGCCGATGAAACCGATGATGCCAACCTTGAAAAGATTCTCCGCAAGACATCCAAGATTGCAAAGCAAGTAGAATTGCTCAAGGAATATCGCGAAACGCTTCGAGCCGAAGCAAAAGCATCTGTAGATGCTGCCGATAAGAAGAGCAAGAAAAAGACTCAGGAAGAATGGGACACGCGTCTTGCAGAATTTGATGAAATCTTGAATGTGGCGAAAGAAGCCGATTGGCTCTATGAAAAGTTCGGTGACGGAAAATACAAGGACATTCTTGGTCTTTGCAAAATCGCAACCCGTGCCGAAATTGCTGAAAAGAACTTTAGCCTTACTCCCGGAGCCTATGTAGGCGTTGCCCCCGTTGAAGATGACGGCGTGGACTTTGCCGAACGCATGCATGAAATCCACGAAGAACTCCTGAAACTCCAGGACGAAAGTAACACGCTCATGAAAACCATCTCCAAGAACATGAAGGAGTTGGGGATATGAGATTAGATGAAAGACAGAGAAATGTGTCATTCTGGAGCGAAGCGATAGAATCCACACGACTTGTCATTCCCGCAAAGGCGGGAATCTCCTTGTCATTATGTCATCCTGAGCAACGCAAAGGATCCATGGAGGTTATTCTCTGATGGCTTGGGAAAAAGTGAAATTAGGAGATGTATGCGTTTCAATCGCGGATGGAGATCATTTGCCACCACCCAAAGCTGATTGTGGTATTCCGTTTGTAACGATATCGAATATAACTTCTGCGAATCAATTTGATTTTACTAATACGATGTTTGTTCCGCAAGAGTATTATGATTCTCTTGATGAAAAAAGAAAACCAAAAGTAAATGATATTCTTTATTCTGTTGTTGGATCTTTTGGAAAGCCTGTATTTATAAAAGACGATAGTCCCTTTGTATTTCAGCGGCATATTGCAATTTTGCGTCCTGACGAATCAAAAATTTATTCGCGATACTTGTATTACAAGATGCTGAGTAATGATTTTTATATGATGGCGGATGCTGTTGCTGTTGGTGCTGCTCAGAGAACCGTGAGCTTGACTGCGTTAAGGAATATGGAAATAAATATTCCTAATAAAGAAACTCAAAAACGAATAGCCGACATCCTTTCCGCATACGATGATCTGATTGAAAACAACCAGAAGCAAATCAAACTCCTCGAAGAAGCCGCCCAACGCCTCTACAAACAATGGTTCATCGACCTTAAATTCCCCGGCTACGAAACCACCCCCATCGTTGATGGACTGCCTCAGGGATGGTGGAAAGAGAAACTTGGTGATGTTGTGGATTACGTTCGTGGAACTTCTTACACATCAAATGAATTAAGTGATAACGAAGGCGTTTTGTTGGTTAATCTAAAAAACATCAACGCTTTTGGTGGTTATAAGCGCAATGCGGAAAAACGATTTACAGGTAAGTACAAAGAAAACGGAATTTTAGAGTCCGGCGACTTGGTCATGGGATGTACTGATATGACGAAAGAACGTCGTTTGGTAGGACATGTCGCGTTAATACCTAATTTAAAAGAATGTGCTATTTTCACAATGGACCTGTTAAAAATATTGCCCAAAACAATTTCCAAAACATTTTTTTACGCTCAATGCCGATTTGGGGGATTAAGTTATAAAATTTCTCCTCTCGCAAACGGAGCGAATGTTCTTCATTTAAGACCCGAAAATATGGCGGATATAGAAGTTCTTTGCCCTGAAAAAAGTATTGTTGAAATGTACGATAATGTATTTGCTTCTATGATTTCCAAAATTGAAAAGTTGGAAGATCAAATTCAATTAGCAGCGGAATCCCGCAATCGGCTACTCCCCAAAATCATGAATGGCGAAATTAGTGTTTGATATTTTTAGAAAAAATGGTTGTTAAAATGTGTATGAATGAACGAAAATCAGAAAAAACTAAATTATAAAAAAGGAGTCAAAATGAATTTTGCAAAATTTTTAAATGAACTCAATGCGCAAAAAGGGGATCCAGAGGTAAAATTTGATCCTCAGAAAGAGATTGAGGAGTATAGAAGTTATCTTAATCAATTGTACAGTATTTTTGAAGGATCGTTGCTTCCCTATGTGAAAAATGGACAAATTCAAGTTGAAAGAGACAACATTCAAATAAATGAGGAATCTCTTGGCACATACGAAGTCCCTCGGCTCACTTTAAAACTAAATACAATCCATATACAGTTAAAACCTGAAGGAACGATGCTTATCGCTTCTAAAGGTCGCGTAAGAATGGAAGGTCCAAAGGGTTTTGCGAAAATCATTTTAATGAGAAAAAATTTCTCTATACAAGGAAAAATTCCTTCTGATTTAAACAATGGTACTGCTCCTGAAGATCAGTGGGTTTGGCGTTTTGTTGCACCCGATAACAGAAATTTTATTGACGTTACTGAAGATAGCATCCAAAATGTTATTATGGAACTTGTAAATGGCCAGGATTAGCGTTAGTTTTTCTAATCAGAACGTGTCTCTCGCGTATGTGAGAGAAAAATACCAAGTTTCAATGGATGCACTTAACGATTATTATCAGACGACTAATCCAAGATTTATTTCCTATACTAGGCAGGAATTTGAACAGGAATTTGACGAAAGTAGGGATGAATTGGAGAAGCTTTTTTCATTAGATTTGCTATCTTGCGTAGAAGCGTCTTGCAGAGTTGATTATCTTAATCGATTGGGGAAAAAATTAAAAGATCCAGTATCGCGAGCTATGAGATCTTTGGGTCTTCCAGATCCTCGTAAAGCAAGTCTAGAAGAACATATATTGTCTACATGGCAAAATGTAGGTGCCTACAGAAATGGGTATATGAGCGAAATTAAACGAGTCTTTAAATATAGGCACTGGCTGGCTCATGGTCGTTACTGGGTTCTGCGAAATGGGAGAATCCTTGATTTTTCTAGTCTTTACGCTTTGATGGATCCTTTTATAAGTTATATTAGGTCATATTGAGTGTAGAGAGGAAACATTCTAGCTAAAAAATTTGGACACCTTGCTAAGCAAAGTGTCCAAATTAGTGCTTAATTATCCCTAGGACTCTTTGGAAATAATTTTTTTGAACGAGAGTCGCCGAAATTGTGGGCAAGAAACAAGCGGACGAAAGTAAAGCATTTGGGAGTTTAATTATGATTTTTGAATCAGGTCCATGGAAAGAAGATTTGTTATCTTATCGTGATAAAATAATTGAATATGGTTCATCAAAATATTTTCAAAATGACGATGATGATTCGGATAATGCTTATTCAATTCTAGAGAAAAGTATTTTCTATTCCGCGTTTGTAATTCGAAAATTGGTGGATTGTAAGACTAAATTGAGTGATGAAGCAGATTGTTATGCACTGAAAGTGGAAATATTTGAATCTAAAAAGTATTTTGATAATATGCATCATTGGATTTCCGAAGATAGTCATAATTGGGAATCGTCTAGAAGGCAAACAAAACAGGGTACAGATGTTTGTAATAGGCTGATACATTCTGTAATTTTTGAATTGACTTACAATGACGACAAGAGTATTGAAGGATTTTGCGTTTCTTCGGATGAAAATTGTGATAAATGCTTATATCATGTGACAATGAAAGATTGGTTGAACTATATAGATTTCATTAGTTCAGATGATATTTCTGAATTTAGTGCAGAAAGAACTGAAAAAGGAATCAAGTACAAAAAAGTTCGAAATAAAAACCTGTATTGACTCATATATAAATGACCAAAGATTTCCTTGAGCATATAACATTCAATAAACGCTCGGTGCTACATCAGTACCACATGTTCCAAAGGGCAATACCCATTTTGGATTCCTTTGATTCATCAAATAATTATGACCTAAATCAAGTTATAGAATTATCAAACATCGTTCAGATTGTAAAGTCCATTGATTGCCCAACAAATATTACGCCTGAAAAATTTAATGAGTATAGAAAGGAAACGGATGCGATATCCCGTTTTGTTTCTTCTTATTTTCAGCAACTGGATTTAAGCGATATTGAAAATATTTTCCAGAGCATATGGACATATTATTCGTTAGACCTGCTGAAATTATTAGAACGTTTTGACTTGTTGAAAAACATTCCCAATTCCGGCGTTCAAAATCTGCTAAATAAAAAGTTGATTCCCTTGTTTTGTATCTTAGAATGTAAAGGATGGGTGAAAAAATACAATCAGGTAATAACTGATTATATGATGGACAATAAGGATGCTGCTGAAATAATCATCAAATACTACTTGGTAAAAGATTTTGCAGAAAAAGAAAGCATCGTATTTCCCAAGGTTTTGACCGAAGAAAAGAAAATAAGCGTCCTTAATTATTATGTTGATGGGGCGTTTGAACCGCATCCGAACTATTTGGAATTGATAGAAAATGCTCCTATAATACCGGGGCTTAATATTGATGATAGGCTGCGATTAAAGGCTAAAAAGGCCAAGGAGAAATATTGGGAAAAGCATTTTTCAGAAAGATCGTCTTTTTCTTATGGATGCATTGCCTCGTTCAAGGAAATAGATGAAGAAAAGAATGAATCGTATAATGAAACAGACCATCATGTCTATTGCACATACAGCAAGAAATGGGTAAGGGAACATCACGATTTCCCGACACTACTTAATAACTTTATTTTCCTGTTTGGTTTCTTTGATTCGGAACTGCGTTGTCAATTTGTATTGAAAAAGAAAAGTATAATAGATGAATTGCTTGCAGAAAGTGAGGGAATAAAGCATTATCCTATACGCTCGCAATTTACAAAAAATAGGATGATTTACTATAAGATTTTATCTACATATAAGGAAGAGCTTGAAAATTACGGGATTTGCATTGAAGATTTGTTTGATTATTTCTTTGGTGATTATCTAAAAGAGAATTTTGGTATTTCTGATTTTGAATTCAAGAAACCGTCAAAATCAGTATCGTTGTCGGAACGGATAAAACTACTTTATATTGAGATGGACGGAATCCTTAAGCAACTGAAATATTATATGGAAGACGGTTGCGTTGATAAGGAACTTGTGGCTATTTCTTCTAATCCTGTCCGTATAGGAGAATTGAAGAGTTTTTTAAAACAGAAATATGCTTATGTTAAAGGGGAAAGTCTTAAAAAAGAAATGCGGTTCCTTTTTTCCTTTAACCTGTTGTTTGGAATGAACTTTGCTTGGAGCGGGTATAACTCTCTAGTAGAGATAATTGCCAAAGAACATCTTTTCATAACTGATTTTGCAGAGCAGGCAAGAGTTTGGATAAAATGGTTGATAGAAAGAGGGGCTTTACTTTTAGAAGCCGATAATAGTCTAGGGATAGATATCGATAGATGTTCTCTTTTATATAACCTGTATGAGAATGAGGTTGTTTGTTTTGCTCATCAAAAGGGTAAGCAAAAGGAAATATTAAAAGAGCTAGTAGAAAAAGAAGAAGTTGAAGTTGAATCAACTATATTTTCTCGCCAAGAACGCGATTACTATAATTTTGTGTTGAACAAGAAAGAATTCTCAAACAGCTTAGATTTGCGCAATACCTTTCTGCATGGATCTTTCTTTGGATCAGAAGAAGAGCTGCAACAGGCATATATTGAAACCCTAAAAGTTTTTATAATGATTGTTGTTAAAGTGAATGAGGAATTCTGCTTGAAATATTTTGGAAAATGAAGTTAGTCACTGTTACCGCCTGCCCCAAAAAAGATACTTCAAACATTTTTTGCTGAAATTGCCCAGAGATTGCCCAGAGAACAGGTGATGAAAAATGGGTTTGGCAACATAAAACCCGACAAAATACAACATCAAGGCTACAATACCCATTTCGTGGCAACAACGCGACCTCTTGCGCTTGCATGGCGATGAGCGTATTTTAAAGGTGAATATAAAACTTTGAAAAATACAATCAAGGAGAATGCAATGTCTGGTGGAACATTTAACTATCATGAATCGCGTATTGAGGGGATGGCCGATTATGTACGGCGGACTTACTTGAAACATAAAAGTAAGGAATGGATTGAATTCGTTCAGACCCAAAAATGGAAGTGCTTTAGACCTTATTCAAAAGAAACTTTGGCCATTTTTAAAAAGGCGTACAAGGTTCTGCGTACTGCATATATCTACGCCAAATGCATAGATTATTTGGAAGCTGGAGATTATGGCGAGGAAGATTTTAAGGAATATCTCGAACTTAAGATAGGTGAATTGAATCGGGAACTGAAAAAATCCATCAAGGCCTCGCCGGATCAGGTCAAAACTTGGATTGAGGATTACGATGAGAACGACTATTGGTACTAATGTCTAAAACCTATGTTGTTGAGCATATAAAGGACATTTATGAAAAGGGTAAACTGGATGGATGTTCAACTTGTCGGGATTTCCGACAGATTCAGCAAGAAAGTCAAAGACTTTTGAATCTTGAATTTTTTCTATACCTCAACATGATTTGCTGTTCAGAATTTCTGAACTACTGAAACCGAAAGCAAAGATTTAGATGAAAAATCTGTTGTGTAATTATTCCGCAAGGTGCGAAGAAATTGTCACTGTGTGCTTTCATCTCCAAAATGCAGAAGACGCTCCACAGGATGGAACGTCTTCATGAACTCCTTCTACATTTGCAGACGAGATAGTCTAAATATAGGATTGTAATCAGCGTATATCAAGGGCTTGCCTTCAATGCATCATGAAGATGAATGAAATGAGTAAGTGAACGCTCTTTGTAAAATTTTTCTGCTCCCCTTGCCAGTTTTTTCGATATTAGGTACATTAAAAGCCGACGCATCTCGCTGTACAAAGGCGAGGTGCGTTTTTGCTTTTATCAACTTTTTGATTTCGCAAGAACGCCTCTAACATTAACCGGTCGCTATTTGCGGCCATATGGAGGCTTTATGGCAAAATCCGAAGATCTTATCAGGAATTTGCTCTCTCTTCCCCATGAATATGAATGGCTGGATATTAAGGGCAACTGGTTCTCGAAAGAAGAAATTGGGGAGGTCTAAAATGAAAAAGAAAGAGTCTATGAGTAAACCGATGTTTGTATTTCGCGATGGTATGTTGGCTGATAGCAGTTATGTTGAATGGTTGTCCGATGTTAAAAACCGTTTTCGCCAGAGCCAGGTGAAAGCTTCCATTCGCGTGAATACCGAAATGTTAGAGTTATATTGGGGAATTGGTCGTGATTTAGTTGCGTTGCGAGCCGAAGAACGTTGGGGCGCTGGAGTTGTAAAACAATTTGCGCTTGATATGCGTCATTCTTTCCCTAATGAGACTGGTTTTTCTTTCACGAATGTGAAGTATATGAAACAGTGGTATTTGTTCTATTTTGAGCGAAATAAAAAAGGCCAACGGGCCGTTGGCCAATTAGAAATGCCCAAGGCTTTTGGTAAAATTCCGTGGGGACAACATATAGACATTGTTTCTCGATGCCGATCAATAGACGAGGCCCTGTTTTATGTCAAGGGTGTAGTGGATAATGGTTGGTCGCGCCCCACTTTAAATGCATATATAGATGCTAATCTTTTTCAAACGAAGGGAACCGCTGTTACCAATTTCAAAAAAACTTTGACATCCTCTCAGGAGAAACTTGCAAAGGAAATTCTGAAGGATCCTTATCATTTTGAATTTCTGAAAATGAAAGAAAAGTATGATGAAGGTGATTTAGAAGATGCTCTTATTGCCAACGTTACTCAGTTTTTATTGGAGCTGGGCAAAGGATTTTCCTATGTTGGGCGTCAGATGGAATTTCGGATGCCTGGCGGGCAAGCATTTTTCCCGGACTTGATTTTTTATTTTATTCCACAGCACAGGTATGTCATTATAGATCTCAAGGTCGTGAAGTACACTCCGGAATTTGCTGGTAAACTTAATTTTTATGTGACTGCCGCAGATGAGTTGCTTCGGGGTGAAGGCGATAATCCTTCTGTGGGTTTGATTATTTGCAAATCGACAGATAAGACTGTTGTGGAATGGTCGCTTAAAGACATCAACAAACCGTTGGGTGTGGCTACATATAAGTTGCGAGAGGTTGTTGACCGCACTATGGCGGAAATGAAAAAGAAACAGAGGAAAAAGTGATAATAGCATTTTTTTAGGAGATGAAAAGAAATTTGCGAATATGGAAAATTTATATTCTCTCCATGCATCTCACTATCCATTCTTCTTTCGCTCTTGCCGCCTTAACCTTCCTCCTCATGTCATGTTCGGAGTCGTTCACGGATTCGCGTGATGGGCAATCTTATGATGTTGTTAAGATTGGCGATTTGACATGGATGGCGGAGAATTTGAATTTTGAGACAGTGGGGAGTTTTTGCCCGGAGGGCGATTCTCGCAACTGTAAGCGGTTGGGGAGGCTTTATTCGTGGGCGGAGGCAAAAACGGTTTGCCCTGAAGGCTGGCGTCTCCCGACGAATGAAGATTTTGCGCAAGTCCTCGCGCAGTCCCACGATGGCGATTCCGGCGCTGTCTCGAATAAGGTTGGTGCTAAGTTGAAATCTCGCGATGGTTGGTTCAAAAAAGGTAACGGCACGGATGACTTCGGATTCAACGCGCTTCCGGCGGGTTATCGCGGTGCTGTCTCAAAAGCGGATGACGGTGCTGTTGCTGGTGGCAAGTTCAATGGTATCGGCGGTTATGCGTATTTTTGGAGTGCGACTGAAGATCCTGAAAATCCAGAATCAAATGCGTTCTATTTGTTCTTGTCATTCAGCAGTGATGCGGCGAGTTTAAATTCGTTCGCGAAAGAGGACTATCGTTCCGTGCGCTGTGTCCGATAAAATCCGCGCAGTTCCCCTTGCAATAAAGCGGTCTTACAATAAATAGTCCATCCTGATATTCCGCATGCTTTCGAACAAGTTTGCCTTGAGTGTGGAGCTTCCTTTCGTCAAGCTCTTGATTTCTTCGCGGATGGTCTTGCGGTGGCTTGCTTTCGAGAATTCGCAGGTACAGGTGAACTTGCGAATGTCCGCATCTTCGGCATAGGCGATGATTTCGCTTTCTTCGCAGTAGCAGAGCGGGCGGATAATGCTACACGGATACTTTTCGTACGGCACCATTGGCGGCATCCCGCTGAACTCGCCCTTGTATAGCATGTTCATCAGAAGCGTCTCGACGATGTCATCCATGTGATGCCCGAGCGCAATTTTATTGAAGTTGTTTTCGCTCGCGAACTTGATAAGCTCTGTGCGGCGCTGCGTGCTACACCAGTAACAGTTCAACTTGCGGCCTTCTTTGAGGCGAGCTTCTACGGCGACGTCCTTAAAGTAAAATGGCACTTGCGGATATTCTTCAGCCATGCGCTGCAAAAATTCGCGAGGAGCCTTGTCTGCAAAATCGCTTTGAATGTGGATGGCGGCAAGTTCGCATTTTGGTCCGAATTTGCCGAGTCGCGCGGCGAGCTCCATCAACAGCACGCTAGAATCCTTGCCACCGCTTGTTGCGATGAGCACGCGGTCGCCGTCTTCAATCAAGTTGAAGTCGTGAATGGCTTTCGTGATTTTTTTATTGACTCGTTTACGAATTTGACTTGACATAATTACTTTATTCAAAGTCTGCGGCGGTTCCCTATACATTCCCACTAAAAAAGGCTCTCTCGCGAGAGCCCTTAAATCTTTCCGAACTACGATTAGTTGTCGGTGAGGTGCGTCGGCATCAACAGGAACGAGAAGTTCATGTTTTCGCCAACCGGCTCGATGATGCAGGCGCCAAGCGGGTTGTTCATCTTCATGATGACTTCTTCGCTCTTGCACATGCCGAGGATTTCTGCGAGGAACTGGCCATTGAAGCCAATGCAGAAGCTGCCTTCGCCGTTGTGCGTGATAGCGAGTGCTTCGCGAGAATCGCCGCCGACATCCGGGTCCGTTGCGCTGAGTTCGAGGATGTTGCCGTCGAACTGCAAACGGATCTTGCGGGTACGTGCGTTAGCCATGGAAATCACGCTGCGGATCTTGTTCTGGAATTCCGTGGTGTTGGCCTGTGCGGTACGTTCGAACTGCTGCGGGATCACAGAGCGGTAGCTCGGATACGGTCCTTCGTAAAGCTTCGAGATGACCTGGATGGAACCCGTGTTGAAGAGGATGTGCGTTGCAGAGGTACGGACTTCAACCGTGGAATCGCCCTTAGCCATGTGCAAGATGTGCTGCAAAGCCTTGTGCGGGATGATGACGCCGTTCGAAAGTTCTGCGCCTTCCTGGTCAATAGCTGCGCGGCCCAAGCGGTGACCGTCTGTTGCGACCATGGAAATCTTGCCGTCCTTTGCTTCGAGGAACACACCGTTCAAGCTCAAGCGTGTGGAGTCGGTAGAAGTGGCGAACAATGTCTTTTCGGCGAGGAATGCAAGTTCGCTTGCGGCGATGTTCAACGTTTCGCCATTTTCAATTTCCGGGAACGGCGGGAAGTCGTTGGCGTCAAAGCCGATGATGCTTGCCTTACCGCGTTCGCTCCACTGGATCTTGACCAAATAATCCTGAGCGTCAAAAGTGATGTTCGTGATGCTCGGGTCTACGAGGCTCTTCACCTGGTCGAACAGCTTACGTGCGTTGATGACGACTGCACCATCACGTTCGCCCTGCACTTCCACCTTGACCCTGATACCGAGGTCGAGGTCGGTAGCGCTCACTTCGAGGAAGTTCCCTTCGAGGCGGAGCGAAAAGTTGTTGAGGATCTGGATGGTGGACTTGTTCGGGACGGCGCTAATCGCTGCCTGCAGTGCGTCCTGCAACACATTTTTTTGGATCGTAAACTTCATGAATTAGCCTCTCTGGATGATCATTGTTCCTACGAAAAATACAACGACGATGATTGCGAGGAGCACGATGACTCGTTTATCCAGCGCATTTGACTTTTTTGGAACGAAATTTTTGACGTTTTGCTTTGCTCTTCTGCGATCGCTACGACTCATAGGAAAATCTCCGTTGTTTTATACCGAAAAATCTACTATTTTAAAGGCAGGTCGAAAGGTGTTATGAACGAAAAAACTCTAAATAAGCTGAAAAATACAGCAAAGGACTGTGCGTCTAACGTACTTACCCGCGTTGAGTTGTCTATGGTGCAGTCCAAGCTCAAAAGCAAGTTCCAGTTGCTCGGTCAGAAAGTCTACGAAGCTATTCAGGAAGGCCGTCTGGACTCTATCAAGGATGATACGGCTGCCGTCGAAGCGGTGGGCGCCATCTTTGAAATCAAAAAGCAAGTCGCAGAGCTCGAACAGAAACTGAACAAGGCTGAAGGTCCTAGTGAAAAAGCTTGAGGTCCATCTTTATCCGAACAAGGAATCGCGCGGAAAAACGGTCACTTTTTCCGTAAGGCGTGCTGTTGTTTACTTTATACTAACTATTTGCGCAATCTTGGGCTTTATCATGTTCTCGCCGGTGCAGATTGTGGAAAACTTGTCGAATGGCAACTTGATGGAAGTCTATCACCAGAATTCTGTCATCAAGGACGAGATCAAGAAAATCCGCACGGTGGTTGATACGACAATTTTGAAGATTGAAGAAACACGCGTTGTCCGTGACAGCTCCCTGAAACTGGGCGGCCTTGGCTTTACGCTTGAAAATACTACCGATGATGACGCTCCGAAAAAGAATTTGCATGCAATGAGGTCAACGTTCCGTAAGACTCTCAACAAGCTTGAGGCGGATTCGGCGCTTGCGGCCCATGTTCCGGTTTTGCACCCGCTCAAGAACCATCACGACATCAAGAGCCGTTTTGAAATGGTTTTTGATGCGTTCACGGACCAGGAACTCCCGCATCGTGGAGTTGACTTTTTGGCTGCCGAAGGCGATACTGTATATGCGCCTGGCGCGGGTGAAGTTGTTGAAGTCCGCAAGCATCGTGGCTTTGGGCTTTCAATGAAAATTGAACACCTGGAGCATGTGAAGACGTTCTATGCGCATCTCGGTGAAACGCTTGTGAAAAAGGGAGACAAAGTTCGCCGTGGCGATCCGATTGCCCTTATCGGCAAGAGCGGCCTCCAGTCGAGTCTTGGACTCCATTACGAAATTCGCGTGAACGGTGTCCCTGTCAACCCTGAAGATTACTTTATAACAAAATAGTCGCTATTCGCAACAGCGCAGGCGCACCGCCTACGCACTTGTGCTAATTACAAATATTCCAGCCAGCCGATTTGTTCTGCGGCAATAGTTATCAATAGCAGCGGCCATGCGTTATCGTAAAAAATGCCGGTGCGTTTTTTCGTGAATACGTTGTACATGAATACTAACGAAAGTGTGGCGACAATACAGGCGATAACTCGCGAAAGAAAGGCTCCCGGTGTTATGAAAAATCCGGGGTAGCTTCCATAGAGCAAGCCTATTACAGCCTTGGATAAGCAAAGTCCGGTAATCCCCAAGTCTAAAGTTCTTTTCTTCCGGCGCAGATAGCTCCATGAATAAACTATAAGTATACCGATGATAGTGCTTACGTAAGGAACGTATGGCAATAATTCGGTGAGATTGATTGTTTTCAGTGCTTCCGTTGAACCAAACTGCTTGTTTTGAAGGTAATAAGCGATTTGCCTTGTTACATAAATTCCACCAAAAGCAGTGCCTAGAGGCCAATATCCCAAGGCGAGCTTGAAATTTTCCTTCTCTCTTTGGAGTTTCTTTTTCTTTTGCTCAATCGGCTCAAGTTCGTCAATCCGTTTTTCGACGATTGCAATGCGTTCTTCGGATTCTGCTTTCTCGGCGGCGTCGAGCTCGTCATAAAGCTCATCGTACGAGAGTTTGTGAATGCGTTTTGTGAACGCTTCCAGAGATTCTTCGGCTTGAGTCTTTTCTTCTTGCATGTAAATGAATTTACAAAATTGTCAGTCGCCCGATTTGTTCCAAGGCAAGCGAAATCAATAATAAAGGAATTGAATTCTTGAATAATATTCCTTTGTACTTGTCAGCCTGATGGTTATAGAAGTAGAAGACGGACAAAATGATGATGATGCCTGAAATGATGCGCGAAACAATCGGTCCCGGCATTACGAAAAATCCGTAATAGCTACCAAAAATAAGCCCGACAAGACCGTTTGCAGTGAAAAAGACGGAAATTACTTCTGTGATTACGGTATGACCAAATTCTTTTATTTTGTCAATAAAATTTTTTTTCTTTTCGTTCCAAACGGAATAAATGCAAAATGTTAAGCAGACGATGGCGCAAGAATATGGAAAATAGGGAAGGTAATCCGTAAATTGGATTTCTGGATGCGGAGGGGCGCCAAGTATTCGTTTGATAATGCCTACGAACAAGTAAAGGTATTCGGTTGCGCACACGCCTCCTACGCAATAAAGGAGAAGCATGTACTTTGTGAAGTCGTGATTTGCTTCGCTTCGCATTTTCTCCCATTCGCGGAGTTCCATGGCAACGATGTCTCTGCGTTCCGGCGTCGGATCGTCTTTGACGATTTCCCATTCTTTTTCGAGTCGTCCGAACGTGAAGTTTTGAACTCGCTTCTCGTACTTTTCTAAGGATGCTTTGTCTGTTGGAAACGGTTTTTGATTCATCGCAGATAAATATAATTTCTTCCTACTCCATTACCCACATTTTTCCTTCTCTCGTCTTTCGTCTCTCGTCTCTCGCCTAACTTTACTGGATCCTTCCACCTACGGTGTCAGGATGACGTCCCTAAATTCTAAACTCTTCCCACTGCCAACTAAGTTCTGCCAACTGCCAACTAATCTCTCCTACTTCCAAATTCCCCATATTTCCACTAACCACTAACCACTAACCACTAACCACCAACCACTTATTATATTTAAGGTCCCCAGGCTCTGCTTTGCAGGCGGGCGGTACTTTCCGTCAAGAAACATCGGGAGCTCGGACACGGTCCATACTTTTGGACTGGTCTTGGGGATTTCTATCAAGTTTTGCTTTACCCTTTAGGAGTTTTAATGGCAAATAAGTGTAAGCGCGGAATCTTGATTAGCAAAACGCCGTACGAAAAGCGCATCGCTATCATGGAAGATGGCGAACTTGCGGAATTGGTTGTTGAAGGTGTTTCCTCTAATCGAGTTCTGGGCAATATTTATAAGGGTGTCGTTCAGAAGGTGCTCCCCGCACTCAAGGCGGCATTCATTGACATTGGTCTTGAGAAGGCTGGCTTTTTGCATCAGGAAGACGCCATGGACCGCAACGAACTGTTGCGCCGCGAATATGGTGACGATGATGATGAAGGCGATGCCTCCAAGGAAATTTCGATCGACGAAATTCTCCAGGAAGGCCAAGAAATCATGGTGCAGGTGGTCAAGGAACCGATTAGCACCAAGGGTGCTCGTTTGACGACACACTTGAGCTTTGCTGGCCGCTTCCTGGTCTGCATGCCGGGTGCAAATTTCGTCGGCGTCTCCAAGCGTGAACGCGATCCGGTCAAGCGCCGCGAGTTCAAGAAGGTCGTACGCCGCCTTAAGGGCCGCGATGTGGGCTACATCGTCCGCACCAACGGCCTCAACGAATCCGAATTCGAAATCAACAAGCAGATGCGCGAACTCGAAAGCAAGTGGGAACAGACGAAGTACAACTTCGAAACCATGCCGCCCGAGACCTGCATCTACGAAGAATCCGATTCCATCGAACAGACGGTTCGCGAATACTTCGGCGACAACACGGACTACGTGTATATCGACAACCGCGACGAGTACTTTGCTCTCCGTGATTACTTGAAGGTTCTCTCTCCGGATAAGCTCGACAAGGTCAAGCTCTGGAGCTCTAGCGAAAGCTTGTTTGAATACTTCAAGATTGAAAACGACTACGCTCGCTCCTTGCAGCGTCAGGTACCGCTTCCGCGCGGTGGCAACCTCGTCATCGAACAGACCGAAGCTCTCGTCTCTATCGACGTGAACACCGGTCCGAAGGTTCATGGCAAGGACCAGGGCAAGATCATTCTCGAAACAAACCTCGATGCTTGCCACGAAATCGCAAAGCAGCTGCGCCTCCGCGATGTGGGCGGCCTCATCATCATCGACTTCATTGATATGGAAACCGATGAAGACCGCGAAGCCGTCTATCAGGAATTCCGCAAGGCAATCCGCCGCGACAAGGCCCCGATTAGCCCAGCCCCGATCAGCCAGTTCGGCCTCATGGAAGTCACCCGTAAGCGCGTCCGCGTGAACCTGATGACCGAAAAGACCGAATGCTGCCCGGTTTGCAACGGCAGTGGCCGCATTGCAACGCTCGAATCGACACTCGGCATGATCGATCGTTGGCTCGCTCGCGCCCATACCAAGGGCCGTCTCCGCGAAGTCACTCTCGTCGTGAGCGCTCCGGTCATCGATGTGCTTTGCAAGGACTTGAACCGTATGTTCAACTATCTGGAATACAAGCATAACATCAAGATTTCCCTCGTGGAAGATGAATATGCACACATCAACCAGTTCTGGATGTACGACAAGAATAACGAAGACATCACGGACCTGTACAACTTCGCATAAGTTGTCGTCCGCGAATCTCGCGATGGCATTAGCGTGTTAAACGCAAAAAAGTCCCGGCTTGGCCGGGACTTTTTTTATCCTTAAAATTCCGCACAAAAAAAGACGCCTGCATTGCAGGCGCCTTTTAGAGAGAACGAAATTCTAGTAGTCCAGTCCGATGGTGAATCCCTTCGTCTTGCCGTGGCGCACACCCCAGAGGAAGTCCTGCGTGCGGTCAATAACAACGGTCCTTCCGATTCGGATCTTGTACGTGAGTCTTGCAATGTAGACGCCCGTACCGACCAATCTGCCGCTTTTTGACTTCATGTTCCATGCGAGGAATATCTTTCCGTCATTGTCGCTATCGAGGCAGCTTCCGTTAAAGAGCGTGTCCGTGCAGGAGAGCGAGCCTGAATTGCTGTTCACGAATACGCCGAGGCTCGTGAAGTACTGCGTCTTGTATTCAAGAGTCGTCTGCTTGGCAAGTTCGGTCGTGATTTTCACGATGACGGAAGAATTGCCATTTGCAATGCCTGTGACATCGTTGGAGTTGATGACTCCATTCTTGTAGGCGTTCACGATTTCGTCACCGAGTTTGTATTGCTTGTTGGCGTTATCGATGCTGATCATGCCTGCTTCGACTTGGGCGATGACTTCTTCGAGATGCGGGCCGCCCTTTTCGATGCTTGCGGCGTTGAAGTTCTTGACTGCCGCTTCAAGCGCCGTGACTTCGTCCTTGACAAGGCTTGAAAGGCTCAGGTCGCCAAGGTAATGTCCCTGTGAACCGTAAGATTCCGCGACTTCTTTCGCTGTCATCGGCTTGTCTTCCTGGACGAGCTTCGGGACTGTCGGAGTCGGGCTCTTGATAATTGCCCTTGAAGAATCGGATTCGCCGATGGTCACCACAGGTGCGCTCGTGACGACGACGTTCTGCTCGCCGGAAATGCGGACGAACGGGTTGTTCACAGGCGTGCTTCTGTGGAGAAGGTCCATGTGGACGCCTGGCACGAGTTTGATGGAGTCGCCCATGACTGGGATGTTCGCCTTGTCGTTTGTCGTGCTTCTGAAGATGAGCGTCCATTTAGACTTCTTTTCTTTGGCAAGGAGGTCCGGAACGATATCGTTTCGTTCTGTATTCGTCTGCTTGAAGAAGTACACAAAGTAGTTGGCTAGGATGTTGTCTTCGCAGTCAAGGCCTTCACTGAAATTCAGGGTGAGCTTTGTCGAACCGTCATCGCTATAGGAAATGTCAGCGGAGGTGATGACTGGGCCAATCGAGTCGGTCACATCGCTTGTGAGGCTAATGGTCGACGGGACTCCGCCTTCCGAGTACAGCCAGAACGGTGTAATCTTTCCGCTGTAGACTGCTTCTGCGCCACCGGTGAACGGCACGGTGCCGAATCCACCTTCCGGGGAAACAATCGCGATAGAACTATCGAGGTCATTGTGTGAAATGTTGCCCGTGATTGTCGGGAACGTCTCGCCGAATTCAAGCTGGATGGAGTCCAGGTTGACGGCGCTGTTGATGAGCGTTGCGCCATACGGCTTGGAGAGCTTCGCGTAGACGCTGTCGCCACGGCCATCTCCGTTGATGTCGAAGATGCAGGCGAACTTCACTTGCGGTACGGGCGGTTCCATGAACGAAATGTTGTTCCAGATAGCCTTTTTCGTTTCATCAGCACTTGAGACAATCAGCTTGATGTTCTGTACGGCGGCGGAAGCCTTGATGTAGAATGTCGCCTTGCCGTTCTTGAGCGTGGTGGACGAAATGGCGTTTCCATGCTCGTCGCAGGGGATCACTGCCGGGTTGTTCGTGATGATGTAGACGACATCGTCAAAGGTGGCCCATTCTTCGAACATCACGTTTACAGGATAGCGCGTGTTGACCCACTTGCCAAGCGTATCAATCGTTCCGTCGACTTCAATTGCTCCGGTAAGGGTGTTCTTGGTGCCGAGCGGGGTCCACTTGTTTTGGTTATCGACTCGTGCGTAATAGATTTCAGGAGAATCGTACTGGTCAATGACGAACGTAATTTCATCGTACTGGGTTTCATCGCTCTGCAGGGAGAAACGCAACTGGTACGTTCCCGGCGGGAGTGTGCGCATCTGTCTGATCAGTTCGGTATTGATGGTGAATCCGGTGTAGTTCGGCTTGATGACGATTCCGCCAAACCAGGTGCCAACGCTGTCGAGCGCAACGCCCGTGGCATAAGCTCCGCTACCGATCAAGGTGAAGTTCGAAGGGGCGGCAACCGTGTCTGTCGTCGTGACGCCGGAGAAGTCGCAAGAGAGAGCCTGCTTGCTCACGCGCTGATAAATTTCGTAATTAATAAATCCTGCTGCGGAGAGGTCCTTGGCGAGAATGCTCGTTTCGGTCTTCAGGTCAATGGACGTTCTCATCATGAAGTTGGACTGAGATGTATGGCGTTCAGCATAGAAGATGTGGAACGGATAGTTGACGCCTTCCTGAAGGCCGAGCGTGTCGAGGTCCACTGCACCAAAGACCTTTGTGTGCTGACCACCGATATCCACGACGAGGCGGTTGTTGATGAATACCCACACGTCATCGTCACCGTTGAATTCAAAGTACTGGCCCGGAATGTATTCAAACGAGGCCTGGATCTTCATGGTGAATCCGTAATTATGTTTCTTGCCTCTTCCAGAAATATTGTCAAAGTATGGATTCTTGATGGTCTTTTCGGCATCAAGGTATTCGAAATCATCGAGCAAGAAGAGGCCACCTTCAGTGCTATTGTCGTCTTTTTGACCAAGCCAAAGGCCGTCTCCCTGAAGTTGTAATTCGATAGAACGGCAGGTGGCATTTGTGTACGGAACACCATTCTTGGTTGTGATGACTTCTGGCAAGAACCATTGAGCGAGATGTGTAGTAATCTTGCAGTTTTCTGGGAAGGGGTCGGCAGGTACGGGTACGCCATTGGTGCCAAGGATTTCTTGAACCATTCCTCTGGTATGGTGTGCGCATCCGCCAGAACCGAAGTCTGCGCTTACGCCATTGGCGGGGTCGCCGTTCTTGCCTTTGCCGTCACCATCGCCCTTTGAGCCATGGAGCCAGTCAAACATCATCACGGGGAGAGTCTTGGTGGGGCAATCGCCGAGGACGCCCGGGTACTTGGTGTAAACCGTTGTCGCGGTCCCGATTTCCTTACCTGCCTTGACCCAGATGGTATCGGCTTCGGCAGCGGCTGCATCGAGCGAAAGCAACGTGCTCTGTTCAATTGGGAGAATCTTGGTGGAGTTATGGATGTCCGTGACGTATTCGTAGCCGAGGGTCTGCTTGAAGTAGACCTGGAACGAGCCGTCGGGCGGGGTAACTTTAGATTCGAACCATCCGCAGTAATTTTTGACGGTAGACATCGTATCGGACTTGCCGCCTGCGACATAGAGAATGGCGTTCGTGTTTGTCCAGGGGACAAAGAAACGGATCACTTTTTGCTTAGTCTGCTGGGTCGGTCTGCTGGGGGGCTGTGTGCCAGGATTGTCGCCAGGTGTTTGCGTGCCGGGGCCATCGTTGCCGGGAGTGGTTGAGGGCTCGGTGGTGTTTGTGCCGTTTGCCTGTGTAACGACCTTGTTTTTGCTAATAGTAATGGTGAACTCGCTTTCCACGGGTTCTGCGCCAGCCAAAGGCGAAATGCTGCCTATGTCAGAGTTGCATTTGCCGGAGGTAGTCCTGCCTGTGTAAAAGGTCAGTTTCGGTTCTGTTTCGGCGGTCAATGTTGCCTTGACGCTGAAGGTGCCGTCGGCATTGCTCGTTAGCTGTGTGCAGTTGCTGGGTGTGGTGACTCCGTCTACCGTTTTTTCCAAAACGACGTAGATGCGCCTTGCTGGCGAACCGGATCTTTTATCCTTGACGGTAATGTTGTAATCGGCCGCTATTGACGGAATAGCTGCCCATAAGAGTATGAAAATTAAACTAGAGACAATATTTTTACACCGCATCCACGACTCCCGGAAGATGTTACCCATATCTTGAAAATACACTCAATTGAGTGATTTATATCAAATTTTTTTTGACCATTTGTAAAATAAATTGCGAATAGTGCAACAGGGGCGGCCTGCTTTTGTATCTAGGGCGAAAAGTTCCGTTTTTTACGCAAAAAGGCACCCGAAGGTGCCTTTTGGAATATTTTTGTAGACTTATTGACTACTGATTGATGTCGAAATCGATAATCGCGAGGTCTCCATGGCGGAATCCCCAGAGGAAGTCCTGCGTGCGTTTCGTGATCCTCTTGCCGTTTACGATGAGCTGGATTTCCAGGCGGGCGATGTAGACACCCGTACCGGCGAGGCGTCCGTTCTTGGCGCGCATGTTCCAGGCGAGGTAGAGGTGGCCTTCGTTTCCAAGGCAGTTCTTGGCGCCGTCCGTCTTGAAGATGTCGTCGTTGCAGGCGATTTGGCCCCTGTCGCTGTTCACGAATTGTCCGAGACTGGAGAAGTAAATCGTCTTGTAGCTGAGGGCGGTCTTGTCGGCCATGGATTCGGCGATGGTCTTGATATCGTCATCGGTGCCGTGCATGTAGTTGTGCAGGTTGTTTTTGTTCAGGAGCTCATTGTTGTAAGCGTTGATGATGACTTCGCTCAATCCGAACCTTTCCTTCGCTTCCTTGGGCGAGATGACCTTCTGGTCCAGCATGGAAATGATTGTTTCAAGCGAAACGGAGGTTGAGGGGCTTCCGTTCTTGACGGCTTCCTTGTCTTCGTACATCGTGGCGGTCTTTACGACTTTCGCGATTTCGCTGATTTCGTTTTCAACGAGCTCGGACATGTTCATGTCGCCAAGGTAATGCCCTTGCGTGCCGTAGATTTCACCGACTTGCGTTGCCGTGAGCGGCTTTTCGCTCTGGACGAGTATCGGGACCGTTGCAGAATCGCTGCGGACGATTTCCTTGGTCAATTCGAAGTTCGGGGAGTCCTTGTCCATGGTGACGACCGGAGGGCTTGTCACGGTGATGCGCTGTTCGCCGGTGATGCGTACCCAAGGGTTCAGGTCATGTGCCGGGATGCCGATAAGGTCGAGGGCGAGACCGCCTTCAGAAGGTGGCCTGATGCGTATGGAGTCTCCCACGATTGGGATGATGTCCGAAACGGCCTTCTTCGAGAAGAGGAGCTTCCAGCGGTTGGCCGGGGTGGTCGAGACGAAGTCCGCTTCGCTGACGATGGAAGAGAGCGAGCCGCTGCCGTAGCTGCGGTAGCCGAACAGGCTGGAACTCGGATCCAGGGAGGTCAGGCCTTCGCTGAACGTGAGCGTGAGCATGGTCTTTCCGTCGGAGGTGTAAGAGATTTCTGCGGCTAGGATGACGGGACCAATGCCGTCGCCAAGGAGCCCGTCCACGGAGAAGTTTGAAACGGTGTGGTCTTCTGGATTTGTGTAGGTGTACTGGGCGGTAATCTTGCCATTGTAGGGTTCCAGTGCGCCACCTGTGGAAATGGAAGTGCCAAATCCGTCACCATCGGCTGTAAGCGAAAGTGTGAGGTCGCCTTCGTTGTAGACGATGTTGGACGTGCTATAGTGCGTCAGTCCGAATGTGAACGATATGGAGTTGAGCACGCTGTTGCCGCCAAGCGGCTTGTTGAAGCTTACCCAGACACTGTCGCCACGGCCGTCACCGTTCCTGTCATAGATGAACGCGGTCTCAATTTGCGGGACTGGCGGCTCTGCGATGTTGATGTTCGTCCAGTTGACACTCTTGTTCTTTGCGACCGTCGAAGAAATTGTAATCGTCCCGTTGGTGACTGCACCGGATGCTTTCACGAAGAATGTGTTTTTGCCTTCGATGAGTACGAACTCGTTATTCGGGAGCGGGGATCCGAGGGAATCGCATGGGATGAGTTTCGGGTCGTTTGTGGAAACCTGTACGGCCATGCCGCTGTAGCTACGCGCCCAGTCTTCGACGAAGGAGACGTTGATGGGGTAGATGCGGCCTGCCCAGAGCTTTTCGGCCTTGTTCAAGTTGATGGGGAGCGTGTCGCTGCTGATGTCGCGGCTGGCTTCGTTTCCGAGCGGTCTCCAGTATTTGTCGAGGCAGAGCGTGTCCTGCTTGATGACATCGGCAATGAAGCAGTAGCTTGTATCGATGATGTCTGCAAAGGCGATGTTCGGGAGTTCCGTCGGCGGGATGGTGAAGTACACATCCTTGTATTCCTTCGGGTTGTTCTTGAGCGAAACACGAACGTAGTATGTTCCCGGCGGGAGTGTCTGCATGCGGGAAATGTTCGTCGTGTTGATCGTGAGCATCGTGAAGTCGTTCGTAATCGTGATGCCGCTATAGTAGGCTGTATCGAGCTTGCTCAAGGCGACGCCCGTCATTGGGAGGCTCTTTCCGAACAGTGTGAAGTTTGAAGGTCCGCGTTCCGTGCGCTTGGTTTCGGAATTTGAGGAGAAGTCGCAGGCGAGCGTCTTTTCGCGGATGTTTTGCCAGACTTCCTTCTTGATAAGCGTTGAGTCTGTTGAGTGGTCCGTGAGGAACATGCTTGATTCCACCTTCAGGTCAATGGACGTTCTCATCATGAAGTTCGACTGTGTGCGCTTGCGTTCGGCATAGAAAATGTGGAACGGATAAGTTTCGCCCGGCGTGAGGTTGAGCGTATCCAGGTTGACAGCCTTTCTGACTTTCTTGTGCTGGCCACCGATATCGACGACGAGCTTGTTGTTAATGAATACCCAGACGTCATCGTCGCCATTGAATTCAAAGTACTGGCCCTTGACGTAGACGAATTCGGCCTGGATCTTCATGGTGAAACCGTAGTTGTGGTAACCCGGGATATCGTCGCCACCGCTGAGGGAATCGTAGTGCGGGTTTTCTATGGTCTTTGCGCTATCGAGCCAGCGGAAGTCATCCAGCAGGAAAAGGCCGCCTTCCGGGCTTTCGTCATCCTTTTGGCCGAGCCAGAAGCCGTCATCGGTAAGCGTAAGTTCCAAGTCGCGGCAGGTGACGTTCGTGTAGGAATTGACGCCATCGTTGTAAACGACTTCGGGGAGGAACCAGTTATTGAGATGGGTGGCGTTTGTGCAACCGCTAGGGAAGTTTTTCGCTCTTACAGGAACTCCGTTCGGGCCGAGTTGCTTTTCGACCATTCCCGTCATTGGTGTTCCCTTACAGCCGTCCGGGCCAAAGTCTTCGCTCGTGCCTACGCCGAACATCGGGACTCCACGTATGTCAAAGCCTGTGCGGCCTGCACCGCCATCGCCATAGCTGAGGCCGTTCTTGGAACCGTCGGAGTTCATGGATCCGTCGTACCAGTCAAACATCATCACCGGGAGGATCTTCGGGAGGCATTCGCCGAGGACGCCTGGATAGTTTGTATGAACTTCGGGAGCGCCGTACTGGTAAGCGACAACCCAGATGGTATCGCTTAGTGCAAGGGAGGAATCTAGGTTGATTGGCGTGACTGTCGTTTCGTCTTCGGTGGTGCCGTCGGCTCCAACAAACATGGTGCCGATAGTTTGTTTGAAATAAACGTTTGCACTGCCGGAAGGCTTGGATACCTTGCTTTCAAACCAGCCGCAGTATGGGGAGCCCACCGCGCTCATGTAGTTCTCCGTATCGTTGAGGTACATGACGGCGTTTGTGTTTGTCCACGGCGTCAAAAAGCGGATATGCTTTTTGGGCTTGACCGCGACCACCGGTTTAGTGTCGGAAATCGTCAATGTCTTGTCTTCATTGATGACAATCCAGACTTCCTGCTTTACGATGTTTGCAGCGTCTGTGACGTTTTCCTTGTACCCCGGGAAAAGTTCGCCCAGTAGAGGCTTGTTGTCTGGACTCAGGTCCGTATGGCATGTGTTGCCGTTACAGCCTACTCCAAACTGTAGCCGACGAACATCTTTCTTGCCGTTAGCAAGACGTTCGTTAGTGAATTCGATGGTGAAAGTGCCATCGGGATTTTTCTCAACGGCCTTGTACACGAAATTGCTTTCGTTGTCGGCATAGTACAAGACGTTGCCCTCGTAAATGATGTGTGCGACAGCAACCGTCTGCGCAAATGCGTAGGCACTGAAAATCGCCAAACACACCAAAACCCTGTATAAAAGCCCACTGATCCTCATCCGTGACTCCTAAGTATTTATTCCCCTATCCCACAGTGTTTTCCCATACACTTTCAACGCCAAAGATAACAATAAAATTATGTTGTCAATAGAGTTTATGGAAATGTTACATCGGAAAATGCGCTAATTTGCGAAAGATTTTGGCATTGTAAACTAAAATAAACGTATTGGCTGTTAGTCATTAGTTGTTGGTCAATAGTTATTAGAAAAAGCCCCTGCCCGCAGGGCAAAAAAATCCTACCTTTACACTCGTAAATTCAAAATTGGAGATTAAAATGAATCGTGTATACCTAGTTGCCACGGCTGCCTCCAACATGGAAGCCAAAGTCCAGGAACTTGTCGACGCTGTTACCAAGGCTGGTCTCATCGCTACAGTCTACAAGCCGCTTGAAGTTTTCAATGCTGCCGATAGCGTTGCTGAAATCAAGGCCGGCAAGTCTGCCGTGCTCATGGAAAAGATCTGCGCTGATTTCCTCAAGCAGGATTTTGACGATGTCGACGCTGTTGTCGTCGAAGGTGCAACGGGCATGAACGATGTCATTGCTCACAAGTTTAACGACGACCTCGCCTCTGCCCTCGATGCAAAGATTTTTGCCGATGGCGAAGATGCCGAACTCTTCTGCCCGAAGCGCTTGCTCCGTTGCGAAAAGTGCGTTGCTGGTGACCTCGCCGCTCCGGCTGCTGAACGCCGCGTAAGCCAGGCCATGTTCCGCGCAAGCCTCCTTTCCAAGGCTTCCAAGTGCGTGAAGCGCATTGTGCTCCCGGAAGGTTCTGAACCGCGTACCGTGCAGGCTGCCTGCCTCGCTGTTGAACGCAACATCGCCGTGCCGGTCCTCATCGGCAAGAAGGCCGATATCGAAGCTACCGCAAAGTCTGTTGGCGTGAAGCTCCCGGCTAACATCGAAATTATCGAACCGAGCGCAGAACTTGCTGAAAAGTATGTGCCGACTCTCGTGGAACTCCGCAAGGCTAAGGGCATGACTCCGGAATCTGCACGCGCTGCTCTTTCTGACAACGTAATGCTTGCTACGATGATGCTCAAGTTCGGTGAAGTCGATGGCCTCGTTTCTGGCGCTATCCACTCTACTGCCGATACGCTCCGTCCGGCTCTCCAGATTATCCGTACCGCTCCGGGCGTGAAGTCCGTGAGCTCCGTGTTCTTCATGTGCATGAAGGACAAGACTTACATCTACGGCGACTGCGCTATCAACCTGAACCCGCTCGCCGAAGAACTCGCCGATATCGCTCTCCAGTGCGATGACACGGCAAAGGCTTTTGGCCTCCCGAGCCGCGTTGCTATGCTCTCTTACAGCACCATCAATTCGGGCAAGGGCCCGGATGCAGACCTCGTCGTGGCCGCTACTGCCGCTGCAAAGGCTGCCCGCCCGGAAATGCTCATCGATGGCCCGCTCCAGTACGATGCCGCTACCGTTCCGAGCGTTGGTGCTCTCAAGGCCCCGAACAGCCCGGTCGCTGGCAAGGCTACCGTGTTCGTGTTCCCGGACCTCTCTGCCGGTAACATCGGTTACAAGGCTGTGCAGCGTTCTGCTCACGGTACGATCGCTATCGGCCCGATGCTCCAGGGCCTTGCAAAGCCGGTGAATGATTTGTCTCGTGGCGCCCTCGTCGAAGACATCGTCTACACGATCGCCCTCACCGCTGTTCAGGCCCAGGCGTAAGTAATTGGGAGTGCGCGAAACCTTCGCGCTTGTCATGCCCGCTTTAAGCGGGCATCTCCTTCTAGTAAATGCAAACAAAAAAGCGGACTTTTAAAGTCCGCTTTTTTGTTTATAAGAAATTATTTCTTCTTGTTCTTCGCTCTCAGCGCTTCAATCGCTTTTCGGATGTTCTCGCCATCTTCAAGGTGCTTTGGCGAAAGCTTGTCCCTGTGCTTGTAATCGATTTTCTTCCAGAGCTCTTTCAAGTGCCAGCGGGCGCGCTTGTCTTCAAGAATGTAACCGGGGCGCACGCCTGCATCGAGACCTTGTACGATAAATTCCACGGCATCGTCGTAGCGGCTCTGATCGTAGCGCAAGTCTGCAAGGAAGTAGTAGTTGTAAATGTCCTTGCGGTTCTTTTCAAGTGCCATCGTAAGGTACTTATCTGCAAGCTTTTCATCGGGCCACGAAAGAATCAGCGGCACGTATGGCAGCACAAAATGCGCACGCCCGAGAATCTGCCAGTCTTCTGCTGCAGTTGCGACATCACGGACTTTGCCTGCAATGCCTTCCTTGATGGACGAGAATACATTGCGTTCAGAACCCCACATTGAAAGCGTCGAGGCGTAAACGTGTGCAATTTCCTTGTTCTTAGGGAACTTCTCGTAGGCGCTCTTGCTTGCATCCATCAGCGTATCCAAATGGAGCTGGCGCTTCTTCTCGTCAAACTGCACGAATCGGAAGCAGAAGTACAGCGTCTTCACGTAGCCTTCGGTTGCGGCCTCCAAAACGGTGGAATCTTCCATCGCCTTCTTGTAGGATTCCTTCATTATTTTTGCATTCTTTGCATCGGCCTTGTCGCCGTTTGCACGCAAAGCACGTGCCGCATAGCAGGAATCCGCTATGTGCAAGTACTCGTTTGCGCTTGCGAAACTAATCGCAAGCAGCAATGCAAAAACAATGTTCTGCGTAATCCTCATGAATACGCTTAGACTTTCCAGTTCTGGAGCAACTTGTTCACCGTGGCAATGCGAGTCTTTTCTTCGTCAGTGCCGTGGAATGTCTTGAACAAGAGATTGCGGTATTCCATGAGTGCGGTACGGATGATGACTTTTTCTTCTTTTTTGAGCATGGTGATAAATTAATAAAAGGATTACTTGCTGCGTTTGCCCTTGCCGGAGAAATAGTCCTGCTGGCGCGTGATACCGAGAACGGCATGCCACAGGGGGCCATTGGGGTTGATTTTCTTGCGTTCGCTCACGGCGTATTCGATAGGCACGTGCGAGAATACGTTGTTCATGCTGCCAACGACCATGTCCGTCTTGCCTGCCATGCCTGCGTGTACTGCGTTTTCTGCGAGCTGGAAGCAGAAAATGGCGTCCGTGCCTTTCGCCGGGATGCTACGCACCGTGTAGCTCGGGTCAAAGTACTTGATGTTGATTTCCTTGCCGACGCTATCGAAATGTTCCTTGATCTTGTGGGTCAGGAATTCACCGATATCGTTCTTCAGAATGTTACCGCTTGCGTCCCTGCGTTCTTCCTGGTTTTTGAAAAGTTCCTGTCCGGCGCCTTCGGCGACGGCGATCACGGCGTGAGTCTTGCCGCTGGCGTAACGGCTTTCGAGAGCCTTGAAGAGCCCGTCAAGCGTAAAGGGAACTTCGGGAACGAGGCAGATGTTCACAACTGTTGTTGCAAGCGATGCATACGCGGCGATAAAGCCGGAGTCACGACCCATGAGCTTCACTAGGCCAAGACCATTGAATGCACCGTTTGCTTCAATGTGGGCGCTGGTAATCACGTCTGTGGCGCTGAGCACGGCGGTTTCAAAACCGAACGTCCTGTCGATCAAGTTCAAGTCGTTATCGATCGTCTTCGGGATGCCGATAATCGAGATGGGCTGTTTACGCTTCTTGACTTCTTCGGCAATAGCATGTGCGCCACGGAGCGTACCGTCACCACCGATGCAGAACAACACGTTGATGTTGAGTCGCATGAGCGTATCGACCATGATGGCCGGGTCCTGCATGCCGCGGGAGCTACCGAGAATCGTACCGCCGTCTTCCTGAATGGCATCGACCACATCCGGGTCAAGCACGATGGGGGAGTAACCGTAATTCGGGTTCAAGCCACGGTAGCCGTACGGGATACCGAAGATGTTCCTCACGCCGTAGTCGAACCAGAGCACTTGTACAAGGCCCTTGATCACGTTGTTAAGACCTGGGCAGAGACCACCGCATGTGACGATGCCTGCACGTGTCCAGGCGGGGTCGTGGAAAATTGTCTGTCGAGGGCCGGCCACTTCGAGTGAAGGTACCGGGATACCCTTCGCTAAGTATTCAGAGATGAGATTGACGTCAGTGGTAAGGCTGACCTTGTCGTTTTCCGAAACGAAAGGAACGCCGTTCATCGGGGACTTAAGCGTGCCCTTGCCAACGGTTTCAATGGAAAGATCATAATCCAACGGATTCTTGATGATATCGTCCTGAGTCATACCGCGCCTCTTTTAGATTTTTAAAGTTCCACATTGTGAAGGGAACAAAAAAAATATAGTAAACGATGAAAACCGGAAACTTTCGTCTCTCGTCTCTCGTCTTTTGAACTAATCAAATGGACAGACTTGGGAAGTGTATTTTTGTGCGCAAACCGGGGTTAGCGTTTTCAAGTTCAATCGTCATATTACATAAAGCGCACAATTTCTTTACCATCGAAAGTCCAATGCCTGTGCCGCTTGTCTGCCTGGTCATTTCATTTTCGACTCTATAGAATTCCTGGAAGACTTTCTTCATTTCGGAAGGCGGAATGCCCGGACCGAAGTCGCGCACGGCGAGGTACATGTCGGTGCCCTTGATGCGCAGTTCCACGTTGATCATCTTGTAGTCTGCGTTCTTGGAGAACTTGAGCGAGTTGTCGACGAGGTTCATCAGAATCTGCATGATGGCGTCGCGGTCTATCATGAGGCTGATGTTGTCTGCATCCGTGTCCGAAGAGACAGTAAGTTCGAATCCCTGCTTTTCAACGTTCTTGCTGTAGGTAGAGATGAAGTCGTCAAGGACTTGCTTTGGCTTGTCCATGCGGAGCTGTACGTTCCAGCGGTTGCCATCGAGCTTCGAGAGGTTCAGCACGTTCTGGATAAGTCTTGAAAGGCGGTCTGCTTCGCTCGCGATTTGTCCGTAATACTTTTGCTTTTTCTCTTCGCTTGCGACCCAGGAATTCTGCAACAGTTCCGCGTACATCTTGATGGCGGTCAGCGGAGTCTTGAGCTCGTGCGTAATGGCGGAGACGAAGTCCTGGCGCTTTGAGGCAAGCTTCATGCGGCTCTGCGTCACGTGGTAAATCGAAATCAAGCCAATCGCAAGCACTGCAAGCATCAGGAACCCGATGAAGGTGACAAATTCACCGCCAGGGGCGCGCTGTGTGGTGTACATCTTGAAGGTGATATCCGAGAGCGGCGCCTGCAATGATTCGGAAAGGAGTTCCGTCGTGATGTTGTTGCGTTCGCCGAAGGCGACAAAGGACTTGTTCTTGTGGAAGAATGCGAGCACGAGCGGGTCTTGCTGATTGCCCTTGGTGACGCCCTTGTACTTCTCGATTTCGTTTTTCACGAGGTTCGTGAGGTAGGCACGTGCATCGACGATAAAGCCCTGGATAAATACGTCTGTACCGCGTCTCACGGTGCGGTGGAAAATGATATAGTTCGAATCGACGATGGCCTGGAAAAAGTCAATTTCTGCTTCCATGGAATGCGTCGTTTCGGTGTTGATCAGGCGGACCAGAAGACCGGTTGTGTCAAGCTTTGTAGATTCAACGCCAAAGGCGAAGTCGCCGGTTTCGGTAATTTGTTCAACACGGTGCTTGCTAGACTTTTTCTTTTTGCGGGTACTTGCAATGTCGATGTCCTGCTTGTAAATCTGGTCAATGAGCCTGCTGTCGTTCTTGTGCGTCGTGTCTGCCTTTTCCATGCTGCTCGATGTCATCGCGAAGGCGACAGGCGAAGAAATGGCAGAAAATCCTGACGTGTTGAGAATCTGGCTAATCTTGTTGCGGATGGCAACACGCTTTGCCCTGTCGACCATGGGGATTCTTTCGAGCACGCCATCCGGGAGAACCGGTGTGCTCAAGTTGCCGGCGGGATCCAGCTGGAAATGCCCGACGAGCCCGACGTAATGGCTCCTCTGCGGGAATTCCGCAAGTTCGGACATTGTGATTTCTTCGCCGCCGAACACAGGAACCGAGCGGATGAATCGATAGTCGGCGTATGAGCGCCTGTCTTCGATAGCGAGGTCCGCCGTGATGTTCTTGTTCAAGTTCTGTAACACAGAGAACGCATGTTCCTTGTAGCCAAAGAGCGACGACGTTTGCAACTGTGTGTAAGAATGGCTTAAAAGCATTATTACGGGAATCGCAATAACGATAAAAATCGCCACAAAAATGAGACGATCTTTAGAGGCAAGGATAAGGCTCCGAAGAGCCTTGTACTTGCTAGAGAGGTATGTAGTGATTTTATTTATACTGACTTCTCGCATTCTGGAGCCGAGCGCATCTGATAACCTTCACCGCGGAACGTGACGAGCAGCTTCGGATGAGCCGGATCGTCTTCGATCTTCTTGCGGAGCTTGGTGATGTGGATGTCGACCGTACGGGTATCCACGGATTCCGCATTTTCATAACCCCAGACCTTGCGGAGGAGTTCGGAACGTGGAATGGCATGGTCGCGGTTGTTCCAGAGGTATTCAAGAATTTCGATTTCCTTGCGGGTGAATGCCAGTTCTTCTGTACCGCGAACGCCCGTGTATTCACGGAAGTTCACGCGGAGGTTGCCGGCCACAAGCTTGCCTTCGTTTTCCATTGTCTGGCGGCTACGGCGGAGCACTGCTTCGATACGTGCAAGGAGCATCGGTACGGAGAACGGCTTCGGGATGTAGTCGTCGGCACCGAACTTGAGCCCGTTGATGATATCATCATCGGAATTCTTTGCAGAAAGGATGATGATCGGGAGGCTCTTGTCCTTTTCGCGGATCTTGTCGCAAACGGTAAAGCCGTCCATACCCGGAAGCATGAGGTCCAGGAGTACGAGTCCGTACTGTCCGGAAAGTGCTTCGGCAAGGCCGCTTTCGCCGTCAACAACGTGTTTGACGCGGTAACCGTTGAGCTCGCAGAGGTCTACGAGGCCTTCGGCAATGGCAATTTCATCTTCGATGATGAGGATGTTTGTGCTGCTTGTATTTTGAGTCATTCTTGGATACCTACTCTCTTCTAACCAACTTTTTTTAATCTACAAAAATTAAAGGGCAAAACCGCCACCGATTTCAAATGCAAAGTTACCGGCGTCGATATCGCTATCGTATTCACCGCCGAGGTAGCACTTGACGTTTGCATAAGCTGCAATCGGGATGATCGGGAGCTTGAAGCGGACACCGGCGAGCAAGTGGATGCCGATGCTCTTTTTGAGGCCTTCATCCTTGGCGTAGTCAACAACCTTGCTCTTAAGTGCATTGACGAGTTCGTTTTCGTCTGCAGGATAGTTGCCATCAGCAAATGCCTTGTCAAACACGCCTTCAACAAAGGCCTTGTTCAAGACGAACGTGTTCCAGTGGATGGTGAGACCGCCACCGACATACGGACGGATCGGGAAAAGCGGGATGGAGAACGGCTTCGTGACGGAGAGGTCTGCGTTCATGCCGACGTACTTCGGGGTTGCCTTCGCAAACGGGGTACCGCCGAGTTCAATTTCGAGAGGAATCTTGCGAGCGTTTTCGCCGTCACCTACCCAGAGGGCTGCATTGTAAGAGGCGAACTGGATGTTGAACGTGGCTTCGATATCGACGAACGGGAGAATGTCGACCCAGGCCTTGAAACCGAAACCCTGGATGTAGTCAAAGCTACCGTGGCTGAAACCGATCTTTCCGTCGGTTCCCTTGATGTCGGCTCTCTGAGCTTCCTTGAGGGTGGTTCCGACACTCGGGGTGTAGTGGGCGCCAATACCGGCGATAGCGAATGACTGAGTAGCAAGCAATGCAGCTGCTGCAAAGATCAATTTGAAGTTCATTTTTTGCTCCTAGGAATGTTTTTGACTTCAAACTAAATAATTATTTAGCAAAGTGGTATTTACATTTCAGAAAATGATGCTTTTTCGCCTAATTATGTAGGTGTTACTTGACCGCAGGCACAAAGATGAACTTCTTTTCGCCCTTTTTCACCGGCACGCTGCCAAAATTGAATACCTTGACTGTACCAGTTTCGCCTTCTGCCGTAACGGAGACTTCGTGTGAACCCGGCTCGACGGGGATACGTGTCATCTGGATTGAGTTTGGCAAGAAGAGCGCTATGCGGAGGTCCGCCTTTTCCATCTGGTCCTGTGCGATGTCTGTACCGATGCTCGTGAAAAGATTGAATAGCGCATTGTCCGTCTTCATGGCCTTCTTTGCGGCCTGTGCTGCAATCGTGCGGAGAACGACTCGGATGGCGGTACGCGTCATGGTGTTTGCAAAGTCGTCCTTGAGGTTCATTTCAAGTTCCTTGTCAAGCGCCATCATCTTTTCGGGACGTATTCCGGACTGGTTGTCTACAGTGACGTTGAAGCGCTGCACCTGGCTCCTGAACGAATGCGCTTCAGGGAGTGCAAATGCGATGTGGAAAGTTTCTCCGTTGCTTGCGCCTGCGACGGGCGGGGCGCCTACGGTGGAGCTTGTCACCTTGCCGGTCTTTGAATCCTTGTAGCTAAGGTTCAGGAGGCCTCCGCTCACATAAGTTCCGGACATCCTAAGTTCGGTGAGGATCGGTCCGTGGCCTGCGTAGCCGATGACGATGATTTCTTGCCCGAGGTCGTAAGCGGCTTTTGCCTTTGGCGTTTCAAGGGAATTGTCAAGCTTGAGCGTCTTGATGTCGTCTTCGCGGTCATTGCGTCTCAAGCTTTCAATGATGAACTCGCGTGCTTCCTTGGGGAGGTTCAGGATGTTTTCGTTAAAGGCCTTGACCGTCTTGTAGTAGGCAATGGCGGCTTCGTCCGGTTCGCCTGCCATTTCATAGACGATTGCCGTGAGGTAGCGTAAAAATCCGTTGTCGTTAGTCTTGTCGTTGTCTTTCTGGTAGAGCTCCGTCATTGCCTTTTGGGCGCGGTTCACTTCGATCATGGCGCCATCGACATTCTTGAGGGCGAGGTAGTTCATGATCTGCATTTCGTGGAGCACGAGCACTTCGAAGGGGCGGGCTCTGTAGGGGCGGATGTTGTCGTTTGTGACGATGGCGGCCGCTTCATTTGTTACAGAACGTGTGTAGAGGTCGTCGTAAATCTTTTCTGCCTTGTCGAAGTTGGCAGCGCTTTCGCTGTAGTTGCCGTTGTAATGGTAGAGGACTCCCAAGTCAAAGTAATAGAGGAACTCGGTCTTTTCGCCGTAGAGGTCTTCTTGCTGCTTCTTGACTTCGTTGATGGCGGCTTCGTAGCCATTGTGCTCAAATACCGGGGCGAGCGCCTCGTAGCGAGTCATGGACTTGTTTGCGCAAGCCGAAAAAAGTAACGTTGTTATAAGGAGTAATAGGAGTCGTTTCATATAAGCAAATTTATATAAAAAGTGCTCGCGGGTGCGAGCGTTTAAAGTTATTAGAACTTAGAGCTTAGATCTTAGACGTTGGTGCTTAGAATATTTGCTTTCTCAACTAAGTTCTAAGAGCGTAGCGGTCTAAGTTCTGCCAACTATTCAGATTAGAACTTCACGCTGCTTTTCGCGACGTACTTCTTGATCTTCTTGTCGCCAAGCCAAACCTTGCGATGGCTCTGGATGTCGGTGAGTTCCATGTCCACCTGGTAGAAGACAACCTGTTCGCCACCTTCCTGGTCAATGATGGAGTTGATGGTACCGGTCAGCATGAGGTCTGCACCGATTTCCATGCCTGCATCCTTTGTGGTTTCTTCAGTGGTGTTGCCCTGCTGGTCTGCAAGTTCGTCGCGCAGGTCGGCACGTTCATTGGAGTTTGCCACGAATTCAGCCTTGCTGGAGTTGATGAGGGCGCGTTCGATATCCTTGATGAACGTTTCGACGCGGATGTGCTCGTGGCTCTTGTTGCGGACCTTGCCAATCACGATAGTCGGTACAGAACCCTTCTGGGAAGCGAAGTCGTTGTACCACGGACGGCTGAGGCAGTCGTTGATCATTTCTTCGGCGACAAGGCGGGAATCGGTATCGTTCCAGCTGCCGGAGAGGTCGGTAACGGCGTTGGTGTCGAGACGGGTTACTTTTTTGCCTCCGTCACTGGCGCAACCAGAGAATATAGCGAGGCCTGCACAAATGGCGAAAATCCAAATTTTTGACATTTTTTTCTCCTAGATTGGAAATATTTATGTTATAAACATACAAAAAAAACTTAAAAAAAACTCCCCAAAAGGGGAGTTCTTTAAAAAAAGTCGTTGTTTCCTAAAGATTAGCGCTTTTTCTTCTTGCTCTTGGAACCGGTCGTTGCATCGAGGAATGCGTCAACAGTTTCTTCGCCCTTGATGGTCACGAGAGTTTCTGCACTCTTGCGGTTGCTGCATTCGGCGCGGATCACGTGGTCACCGGCGTCGAGGTTGCGGACGACGAGTTCTGCACCGTCGGTCTTGTCGGAAAGTTCACCGTCAACGTAGATGCGGCAACGCGGCGGGTTCGTCGTAATCTTGACGTGGCCCTTCGGGATTCTGGTGCTGAAGTCAAAGTTGTTGCGGCTGTCCTTGCCCGGCCAGATATTCACGCGCTTGTTCACGAGTTCGAAGCCCTGGTCGATGACGACGAGCGTCTGGCGGCCGGAAGTGACTTCCTTATCCTTGATCGGGCTCTTGCCGAGAGGTTCACCACCGAGGAACACGTCGCTGTTAGGCGGTTCAGTGATGATATTGACGATTGCGGACTTGCCGCGCGGAGGTGGATCTTCTTCGTCAGCGACAGCGGTCGTGAAGAGGAATGCCATCATCAAGGCAAAAAAGAAAAGCTTTTTCATGGGTTGTACTCCTGATTAGCATGTAAAAGAGTTAGTTCACACCTAGAATTTAATTCTTTTTTTACAGGACAAATGTTAAAGTGCCGTAAAATGTGCGTAAATAATAGGTGTAAAATTGGTCTAGTTTAACTACTTTTATGTATATGAAAGCTCTTTACCAGAAAATTCGCAGTTTACAAGGGAAAAATTACGGTCTTTACAAGTCCTTGGCGGACCGCTCATGGGATTTTGGAGACTTTGTGCTGGAATTCCTGCATGTGCAGGGAGACCCGTACGCACCGGCATCTCGCGTGATGATCAAGGCGAGTTTGTTAATGCTTGGTTTCCCGAGCGAATGGGGAGGCTCGTTTGAACGCCGCCTGGCATTGAGCGATTACCTTTACCGTAGGCTTTCTGCGCTTGTGCGTGAAAAGTACCCCGACAGGGATGCGGCGGTCGTCTTTGACACTGCTGGACCTGAAATGCTAGTGCGAAACGCGCTCTGGGTTGACAATGGCGAGTTGCGTGCTTGCTTGCAGGTGCGCTTGCCGGGCGACGGTCGCAAGATTCAGGCGGAAGCCGCTGCCGAGATTTTGACAATGGTCTTGCCGGACCTGGTTTCGGCGGCACTCTATAATTCGGGCGAATCGAAGAAGGATGGCGTAGAGCCGGAACTTGTCGAACATTACCGCGTGCTTGCCGAGCGCAAGGAAATTTTGTCGCAGCTCGAGGAACGTGGACTTTGTGCGTTTGTGCCGGATGGCGCCGTGCTCCCGCGTGCATCGGGACTCAGTGAACTCCCGATGGAAGGGGCTGTTCCGTTTGTGGCGCCCGAAGAAATGGCGGTGACGCTTGTTGCTAATGGCCGTGAAATCCGCGGTATGGGAATCCCGAAGGGAATCACCGTGATTTCGGGCGGGGCGTTCCACGGAAAATCGACGCTTTTGCAGGCCTTGACGAAATCTGTTTACCCGCATATTCCGGGAGATGGCCGCGAAGGCATTGTCGTGAGCGAATCGGCGGTGCGCGTGGGCGTCGAAGACGGCCGCAGCGTGCGAGGCACGGACCTTTCGCAGTTTGTGCGTGACCTGCCGGGTGGAATCTCGACAAAGAACTTTACGACCGCTTGTGCGTCGGGCTCGACGAGCGAGGCCGCGAACTTGATGGAAGCGATGGAAGCGGGGAGCGATGTCTTCTTGATTGACGAAGACTCCTCTGCCGTGAACTTCCTCATTCGCGATGTGCGTGTGCGTAAGCTTTTGGGCGATGACCGCGAACCGCTTATTCCGCTCACGGACCGCATCCGTGAAATCAAGGGCCGTAGCTTTATTCTGGTGGCGGGCGCTTGCGGAGACTTTTTGGACTTGGCGGATAACATCATCGTGATGGCATCGTATAAGGCAGAATGCGCAAGAATCAATGGAAAGAATGTAGCGGCCGGACTCTCTGATAGTGCTGTTGGCTCGGCTGCCGGTGATGCTGCGAAAGTCGTGCCGGGGTTGCCCGCATTTGTGGAACCTGAGTGCCGCGACTTTGCGGAATACGTGAAGCCATTGCTCCCGTCACTCCGCCCTGCATCTGCTGTGGAGCGCCAGGTGAAAGTGAAAATCTCGGGCGATACGTTGCTGCAAATCGGTTTCCTCGTCTCGGATACGTCTAAGGCGGGTGCGCTTGTGGATAAGCAACAGCGATTCGGTGCTGGGTTCATGCTGTTGAACCTCTGCCAGAATGCGGCAAGCAACAACGATGCTAATGGCGAATCTTCGAAGGCGACGATTATGAAACGCATCAATGCGCTCTGCGAAAAAATCAAGAATGTCGGGTTCCGCAACTTGCCGCAAGGCTTGAGTCGTGAAATGAGCCTACCGCGTCCGATTGATATCGCGTGCGTGCTCTATCGCCTGCGAGATAACGGAAGGTAAGGAACATCTCTCGACAAAAATGTCCACACCTGAATCAATTTTTTGAGATATTTGCCCCATAATAATTTATTTTCTGAAAAGCATATCCTTAATAAATAGGATATGTAGTTTTTGGGGTGTGAAATGAAAAACACAAGAGTTTTGCAAGTGCTGGGCGTTGCGCTAGGTTGCGCTTGCGGCAGTGCTTTTGCCATTACGGCGAATCCGAACGTGAGTCTGGGTAAGAACCTCTACGTGGCGGGTGCTGTCAATTCCAATTGGAAACCTGAAGTCTATACCGATGGAACGCTCGACTTTAACCAGGTCGCGTCGGTGTCGGATTTTGCGCTGAACGTGGGCGAGGGTCCGACAAAGCTGTTCATCACGTGGGAAACGCGTGGTGACGAAGCATGGGCGAGCGAAGAGTTTGTGCATGCCGCGAGTTGCCAACATTCCTTTGCCGAAGGTGCGACTTTAAAGAACTTCAAGGTGATGACGTCGGCAAACACGACGAACGGCGTGGATGGCGATTGGGAGACGGTTGCCGAAGTGGGCGAGAGCGGTGTTACGTCCCGCGGGCTTGCGATTGATTTTGCAGGCAAGTCCTGGTTCCGCATTGTGGCAGAATCTCCGGTGAAAAATCTCGAAGAAGTCGGTGCGTACGACATTAGCAATGGCGGGGACGATACGTGGTTCTTCATGGGCACAAGCATCAGCCAGATGGGCATGAAACAGTTTACCGTTGATTCGAATTTTGCGCAGTTGATTCACGCGCGTTTTGCGGATTACTACCCGGCGATGCTTCGCGGTGGCATTGGTTGCGTCACAAGCCAGGGCGTTGTCGATGCGCTCAAGTATTACGCGGAATACGTAGGGAACGTGAAGTTCTGGGCAATTGAAATGGGAACAAACGATGCCTGGGGCGGTAGCAATACGAATGTTGAAACGTTCACGAAGAACTTGCAGACGATTATCGATACGGCAAAAGCGCATGGCATTACTCCGATTATCGCCCGCATGATTGCAACGAATCCCGAAATTGCAAAGTGGCAGGTGCATCAGGATTACCTCGACGCCATCGACAAGCTCACGAAAGATAATGAATTGCCGGCCGGCCCTGATTTCTACAATTACTTTTTGAAACATCCCGAAGAACTTTCTGCAAGCGATGGCGTACACCCGGCAGAGCCTAAGGGCGGACAGTCGATGCACCGTTTGTGGGCGGAGGCCGTGGCGCCTTTGTACAAGGATGATCCGTGTGCCAATAGACCCGACGTTGTTGGCTGTGGAGGCACGTCACTCCCGAAAATGCACAATGTGAATTTTGCATTGCCGCGCGTGAACGTGAATGGTCGTGAAATTTCAATTTCCGGGTTGCGCGAAAATGACCGCGTGACCATCATGGATGCGATGGGCCACGTCGTATGGAACGGCTCGACGGGAATTCCAAAAATGCGCGCGGGAAATTACTTCGTGAATGTTCGCGGTGCAAATAGCAATTACTCGACAAAGATATCCGTTAAGTAAAAAATTGCAAACACTCCTTTTTGGAGTATTCTATTTTGTGCCAAATTTCGTTGATTTTAATGTCAAAAGGTGACTTGCGTCACCTTTTCTGATATGTCAAATTTCATACATTTTATAACTTTACCCCATAATAACCTATTTTTATGATTGGTGGCCAAAACAATGGGGTGTGGTATGTCGATGTCTAAATTTACACAGATGCTCTGGGGAGCTGCTCTCGGTTGTGCAGTCGCTTGTGGTAGCGCATTTGCTATTACGGCAAACCCTAATGTGAGCATGGGCAAACCCCTCTACGTTGCAGGGGCGGTGGCCAATGATTTAGATCCTTTGGTCTATACAGATGGTAAATTGGATTCTAACCAAATTACCATTGTGAATGATTTTGCGTTGAACGTGGGTCAGGGACCGTCCAAGTTGTTCATCACGTGGGATACGCGTGGTGACGAAGCATGGGCTAGCCAGGATTACGTGTATGCACAGGGTTGCTTGCATAACCTTGCGATTGGTTCCACGTTGCAGAATTTCAAGATCATGACGTCTGCCAATTCCACAAACGGTGTGGACGGTGACTGGCAAATCGCTGCCGAAATTGGCGAGAGCGGTGCGGCATCCCGTGGTATAGCCATTGATTTTGAAGGGATGTCCTGGTTCCGTATTTTGGCTTCGACTCCGGCAATTTATTTGGAGGAAGTCAGTGCATACGATATAAGCAATGGTGGAGACGATACATGGTTCTTTATGGGTACGAGTATCACGCAGATGGGCATGAAACAGTATGCGGTGGACTCAAACTTTGCGCAGTTGATCCATGCGAGGTTCCCGAGCTATTACCCGGCGATGATCCGTGGCGGTGTCGCTTGCGTCACGAGCCAGGGCGTTGCCGATGCTCTTAAGTATTATGCAGAATACGCGGGTAACGTGAAGTACTGGGCGATTGAAATGGGTACGAATGACGCCTGGGTGGGTAACGACTATACCGTCGAGCAGTTCACGAGGAACATGCAGATGATTATCGATACTGCAAAGGCTCATGGGATTACCCCGATTATCGCCCGTATGATTGCGACAAACCCGGTGTACTCTGGCTGGCAGGTCCCCCAGGAATTCCTGGACGCGATCGATAAGCTGGTCAGGGATAACAACTTGATTCCGGGACCGGACTTCTACAACTATTTCTTGGCGCACCCGGAACTCATTTCTGAAGACGGTGTGCACCCGGCAAACCCGGCGGGTGGTGCAGCCATGCACCGCTTGTGGGCCGAAGCTGTGGCTCCGCTGTACATGAACAAGAAGCCAGAACCGGTGATTGGCTCTAATGCGGGTACTATTGCCCTCAAGAAAATGCACGATGTGAAGATGGTACTCCCGAAGGTCACGGTGGACGGCCGTTCTATCTCAATTTCCCGTGTGAACGAGCCTGTGAATATCAGCATCGTGGACTTGACGGGACACATCGTGTGGAAGGGTAGAATCGGTAACCCTGCGGACGGTTCGCTCGAGTCTTCGAACTTGCTGAGCGAAGTCCCTGCGGGTAATTACATCGTTAAGATTCGTGGCGCTACGACCTCGTACAAGACGCGAATCTCGATACGATAAATTTTATGGAGCTCGGTGAAATTGCCGGGCTCTTTTCGTTTACGCTTTATCCTTGATTTTTGCTACATTGTCGCAAATTTGGAATGCGATTATTGGTGTTTTAGTACGTTTGCTTTATATTAGGAATATGAGTTTGTTGAGAGTTGTCATTTGCATGTTGCTTGCGCTTAGCCTTGTGGGCTGCGCTGTTAGCCGGAACCCAAATCCCATGATCCGCTATGCCGCGAATACTGGGGTGACTTTAGCGGGGCCGGGCTTTGCTGCAATGTGTGTGGCGGGTTCGTTAAGCGAAGAGGGTTCTTCAAGTAAAGATGTTGAACAATTAGGATTGTTTGGCCTTGCGGCTGCTGCCGGAGGCTTTGCTGTTGGCGCCATTCTCGGCGGGACCGTTGGATTTTTCAAGTGGATGTTCAACGGATTTCAAGACGACAATATGGCAAGGTCAGAGCCCTTGCCAGAAGATATTTTACCGCCGACGAGAGATGATGAATACGGCGGTAGATTATAGTAGAATGGTGGCGGACATGTTTTTGTCCGCTATTTTTAATGTGCGAGGTGCAGCTTGCGGAGAACCTTTCCTAAGAGCTCGTTCAGAATGTCTTTGGCATCTTTGCTGCCGAGGTAACGCTGGATGATGAGCGTAAGCGTAAAGAGTGCAATTCCTGCGGCGCAAGCGTAAACGACGAGCGCAATAAATCCTGCATTGCGGACAAAGTCTCCAGAAATGTGGTCTAGGCCGACTGCAGCTGCAATCATGATGCCAAAAGCGACGAGGGCGCGAGCCATGTTGAAAAGAGCTTCCTTCATGCCGTCAGTGCCGTTCTTTTTAGCCCACATGAAAATCATCGAAATCACTTGCAGAATGGCGCCTGTAGCACCGATAATCGGGACGCTCTTGATGCCAAGCCCCACTTCGGGGGCGCCAAGCAAAATGTAGGCGGGGATGGTCGCTGCAAAGATGCCGGTGTTCAAAAGTGTCGGGACCCACATGCGTTCACAAGCGTAGAAGCTGCGGACGAGAACCGCCTGCAGGCAAAGCCCAAGGCTTACGGGCAAGTACCAGCGGAGAATTTCAGAAATCGCTTCGGTCGTTTCGCGGTGGAAAGCGCCACGTTCAAAGAGAATGCGCACAGCCGGGAAGCTCAAAGCCCACACGGCGACAACTGCCGGAATCAAAATGCAGAACATGCGCGAGAGGCTTTTCCAGATTTTGCGGTTGAGTTGCGGGAAGTCGCCTTCCTTGACGAGACGCGCCATGTCGGGGTAGCTTGTGACGCTGACCGAGAATCCGAAGACTGCAACGAGCGTGTACATGACGCGGTAAGCGTAGTTGAGGCTCGAAATGCCGCTTGTGCCAAAGTTTGCACCGAAGCTACGGATGATAAATTCAAGGGCCGAACATGGAACCCACGCCAAGAGACATCGGGAGCATCATCTTGAAATAGCGCGCGATATCCGGGTGCTTCGGTTCAATGATAAATTCATAATGGACGCCGCCACGCTTGGCGCCAAAAATCTGGAGAGCGAAAAATCCGATGAATGCGCCGACCGGAACGCCCCAAGCAAATCCGGCGAGACCGTAATCGTTGCCGGTGTAATTCGTGAGCGCAAGGCCTGCGGCACCGCCACCGACAATCGCAATGTTGTAAATAAGACCAGTGAGGGAGGGAATCAGGAACTGCTTGCGAGTATGCTGGACCGCGACAAGGATGCTACCGACAAAGATGAAGATTTGCCCCGGAAGGATAATACGTCCGTAATAGGTTGCGCGTTCCAAAAGCTCGGGCGTCACGCCATCGACGGTCAAGAGCGAGATGAGTTCCTTCATCCAAATGAATGCCGGAATCACGAGAATCAACAGTGCAAGCCCGAAGGTGTTGAGCACGTTGCTGAAGAACTTCCAGCCCGCCTTCTCGTCACCTGCGACTTTGTAGCCCGTGAAAATCGGAATAAATATAATGGACAAAAATCCGGTGCTGACCACGTGATTCAGGATGTCTGGAATCATGAAGGCGAGGTCAAGGGCGTTTTTTTCAAGCGACACGCCGGCGGCGTGGGCGAGGAGCATTTCACGGAAAATCCCGAGTACGCGGCTCAGGAGCATCGAAACGGCAACAATAACAGCGGCTTTATTCATGTTGACAGAAAATTTATATATTTCTTATCATGAAAAAGATACTTTTACTCGTTACTTTCCTCGCCCTTGCGGCATTTGCCCAGAACTACGACACTATTGAACCGGAGAAAAAACTCCAACGTCCGGTTTATAGTTTCCAGACGGCTGGTTTTGGCCTTTCTTTCTGGAGTAACTATAAGGATGACGTGAAGAATCCTGAAAAGGATCACGTCACGGCTTTCCCGCTTATCCGCTACGGTCACATTTGGGAAATGACGACCCACGGCGCTATTACGGCGATTTCGAACTGGCATGCCGAATTTGGCACGGACTGGGAACTTGAAGGCAATATGCTTATCGGTGGACGTTTTTCTCCGCTTGATGAAATCGTAAGTCCGTTTGTCGGCGCCGGTATTGGTCTTGGTTTCCAGGTTGACGCATTCTTTGACGACTGGATTGGTGCTTTCGGTATGTGTTTGGGCGGTGAAGTCGGTTTGAACTTCTTCCACAATTCTGCCGTTCAGCTCGAAGCCGGTTTTGGTTTCAACATCCTTGCTACGAAGGTTGACTTTACCAAGAGCTTCAAGAGCTGGAACCTCTTCTTTGCTGTGAACTACTAATTTGAAAAAAGTTCTTTAGGAATTGCGCGGCGAAATGTCCGCGCGATTTTTTTATACGGCGATTTTGAAATCGTTTAAAAGTGTGCGGCGGTTGAGCTTGCCTTGTTGTTGTAAGCGCTCAACGAGAATGCCTGGGCGCACGTGGAATAATCCTGAAAAGTGCTGGATGCAACGGCGTTCGTTAAAGCGACCGCAACAGATGAGCTCGCATTCTTCGGCTTCGGAGAGGAGAATGTCTTGCGCGAAACGGTCGGCTTCAAGTTCGAGAATTTCTTCAGGACGGGCCGCGTGCATTTCAGAAACTTTTGCTTGTTGCGAGAGTGCGCCGAGTTGCAGACACGAAGTGTGCTTCGCGTGCAAAAGCAAGTGCCCGACTGCATGGAACAAAGCTTCCAAAAATTTGGAATCTTCCATCTTAGTTGTCGGGAATTGGATCACGGGGCGTGAGCCTCTCCAGTAGAAAGCGCAAATGGGCGTGGGTGCCGTGAGGAACGGTTCTACTTCGATGAGCTCGATACCGCAAGCGTGGAGCGTTTCACGGGCGATGCTGCGGATATCCTTGTTGTGGAAAAATGTATTTGTCCGCAAAAATTTCAGGTTAGAAATAATGGCGTTGCGGTCCGGTGTGAATTCCGTTGCCAAGCGCTTGACCTGGAGCTCGCCGAGGCGTGTCCAGGCAGCATATGTCTGCGGATTTGCAGATGGCAATGTGACGCAGTAATAATTTTCGAATCCGGCGATGCTCCCGATTTGCATAAACTTGAACACCGCTCGAACGAGGTCTGCGTCCTTGACGTTCTCGGGAATGTGACCCATCTTTTGCAATGCGCGGATAGGGAACTTGCGAACCCACATTAAAATTTTTTCTAGCTCTTCTTCGTTCTTGAATGACGGGGCTTCGGAGATGCGACCGGAATCGCTCCCGAAAGCGAGCTGGAATGCGACTTGTGCATCATCGCTATTGCGTTCCATAAGGCTACTGCGGGAACAGCCAAGACGGCGCAAAAGTTCGTCTTGCGTGATGTGCTCCCGTTTTTGAAGTTGCTTAATGGATTCTTTTAAGCTCATGCTTTTAAAATAAATAATTAACGTGTCAGGTGTCAAATTTATTTCAGCAATTCCTCAGGGACGCATTCGGCCATAGCTTCGTACGCCTTGGCGCTCGGGTGCAAGTGATCGCCCGAGTCGAATCCAGCGGCAAATGCCTTCGGATCATCGTGACCGCGCACAGCCTTGTCGAAGTCTACGCAACCGTCGAAATCTGGTGCGGTGCGGAGCCATTCATTGAATGCCGTGCGGATGATATCGCGGTTTTCGTTATAGGTGCGCCAACCGTAAATCGGGAGGAGTGTGCCGCTGTAAATCTTGAGACCGAGTTTGCGCGCGTACGTGATGTAGAGCGAGCGCACGCCATTGATGAGATCGTCTGCGGTGGGCATATCGCTCCACGGACGGAACTTGTTGACTTCAACGCCGACTGGGTGGATGATGTCGTTGATGCCGTGCTGCACGATGACCGTGCGGGCGCCTGCGACATTCATTTCAATCGGGAAGCGCGTAGCGCCTTTGAGACCGTAAGCGGCGTAGGTGATACAGCTGTATTCGCGGAGGATGCGTGTGCCGCTCACAGCGCGACGGATGATGGCAACGTTGTTGAAACCTTCTCGTGCGCAACGGAGCGTGAGGTAGTCGGGCCAATCTTGTGCCGTGATGGAATCGCCAAAACAGACAAGTGCGAAGTTCTTTTCTTCAGTGAAAATGTCAATTGTGTTGAGAAAATAAATCCAGTTCGTTTTGCGCGTGAGGTCGTCGGGGAGTGTGGCCGACTTTGCAAAATTGCCGTAGCTGTACTTGCCACCAGAAAGCGGGCCCGTGATAGCTGTGCCGGCGTTCATTTGTGTGAAATCTGCAAAGTAAAGGCTTACATCAAATGTCTCGCCCGCGGTCACGTTGAATGCAATTTCGTCACTCAGAATTTCTTCGCCTGGAGGAATGCTTGCAGAAGTCTTTCCGCCGAAAGTAATTGTTGTTGGTGCGTAGGCCGTGTTTGTGGATTGCGCGGACTTTGCAACGTATGCTTCGCAAATTTGTACGGACTCTGTACCCGTGAGGTTTGAAAAATGGAAACGCAACTTGCTCCCTGAAAAGCAAGCGCGAATCGGATAGCGGAGAGTCAAGTCTTTAGCGTAAGTCGCTTCTTTGCGGTCGGTGATAGATGTGGCGTTGCCCCAGCATGCGACCCATTTTGAAAATTTTTCTGGCATATTCCAAATTATAGTAAATCGCGGTGACTCATGGTTTTATGAAAAAATTTTTTCGTTGCAGAACGTAAAAAACATTTATCCAGATTCGATGCCGATTTGTTGGTCTCGCGAAATTGAATGTGCTAGTTTGAAAGAAAACAAGGAGGACATCATGAAAAACAAATTCCTTTTAATCGCAGTAGTAGCATGTGCCATGTTCTGCATGAATTGTGGCGAAGAAAACAAACCAGAAGAAACCGAAAAAACAAAAGTCGAAAAGTCCAAAGAAGACGAAGTTTCACTCGTAAGTGAATCCGCTGTTGCCTTGACGACTACGATGACTATTGACGGTTCCAAATTGTCAGATGGAGGCAGAGAGAAGGTAAAGGCCAAGAGGGCCGCGCCTTCGAGCGGTGCGCTGAAGTTGTTGGCTTCATCATCAAAGCCCGCGACGTTTCCGACTGACGCAAAATACTCAAAGGATATAGATAAAGTTCTTAAAAAAGTAGAAGGTATACGCACGACCGGAAAAGCAACTCTCGGTGGCCGCCGCGGAAAAGTCGTCGCTGGGTTTAACGAAGGTGTTGCAGGCTCTGGCGGAATCGGTGACGGATTGGCCGGGCTGATGGCCGGGAGCACCTCGCGACTTTCTGAGTCAAGAAGTGTCGCTAGAAAGTCGTCGGTCAAAGCAAAGTCAGCACCGAGGGCAAGCCATAAATTTGCCGAAGCTTCGGCTAGCGAAGTTTATCTGATGTCAGATAGTGAAGACCGTGGCGAATGGCGTGATGACGAATCTACGTATAGAAAATCCAGAAGACGCTATGGCGATTCCAATGAACGTAGATCGGGACTCCTCACCGCTGGCGAGTGGAACGATTTGGAACATTGGTATTTCTGGGACGATATCATCAATGACGAAAACTTCAGTGATAAAACCGATTACTGGCAGTTCTTCCCGAAGAAACTTGTAGCCGTCAAAGTGGTAGACCAAAATGGCAGAGGTGCAGCAAATGTTTCCGTCATTCTCCTCAATGGCAAAAAGGTTGAATTTGTTACAAAGACAGATAATACCGGGCGTGCCTATTGTTGGATTGGCCTGATGGATGGCGAGTTCGATGAAGTCAGGGCGAGGGATCTCACGTTGATTGTCGATGGCAAGCTAATCAAGGAGCAAGTTCAGATTACTTCTAGAGGCGATGAAAGACTCAACATGAACGTTGTTATGCACAAGAACGTGAAGCGCCCCAAAGCCAGTGCCGATGTTGCATTTATCGTAGATGCGACAGGTTCAATGAAAGATGAGATCAAGTTCCTCAAATCGGACCTCAGCTATATCATTGACCATGCGAGCTCGGAAAGCAATATCCCGCTGCGTACGGCTGCAGTGTTCTACCGCGACAAGGGCGATGATTACCTCACTCGTCATCATGACTTCTCCAGGAATGTGTCCGTGATTCAGGATTACGTTGCGGAACAAAATGCTGAAGATGGCGGCGATTACCCTGAAGCTGTACACTCTGCGCTTGAAACTACGCTGAAGAAACTTTCTTGGGATGAATCGGCCCGTGCGCGCGTTGCGTTCCTCATTCTCGATGCGCCTGCGCATCATGAGGATGACGTTATCGAAAGTCTCCAGAAGTCCATCACGCTTTTTGCTTTAAACGGTATCAAATTGATCCCTGTGGCGGCAAGCGGTGTTGACAAGGATACTGAATTTATGCTGAGATTCTTTGACCTTGCAACGGGCGGCACGTATGTGTTCCTCACTGATGATAGCGGCATTGGCAATTCTCATATAAAGGCTACTGTGGGGGACCACAAGGTGGAACGACTCGCTAACTTGATGGTAAGACTGATTAAGAAATATGTAGAGTAAAATGCGCCGGCACTAGGTACAACATTTCATTCTCTGGCTTTGGAGGGAGCCGGAGAATTTTTTTATTATAGCGGCTTTTTTCCTTTTCTCGTAAATTCAAATTTGCACTTGTTCCTATAATAGTCTATATTCACTTTTGTACCGCTTGATGTGGTGAATATTTTTATATGGAACAGAAGTTTTTTAATAATATGACGGAGAAGGTCGTGGATGACCTTCGTAAAGTTGTTATTCCTGGTTCAAAACTTTCGATTGCTGCGGCTAGTTTTTCGCTTTATGCGTTCGAGACTTTAAAGGATGAGCTTTGGAAGATTGATTCCTTGCGGTTTATTTTTACTTCAAGGACTTTTGTCAAGAAGCAGGTTTCAAAAGAAAGTAGAGAATTTGACATCTCCCGTAACGCACGAGAACAAGCACTCAACGAAGAGCAGTCTTCTCGCGAGCGTTCACTGTTCGGTAGTGAATTTGAATTGAAGTTGCGCAACCAGCTGAACCAGAAGGCGATTGCAGTGGAGTGTGCGGAATGGATTCGCCAGAAGGTAAAATTCCGGACGAACATAACCGACTTGAACTATCAGACGTTTATGCATGTAAAGCAGCCCGATGATGACGCGCTTTATACGCCGTTCAATGAGTTTTCGGCGGTGGGCCTTGGTGTAGAAAAAGGCAACAACATTTCCAATTTCAGCATGAGGGTTTCGGCGCCTCTTTCCAATGACTATATCAACAAGTTTAATGAATGCTGGTTTGATGAATCGCAGTTTGAAGAAGTGACCCAGGCGGTTATGGATAGCATTGCCACGGTCTATAAGGAAAATTCTCCCGACTTCATTTACTTTGTAACGCTCTACAATATTTTCCATGAATTCTTGAACGACATCAGTGAAGATGTTCTGCCGAATTCGGCGACGGGATTCAAGGAAAGTGCTATTTGGAAAAAGCTTTACAACTTCCAGAAAGATGCGGCCCTAGCCATCATCAACAAGTTGGAAAAATACAACGGGTGCATTCTCGCCGATAGCGTGGGTCTAGGCAAAACATTTACGGCGCTTGCGGTGGTCAAGTATTACGAAAACCGCAACAAGAACGTGTTGGTGCTTTGCCCCAAGAAGTTGAACAACAACTGGATGACCTTCAAGAACAACCAAACAAACAACCCGCTTGTTACGGACCGCTTCCGTTACGACGTACTGTATCATTCGGATCTCTCGCGCGATTCGGGGAGCACGAATGGCCTTGACTTGAGCCGCATTATTTGGAGCAATTACGACCTTGTGGTGATTGATGAATCCCATAATTTCCGTAATGGCGGCACAGCGACGGGCGAGGATTTTTCGGTTCATGATTTTGACGACGATGCCGATCGCAAGGAAAATCGTTACCAGCGCTTGTTGAATCAGGTCATTCGCAAAGGCGTGAAAACGAAAGTGCTGATGCTTTCGGCCACACCGGTGAATAATCGCTTTAACGATTTGAAGAATCAGTTGCGTTTGGCTTACGAAGACGATTCGGAAAAGATGGATTCTTTGCTGAACTTGAACAACGGCATTGATTCCATTTTTAAGCAGGCGCAGAGTGCTTACAATGCATGGGCAAAACTCCCTGCTTCTCAGCGAACAACGCAGGCTCTTCTAGATACTTTGAACTTTGACTTTTTTGAGCTGCTTGATTCGGTGACGATTGCGCGTTCCCGCAAGCATATCGAAAAATTTTACGACATCAATGAAGTGGGTAAGTTCCCGGAGCGTTTGCCGCCTATTTCGGAATCTCCCGAATTGACTGATTTGGCGGGGATCTCGTTCGATAGCATTTATCTGTTGTTGAGTCAATTGCAGATGAGCGTTTATAGTCCGGCGCGATTTGTGCACCCGAGCCGTATCGAGGGCTATATCGACAGTTCCGAAGAAAAGGATTTGTTGCTTGGCCGCGAAATGGGCATTCGGAAACTCATGAGCATCAACATGCTCAAGCGCCTGGAAAGTTCCGTCTATTCGTTCAGGCTGACATTGGACCGTTATCACGAACTGGTTCAAAAAACAGTTGACAAGATTGAGAACTACAAGAGATGTGTTGATGCGGGCAAAGAGGCCGCAGATGCAGATGTTATTTACGATATCGATAGCGCGGCCCTGGAAGATGACGAATTTACCGTCGGCAAGGATGTGCACTTCAATTTGGCCGATATGGATTACATTGGCTGGCTGAACGAACTCCGCCAAGAATTGGGCGTACTTGCACAGTTGCAAAAGATTGCCGAGCAGCTTTCGCCTGAACATGATGCAAAACTTCAGACGCTTTATGACCGAATTTGCAACAAGATAGAAGCCCCAATTAATCCTGGGAATAAGAAGATAATTTTGTTTACGGCATTTGCCGATACTGCGAAATACCTTTATGAACAGCTCTCTGCGAGATTGAACAAAGAGTATGGAATTCATACGGCTTTGGTGACGGGCGATATGGATGGCCGTACGAACCTCCCGAATTTGCGAGCCGATTACGATACGGTTCTGACGTATTTTTCGCCGCAGTCCAAGGAACGCCATTTGCTCAGGAACGTTGTTCCGGGCGATATCGACTTGCTGATTGCGACGGACTGCATTAGCGAAGGCCAGAACTTGCAGGATTGCGACTACCTAATCAATTACGACATCCACTGGAACCCGGTGCGCATTATCCAGCGCTTTGGCCGTATAGATCGTATCGGCAGCAAGAATGCAAAAATCCAGCTGGTGAACTTTTGGCCCAACGTGAGCCTCGATGAATACATCAACCTGAAATCGCGTGTGGTCGCCCGCATGAAAATTTCGGTGATGACCGCCACTGGCGATGACAACCCTATCAGCGCCGAAGAGAAGGGCGACTTGGAATACCGCAAGGAACAACTGCGCAAGTTGAAAGAAGACGTAGTTGACCTTGAAGACATGAAGGGCGGCGTGAATATCGTGGATTTGGGCTTGAACGATTTCCGCATGGACTTGCTGCAATATCGCGAAACCCATCAAGAAGTTGAAAATGCGCCCACGGGAATTTATGCGCTCGTGCATGCCGACGAAACAGGCGAATTGCCGCCCGGCGTGATTTACATTTTGCGCAAACGCAACAACGCCGTGAATATCCGCAGCAAGAATCGCCTGCACCCCTTCTACATGGTTTACCTGAAGCAAGACGGCAGCGTCGTTTGCAACCACCTTTCGCCAAAGAAGATTCTTGACCTGATGCGCCACGCTTGCCGCGGGCTTGCCACGCCCGACATAGCACTCTGCAAGGCCTTCAACAAGGAAACTGCTGACGGCCGCAAGATGGGCAAGTACAGCGACCTTTTGCAGCAGGCAATCGCCTCGATTATCGAAGTCAAGGAAGAATCCGATATCGACAGTCTCTTTGGCGAAGGCGAGACCACCGCACTCACCGGCGAAATCCGCGGTCTGGACGATTTTGAACTCGTGACATTCCTGGTGGTAAAATGATAAACCTGCCCTCTTCGACATTCGTGGGCAAGGTGGTGCCCAAGGAAAAGTTCTATAGCAAGTGCGCCGTGAATACGGCGACCAAGAACCTTTTTGTCAAGTATGTAGAACAGATTGTCTGGCAAAATAAGCTGACCGCGCAGACCATGGCCGCAGAAAAGGGTTTGCTGGTAAACGAAATCGATGTCTTTGAAGTCAAGATGAAGTCGTTCGAGTGCCCGCGCAAGTTGTTCGAGTTCATCGACCAGAATTTGCACCACCACAACGTATTCGTGTTAACTTATGACGACAAGGCGAAACTCTTCGTGAACTTCAAAGAAAAAGAGAAGGACGAAACCTTCCTGGAATCCTTCGAAACACCGTGGAAACCCATCGCCGAACCCGTATTTAATTTGTTTGGCAGCAACATGGACGAAATCTACGAATCCATCGTCCGCAGTGCAGATTCCTCAAATGCCGTTGCGAGTTTAAGCTCCCTGAGCTTGCCGAAGGGAGAAGCGGAACAACCCAAGCCGTCTCTAAAAGATTATATTTTACAAAATAAACAAAACGCCAAAATCAAGGCTCAAATCGAAAAACTGGAAAAGAAACTCGCCAACGAAAAACAGTTTAACAGACAGGTGGAAATTAGGGCCGAGATAAAGAAATTGGAAAAGGAGATGAAATAATGATTTTTTCGGATATTTCGAAAATAGTATTTCCTATAGCGCGCATTGAAGGGCATAATTTTTCGTTATTGGGCACAGTTTTTCTAAGTGAAAAGCCTGGATACTTTGTATCTGCCGCTCATGTAATTGCGGGAAATGAAAAAAAATTGGCAATTGTTTTAAATGATATGGAAACTATACAGGAATTTCAAGATACCTCTATTAATAATCGAAAGTGTTTTCCTCTTGAAGTTGCGGAATTCGATCCGATTCATGATATATGTGTTCTAAAATCCAGTGGATCAGCTTCTTCGAGACTCATAACGTCTTCTTTAGATTCGATAAAAGTTGGAGAGGAAGTAGTTCTCTTTGGATATCCTCACTGCAACTACGGAAGAATGGTTTTGACTCAACAAAATGCAAATGTGGGAGCAAAAGTGTTGATTGAAAGAGCTGGAATAAAAATGAAAAATATTGTTTTGAATATTCAATCACGACCAGGGCAATCAGGAAGTCCGATTATTTACAATAATATGCTTGTGGGGATGTTAATTGGCTCCTATGTACCCAAAGGTGCAGGAGGAATTAGTTTAGGAGGAATTGATCCTATGACATTACATCAAACAACTCATGCCATTTCTGCAGAATATATTAAGGAGATGCTATAATGAATGAACAATTTATTGCTCTATTAGAACAGTATGGTACAGATTCCTGGCTTCAAACTATACCAAAATATCAGCAGTCCATGATAACAACAATGTATGCTAATTTAGGCGACTACGAAAAAGTTGCTAGAGAATGGCTTTGTGTAACAAATAATAGCACTGCTCCTTTTGGATCTGAGGCTCCACAGACACCTACTTTAGAAAGAATTCTGGATGAATTAGAATTACTTTTGCGAGGAGATGACAAATATAAGAACGAAATAACAACATTGCTGGCGGATACTAATATAATTCAGTATGCTGTTGTCGCTAAAATATCAGAAGCTATTGCAGGAATTGTTGGTACGGCATCTGTTTTTATAGGACCTGTTATTGGAATTTTATTATTTATAGTATTGAAAATGGGTGTAAATGCATGGCTAAAAGCTCGCGAAGAAAAAAGAAATCATAGCTCTGGTGCATAACAGGAAGTTGTTCATTATGAAAGTACTTCTCAATCCCAAAGATAACGAAAATCTAAAAGCTCTATACAATAGAGCTTTTAAACGAGCTGAGGAAATCTACATCGCCACAGCTTTTTTGACAGACTGGTCTTTTTCTCAAAAGCCAAAGAAGGATTGCAAGAAATTCGTTGCTCTGGTGGGAACAAATTTTGGCCTGACGAGAAAGGCGGCTTGTCAGTCTCTGTTGGATTGGCTTCCAAGAAATTTGCGCGGAAATGTGTTTGCTTTCCCGTCGAACGAGAATACGTTTCATCCCAAGGTATTAATTTGGAAAGAACGAAAGGAATGTTTTGCCTTAATCGGTTCTTCTAATATGACGAGTGCAGCGTTGTCTGAAAATTATGAGATAAATAGTTTTAGTAGTATAAAACAGGAAGAATACGAAAGGATAGTGCAGTGGTTTAATGGTTGTATCAAATTATCGGATCCTATTTCTAAGAGTTGGATTGCAAGATATGAAGAGAGCAAAATAGGTGGAAAAAGAGTTAAAGGTGAAATTACATTAGATCAAATTGATTTGAATATTAAATTACCCTGGGAAAAGGACTTTAAAGATCTCCTGAATGAACGAGAATACAAACAAGAACTTTTCAAAGAAAAAAAGGCAAAAATTCTTCATTTATTAAGATCAAATGCAACCGGATCGATGAGTAACGCTGCTTTTTGGACTGAATTTACTCAATTATGGCATAGAAGATGGGAGGAAGAAGACTGCTTCCGTTTTCAAGGAAGTGGTGTTGAAAGAATCTGCACAAAGAATATTAATTGGCGAGAAGCAACTACGGCTTTGATAGATATCATTGAAAATGAAAAGAAAATGAGTCTTCTGGATTTAGATGAATTGGTGGCGAAGAAAATTGACCTATTAGCCAAAAGGAAAAATCCCGCGAGAAAAGCTTGGTTATCCGAAATGTTGTGCCAGTTCTTCCCGAAGAAATACCCTGTTTTAAACGATCCTGTAAAAACGTGGATAAAAAAGAATGAGTGGTCCTTAGATCGTGGGGGAACAGAAGGTCAAAAGTATATTGATTTGGCAAGGAGGTTGCGCTCTGTTGTAAGACAAAATTCAAATTATGTGAAAGATCTTGCCGGAATAGATACGCTCATTTGGAGAATATGTCCCCCAAAAAAGAAGAAATCCAAAAAATTATAGTTTTTTTCAACAAAAAATCCGGCCAAAATTATAGATATTTCAACATACGGCGCGATTTTTGCCGAAAAATGGCAAAATTCCGCTAAAATCGCCATTTCCCCTCCCAAAACTTAAATATCTTGATAAAAATGTATTTAAACTACACTTTTATCAAGATATTTTTGTTGTTTTACGGCTTTTTTATATATATTTACTATAAAAAGGCAAAAAAGAGGCATTATGGAACGATTTGCGATGCAACAGCTGGCTCAGTGGAAAGTGCGTAAGGACCGCAAGCCGCTGATTGTCCGTGGAGCTAGACAGACTGGAAAGACCTGGCTTTTGAAGGAGTTCGGCAAGACCTCCTTTGCCGAGACCGTCTATATCAACTTCGAAAATGAGCGCCGCCTCCGTGACCTGTTCTCTGAAAATTTCGACATCAAGAGAATTGTTTCTACGATTGAGCTCAATTACGGGAAAAAGATCGACCCCGAAAACACCCTGATTATCTTCGATGAAATCCAGGCGGCAGAGGGCGGCCTGACCTCGCTCAAGTATTTTTGCGAAGACGCTCCCCAATACGCCGTAGTCGCGGCTGGTTCGCTGCTCGGCATTGCGCTGCACTCCGGCCTTTCGTTTCCGGTGGGCAAGGTGTCTTTCTTGGACCTTGGTCCGCTCTCGTTTTTTGAATTCCTGTACGCCGCAAAAAAAGAAATGCTTTGCGAAGCCATCCGTAACGGGCAATGGAACGCATTGGAACCATTTCACGATGAACTGCTCGGTTTGCTGAGGAGTTACTTGTTTGTGGGTGGAATGCCTGAAGTGGTGCAGAAATGGGTCGATACCGGCGACTACTTCGAGGCCCGCGAAATCCAGCGCGAAATACTGCGCTCGTATGCGGCGGATTTTTCGAAGCATGCGCCTGGCGAGCAGATTCCGCGCCTGAACATGGTGTGGGACAGCCTCCCTGCCCAGCTCAGCAAGGAAAACAAGAAATTCGTGTACGGGATTATCCGCGAGGGCGCACGCGCCAAGGATTTTGAAATTGCCATAGAATGGCTCCGCGATTGCGGGCTGGTGCTGGAATCCCACCGGGTCAAGGAACCCCGTATGCCGCTGAAGGCCTACCAGGACACTCACGTGTTCAAGCTTTTCATGTTGGACGTGGGCTTGCTTGGCGCATCCGCTGGTTTAGACGCTAAAACGTTAATCGACGGGAACAAAATTTTCACGGAGTTCAAGGGCGCAATGGCCGAACAGTTCGTGATGCAGGAGCTCTCTACTCTGGACCCCGACTACCTCGGATATTGGACAAACGAACGCAGCACCTCTGAAGTGGATTTCATTCTGCAAAAGGATGGACTGATTATCCCCATTGAAGTCAAGTCCGGCGAGAACCTGCGCTCACGCAGTTTTACGTTGTTCTGTGACCAGTTTGCGCCCGATTTGGCGGTAAAAACATCGATGCTCCCCTTCCGTGACAACGAAAAGATGCTGAATATACCGCTGTACGGAATCGCTACAATAAAAAATTTAAAAAAAGCGGAAAAAGCGGCAGAATAAAGGCGATACCTCGGACAAAGGTATCCCATGGAAAAGATGAAGTTTGAAACTCCCGATATGGCGCAGATGAATGTCGAGAAGATTGCCGCGCTGTTCCCGAATTGCGTGACCGAATAAGGTGATTTTAAAATGATGAGCATCGTGACAAATCAAAGTATTCTTTAAAAAGGTTTGTATGGCTAATTCTATTGTTGACAAAAATATTGAATACTATAGATTGATAAAAGAATCTTTATCGGAACACAAATTGGCATTTTTTGTTGGTTCGGGAGTGTCTAGGGCCTCTGCCTCTGGTGATACATATCCACTATGGTCGGATATATTAAAAAAGTTGCAGAGAGGCCTTATTGGATGCAAGGATTCTGATCCTTTAAAAATTGCTCAACTTTATGCTTTAAAGTATGGACCATTAAAATTAAAGAGTACTGTTGGTAGTTGCTTCCCCACAAAAGATATTCCATCTGATATTCAACGAGCTATCTTAAAATTACGACCACACTGCATAATTACAACAAATTGGGATTGTCTTTTTGAAAATTGTATAGAAGAAGAAATAAATTATATCTATGATGTTATTGCTTCTGATAATGAATTAATTAAATCAAAGAACGACAATAAGATTATTAAAATGCATGGTGATTTTCACCACGACAATTATATTTTTACTGAAGATGATTATCTCAATTACTCAAACAATTTTCCTTTAATAGAAAATTATATAAAGAGTATTGTATCCACTCATACTATTGTAATGATAGGGTACTCGTTTAGCGATATAGACTTAAAACAAATTGTAAACTGGTTCCAAAATCATTCTACAGTCCAACCCCCTATTTATATGGTGGTCAATAAGTATGACGAATTTTCGGAAAGGTATTTAGAAAAATTTGGAATTATCACAATTGTTGTTGAAAACGAAAATCGAACCGAGTCGTTAAAAAGTTTTTTAACGGAACTTGGGACGCCAACTGATTTTTCTCAAAATCCCGTTGAATATGTATATAACGAAATAAAGAAATACGATAACTACTATGTAGCATTACAAAAGAATATTTGCAATTCTTTAAAAAATAGTGAAATATTATACGATTCACAAAAAAGAGGTATCCTGCATTTTCATGAGTATAACTTTAGAGAAAAAGAAGATGAGAAGAGAAAAGAAATATACCAAAATTTTATAAAAGAATTGAGTGGATGTGATGAAAAAATTAACCGAATATGTAATATACTGGCTAAAGCCAATATTACAGGATTTGTGACATCTATAGATGAAAAAAATTGTTATAAATATCGCCTTTTTACAGAAAATAATGTACGTGAAGAGTCTGCAATAATAAATTTTGATTACTCAATAAAAAGGGATGAGGATGATATTTCTTCTGTTCTTAGGAATATTGTCTGTTTCAGAAATCTAGGTAGAATTGAAGATGCTTTTGAGTGTAATAGGCGAATGATTTCGTTATGCAAAAGAAAACATAATTATCTTTATTTGCTTGTAGGTTTTTTTAATCACAATCTTCTTTTAAATGAACTAAAATATATAAGTGACCTTGAAATAAAATTTAAGCAGGAAAGTCGGTTTTCAATAGATATAGAGTATAGCTTTTTCCCTAAAGATGCTCAAAGAGATTGTGAAGAAATGAAGAATTTCTTAACGATGCTTGATCTTTACAAATTTCAATTTGAGTCTTTTACAAATGTAAAGGAAAAAGAAAAGAATTACAGAATTATCGATCGTGGAGGAATGGTTTTTTCGTCAAATGAAAATAAACCGGAATCTGAATTGCAAAATCTGATTGATTTTGTTCTACTAAATGGTATTTGCATAGAAGGTTTTTCAATTTATCGTGAATTATGCAAAAATTATGTGTCAATAGCTTTATTACAACAGCAGAAAAAGAAAAAAATTACTTTAAGTAAAATTGATTTGTATGTATGCATCAAATATTATAAGAGCGATGATTTAAAATACCTATTTGAAGATTTTCAAAAGAAAGGCAAAAGGAAGAATTTGGCTTTAGACCAGGATCTATTAAATTGGCTTGTTGATTCTGTAATAAAAAATTGTGTGAATCATTTTATTGATAGAACATCCTATTCTATTTGGGATAATTTTGATGGATATATAGAAAAAGCACTTTTCATCTTATCATTAAATGAGTTATCGGATGAATTATATAAGAAAATATGGGCCATACTAAATCGTCTGGTGAATGAAGCTAAGAATACCCTTGTTATTTTTAGCGCAATCAATAGTTTTTTTGCTATTCAGTGGAATCTATACTCACGTTCATTTAATCAAAAACAAATTATTACATTGTTGGAAAATTTGTTAAATAAATTTATTTGCAAAAAAATGAACGGTTATGAAGAAACAGCATTGTCATGGAATAGATTATACAATCTTTACTATTGTGGCCGTATTCTTAAATCTAAATTTACTTCTGATTATATTATTCATAATATAATTCGAAATATTGATGATTATTCTGAGAAAGAAAAAATAGAATTCATTCAAAATGTATTACTTGAATTATACCAGATATCAGATAAAAATTGTCAAAAAATTATAAAGCAATATGTTGTAAATCAAAAAATAAGTAAAATGGAGAATAATGACTTTGGACAGTTCATTAACACTACAAATTATCATCTTTATTTAATTGCTTTTAATCTTAAGAAAAATAAAAATGAGGTTTGTAAATTGGTTGAGAAGCTTATTGATGGCTATCCCCCAAAAACATATTATTCGTCAATCCGTTCAACATTAAATATTTTGGAATTTTTGAAAAAAGATAATACATTCTTGGGTGTATATAAAAAATTGAAGAATACTGTTGATGATTTAGAAAGGCGTTTTCATAGTGTGTAAGCACAAAATGAAGAAATGATCCTATATTTCGTACAAAAGGTATCCCATGGAAAAGATGAAGTTTGAAACTCCCGATATGGTGCAGATGAACGTCGAGAAGATTGCTGCGCTGTTCCCGAATTGCGTGACCGAAAGCAAGGCCAAGGATGGCAAGCTGAAGAAGGCGGTGAATTTCGATGCGCTCAAGCAGATGCTCGGCGAGAGCGTCGCGGAAGGCGACGAGTCCTACGAATTCACCTGGGTCGGCAAGCGCGACGCCATGGTAGAAGCCGCGAAACCCATCCGCAAGACGCTGCGCCCCTGCGTGGAAGAATCCAAGAACTTCGACACCACCGAGAACCTCTACATCGAAGGCGACAACCTCGAAGCCCTGAAACTCCTGCAAGAGGGCTACCTGGGCAAGGTCAAGATGATATACATCGACCCGCCCTACAACACCGGAAACGACTTTATCTACAAAGACGACTTCCGCATGGATAGCGCCAAGTACGCCGAAGAAAGCGGCGCCGTGGACGACGAAGGAAATCGCATGGTGCAGAATTCCGACAGCAACGGCCGTTTCCATTCCGACTGGTGTTCCATGATTTACAGCCGCCTGCTGCTCGCCCGCAACCTGCTCACCGACGATGGCGTGATATTTATCAGCATCGACGATAACGAACAAGCGAACCTGAAAAAGATTTGCGACGAAGTGTTTGGTGGAAGTAATTTTGTTGCAAATGTCATATGGAAACATACACAACAAAGCAAAAATGATGAACTTCATTTTTCAAGACAGTATAATCATACGTTCGTGTATGCTCACGATATGAACCAATTGCCAAGATTTTATATGGAAAGGACTGCTGAAGATAATGTAAATTACAGTAATCCTGATAACGATCCGAAGGGCTTGTGGCGAAGTGGGGATGTCCGCAGTCCAAATTACAGAAAAACGTTGTGCTATGATATTGTTGCTCCAAATGGAAATGTGATAAAGGCTCCAGAAAAAGGTTGGAGATGGTCGGAAGAATCAATCAAAGAAAAAATTTCTACGGGTGAAATTAAGTTTAAAAGTGATTTTAGTGGCATTATACGAAAAATTTATTTGAACGATCAAGTGGGGCGAACTCCTGAAAATTTATGGGATGGACCAAAATATGGAACAACTCGTCAATCTGCGGCAATGATAAAAGAGCTATTTAATGGAATTCAGGTTTTCGATACTCCAAAACCAATAGAACTTGTCCAAAATATGTTGGCTCTATTAAGAGACCCGTCTGGAATTGTTTTAGACTTCTTCTCTGGCTCTGCAACAACTGCTCATGCCGTTATGCAATTGAATGCTGAAGACGGCGGCCATCGCAAATTCATCATGGTTCAACTTCCAGAAAAATGCGATGAAAATTCTGAAGCCGCAAAGGCTGGCTACAAGACCATTTGCGAAATCGGTAAGGAACGCATCCGCCGCGCAGGCGATAAAATCCTTGCAGAACAACAAGCCAAAGAAAAATCTGCCGCCGACAAAACGGACCTGTTTGATAGCGCAAGTGACAAGCCCACAACTGCAAAACCGTTGGACATCGGTTTCCGCGTCCTGAAAATCGATGACTCCAACATGAAGGACGTCTATTACTCCGCCGGCGAAATCTCCCAGCAAGACCTCGTCGAGCAAATCAGCAACATCAAGGACGGCCGCACCGACATGGACCTCCTCTTCGGCTGCCTCGTCGATTGGGGCGTCCCGCTCTCGCTCCCCATCAAAACCGAAACCATCGAAAACCTCCAAGTCTATAACGTCAATGACGGCGACCTAGTCGCCTGCTTTGCAAGCGACATCCCCGAAGCCGCCATCCGCCAAATCGCAGCAACCAAGCCCCTCCGCGCCGTCTTCCGTGACTCCAGCTTCAAAAGCGACTCCGCCAAAATCAATGTCACCGAAATCTTCAAAACCCTCAGCCCAAATACAACCGTGAAGGTGGTGTAAGATATGAAAGATTCTATGGATTTGTTATTGGATGAAGTATCAAATGAACTTTTTCAAAAATTTGTCACCAATGACACTGTAGTTGGAGTGCAAAGAGACGATGGTATTTATATAGCAACCAAAGCAACGGTAACTCCATTTTTAATAAAAAAAATGTTGAAATCAGGCGCCGCATTAGGAGCGTATCAACAGCTGACATATTTAGATTTGCTAAGATGGATCTGTTTTGACTTTGATTGCAAGAAGGACGCCGGAGGGAATGTAAAAGAATTAAAAGAAAAGTATGTAATTCCTTTTACAAAGGTGTTAGATTCATTAAATATTAAATATATAATAGAATATTCCGGAAGAAGAGGTTTTCATATTTGGATTCTATTTAATCGTGCAATTCCTAAAAACTTAGGTTATTTAATACAAGATCGATTGTTGGATGGCATGAAATCTTGTTTGGCGGCTGATTTGGTCTATGGTTTAGATAGATTTCCTAAAGTATTGAGCGGAAAGAAAAAAAACAAATATGGATCTATGGTAAAAATTCCGCTTTCGCGACATCAAAAAGGAACTTATTCATATTTTGTAAACGATATAAACAATTTCTCTTGCGAAAAAATTGAAAAATTTGACACGTCGTTTTTAAGAAGCCAACTTGAATGTTTGAAAAAATTTTCTGTAAATAATCCTATAGAACTTGTAGAAAGAATTAAGCTAGATGTACAACAAATTGAAATAGAAGAATTTGTAAAAAGACAATTTGTCACCCCCAAAGAGAATTACTCCTTTGAACAGTTAGAGCGAGCATTTGAATCTGATTCTGCTTTGAAAATTATATGGAGAAATATTTCTAATGGGAAAATGACAATATGTGATCGAAAAATAATGCTAGGTACATTTGCCCATATTAGAGAAGGTGAAAAAATTTTATGGCAAATATTTAAAATGCAGTCGAATTTTAATGCCGAGATTACAAATGAGGAAATTCGGAAAAATAAAAGAGTTTATTTTCCGCTGACAATTCAATATCTACATAGCATATATGGAGTTTCTCCTTGTAAGGATCAGCGTTCTATTGCTGAGTTTGTTTTAGAGAAAATGGACATTCCTTTTGAAAGTTGTGAAATAAAAAAAAGTAAAGATTCTCTTTTAATTGAAAGTATTTTAAAGAAAGAGAATAACTATTTTCATTACAACGATGAAGTTCTTTCTCTAAAAATAGAACAAGATTTTCGTTTTTTCTCTTTTTATGATATTTCTGAATCTAATAGCGTTTTAAAAAAAATTATTGCTGGTGAAGCGGAAACTCCTCTTGATATAGATTATATGTCTTTTTTGCGAAAAGAAGAAAAAAAAGAACGAATAATGATATCACTTGGGGTGAAAGAAAGAGTTCTTACTACTGCACTTATTTTTGAACTAGTGAGTCGCATACAAAAAGATTACAAGTCTTATAGCTACCATTTAAATTTATCAGAGGGCGGCGATGTTTTTTCTCCTTGGATAAATTCATGGAGTAAATTTATCCAAGATGTATCTGTGTTTTTTAATCTAAAACTATTTGAAGATTTCGGCTTTATTAAGGCTGATTTAAAAAATTGTTATGATAGCATTTTTTTGAGCTCTCTAAAAAACACTTTGCTGAAAAGTATTGACAAAAAAGAAAAAATAGGAAAAGAAATTTCAAATATTTGCAATTACCTTATTTCATTCAACGAACGACTAATGATTAATGCTGTAGGCTCTCAAAAAGGCGTTCCACAAGGTCCAGCTTATGCTAGAGTTCTTGTAGAATTTATTCTTGATTCTATAGTTGATGAATTTATTGAAAAAAATATTACTTTGTCTAACAAAGTAAAAATATTTAGATATGTGGATGATATGTATATTTTCTATGACTCAACGCTGGATGGTGAAAAAATTTTGATGGAATTAGCTTCTTTTTTTGAAAAAAATAGTCTTTTCTTTAACAAGGAAAAAACAAAGATTTATGGTAAAATTTCGAATTTGTCATTAGAAGAATTAGAAGAATTTGGTCGTCTAAATCAATTGATGTATGATGTTACGCAAGAAAAAAGTGTTTTACTTGATGGAGATCCGTGTTTTGCAATGGATAGATTTGTTTTAAGAAATGGAGAATGGAGTATTAACGATGCCAATTTCTTGTTGAGTAATTGTATTGATCTTCCAAATAGGATTGATTTTGCAAAAAAGCATTTGGAACAAATAGCAGCTTCTGATATGGGAAGAGGAAGCGTCTTTAGAAAATTCTACAAATTACTATTTTCATCTCCTTTTTTATTTCAACTTTTTATTAATAAAGAGTATTACAAAGAAATTCCAATTAATTCTATCAATTTTAAAAATTTTATTCAGATTTTATTTACGTCGGTTCAAAATAACACCTTATTAGAAAATAAGGAGAATCAATTAAAATGTTTAGTTGATTATTTTTCAAAAGATGATGGAGTTGAGTTCATAGAAAAAAGTATATTGATTTTCTTGTCAAAATCACTAGAAAAATAAAAGGGAAATGAAGATGTTGAAGCGTCGTCTAGAACAGTTGTCGTTAGATTTAGAAAATAAAGATTTAAATAAAATCAAAATTCTTATTGAATTGGTGAATTTAACTCTATCTGAAAAATTCGAGAATACTGAAAAAGAAGAAAACATTGAAGAAATATGTAGAATTTTTTGGATGCTCTCGTGTGTAATAAAATTGGAATCTGCACACTCTAAAGACTTTCCTATAAATCTATTCAAAAATTTTATTGATTACATAAATAATTTATCTCTAGCAAAAGAACGAAAAAACATTTATTCTCATCATGGAATTGTTTTAGTACAATTTTTAAGCGAATTAGCAAATAAGAACAGATTGCTATTTAATACCTTAAAAGATAAGTTTAATGTTTTTTATACCCATATTGGGGAGTTTACAGAACAATTTTCGTGGATTTTTCGGATTAAGGATGACATAGGAGCATACGTTTATCCGATTCATGACCTGTTAGATGGAGTTATTGAAGACGCAAAGGATCCAACAAAAGAAAATCTAATTCAGCTTTTCTTCGCGTTGCAAATCTATACACAAATAGATTTTGATGACAAGGTTTCTATTCGCCAAAAAGTGAATGAGATTGCCCAAAAATACAATATTAAAATTCTTGAACTTTTATGCAATAATGGATCTTTTATAGGAGGAGCACTTGCAGGAAAAAACAATTTAGCAAACCAAGTTTTGATGGTTCACGACGAATCATATTTAATTATTAGAAGTACAAAAAAAGATTATTTTGGCGGAGAAACAGTTCAAGCTGAAAAAAACTCTAAAAATGAAGAAATTGCATGGTATATAGTTTTAGCTGTTCAGGAAAACTGGAGGTTTTGTTCCCTAAAAGAAATTCTTTTAGGAAGTAATTCAAATGCAAAAGTAGATGTTTTACTCGACGTGAGTAGTAAATCTTGTTATAATGTTTTTTTTGATAAGGCCTTTATTGTAGATAGAAATGATGGCCGTTATCTTCAAATAACAAATCAATTCAAAGACAAACAAATTGTTGAATCAGAAAATAAATCCTCTCCTTGCACACCAAGACATTTTTGGAAAATCATAGGAAATAGTCAGAATGGAATAAGAGGTGTAATTCTTAAACAAAATAGATTAGAAACAAATATTCTTACAATAGATTTTTTAGCTGAATTTTTTGCAAACTTAACAGGTGATGATTGCGTTCAAAATACGAAATATTTAGAATGTATTAAAACGTTGACTGACGATGAGTTTTATCAAAATGCTCTTTTTAAACGATTTATTGAAGAAAATGAAAAGCATGGAAAGATTGAAAATGCGCTTATCCTTTATTTTAATTTTATAAAAAAATATGTAAATCCAGATCGTTATGACGAAAATACTTCTATGGATTTGGTTCCGAAGCTAATTATGCCTTATCAAATCTATGTGCCTTGTAATGGCGATATAAAAGTTTTTTTTGAAAATTTGCTGAGGAAAGAATATTTCTCCGAACATGAAGGAAATATTGTTTCTGTTGAAATAAAGAAAAATAAAGGAAAAAATTTATTTTATGTCGACTCTCATCGAATTGACGCGAGTGTAATTAAGTGCGAGAATGAAGATGATAATATAAATGATTACGAGGAAGAAAAAATATGGGCGATAAACAAAAATAGCCATTATATTCTTATTCCTCGTAAATGGATAGATACGGAAAAATATTTAAAAAAATTGCATAATATAAGGGAAGAAAGTTCTTTAACAAAAGATATTTTCTTAAAAGATTCAAATTTTTTTAGGATTGCTACAATTGTTGAACACACTGGATTTACAGATAAATTACGAAAACTGTACGGATTTACAAACGGAACAGATTGTAAAGCTTTGGCTATTTTTAAATTATATTGGCACATACAGGTATTTATTAAACCGGGGGATGAAAAAAATTGGTTCGAAAAATTTAAGGACTTGCTTTTAAATAAATATTATTCAAATTATGTTTTGAATAGTGATGAATGGGATTCTACTTTTATCAAGAAAATCAAAGAATTGGAGAGTAATGATGTTTTATTTGTTGGCAAAGAAAGCTACGGAGACGGGGGAACTCTATCGAATATTATTACAAAAAACATCACAGAAGACCGAAGTATTATAAAATGGGCCATTGATGCAGGGTTGTTAAATGCAAACCTTAAAAATGATGCTATTTATGGTTATTATTTGAATATTGAAGGCCAAAAACCTAAAACCATTTCAAAAATAATTTTTTTGACGGATAATATTATTTCAGGTTCTTCAACAGAGAAAATGTTGAATTATTATTTCCGTAATTGTAAAGAAACTGAAAGATCATATGTAAGACTTAATACGACAATTGATAAGATATTGGCTACGAATAAGAAGATTCTTGGAAAAGATGTTGAAGTTGAGGTTAGGTGTATTTTCGCATTGGATGATAAAAACATTCCATATGGGAAAAGTAAGGTAGAATCGGAAAATTCAAATTATTCTTTGAAGGTGAATGCGATGCATCTAGTTCCTTATAATGATTATAAGGTGAATGAGAATGTGGGGAAAATAATAGCTGAATTGTATGACAAGAAATTTGATTCAAGTCTATCTAATCATGCGTATGTTTTGAGGGCTCATAATATGCCTTGGGATAAAATGTTACCTGATTGTATGTTAAAAATAGAGACGATGGGTGGTCTTTTGCAACGTAAAAATGAATTGTAATAGAATCAAAAAGTCGGCCATTCCGCCGACTTCCTTGACTTGAGCAAATGCCAAATTTTTCTTTTTACTTTCAACTATTGAATCGTCAAGAATAATTTGAGTTTCTTGTTGAGGATGAATCTTCTTCAATTTAGAAGAACTGCTTTCTATTAATGCAGAAGCGAGATTGAGCATGTTGTGGGTCGCTTCCAGTTCGAATTTGGCGATGCCTTGAAGAATTGCCTCATCATCAACTGCGTATTTTTGCAACTCTGTTAGTAACGCAGAAAGCTGATTGTAGGTATTCTTGATTTTTTGTGCGATGTTCTGCGGTTTGGAAATAATGAGCGTTGTTTCGTAGCCCAAAGCAGCAACATATTTATTCAAATCGCCAAGTCTAATTTGGTCATTGCTTGCGTATTCAAGCCTGGAAATGCAGGGTTGCGATACACCTATTTTTTTCGCCATTTCTGCTTGAGAAAGATTGTTCTTCATGCGGAGAATCATCAGATTTTTGCCAAGAATGTGATTTTCGATTTCTTTATCGACGCCCTTTCTTGCGTCGTCATCAATTCCCATATCCTTTAATAATTCCGAAACTGAAGTTATCTTCTTGTCCATAGCGGTCTCCCTTGTTAGGGTGTATGTGATGTTTTAAGCGTTTGGTTCTTGAAGGTTCTTTTTCACATAGTTGTGAATTGTTTGGATGTCTTTTTCTTGATGATGTTTGTCGCCTATAAAAAGAATGTGTAATACGTGTGTGGTCAAACAAGGGTAAACGTACAGTCTAAGAGGATGCGCTCCTTTACGGAGGGGGTGTTGCGTTATAGACACAACTCCTTTTCCTTCGTTATGGACAAAAGTGTTTTCTTTTTTGATTTGCTCAGGGTGTATCCCAGAATCTAAAGCACTTTTGTATCTATCTAAGTTTGCCATGATATTGACAAACTCTTGAGGGTAATTCTTTTGAAAAGCTCTTTGCTGCACTGCGAGAAAAGCACGAGGCGTCGTTGTTTATTGTCCATGCGGAAGGCATATGTTCTCCTAGATTTTCATAAGTTAATCCTTTAATGTGGTTGCTATTCGTTTTGCGAATAATGATATGTTTTTTTTGTTGTTTTGTCAATATATTTATTCAAAAAATGAATAAAACGCCGAAATTTAACTTAATTCGACATGTTTTGTGTAATGAGCCACTATAAAGGTGTGTCTAATCTTCATCCTATATAGGGATTGAGTTTTGAAGTCTTTCGTTCCAGTCATAAATAAGTATTTTTACCCCTATGAAAGCAGAATCTAAATCCTTTTCCTTCTTGAACGAAATCCAGACTTTCGAAATTCCGTTTTTCCAGCGAGCCTACGTGTGGAAAAAAGACAACTGGGAAGAACTCTTGGATGATCTTAAACAGGTGAATCGCAGGCACTTCCTTGGGTCTATCATCCTCAAGAAGATCAACGATTCGTCCGTATTCGGTGCAACAACGCGTGTAAGCGTAATTGACGGCCAGCAACGCTTGACCACATTGAGCATTCTGCTAAAAGCTATATACGATACCTTCAGCGATGAAATCAAGGCTAATGTCCTTGACGATGCGCGGAACGCTCTTTTCTACAAAAGGAAAAAGACGGATTCGACTTATCATATCAAAGTCAAGCATTCAAAAGTAGATAGGCAGGATTTTGAAAAAGTTATCGGAAGTGTAGAGGCCAACGGAATCACGTCTATAGACTATTCGGAAATCGTAAATTTAGATGTCGATGATGACAATTCGTCACACAAAATTCTCTGCTGTTATAAATATTTCATCGACCAATTAAAAACATCCTCTCCTGATATCGTGAGCGATATCTTTGACAATCTGCTGTCCGAAAATAACAAGATGATTGTGGTTATTGCCCTGGACGAAGATGACCACGAACAGCAGATATTCGATACCATCAATAGTGCGGGTGTGCGCCTGACATCTACGGACATCGTGAAAAACGCCCTCTTCCAAAAGGCTCTTGAATTTTGCACAGAAGAAGATGTCGTTGAGTTCTACGATAACACTTGGGGAAATGTTTTCTGCAAGGACGAGGAGACCCTGCATTATTGGGGCAAGAAAAGGACCATCGGTCGCATTCAGCGTGACAACAGCGAAGTCCTACTACAATCCGTAGCGATCATTGAAAAAATATTTGACCCAAGCGAGCATACCTTGACGGATATTCCTGACCTCTACAAAAAGTATATCGAAGAAATGAAAGAAAAAGAGGTAAAGGAATTTGTCCGGAAAATCATTAATTATGCTCAGATATATCGTGACAATGTCCCGGAATTGGGCAAGACAACTTGTTATTCTTATGAAGATAGCGCCAAACGCCTATTCCATATTCTGGACGTACTTGGTCTGACAACCTTTAATCCGTACATTCTATTCTTGCTGAAAAAGTATGAAAAAGACGAAGGTACACTGAATCAGCGAATGAATGAATTGGAAAAATTCATTATGCGCAGAATGATTGCGGGAGAAAGTACAAAGGGGTACAACAAGAATTGCCTTGAGTTTATTGATGACGAGACGAAGCCATGCCAGATGGCAGAACTTATCTCGAATGACGAGGTATTTACCGGCCTTTCTAAAATAAAGAACCGCGAAGCGACTCTAATTCTTTTCTGGATTGAACTCAAGCGCCGCTTCGATTCTAAAAAATATGATCTTAAGGAATTGAAATACGATTACACGCTTGAACATATCATACCGCAAAAGTGGGAGGAAAATTGGAGCGATGTACCGTATGTTAATGCCAAGGGCGAGAAAATTGATGAGGCCGAAGGTAAGGTTAACCGTCAAAAGATGGTGTATTCCATTGGCAACATGACGCTTTTGACCAGCAAACTGAATACGTCTATCCAGAATAATAAGTTTAAAGTGAAAATGGAAGGCTCGCCCAAACGCAAGGGTGTCAAGGCTTATGCGGAACTGAGCATTACTTCTATCGATATTGTCGAAAATGTTTACAATGCTCACAAGGAATGGAATGAATACCAATGTCTCCAGCGTCAGGTAGCATTGACAAAGGAAGTGCTGGATATATGGGGCGTTGATGACGGTGATTTTGATGAACCGGAATCTTTTAATGTCATTGGCGTCAATGTATCTAAGCCGCTGATAAGATCTGTGGGCGCAAAGGGTAAAAAAACAAATATTATCCTTTATAAAAAAGATGGCTCGACAATCCAACATGATTCTGCAAAAGACACATTGATAGAAGCGTTTGAAGAAATTCTAAGGAGCATTGATAAAAAACAAATGTGTGAATATGCTCAAAAGTATTTATCTGTACTAGATAGTGAACCTTTATTCAAAAAAGGAGAACACAGTTCCAAATATGCAAATTCAGTTCCCATGGGTGATGGGTATTATCTAAACACTCATAGTAGCACAGAAACCAAGAAGAAACAATTGGAAGACTTGTCGGATGCACTGAATTTGGGATGGCGTGTTGAATTTTTGAAGAAAGGATGATTCGTCATAACGTGAGAAAATGTGGGTTCGTAAACCTCCAAAGAACGGCGGATATTACCTTCTTTAATGAAAAATAAGTATCTTTTAAATTATACGGAGGCATTATGATCCAGGATTCTTTCGAATTTGTCGTGTACATGATTCACGCTTGCGCGAACAAGTGGAATCGGCTGCCGTCCGCCGTATATAAAAAACTTAGGGATTCCGGTTGTATCCAAAAGTTCCTTGTCCCCAATTACGAAATAATGCACACGCAAGGGACTGATTTTGTCGTGAGCGATATCGAAGAATATTTGAAAGTCCGCAAGGTGGCTATATGATTGTTTACCACGGCTCAATACAGGTTGTGCAGAAGCCTGATATCAACCATTCCTATAGGCCCCTTGATTTCGGGATGGGGTTCTATGTGACTACCGTTCGCGAGCAGGCTATCCGCTGGGCCGTAAGAAAGTCAAAAATTTATGATGGTGCGAGTCCTGTTCTGAACATCTACGAGATGTCGGATTTTACAAGCGATTTATCGGTAAAGACTTTTCCAGAAGATTTGACCGAATGGATAAATTTTGTCTGCAAGTGCCGCGATGGGGCATTGGATTACAAGGATTATGATGTTATCGTAGGCAAGGTTGCGAATGACAAGGTTTTCCGTGTGGTGGACATGTATCATTCTGGAATCTGGGACTTAGACCGCGCCTTGAGAGAAATCAAGGTGTATCCGCATTACGATCAGATTGCCTTCATTACGCAGAAAGCGATTGATTCGTTACTGACGTTTGTTTCTGGCGAAGAGGCTTAGCTTATGGATGGCGAAGTTCTAGAGAAGGTTTATCAGGAACGTCTGGAAGAACGGATTATAGCGTATTTGGCGCAGGTGCGTAAGTGTTCGCTGGAAGAAGCTATGGATCTTTATTACCAGAGCAAGCTTGCCGATAAAATCCATGAGGGCGTTGAAGGCATCCAGTATCTTGATTACAAAGTCCTTGTGCAGATACTTGAAGAAACAGAACTTTCTGCAAAACATTCCTAATTTTACAATATGAAAATCCAGTTCAAGTACCAGCAGTTCCAGGCAGATGCCGCGAAGGCCGTTTGCGATGTTTTTGCGGGGCAACCCTACCTGGAATCGAGCTACTTGATGGATTCGGGTACGACCAAGCTCTTTGGCGGCAGTGTGCCTGCGCAGAGGGGCGTGACCGGTTTTTGCAACCAGCGTCTGGTGCCCGAGCTGAGTGATTCCAAGGTGCTTGCGAACTTGCAGGCAGTGCAGTCGGCGAATCTTTTGCCGCAGTCCGACAAGCTGGAAGGCCATTACAACCTGACCATCGAAATGGAAACAGGTACGGGCAAGACCTACACCTACATCAAGACGATGTACGAGCTGAACCGCGCCTATGGCTGGACCAAGTTTATCGTGGTGGTTCCGAGTATAGCCATTCGCGAGGGCGTCTATAAGTCGTTCCAGATTATGCAGGAGCATTTTTTGGAAGAATACGGCAAGTCCATCCGGTTCTTTATCTACAATTCGCAGAACCTGACCGAGATAGACCACTTTGCGTCGGACAGTCACATCAACGTGATGATTATTAACTCGCAGGCGTTCAACGCTACGGGCAAGGACGCGCGCCGTATCCGCATGAAGCTGGACGAGTTCCGCAGCCGCCGCCCGATAGACGTTATCGCGAGCACGAACCCGATTCTGATTATCGACGAGCCGCAGAGTGTCGAGGGCAAGAAGACGAAAGAGGGCCTGGCGGAATTCCAGCCGCTGTTGACTTTACGCTATTCGGCGACGCACCGCAAGGACGCCATCTACAACATGGTTTACCGCCTCGATGCGATGGATGCCTACAACAAGCACCTGGTCAAGAAGATTAGCGTCAAGGGCATTACGGTGAGCGGTTCTACGGCGACCGAGGGTTATTTGTACTTGGAAGGCGTTCAGGTGTTTACGGACAAGGCTCCTGTCGCGACTCTTGAATTTGATTGCAAGGGCAAGGGCGGCCTGCTCAAGAAAAAGGCCCACGTCACGAAGGGTTTTAATCTTTACGAACAGTCGGGCGGTCTCGAAGAATACAAGGACGGCTATACCATTACCGACGTGAACGGCAATGATTCTTCTGTGACTTTCACGAACGGCAAGAAGATTTTTGCCGGCGACTGCGTGGGCGTGGTGAACGAAGAACAGTTGCGCCGCATTCAGATTCGCGAAACGATTATTTCGCATTTCAAACGCGAGCGGGCGCTTTTCGGCAAGGGCATCAAGGTGCTTTCGCTGTTCTTCATTGACGAGGTCAAAAAGTATCGCGATTACGACGCTCCGGACGAGATGGGCATTTACGCCAGAATGTTCGAAGAAGAATACGATTCCATCCGCAAGTCGATGCAGCAGGATTTGCTGGAGAGCCCGGAGTATTTTGAATTTCTGGAAAAGACGGATGCCCACAAGGCGCATGCGGGGTATTTCTCCATCGACAAGAGCAAGAAGGGCGGCGGTCGCTTTGTAGATAGCAAGGTCGCCCGCGGGTCATCGGATTCCGACGATATCGACGCATATGACTTGATCATGAAAGACAAGGAACGCTTGCTTTCGCGCGAAGAACCGGTGCGGTTTATATTCAGCCATTCCGCATTGAAGGAAGGTTGGGATAACCAGAACGTGTTCCAGATTTGCACGCTCAAGAGCAGCGCTTCGGAAGTCCGCAAGCGACAAGAAGTGGGCCGCGGGTTGCGTTTATGCGTGAACCAGAATGGCGAACGCATGGACGAGAGCGTCTTGGGCGGTGACGTGCATTCGGTGAATGTGTTGACGGTTGTCGCTAACGAAAGTTACGAGGATTTTGCGAAGGCGTTGCAAACCGAAATGGCGGAAACGATTGGCAGTCGCCCGATCAAGGTGACGATTGACCTGTTCAAGGGAAAGTCGTTTACGTCGGAAGCCGGCGAAAAGTTGTTTGTAACGGATGACTTTGCGCAGACGGTTTACGACGCGTTGCTAGAATGCGGCTATGTGAAGAAGGGGGCATTGACGGATAAGTATCGCACGGACAAGGCTGCCGGTGCGCTGACTCTTTGCGAAGAAGTCGCTCCTTATTGCGCAAGTATCTGCAATGTACTTGATACGCTTTACGATGCCGATGCGATTAAGCCCGAAGATGCCCGCAAGAACAATGTGGAACTGCGCCTGAACAAGAGCAAGTACAATTCTAAGGAATTCAAGGAACTTTGGCAGAAGATTAATGCGAAGTCTGCTTACGTGGTGGATTTTGAGACGGATGAACTTGTCTGTAAGTCAGTTGACGCGCTGAATGCGAACTTGCGCGTGACGAAGATTTTCTTCAGGGTGTCGCAGGGTTCCCTGGACAAAATCAAGTCCAAGGAACAACTGGAAGCGGGCAATGCCTTTAAGATGGAAACTACGGAGTCTAGGGCTGCCGTCGCCACCGCAAATTCCAGCGTCAAGTACGACTTGATTGGAAAGATTGTTGAAGATACGGGACTTACCCGCAAGACCGTTGGCGAAATTCTGAGCAAAATCCAGAAGCCCGTCTTTGAGCAGTTCCAGGAAAACCCCGAGGAGTTTATCATCAAGGCAAGCCGCCTAATAAACGAGCAGAAGGCGACCGTCATCATTGAACATATCACGTATAACAAACTGGAATCCAGTTACGAGACGAGCATCTTTACAGATAACACGATGAAGGGACGCCTCGGCATGAATGCTTGCGAAACGCACCAGCATTTATACGACCACCTGATTTACGATTCCAGTAACGAACGCGACTTTGCGCAGAAACTGGAAACAAGCAAGGAAGTTTCGCTCTATATCAAGCTGCCCAAGGGATTTTTTATCAATACGCCCGTTGGCAAGTATAATCCCGACTGGGCAATTGCCTTTCATGAGGGCGAAGTAAAGCACGTGTATTTTGTTGCTGAAACCAAGGGCTCTATGAGCACTATGGAACTTCGCGAAATCGAATCCGCCAAAATCAAGTGCGCCCGCAAACATTTCGCCGCCATCTCCAGCGACTCCGTCACCTACGACGTGGTGGATTCCTACGAGCGATTGCTGGATTTAGTGAAGTAAATTTATTTCTTCCTCAACGGTTTCGCTGTTGATCTTTTTGCATTAGGGGTGGAGGGGCTTGACAATATTTCTCTATGAATATACATTTAGTGCTCAGATGTGTAAAAGATGGCGGAGATATGCCGAACGAATTAGCTAAACAGATATCGTATATTCTTTACAGCAGCCCAGAAGAAGATGTCAAGGTCATGGCTTTGGTCAAAGACGAGACCATCTGGTTGACGCAGAAGGCTATGGCCGAGTTGTTTGATTGTTCGCAAGATAATATCGGCCTGCATTTAAAAAATGTGTATGGAAGCGGCGAATTGGAAAAAAATCGAACTACCGAGGAAATCTCGGTAGTTCAAAAAGAAGGTTCCCGTTCCGTAAAGCGCAATGTCTCTTTTTACAATCTCGATGCGATTATTTCCGTCGGCTACCGCGTAAATTCCGCAAAGGCCACAAAGTTCCGCATCTGGGCTACGGGAATCCTGAAGGAATACATCAAGAAGGGTTTTGTGCTCGACGACGAGCGCTTAAAGCAGGGTAACGCTGTTTTCGGTAAGGACTACTTCAAGGAACTTTTGGAAAGAGTCCGATCTATCCGTGCGAGCGAACGCCGCATTTGGCAGCAGATAACGGATATTTTTGCCGAATGTTCCATAGACTACGACAAGGATTCCGAAATAACGAAAAAGTTTTTCGCTACGGTTCAGAACAAGTTCCATTATGCGATAACGGGACGGACCGCTGCAGAAATCGTGTATGAGGAGGCCGACCACAAAAAAGAGCACATGGGTCTTACGACATGGAAAAATTCTCCGAGTGGTCGTGTGCTGAAAAGCGATGTGAACATTGCCAAGAATTATTTGTCGGAAAAGCAGATCCGCCAGCTGGAACGTACTGTGAGTGGCTATTTTGATTATATTGAAGACTTGATTGAACGAGAGATTGCTTTTAACATGGAACAATTTGCTGCTAGTGTAAACGAGTTTCTGGAATTCAGGCGCTACGATATTCTCGATGGCAATGGCAAAGTCAGTCGAAATCAGGCGGATGAGAAAGCTTTTGGAGAATACGAGATTTTCAACCGCACGCAAAAAATTGACTCTGATTTTGACAAAGTGATTCGGAAAATGAAGAAAAATTAAGTTGTGCCGTGGAAAGTCCGCTGAGCAAGTGATAATTTCTATTATTTAATCATGCCCGATTCTGTAACCAATAACCAATCTCCGGCCGATAAGGTCGCCTCTTCGGAGCAAGCCGCTGCAGCCCCTTCCCAAGCTCCTTCTTCTACGCGCATCAAGAGAATGCGCGGCTGGCTCGGCGTAAAAAGCTCGTCGTCGTTGGGCGGTTATGATGATGGCGGCGGTGGTGTTGTCTATGGCGATGGACATTCCGGCTGGAATCGTTAAAAAAATAGGGCTCCGTATGGAGCCTCGTTTTGTATAAAGTGCCGCGCATCTCGAGCGCATCTTGAGTCACGCTTGTCGCGAATCTCGTTAACGCTCGGCGCTTCTCGCTTTTGCGTCTCGCGGCACTTGCCGGCCGCGATTCTCACATGACATTTCTTTCGTCTGTAGCCAGCGAAGCTGGCATCCTCTCGACTAGTAGCGGTAGTGATCAGCCTTGTACGGGCCTTCGACCGGCACGCCGATGTAGTCGGCCTGGGCCTGCGTGAGGCGGGTGAGGTGAACGCCGAGCTTTTCGAGGTGGAGGCGTGCGACCTTTTCGTCGAGGATCTTCGGGAGCGTGTACACGACGCCACTTTCGTACTTGATGCCGGCGACGGTGTCCTTGCCCTGGGCGTTGAGCCAGAGGTCAATCTGTGCGATGGTCTGGTTCGTGAAGCTTGCGCTCATCACGAAGCTCGGGTGACCGGTAGCGCAGCCGAGGTTGAGGAGGCGGCCTTCGGCGAGCACGAGGATGCTGTGGCCGTCGGCGAAAATCCATTCGTCGTACTGCGGCTTGATTTCGTTACGCTTGATGCCCGGAATCTTCTTGAGGCCTGCCATGTCGATTTCGTTGTCGAAGTGGCCGATGTTACCGACGATGGCGCGGTTCTTCATCTTTTCCATCTGGGCGGCGCTGATGATGCCGGTGTTGCCGGTGGTGGTCACGAAGATGTCTGCGTAGCTAACGACTTCGTCGAGAGTCTTGACTTCGTAGCCTTCCATGGCGGCCTGGAGTGCGCAAATCGGGTCGATTTCGGTGATGATCACGCGAGCGCCCTGACCGCGCAGGGACTGGGCACAGCCTTTACCCACGTCGCCGTAGCCGCACACGACTGCGATCTTGCCTGCCATCATCACGTCGGTGGCGCGGTTGATGCCGTCGATGAGGGAGTGGCGGCAGCCGTAGAGGTTGTCGAACTTGGACTTGGTCACGGAATCGTTCACGTTGATGGCCGGGAACTTGAGGCGCTTGGCCTGAGCCATTTGGTACAAGCGATGCACGCCGGTGGTGGTTTCTTCGGAAACGCCCTTCAATGCTTCGCGGGCGCGGGTCCACTGTTTCGGATCCTTTTCGAAAATTTTGCGGCAGGTGGCGAGGAACACGCCCCATTCTTCGCTGTCGGTTTCCGGGTTGAATTCAGGCACCTTGCCGGCGTCTTCGAATTCTGCACCGCAGGTCACGAGCATGGTGGCGTCGCCACCGTCATCGACGATGAGGTCGGCGGTCTTGCCATCCGGCCATACGAGTGCGCGGGCGGTGTTTTCCCAATATTCTTCCAAGGATTCACCCTTCCAGGCGAAAACCGGCACGCCCTGCGGATTGCTCACGCTGCCGTTCTTGCCAACCACGACGGCGGCTGCGGCGTTGTCCTGCGTACTGAAAATGTTGCAGGAGACCCAGCGCACGTCTGCACCGAGGTCCACGAGCGTTTCGATGAGAATGGCGGTCTGCACGGTCATGTGGAGGCTACCCATGATGCGGGCGCCTGCGAGCGGCTTCTTGCCTGCATATTCCTTGCGGAGAGCCATGAGGCCCGGCATTTCAGTTTCGGCGAGGTCGAGTTCCTTGCGGCCTTCGATCGCAAGGTTGATATCCTTAATTTTGTATTCCATAAAGAATCCTTTGTTTTGCGGCACGGTTTTAGCGACCATCTCGTAATAGCTGCAAACCGCGCATTTCTTATTTATGCGTAAATATAGTTATATGCATAGATTTAGTCAAGCTAAATCGGTCGCGCAATGTCCCTAACGGCCAAATTTACTCCATGAACAGCATCCCGCGGAGGCGCAAGCCTCTTTCGCGTTGGTGCTTTTCGTTTTCCCATTGGGCGAACTTGATGAATTCCACTTCGAATCGGGCGCCCTCGGTTTCGAGGACCTTTATGTCCTTATCAAGCCAGTTTTGCTTTGGTACGTAGAAACTGAAAACCTTGCTGCTTGTCGAGTCAATGTCCTTGAGCGGATAATTGAAAAATAGCGTGTCGTTTCGCGTCACGAGGTCTTCGTGTTTGAACGTATAATCCACGTATGCGAATTTGCTGAAATTTTCGGGCATCGTGTGGAGTTTGTCGTTTTCAACAGTCCTGCTAATGGAACGGTACTTTTTGACGATGTTGGACAGGTTGCTTTTTTCGGGGAAGAACCGATAAAGTTCTTTGATGGATTGAAAATGGAGCATTTTCACTTGGTAGGCGATGATGCTTGCCGTGTGTCCGTCTTTATCCCAAAGGTCCGAGAAAAACTTTTTCGTGTCTTTTTCGCTGAGCGGGTACGCTGTGTAGCCTTCGTTTACGAGTGTTTTCTCGATGTTCTTGAGCCACGCGTTGCGGATGATATTTGTTTCGCTGAAAGGGCCAATCAAGGATACTGTAGCTATCACGCAGAGAATGATGGCTACATATTTAGATGGAATGGTTTTGGTAATGCAGTCAAGTATAACGACTATGCATAAGAAAATGCAAAATGCTAATGCGTTAAAACGGCTAGGTGTAATGCCGTATTCAGAAATTCTTTGGATAATTGCAATTGTTGCTGTGACAAAGGGGAAAATGCAAGTGTAGGAGAGAACTCTGGCGATTGTCTTTTCAGAAGAACGTTCGGGTTTTATAATTGCTGGATAATATTCGTTTTGGATGATGAACACGCAAATTAAGGCTACGTATGCCAGGGAAAAGATTGTTCCTGTTGGGAGATTCCATTCTTGCAGGGCTGTGATGTCATAAATATGGACGACGACGATATAAATGGCGTAAAGTGGTAAAAATATGTGTTTGAAGCAATCAAAAGAAAAACTGAACTGCTTTGACCTTATCTTCAATTTTATGGTGGTTGTAAAGTTTTTTAAAGTCGGATTTTCTTCGATGCATTTGTCAATGGACGGAATGCCCGCCATGCACAGGACGGGAAATATTGTGAAGACAGAAAAAAAGAATGTTAACGCCAGTGCGCTTAAGCCGGGGTCTCTGCTTCCATTAGATAATGCGATAATTGCAACTAAGAGTGCAAATGTTACAATGATAAATAAAACTGTAACCCCAAAAGACATGAGGACTGGGGCGCATATCTTGTTATGGAAAAACCATAATGCGTTGTCGTTTTTTTGATTCCAAAACGGGCCGAAACACGCGGCTAATCCAATAATGCAGTAAATGTATATGATTGTATGGCCTATGGATTGTTTGTCGCCAAAATTATCAGTAGAGACGTAAAGAATACTGAGTGTAAATGAAATGACAAGCCAGCTCACGCTTGTAAGAATTTGCGGCGTTTTGCGAGTGCTTTTTCGCGATTCCTGGATGAGCGATGTCGTGAGGGCGATGAGCATGGCTGCGACAGGATAAAATGTGGCCCAGAATGGGAATAAATGATCGCGAATAGAAACTAAATTATAGTCTCTGATTGTAAATAAGTAGCTGAACGCAACTGATGTCAAGAACGCAAACGCAATGGCGAGTGGGAACCGCTTGAACGCGGCCAAAATCAAGCTTGGGTATTCTTTAAGTAATTTCAACATTTGCTTTAAATATAAGATAAGTTCGAGAATATTGCAAAAAGAAGATCCCGCAACAAGTGCGGGATGACAAAGAATGCAGAGACCGGGATGACGATGTAATGAAGAATGTTACTGGATTCTTCACTCCCTGAGGTCGCTCAGAATGACGATGCTAACTAATTTACTTCTTTATGCAGCGGACGGGGATAAATTCGCCGTTTCCTCTAGGGTCAATGCTCGAAAAAACAGAGGAAAAATCACCAGTTCTAACGTATTCGCCTTCTTCTAGCCAGAACATGTTATAATTGTGAGAATACCAACTTCCTCCGCTGTACTCTATACTACCATCCAATCGCAAAGATAGACCGAATTCGTCCGTTGCATTTCTATAAATGCCTGTTACATGCGATTCTTTTACAAATAGTTTAAGAGTTTCATTTGTTTTAACATTGTAGCTTATGGTTTGCCAATCTTCTTTACGGGGGAGTCTCCATCCTTCTGGACAAGCTTTCTTAGATGCGTTGACAGTATAGAAACGACTTGCTCCATTGCAATATTTGTTTTTGTCTTCATCAACATCTCTGTAAGCTAGACTTTTGGGGCATCTGCTTTGATTTGAAAAAAGTGTGTCGGAACTATCGTAATAATCTATATCTTGAGCAAGCCATGTCTGCCCTTCATATACGGTGGTCTTATAGACGTGTCCGTCGCGAGGGTCGGTAAAGGTTCCATATTCAAAATCAGGATTGAAGAAGTATTCCGCTGGCAAGTCGGCAGATTCTGATATATTACGCCAATATCCTTCGTGACATATATACGTGACATTCCTATAAACTCCCCAATCGGCTTTTATGCGTGATCCATTTTCATTGCAAATTTGGCCGTTTATTTCTTTGCCTTGCATTTCTAATGTTATCCACGATTTATTCTCGCATACAAAATGGTCTTTTCCGATGGTAATGATTGTATCGCCTACGTTTTCGTTGCAATACGGCATATTGGAACACTTTCGCCAGATGTTACGAAGGATGGCGAGTGAATTAGATACTTCATCTCCATAATAACAACCTAAGTTCAAATACATTTTGGGAAGGTAATCTAGGTCTGCAAAGGATATTCCATTGATGCAATAATTTTCCGGTTCAAGTTTGCCGTCTGCAAAATCTTCTACTATTGCTGGGGACAGTTCGTTTGTACCTTCGTTTTCGTACAAGAAGAATAGAGTATCTTCTGATGGTTTCTTTTCACGGTTCTTGTACAAGAAGAACAAAGTATATTCTAATTGCTCGTCAGTAATTTGAGGACGGTCTTGGAATAATGTATCTAGTCCGAGTTCGCGGTAAAGTTCTTCTGTAGCCATGTTTTTTGCGGAATCGGAATTAAGCCCCTGTTCTGTAAGGGCTGCAACGCGTTTTGCAATAAATGCATCTACCACACCATACGTTGCAACTGCCTTCAATGCGCGTGGAGAGACTGCGCACTGTATTGGGGGAGGGAAATGAATGCCGTCGATGCTGGAACTAGATGAATTTAATGTTTCCGAACTAGACGACAATGATTTTTGGCTAGATGATAAGCGTTCTTCGCTCGAAGAAGGCTTGGTTTCGCTCGACGAGCTTTCGGCGGAACTTTCTGCAACGCTCGAAGAACTTTGTAGAGCGAGCGTGTTCTCGTCTTCCCAAGTCCCTGCAACATCATTGGTGCAGGCAAAAAATGCGATGGAGCAAACGAGAAATAAATATCTCAACTGGCTCATTGTTGTCCTCCTTTTTTGCAATCCCTTTTGCTTATTTTGTCCGTTAGCGGAAAAAGTTGTAAGTTCAGTCGATAGACCTGGTTGATGTTCTTGCATTCGCGGGCGATGTCAATCACTTTTTTGCGGCAGTCGTTGATAACGTCAACGATGCGGGCGTAGGCGGATTCGTCGATGCCCATGGTGACGCCCGAAAAATTGCGTTCTTCGACGGGGTCTTTTTCGATGGAACGTGTGGCGAGTGCTGCCATCTTCTTGTTCATGGTGCGGATGGCGAGCGGGATGGCTTCCTTGGAACCTTTGATGGATTTTTCAGTTTGTTCGTAAGTGCCATCGCCCGTTTTGACGAGGAGTCCTGATTTTACCAGGAATTGCAAAATTTCGCGGACGTTGAGCGCCGATGTCTTTTCACGGATTTTATCGGCGATTTCGCAGGGGTTCGCATTTGGCATGAGCGGGGCGAGTTCACGCACGATGGGGCAGGTGGGCATCTCGTAGTAGCGGAATGCGTCTGCGTCGAGGATGCGTATTTTGTTCATGCTCGCTTCGCGCCCGAGTTCGCGAAGTGCCTCCTCCTTTTCTGTAGCACTTTTCGCGTTCCCGAATTTGACGAGCAGCCCGAAATAGGTGTAGTCGAATCCTTCTAGCCCCATGGCTCGTGCGACTTTTGCTATTCCTGGCTTGCTCAGGCGCGTATTCCCGTCGCAGACCAGCTTGAGGTAGGTCGGGGAAACAAAACCGGCAAGGCTTGCAAATTCTCGCCAAGTAAAGTAAGATGTCCTTTTACGTTCTTCGTAAAAGTCTCGCATGTAAAGGCGATAATCGTTGTATTCGATTATTGGTTTCATGAAATTAAAAATATTACAAAAATTGTGTTTTTATAATAAAAAATGGCATTTTTTTACAAATTTTTTTGAAATTTTTAAAATATGATACAAGCGTGTGTCATTGGTGTGGTAGTTGGTAGAGCTTAGTGACGTCATCCTGAACGTAGTGAAGGTATAGACAATAGACTCTATCGCCTTTGGCTCCAGAGTGACAGAAGCTGTAGGATCCAGTGATGATTTACTTTATAAACAGTAACCCGTCGATTCTGAGCGATCGTCCGGTTTTGGACCATTGCTCCGTATGCAATTCCCTAATCCCTATTATAGCGCTGTCCGTTTCAATGGTGTTTAAGGAATCTATCTCAAGTTCTTGCTTGGTAATGCGGAAATCGTAAGTGGAATGCTTTGAAGTGTCTTGGTCATCTGTAATAGTGATTAAGAACGAGAGCGTGTCGCCACGGTATTGAAAATCGTCGTTATCGAAATCAAGATTTATGAAGAATGCTTGTTTTACGCCTTGGGGAATCTTAAGCGCATTCTGGTTGACATTGCTGATGTTCGCTTCGAAGGTATCGAATATTTCGGTGGTGTCTTCGCTTGCACTCTTTTCCATGGCATCTCGGACGAGTCGGTCGATGTCCTCTAGAGATCGCTCTGTAGAAAAATATTTGGAAACGCTTGCATTTTCTGAATTACTTGTTGAAAGCATGTACGAAAGGATTTTTCTTGAATCGGAATCGTTGTTGTTCCTGAGCGTCTGTATGAATTTTTCGGTGCTTGCTTCGTTCAGCGGAAATTCGGTGTAGCCTTGTTTGGTAAGTTCGTTTTTGATTTTATTTTGCCAAACGTAATTGATGCTATTCGGTGCGCTTAGCGGCCCTACGCAGACGATGAGGAGTATGGCGCAAAAGGCAATGGCCATGTATTTGGACTTGCATTCGATTTTTTTGATGAGCAGTATGGCTATGGCGATGTAGAAAAAGATGTTGGTCGCGATAAGGTAGATGATCAATTCGTCTATTTCGTCGGCCATCAACTGGAATATGGATAAAGTCATCAAGAGGACGAGAGGGAATATGGCGATGGGGAAAATTTTGAGGACTTTCTTTTCGAGAGTCGGATTGGGATTCAGACGTGACGGGTACATGACGATGTTTAACGCCAGCATGAAAACCATGAAAGTGACGACGAGCCAAATGATGACTTCGTACGGAATGTCCTGTATGATGAAAAATTTGAGGATGTAGCAGTAAAAGAGCGCTATGGAAACGGCGAGTACCGGGATGAATAAAAATTGGCAAATGCTTGTGACGAATTTGCTTGACGTGGGTGTTGTCTCTAGGCATTCGTCAATGGTTGGGAGTGTCGAAAAGAACAAGAGCGGCAGTACGGTGCTCGTACAGAAAATGAATATGTATAAGAAAGGCCTTTCGGAAGGGTCTGTAAAACCAAATAGGCCGAAGAATCCTAGAAAGAGGAGTTCCATTGCAAGAAGTAGAAGCCCTGCAACGATTGTGGCGACGACGAGAGATTTAACTGTTTTCGTCAGGTGGACCCAAAAGGCGTTTTCGTTTTTTTTGTTTAAAGAATGGTGCGACGAATAGGCCCAAAAAGATTGTCGTGTATATGAAAACGAGCGCTCCTATGGTCTGGCTCATTTCATAATCGTTTAATGTGTTTGGATAGAGGACTATCAACCATGAAATGACAAACCATGCGATGCCTGTAATGGCTTGGATTTTGGGGTTTCTGTTTTTTAGGGCTTCTTGAACGAGTGAAGTGTTGAGGGCGATGAGCATCGCTGCGATGGGATAAATCGCAAGCCAGAGGATGAATCTGGCGGATTGTTCGCTGGGGATGTTAAAGCTTTCGCAAACAATTAAGAATGCGATGGTCGAGAATACGGCAAATAATGATGCAAGAGGGAACCTTTTAAACGCCGTTGAAATTTGGTTCGGGTATTTCTTGATTGCTGTAAAGTCCATTTTCCCTCCAAGTTCTTTTGTGTTGCTCGCATATCCCACACACCGTCAATGACTGGAGCCTTCACATCCCTCACACCGTCATCCTCGACCGTCAGGGAGGGGATCCAGGGCTCATTTCCCTTCTTTTTCCTGCCGCTCTTTCTTTAACTGCTTCAACTGCGCGAGTTTTTCACCGAGCGCTTTTTCGCGCCCGTACGGCTTGGGTTCGTAAATCGTCGTGCCGACAAGTTGCGTGGGCAAGTGCTCCTGCGCAGAGTATCCGCCCGGGCTGTCGTGATCGTACTCGTAGCCGTTTCCGTAGCCGAGCTGTTTCCCGACGCGTGTCACTGAATTGCGGTAGGCACGCGGCACGGGGAGCGTACCGGTCTGCTTCACGATGGAATCGGCCTTCATTCCCGCAAGTTCAATACTATTGCTCTTGGGCGCAAGCGCCAAGTAAATCGCGAGCTCGTCGAGTGCGATCAAGCCTTCCGGGATTCCCATAAAATCGTATGCTTCGCGGGCGCTTGTCGCAAGCAAAAGTGCGTTCGGGTCTGCAAGTCCCACGTCTTCCATGCTCATGCGCATCAGGCGGCGCAAAATGAATCGCGGGTCTTCGCCACCCTGCAGCATTCTGTGGAGCCAGTAAAGAGCCGCATCCGGGTCGGAACCGCGCACGGACTTGTGCAATGCCGAAATGAGGTTGTAATGCTCTTCGCCGCTCTTGTCGTAGCGCAGGGGCTTCTTGTACTGGAATTCCTCGAGCAGCTTCTCGTCGATTTTCTTGTTGTCGCCGAGGTTCTTGCCTATCCATTCAAGCTGGTTCAGCAAAAATCTTGCATCGCCTTCGGACTGCGCGATAAGCTTGTCGACAACGGAGTCTTCGACTTCAACGTCTTTGAGCTGTAAACCGCGTGGGTGGTCACGCAATGCGCTGAAAATCAAAGTGCGCAAATCTTCTTTGCTTAACGGCGCAAAAAGGATCAGCTGGCAACGGCTGAGCAAAGCCCCATTCACCTCGAAACCCGGATTCTCCGTGGTCGCTCCGATGAGCGTTACCGTGCCGTCTTCCACGGCGCCGAGGAGTGCGTCCTGCTGCCCCTTGTTAAAGCGGTGGATTTCGTCGATGAAGAGGATTGTGTCCATGAACGCCTTCTTCATCTGGCGAGCGTCCGCGAGAACTTCCTTGACTTCCTTCACGCCGCTTGCAACTGCCGAAAGCGCGACAAAGCGCTTCTTGGTATGCTGGCGGATCACGTGGGCGAGGCTCGTCTTTCCGCAACCCGGAGGTCCCCAGAAAATCATGCTGGGGATGGAGTCGTTTTCAAGACTCTTGCGCAACAGGCTCTGCTGTCCAAGAATCTTGTTCTGTCCGAGAAACTCGTCCAGGTTTTGCGGGCGTAGGCGTTCTGCTAAAGGGGCGTCCATGATTATACTATATAAAAATTAATCGCTAAAAATCTTGTCTTCGACTTTCTTGATGCATTCGGGCTTGTCGCGTGTCGGGACTCCGCCTTTCGTGAATACGTGTACGGAATAACCGGTCGTGCAGAGTTCGCCGTTCAAAGTCACCTGGTAGAGGAACTTGTACTTGCAGCGTCCTTCGTGTACGAGCTTTGTTTCGACATCAACAAAATCGCCAAAGCGGCACGGGCGCTTGTACTGCACGTTGAGTTCGAGAACCGGGCTTGCAAACCCTTCGCGTTCCACTTCGTCGTAGGGGGCGCCTACAGCGCGGAAAAAGTCCACGCGGGCCTGTTCAAACCAGATGGGGTAGGTAGCGTGGTGGACGACGCCCATAGCGTCAGTTTCTGCGTAGCGGACTTGAATGCGGGTCTTGAAAGAAAAGTTGTTTTCCATGTGTAATTATATAGGGGGTGTTAAGTTCGAACAACAAATTAGAAAAGCTAAAAGGGTTTGCTTACTGAACTTTGTCATGCCCGCCGCCGAGCGAGCATCTCCTTGTGTTAGTGTGTTTTACGAAAGAAAATATAGAAAATTTCCTTAAAATTAGTGCTCATTTTTTCACTTAAAAATCTATCAACACTCAACTAACACTCTTTACGCTAGTTTGTTTACGTGTATTTTGAAAAATTTCATTTTTTTTCAAGAAAAAACGCAATTCTTGTTGACAAGACTAGGTAAATCTTATTAAATTTGCCACGCTTTAGTTCCTCAAGTGAACTGAGGCGAGAAGCGCCAAAGTAGCTCAGCTGGTAGAGCAGCTGATTTGTAATCAGCCGGTCGTAGGTTCGATTCCTATCTTTGGCTTTACATAATGGGTCGTTGCCCGAGTGGTTAAAGGGGACGGACTGTAAATCCGTTGGCTTACGCCTACCGTGGTTCGAAACCACGACGGCCCACGACAATCAGCCCTACGGTGTCTAAGGCATCGTAGGGCTTATGCCCAGGTAGCTCAGTGGTAGAGCACTTCCTTGGTAAGGAAGAGGTCTCGGGTCCGACTCCCGATCTGGGCTCTCACTAAAATGGAGATAGAATAATGGCAAAAGAACATTTTGACAGAAGTAAGCCGCATTGCAACATCGGCACCATCGGTCACGTTGACCACGGTAAAACCACTCTTACTGCAGCAATCTGCACGACTCTCGCTGCTAAGGGTCTCGCCGCTGCAAAGCGTTTCGATGAAATCGACAACGCTCCGGAAGAAAAGGCTCGTGGTATCACGATCAATACTTCTCACGTCGAATACACCACCGCTAACCGTCACTACGCACACGTCGACTGCCCGGGGCATGCTGACTATGTGAAGAACATGGTGACTGGTGCTGCTCAGATGGACGGCGCTATCCTCGTTGTTGCCGCTACTGACGGTCCGATGCCGCAGACTCGCGAACACATCCTTCTCGCTCACCAGGTTGGCGTGCCGAAGATCGTCGTGTTCATGAACAAGTGCGACATGGTTGACGATGCTGAAATTCTCGACCTCGTCGAAATGGAAGTTCGCGAACTCCTCTCCAAGTATGACTTCGACGGTGACAACACCCCGATCATCCGTGGTTCCGCTCTCAAGGCCCTCGAAGGCGATCCGGAATACCAGGACAAGGTCATGGAACTCATGAACGCTTGCGACGAATACATCCCGCTCCCGCAGCGCGATACCGACAAGCCGTTCCTCATGCCGATCGAAGACGTGTTCACGATTACTGGCCGCGGCACTGTCGCTACTGGCCGTATCGAACGCGGTGTCGTTCGCTTGAACGACAAGGTTGAACGTATCGGTCTCGGTGAAACCACCGAATACGTCATCACCGGTGTTGAAATGTTCCGTAAGCTCCTCGACGACGCTCAGGCAGGTGACAACGTTGGTCTCCTCCTCCGTGGTGCTGAAAAGAAGGACATCGTCCGTGGCATGGTTCTCGCAGCTCCGAAGTCTGTCACTCCGCACACCGAATTTAAGGCTGAAATCTACGTTCTCACGAAGGACGAAGGTGGCCGTCACACGCCGTTCATGAATGGCTACCGTCCGCAGTTCTACTTCCGCACCACCGACGTTACTGGTACGATCCAGCTCCCGGAAGGTGTCGAAATGGTTACTCCGGGTGACACGGTCACGATCCACGTGAACCTCATCGCTCCGATCGCTATGGAAAAGCAGCTCCGCTTCGCTATCCGTGAAGGTGGCCGCACGGTTGGTGCAGGTTCTGTAACCGAAATCATCAAGTAATCAGGATTAAAAATGCCTAGAGAACTCATCGTGCTTGAATGCACAGAATGCAATCAGCGCAACTATGATTGCGACAAGAACAAGCGTCTTCATCCTTCCCGCGTGGAATACAAGAAGTACTGCCGCTTCTGCCGCAAGCATACTGTTCACAAGGAATCCAAGTAAGGAAGTCCGAATAGGTCGATAGCTCAATTGGTAGAGTCACGGTCTCCAAAACCGTTGGTTGGGGGTTCGAGTCCCTCTCGACCTGCTCACTTCCCGGAGAAAAAATGCGTAAGGTTCAGCAATATGTATCAGAATCTGTCCAAGAACTGAAACAGGTTACTTGGCCCACTTGGGAAGAGCTTAAAGGTTCTACTCTTGTTGTAATGCTTTTCAGCGTTATCATGGGATTCTATATTGCAGGGCTCGACTTTGTGCTCTCTTGGATTGTCAATTTCATCATGGGTAGAGGTTAGTGTATGTCCATGCAGTGGTATGCCGTTCACACCTTTACCGGTCAAGAAAACAATATCAAGAAACGCCTTGAGCAAATGATTGAGCGCGAAGGCGTTCAAGATAAATTTGGACGTATTATCGTGCCTACTCGCGAAGTTGTTTCCAACGTTCGCGGTAAGCGTCGGATAAGCGTCCAAAATTTGTTTCCTGCATATATCATTATTGAAATGGAGCTGGACGAGCTCACCCAGCACCTGGTGTCCACCATCAATGGTGTCACCCATTTCGGCGGAATGACTCGCGCTTCTCGAGTACCTATTCCGCTTCGTCAGAGCGAGGTCGATCGTCTTCTGGGTGTTGATCCTGAAAACTCCATCGAAGGCGAGATCCAAATTCCGTATACAATTGGCGAAAATGTCTGCATCAAGGAAGGTCCGTTCAAGGGCTTTGTGGGCGTCGTAGATGAAATTATGGAAGCCAAGATCAAGGTCATGGTTTCCGTTTTTGGTCGTTCTACGCCAGTCGAACTCGCCTTTAACCAGGTTGAATCCGCCGACGCATAATTGATTACGGTCTTTGAAACGGAGATAATACAGTGGCAAAGAAAATCACAGGTTATATTAAGCTCCAGATTCCCGGTGGCGCAGCTAACCCAGCTCCGCCGGTAGGTCCTGCCCTTGGTCAGAAGGGCGTGAACATCATGGAGTTCTGCAAACAGTTTAACGCTAAGACTCAGAATGACAAGGGCATGATTGTGCCGGTCGTCATCACGGTCTACGCTGACAAGAGCTTCACCTTCATCACGAAGGTCTCGCCGGTTCCGGCCCTCATCAAGAAGGCTACTGGCGTGCAGAGCGGCTCTGGTGAACCCAACCGTAAGAAAGTTGGCAAGATCACTCAAGCCCAGATCACGGAAATCGCCCAAAAGAAGATGCCGGATCTAAACACAATCGACCTCGAAGCCGCCAAGCGCATGGTTGCGGGTACTGCTCGCTCCATGGGTATTGAAGTGGTTGACTGAGGCAGGTAATTCACCGTTACGTATCTGACAGGAAAATTTCATGTTCAGAGGAAAAAAATACAAAAAGATTGCTGAATCTTTCGATCGCACCAAAGCGTACGATTTGAAGGAAGCAATCGAAATACTCAAAAAGTCCGAATTGAAGTTCGACCAGACGGTCGAAGTACACTTCAATCTCGGTGTGGACCCAAAACATTCCGACCAAGTGGTTCGTGGCACTGTCGTGCTTCCGCATGGTACCGGTCGTCAGGTCCGCGTCTTGGTGTTCTGCAAGGACAACAACCTTGAAGTTGCCAAAGCCGCAGGTGCTGACTACGCTGGTGGTGCCGACTTGGTTCAGAAGATTCAGGAAGGCTGGCTGGATTTTGACGCCGTCGTTGCTACTCCCGACATGATGCCGGTGATTAGTAAGGTCGCACGTGTCCTCGGTCCTCGTGGTATGATGCCGAGCCCCAAGGCTGGTACGGTGACTGTTAACGTCGCTCAGACCGTCAAGGAACTCAAGGCCGGTAAGATTTCCTACCGCGTTGACAAGGGCGCTAACGTCCACGCTCCGGTTGGCAAGCTTTCCTTCACTGCCGATCAGCTCGTTGAAAACACGAAGTCTGTCATCGACTCTGTTGTGAAGAACAAGCCTCAATCTTCTAAGGGCACTTACATCAAGAGCCTCACATTGACGGCTACGATGGCCCCGGGCATCAAACTTGATATGGCACTGACGCGCTAGGAGAAACCATGAAAGCTGTAGTTAAAAAACAACAGACCGTGGACGCGCTCGTCGAGTCCTTCAAGGGCGCTACCGCCGTCTATCTGCTCAATTTCCAGGGCATCACTGTCGATAAGGACAATGCCCTCCGCAAGGCCCTCGCTGCTAAGGGTGTCAAGTACCACGCTGTGAAGAACACTCTTCTCAAGCGCGTTCTCGAAGCACTCAAGGTTGAAGGTCTCAACGACTCCCTCACTGGCGCAACGTCTGTGATGGTCGGTTTCGAAGAAGACCCGCTCCTGCCGGCTCGCGAAATTGAAGCATTCCACAAAGCAAACCCTGATTTCTTGGTTGCCAAGAGCATTTACCTTGATGGCAAGGCAATGCCGGGCTCCGAAGTCGTGAACCTCTCCAAGATTCCGGATCGTAAGGGCATGATCGCAATGATCGTCTCTATCGCTCTCGGACCTGGCTCCACGATCGCCGGTCAGCTCAAGACCCTCCAGGAAAAACTGGAAAAAGAATCGGGTTCCGAAGCAGCCCCTGCTGCAGCGGAAGCTTAACAACAAACCACAAACCAAAAATTTTAAACGGAATAATCGGAGAAACACATCATGGCAACTGATATCAAGGCATTGGGCGATCAAATCGTTGGTCTTACCCTTCTCGAAGCCAAGGCTTTGGCTGACTACCTTAAAGAAACCCACGGCATCGAAGCCGCTGCCGGTGGCGCTGTAGTTATGGCTGCAGCTGCTGCAGCTCCTGCTGAAGAAAAGACTGAATTCGACGTCATCCTCGCCGAAATCGATCCGGCCAAGAAGATGGCTATCCTCAAGGAAGTTCGCGCTATCACGGGTCTCGGCCTCGCTGAAGCTAAGAAGGTCGTCGAAACTGCCAACAGCGTCATCAAGGAAGCTGCACCGAAGGCTGACGCCGAAGCTCTCAAGAAGAAACTCGAAGAACTCGGAGCAAAGGTTACCCTTAAGTAATGCTTTTGCTGCATTAATTCTTCCTTACCAATTGCCTGCACAACAGTGCGGGCTTTTGGTGTTTTTTGACTATTATTAGGCTCTTCACCGGATGAGGTATTTCTAATGACGACGGAGCGAAAGTCTTATTCCTCCAACAAGTTCCACCTGGAACTCCCGTACCTGATCGAAGTCCAGAAGGCTTCGTACGAGCAATTCCTTCAAAAGGACATTCCGCAAGAAAAAAGGATGAACGTCGGGCTTGAACGCGTGTTCCGCGATATCTTCCCGATCACCGATGACAAGGATCTGTATTCCTTGAAGTATGAAGGATATTATTTCGGCATCCCGAAATACAGCATCCCCGAATGCCGTGAGCGCGGTCTCACGTATTCCATGGAACTTTTTGCAACTCTCTCCCTCCAGGTGTTCGAAAAGGACGGAGAAGAAAGCAAGCTCAAGGAAGAAATCAAGAACGATGTCTTGGTTTGCGACCTTCCTATCATGACCGAGAACGGAACGTTTATCATTAACGGCGCCGAACGCGTCGTCGTTTCGCAGTTGCACCGTTCTCCTGGTGTGAGCTTTGACGAAGAAATGCAACCTAACGGCCGCTCCGACTACAAGAGCCGTATTATTCCGCACCGCGGCGCATGGGTTGAATTCAACACCGAAGGCGACATCCTTTACCTCATCATCGACCGCAAGAAGAAGATCGCCGCTACCGCCATGCTTCGCTGCATCGGCTTCGAAACGACTCAGGACATCCTGAACCTCTTCTACAAGAAGACTGACGAAATCGTTCTCGACGATGCCGCATTCAATGACTTTGACAAGGAAGGTGTCTGCACCCTCATCAACCGCATCATCTTCAATGATGTCGTTGACGAAGAAACGGGTGAAATCATCCTCGAAGCTAACACTGTCATCGACGACAAGAAGCTCGAACGCCTCCGCGAAAGCAGTGTCGAAAAGATCACCGTGCTTTCCAAGGAAGAAGACAACCTCCTCATCCACTACACGCTCGCTGCCGACAAGACGAAGTCCCGCGAAGACGCCCTCAAGGCTGTCTACTCTGTGACCCACCAGCAGCAGGAAGAAGCTCCGAACCTCCAGACCGCCGAACGCTACTTCGACGAACTCTTCCTCAACGACCCGCACAAGTACGATCTTGGCGAAGTCGGTCGTTACCGCTTGAACGCTAAGGTTTACACCGCTGCTATTCTTGCCAAGGTTAAGGAAGTTGCTGAACGCTTCGACCGCGTCAACGAATTCAAGATGCCGTCTGTGACCCAGATGACGATGAGCAAGACTGACTTCCTCGCTATCATCGAATACATGGTCGGCCTCTTCAACGGCGACGAAGGCTACACTCTTGACGATATCGACCACTTGGGCAACCGTCGTACACGTTCCGTGGGCGAACTCCTTGCCGGTCAGATTTCCGTCGGCCTCTCCCGTATGTCTCGCGTCATCCGCGAAAACCTTTCTCTCCATTCCGAAGAAGAACAGACGACTCCGCGCGAACTCGTGAATACTCGCATGGTCTCCACTGTCGTCCAGGCATTCTTTGGCCAGAGCCAGTTGTCCCAGTTCATGGACCAGATGAACCCGCTTTCTGAACTTACTCACAAGCGTCGTCTCTCCGCTCTCGGTCCTGGTGGTCTTACCCGTGAACGTGCAGGCTTCGAAGTCCGTGACGTTCACTACACGCACTATGGCCGTCTCTGCCCGATTGAAACTCCGGAAGGTCCGAACATCGGTCTTATCAACTCCCTCGCATCTTACGCCGTGGTGAACCACTTCGGCTTCATCGAAACCCCGTACCGTATTGTGGGTCTCGTTGAATTCAAGGACGCTCAGGGCAACAAGTGCTACTTCCCGGAAGAAAAGTGGCATTTCGGCATCTTCAAGGGTTTCGTTCATGATCCGCACCTCTTCGTGGAACTTGAACTCACCCAGAAGGAAATCGACACTGTCCGCCTGAACCTCGACAACCGCCAGCGCGAATTGTTCGAAGGCTTCGTGAACAAGGTGTTCCAGCTCAAGGATGCCGACGGTAACGTTTCTTACAGCAAGAACGGCTTTGCTCTCGATGATTTCGACGGCACTCCGGACTACGTGCAGGTGGGCGACGTCGTGGAACAGATCGTTTCCGACTACATCAGCTACCTCACTGCAGACGAAGAAGACTCCTTCAAGGTCGCTCCGGCTTCTACCGAACTTGACGAAAACAACCGCTTCAAGGGCGACATGGACGGCTACGTCATCGTCCGCGACAAGAGCGAATACCCGCACTTGATGAAGCAGGATTCCATCGCCATCGGCGACACCGAAACTGAACGTATCGACCTCATGGACGTGGCCCCGATGCAGATTGTGTCTGTGGCTGCTGGTCTTATCCCGTTCCTTGAACACGATGACGCTAACCGTGCATTGATGGGTTCTAACATGCAGCGCCAGGCTGTGCCTCTGCTCCGCGCCGAAGCTCCGGTCGTGGGTACTGGTCTCGAACGCCGCGCCGCTCTCGACTCGGGTACGGTTGTCCGTGCAAAGCACGACGGTAAGGTCACGTTTGTTGACGCTCGCAACATCACTGTGCAGCGCGGCAAGATGGTGAACGGCGTATTTGAACCGCTCACTGGCCTTGGCGAAAACTATGAATTCCTCGGCAAGGATCCGATTGACGAATACACGCTCCGCAAGTTTGAACGTTCTAACCAGGATTCCTGCATCAACCAGAAGCCGATCGTGAACGTTGGCGACTTCGTGGAGGTCGGCGACGTCTTGGCTGACGGTGTTTCTACTGACCACGGCGAACTCGCTCTCGGTAAGAATATCCTCATCGGCTTCCTCCCGTGGAACGGTTATAACTACGAAGACGCTGTCATTATCTCCGAAGAACTTGCCATCAAGGACACGTTCACTTCTATCCATATCGAAGAATACGAAATGGAAGTCCGCGACACCAAGCGCGGTCCGGAAGAATTGACTCGTGAAATTCCGAACGTCGGTGAAGACGCTCTCCGCAACCTCGACGAAAACGGCGTGATCCGCGTCGGTGCTGAAGTCGGTCCGGACGATATCCTCGTCGGTAAGGTTACCCCGAAGGGCGAAACCGAACTCACTCCGGAAGAACGTTTGCTCCGTGCCATCTTCGGCGAAAAGGCCGGCGATGTGCGTGACTCTTCCCTCAAGGCTCCTCCGGGAATGAAGGGCGTCGTGCTCGAAACCCGTATCTTCAGCAAGAAGGACAAGGCCGACAAGAAGAGCAAGGAAAAGGATCAGGAAACGATCGAAGAAATTCGTCAGAATTTCCAGAGCCAGATCGACCGCATCAAGGATGCATGCCGTGAACACTTGTTCGACCTCCTCGCAGGCAAGTCTGCTGGCAAGGTGATGGACAACGAAACTCACGAACTTTTGATCCGCGAAGGTCAGACTTATAACGAACAGAACCTCAGACTCATTGACGTGACGAAGGTTTCTCCGCTCTCCACATTCGTTGTGGATGACGATGACCTTCAGGACAAGGTGCTCTCTCTCGTTCTCGTTGCCCGCGACAACCTCGATACCCTTACCCGTACGATGGAAAAGGAAATCGACAAGGTCACGAAGGGTGACGAACTCAAGCCGGGCGTTCTTAAGAGCGTCAAGGTGTACATCGCCAAGAAGCGTTGCCTCTCCATCGGTGACAAGATGGCAGGTCGCCACGGTAACAAGGGTGTCGTCTCGAGAATCGTTCCGGTCGAAGACATGCCGTTCACTGAAGACGGTCGTCCGCTCCAGATTCTTCTGAACCCGCTGGGCGTGCCTTCTCGTATGAACATCGGTCAGGTGCTTGAAGTTCACTTGGGCTGGGCTGCAAAGACTCTCGGCTTCAAGGTGACGACTCCTGTGTTTGACGGTGCCAAGTTCGAAGATATCTGCAAGGAACTCGAAAAGGCTTACCAGAAGAACCCGATCGTGAACTACGAAATGGATCCGGATAACAACAAGATTATCGGTAAGGCCAAGCTTTACGACGGTAAGACCGGTGAAGCCCTCCTGAACCCGGTGACCATCGGTTACATGTACTACCTCAAGCTCGGTCACTTGGTCGATGACAAGATCCACGCACGTTCTATCGGTAGCTACGCTCTCGTGACGCAGCAGCCGCTTGGCGGTAAGAGCCAGTTCGGTGGCCAGCGCTTCGGTGAAATGGAAGTGTGGGCTATGGAAGCTTACGGTGCCGCTTATACGTTGCAGGAACTCCTCACCGTCAAGTCTGACGATGTGCAGGGCCGTTCCAAGGTCTATGACGCCATTGTCAAGGGTCAGAATACTCCGAAGCCGGGTATCCCTGAATCCTTCAATGTTATGATTCGCGAAGTTCATTCTTTGGGTCTTGATATCGAGACCACTGGAGACAAGTAATTATGGCTGAAGAAATGACTGAACAGTTTGGCGACATTTCTATTCATCTCGCCTCTCCGGACCTGATCCGTTACTGGTCCTATGGCGAAGTGACAAAGCCGGAAACGATTAACTACCGTTCCTTCAAGCCTGAAAAGGATGGTCTTTTCTGCGAAAAGATCTTTGGACCGGTTAAGAACTGGGAATGCAACTGCGGTAAGTTCAAGCGCATCCGCTACAAGGGCGTCATCTGTGACCGTTGCGGCGTTGAAGTGACTCACTCCAAGGTCCGTCGCGAACGCATGGGCCACATCGAACTTGCTATCCCTCTGACCCACACCTGGTTCGTCCGTAACCAGCCGTGCGTCATCGGTGCACTCCTCAATCTCAATACTAAGGACCTCGACCATATCATCTACTACGAAAAGTACGTGGTGATTGATCCGGGTACGACCGACCTCGAACCGAACTCCCTGATCGACGAAGCTCAGTATCAGGACCTCGTTGCCGAAGGCCGTGAATTTGAAGCCAAGATGGGCGCATCTGCTATCAAGCAGTTGCTCGACCGCGTCGACTTGACCAAGCTCTCCGAAGAACTCCGCTTGCAGGCTACTTCCAAGTCCAAGACCAAGCAGGACGACGCTGTGAAGCGCCTCAAGGTCGTCGAAGCCTTCAAGAAGTCCCAGATGGAAAGCTTCCGCAGCTACTACAAGAATCCGGATCCGGCCCGCGACGCAAGCAAGGCCTGGCTCAAGGGTCTTGCCGAAGCTGTTGCCGAATTCAAGGTAGACTACGAAGCCAAGCACTCCGACTTTGTGCTTGCCGACGCCTACGAAGAATTCCGCCACAAGTATCCGAACGAAGCTCGCTTGCTCGCTAACCAGCCGTCCTGGATGATCCTTGACGTCCTTCCGGTTATCCCGCCTGATCTTCGTCCGCTCGTACCGCTCGAAGGTGGCCGCTTTGCTACCTCCGACTTGAACGAACTCTATCGCCGTGTCATCAACCGCAACAACCGCTTGAAAAAGTTGATTGACATCCGTGCCCCTAACGTGATTCTCTGCAACGAAAAGCGTATGCTCCAGGAAGCTGTCGACCAGCTGTTCGATAGCGGCCGCCGCACCGCTCGTGCAGGTTCTGCACGTCCGCTCAAGAGCCTCGCTGAACTCCTCAAGGGTAAGCAGGGCCGCTTCCGTATGAACTTGCTCGGTAAGCGTGTTGACTATTCCGGCCGTTCCGTGATTGTCGTGGGACCGGAACTTCGCATGCACCAGTGCGGTCTCCCGAAGCGCATGGCTCTTGAACTTTACAAGCCGTTCATCATCCAGCGCTTGGAAGAAGAAGGCATTGTCTACACGCTCAAGTCTGCTAAGAAGTACGTTGACGCAGAACGTCCTGAAGTCTGGGACATTCTCGAACAGATTATTGAAGACCACCCGGTCATGTTGAACCGCGCTCCGACGCTTCACCGCTTGGGTATCCAGGCCTTCTATCCGAAGCTCATCGAAGGTAACGCGATTCGCCTCCATCCGCTCGTCTGTACAGCATTCAACGCTGACTTCGACGGTGACCAGATGGCTTGCCATCTTCCGCTTAGCTTCGAAACTCAGCTCGAATGCCGCGTGTTGATGCTTTCTTCGAACAACATTCTTCACCCGGCTTCAGGTCAGCCGATCGCTGTGCCGGGCCAGGACATCGTGCTAGGGCTCTACTACCTCACCAAGCCGCGTCCGAACCGCAAGGGTGAAGGCATGCACTTCTACGACCCGGCCGAAGCCGTTCGCGCTTACGAAAACGACGTCGTGGATTTGAACGCCAATGTTTACTTGAAGCTCCCGGCAGGTCGCAAGATCTATATGGGCGCTCTCGAAAAGGATTGCACCTGCATCCGCGAAATGGCTGATGACAATGGCAATCTTGAAGTCCAGGTCAAAGCTGGCGAAAAGATTAAGTTCCTTACCCTTAAGGAAGACAACGTCATCAAGACGACTGTCGGCCGTATCATCTTCAACGAATTTGTCCCGAACGCTCTTGGCTACGCCAATGAAACCTTCGGCAAGAAGGTGATTGCAAAGTCCATTGACGACCTCTATCGTCGTACCGGTAACCGCGTGACCGTTGACTACCTCGACGACCTCAAGGCTAACGGTTATAAGTGGGCAACGCGCGCTGGTTCCTCTGTGGCAATCGCTGAAATGGTGATCCCGAAGGAAAAGCAGGAAATGCTCGACAAGGCTGCCGAACAGGTTTCCAAGATTCGCGCCCTTTATGAAGACGGTGTCATTACTGACGGTGAACGTTATAACCAGACGATTGACGTGTGGTCCAAGACGACGTCCGATGTCGCTGCCAAGCAGTGGGACTTGCTCTCTCACGACCGTGACGGTTTCAACCCGGTCTACATGATGGCTGACTCCGGCGCTCGTGGTAGCCGTGAACAGATTAAGCAGCTGTCCGGTATGCGTGGTTTGATGCAGAAGCCGATCAAGCAGCTCGGTGGTCAGGAAGTTATTGAAAACCCGATTAAGTCCTGCTTCCGTGAAGGCTTGAACGTGATGGAATACTTCATTTCGTCTCACGGTGCTCGTAAGGGTCTTGCTGATACCGCTCTTAAGACGGCTGACGCTGGTTACCTTACCCGTCGTCTCGTGGACGTGGGCCAGGACCTCGTGATTACCGAACCGGACTGCGGTACGACGAACGGTATCGAAGTTTCCGCATTCAAGGACGGTGACGATACTGTCATTCCTCTTGAAGAACGTCTCCTCGGTCGCGCTCCGGTCGATGACATCAAGCACCCGGTGACGGGCGAAGTGATCGTCAAGGCTGGCGAACTCGTCACTGAACGTGACCTCCCGAAGATTTCCGCTACGGGTCTTGAACACATCAAGATGCGCTCCGTGCTCACTTGCGACTCCAAGACTGGTGTCTGCGCCAAGTGCTACGGCCGTATGCTTGCTTCCGGTCGTCCGGTTGACCTCGGCGAAGCTGTTGGCGTGCTTGCTGCACAGTCCATCGGTGAACCGGGTACGCAGCTTACCCTCCGTACGTTCCATATCGGTGGTGCTTCTTCCCGTTTGACGGTTGAAAGCGACAAGAAGGCTACAGTCGATGGCCACATCGAACTCGAACAGGTCGAAACTGTCGACCATGAAGGCCAGAAGGTTGTCGTCTCCCGTATGGGCGAACTCGTTATTTTCGATACGACCGGCATTAACAAGGGTCGTTACCAGATTCCGTATGGTGCAATCTTGCACGTCGAAAACAATGCTACCGTCAAGAAGGGCGAAAGCATGTTCGAATGGGATCCGTATAACAGCCCGATTATCACGAACGTTTCCGGTACGATCGCATTTAGCAATCTTATTGAAAACAGAACTTACCGTATTGAACGCGATGAAATGACCGACGTCGAAACGTGGATCGTCATTAGCGACAAGCAGCACGGTAAGAACCAATTGCGTCCGGTCATCGTCATCAACGACGACCGTGGCGAAAAGGTTGGCCACTTTATGTTGCCTGACGGCGCTATCCTCGCCGTGCATCAGGGTGACCGCGTTACTTCCGGTCAGGTTATCGCAAAGCTTCCGCGTGCAGCTGGTAAGACCCGCGATATTACCGGTGGTCTTCCGCGCGTCGCTGAACTCTTCGAAGCTCGCGTTCCGAAGAACAAGGCATTCATCGCACCGGTTGACGGTCTCGTCAAGTACGGTAACGAAGTGCGCAACAACCAAGAAGTTATTATTCAGCAGATGGATGGCAACGAAGTGAAAGTGCTGGTTCCGCGTGGTATCCATCTGGCGGTCAATGACGGTGACCGTGTCCGTGCTGGTCAGAAGATCAGCGAAGGCAGTGTGGACCCGCACGATATCCTCGACGTTCTCGGACCCGAGGATGTGCAGCGCCACTTGGTGAACGAAATTCAGGCGGTTTACCGCTTGCAAGGTGTGGCTATTGCAGATAAGCACATCGAATGTATCGTTCGTCAGATGATGCGCAAGGTCCGCATTACAGATCCGGGTGAATCCGAATTCTTGCCAGGCGAAGAAATTTCCAAGATCCGTCTCCGTACCGAAAACGAACGTCTGCGCGCTCTCGGTAAGGACGAAGCTAAGTATCAACCGATGCTCCTTGGTATCACTAAGGCTTCCTTGGCAACGGACAGCTTCATCTCTGCAGCTTCCTTCCAGGAAACCCAAAAAATCCTTACTCGCGCCTCCATCGAAGGCTGCGTGGATCCGCTCATGGGTCTTAAGGAAAACGTGATTATGGGTCGACTTATTCCGTGCGGTACTGGCGCCCGTCACTTGAGGAACGTCCAAGTGATTGATGCCGATGCCGATGAAATGGAAGAACGTCGTGTGCAGAGTGCTCCGGCTGAAAATTATGAAACCGGTACCGGAATCCAGATGCAGGATAACGAAATCGGTGCTTCTGACGAGGAAGATTCAGATAATTAACAGCTAAGTACTTGAAATATTTGGAAATAAAACTATATTTGCACTCCAAAATCTAGGAGATTAAACAGTGCCAACTATTCAACAGCTCGTCCGCAACGGACGTGAACAGATCAGCAACAGGACCGCTTCCGTAGCTTTGAAGTCCTGCCCCCAGAAGCGCGGCGTTTGCACCCGTGTTTACACCAGCACCCCGAAGAAGCCGAACTCCGCTCTTCGTAAGATTGCCCGTGTGCGCCTTTCCAACAAGATGGAAGTTACCGCTTACATCCCGGGTGAAGGCCACAACCTCCAGGAACACTCCATCGTGCTCATCCGCGGTGGTCGTGTGAAGGACGTTCCGGGTGTTCGTTACCACATCATCCGTGGTACGCTCGATACCCAGGCAGTCAACGGCCGTCAGAACGGCCGCTCCAAGTACGGTGTTAAGAAAAAAGGTGCCGCTCCGGCCAAGAAGTAAGGAAGTAATCTATGTCTAGAAGAAGAAAGGCTCTCCATCGCTCCATCCTCCCGGATCCGCGTTTCCACTCCACGCTCGTCACCGAACTCGTCGGTGTCGTGCTCAAGCAGGGTAAGAAGACCATCGCTGAACAGATCGTCTACACCGCTCTCGACATGCTCGACAAGAAGGTCGAAGGCAAGGAAACCCCGCTCGAAAAGTTCGAACTCTGCCTTGAAAACATCAAGCCGCGTGTCGAAGTCAAGTCCCGTCGCGTTGGTGGTGCAAACTACCAGGTCCCGATGGAAGTTGCTCCGGATCGCGCCAAGGCTCTCGCTCTCCGCTGGCTCCTCGATGCAGCTCGTAACCGCAACGAAGCCAACATGGCAGAACGCCTTGCTGCAGAACTCGTTGCCGCTAAGAACAGCGAAGGCAACGCAGTCCGCAAGAAGAACGATACGCACAAGATGGCCGAAGCCAACAAGGCTTTCGCTCACTTCCGTTTCTAATTCTTGCGCGCAAGCACAGAATTATCCTAGAGAAGGGTCTCGCTTTACAGCGAGACCTTTTCTGCTTTTATAGCTGTTTTGGCTTAAATGAAAAAACTCCTCATTCCGTTTTCGCTCTATTGCTAGAGACGAATTTGAAATGAGGAGGTTTCAAGGAGAAAACTTGATTGAGCGCTATTTGCACTTCTTCATCTTCGCAATGCCTGCTTTCCAGGCGTCAACGGCTGCCTTTGAGGTGTTGAGCGCCCAGTCGCCTTCGTAGTCCTTGCTTTGGCTGAACCACATCACGGCAAATACGCGTGAGTAGTCGGTGCGGAAATGCTCAAACATGTCGGCGATCCATTCGGCCTTGCTTCCACCTTTTTCGGAACTGGAGATTTCGGCAATGAAGAGCGGCTTGTTTATATTTGCGAGAGCCTTGTAGGCATCGTCGAAGACTTGTGCAAAGGACTTCCAGCTGGACCAGCTTTGACTCTTGCCCCAGTTGTAACCGTCAATGGAGATGTAGTCCACAAAATCGTCGCCGGGATAGTTGCCCGTGAGCGTGGCGCCTTCGCCGTGGTTCGTGACATTCGTGGTCCATACCCACTTGACATTCTTCACGTTTTCTTCGCGGAAAATCAGAATTATTGGTGATGTTCCCTTTTGCGTGCATACAAATTCTAAGAGCCGTTTCAATCGGTCAAAAACTCGGCTCTGATTGATTCCATGAAGCGGCGATTATGGGTATTCCGTTTGGAGAAGCTTAGTAGGAATAAAAAATCCCCACTCTAGCGTTTTGAAGGAGCTAGAATGGGGGTTGTCCAAGGAGTTTTATGAATAAGTTTTGTTTAACGCTTCACGGATAACTTGTAAATGCTTCGCGTGCTTGTCTTGGGGGCGTCGATAGCGTGCACTCCCGCGGTAAAGTGCTGCACCGGGCTCTGCCACAGGACACGTCCCTGATAGTCAAACTGCACGACGCTTGCCTTTAATGCTTTGTCGCTCTGCATGTAGAGCTTGCCGTCTTGCAGGCGAAAGGAGCTGCGGGCGGCCCTCCCGGCTGGTTTGATGGAGGTGCTGCTGTCCATGGCCTTCATCTTCGCGATGCCTGCTTTCCATGCATCAACTGCAGCCTGTGAAGTGTTGAGCGCCCAGTCGCCTTCGTTATCTTCCTTGCTCTGGCTGAACCACATCACCGCGAAAACGCGGGAGAAGTCGGTCGCGAAGTGCTCAAACATGTCGGTAATCCATTCAGCCTTGCTGCCGCCAAGTTCGGAACTCGAAATTTCTGCGATGAAAAGCGGCTTGTTGATTTTAGCGAGTGCGTCGTATGCTTTCTTGAAAACCTGCGAGAACGTCTGCCAGCTAGACCAACTCTGGCATTTGCCCCAGTTGTAGCCGTCGATGGAGATGTAGTCGACGTATTCGTCGCCAGGGTAGTTGCCCGTAAGCGTGGAACCCTTTCCTGAGTTCGAAGCGTTCGTTGTCCAGACCCATTTGACGTTCGTAACGCCTTCTTCTTTGAAAATTTTTACGATATGACGGAATGCTTCGGCGACGTTTGCATCGGTGTTGCCGGCGCCTGCCTTGCCTACACCCCAGTCGTACCAGTCGCCGTTCGCTTCGTGGAGCGGCCTGAGCCAGATTTCTTCGCCATAGCCTTTAACACCCTTGGCGTAGTCGCGGATATATTCGTCGGCCTTGCCGTCCACCAAATCTTGCGCGTTGTAGCCGTTTGCCATCCAGGTCACCACAAGCGTGGAGCCGTTGTCTTTCGCGACGTTTGCGTACTCTTCGGTTGCGTTCCAATCGTTGATGTCGAAGAGCGCAAAGTAACTGATGAGGTCGATATGCGAGCCCTGCAAATCTTGGAATGCCTGCACGTTTTCTTGAGTGGGCTGCGGGTATTGGCCGGGGCCACCGACCCAGGCGCCGATTTGGAATGCTAAAGCAGTCATAGGCAAGATCCCTAATGTGAAGAGTAGTGATTTGAACATAGTAGCCTCGATATTCAAAGATTGTATTTTGTTTCCTTACTTAAATTAGGTTACTAGGCGTTCCCTGTAGTTGAAATTTTTGTATGTTCGTGTTATAGTGTATCTAGTGTTATATTGAGGTTCACCATGACAGTCGAAGATTTTTGCAAGTGGATTGGATCGTCTAATTTCAAGGATGGAGACCGGCTCCCGTCCGTGCGCGAGGTGGCTGCATCTTCGGGGGCGTCGACGTTCACCGTTTTCCGTGCATACAAGAAGCTTGCCTCTCAAGGGAAAATTTATGCGGAACATGGCAATGGATTTTTTTGGGGAACGAAGCCTAAAATCGAGGCCTCTGCACGCGAGTACGAAACAGAACGCGTAGAGCGTTTATTGTTGGATGCTTGGAAATCGGGAAAAATTTCGGTCGATAATCCGCTTCCATCAATCAAGGACATGTGTCTGTCTTATGCGACTACTTTGGGGACAATGCGGCGTACGCTGGAGCAGCTCCGTGCGAAAGGGACTCTAGAACGCAAGGGGCAAGGGCGATATTATTTTGCTAGTGCACGGGTGACTTCTGAAACGACGGAAATTCTCCTGATCATGCGTTGTGACCCTAACGGGGATTTTAATTGCCTTGGCGAACGTGAACTTTCGTTTATGCAGAAAGTCTATGTGGAGGCGCATCGCAATAACTTAAATGTCAAGGCGCTTGGCTATTACGAAGAAGAGGGCGCATTTTTGGATGCAAACGGCAACCGCATCAGGCTTGAAGATTGCCGTGAATGTTTTGGCGCGATTGTCTCGACGATGCTTGTGTTCAATATCAATAAGTTATTTACAAAGCTTGCGACGACGCGCTTCCCTGTGGCAGTGTGGTGGGAACATCCGCTGTACGACATTCCGCGTGCGTTGAAAAAAGAAAAGCGATTTGCGTTTTTCAACCTCGCCTTTGGTGAGTTCCCGGGACGCATTGTCGGGCGTTTTCTGAAGAAAAAAGGCTTGACGCGGATAGCCTTTGTTTCTCCGTATCACATGAGCATGTGGTCGAGGGACCGCTTGAAAGGTCTCAAGAATGTGGGACTTGAAGTGTTCGAGGCGACTGATGCATCGCATGCGAGCCCTTATGACTTTATGCAGGAACCGCGTGCACATGCCCGTTATAGACAAATTTTAATGTCGCTCGTGAAAAAAATCCCGCCTGTGGATGCGTGGGTTGTTTCTAACGACAGGGTCGGAGTTGAGCTTGTTTCGCTTGCGAACCAGGGCAAGATTCCACGCCCGCCTTACATGGTTTCGTTTGATAACTCTACGGACAGCTACCGCAACCGCCTGGATTCTTTCGAGTTCAACGTGGAAACGCTTGCTGAACAGTCTGTGTTTCACTTGGTTTCGCCGGGTATTACCTTGTATAAAAAAGGCGATTTCCGTGAGCTATCGGGACATGTTGTAGAGAAATAAAGTATTTTTTTATAAAGGAATTTTTAATCATGAAAACCATAAAGAAATCCATCGTACTTCTATTTTCAGCTTCGTTGCTGTTCCTTGGCGGTTGTGCCAAGAACCATAACGATATCATTCTTCATAAGACAACGTCTTTTTGGACGGGGAGCCCGGTGTTTAAATTGGATGTCCCGTATCCTGAACCGCTCACTTTTGAACTCCCGTCTGCTGAATGGGTGCCTCTTAAAATTCAAAAGAAGGAAGGTGTAAATACGCGGATAGAGCTTGCAGAAGGTGCGGCTGATTCGTATGTGAAGGTGGCGATTGATGGTCAGACTAAGAGCTTGTTCGAAAGTCTTGAAACCGAAAGCGGTGTGGATTTTGGTCAGTCGGATTCGTTGATTCTCGTGGGGCTTTTCGATCATTACAAGACGATGACTAAAGCTGAAAATTCTGATAAGCCGATTCAGTATAGCGAGACGAAATTCGAAAGGCAGGATGACGATGCGTTTGCTTGGATGGTGACTTCAAACGGCTCGTACAGCGTTGCGTACGCGGTGCTCATGACAAAGAACAAAAACTATTTCACGGTTGAAGTCAACCAAAAAAATCGCGAGACGGATATCGAAAAAATTTTGTTGGATATTGTGAAGAGCCATAAGACGTACTAGGCGTTAAATGATGAAATTTTTGAAATTGTGTTGGCTGCCGTTTTTATTGATAGCGTTGTTCCTTGTCGGGTGTTCGCAGTCCAATGAAGATGAAGTACGAAAAGCAAAACGCTTTGAGGCGTTAAAAGGACTGCCTTTGGATACGGTCCTTACGCGTGCGTATAAATTTTACGAGCAGTATAAGGCGGCGAATGATACTCTGCTGCGCGATTCCATGGACGATTACAGGGACCACTTTTTTGCGAGATGGAAATTGACTTCGGATTCTCTTTGTGGGACGGTTGCGCCGGATGATTCTTTGGCGGCTGAATTACGCGAAATTTATAAAGTTGTAATGGAGTTTGATGCTAAGCGTAAGTATCATTATATTCTTAATAGGGAAAAACGGGATTCTCTTCAGGCGTTTTTATATGAAAAGATGCAGAAAGTTAAGCTGTTTGGTATTGATGATATTCTTGATGATTTAGAAAGGCGTAGAGAAAATCCGGATTCAATGCGGGCTGTTCAAAATCAACGGGATAGCGCCGAGAACGCTGAGATTTGGAGTGTTCCGCTTGAAGAGGCTATATCCGGCATGAAAGAAGATTCTAGTAGTGTACATACTGTTAATTATTTTGTCCAAACTATGCAGGTGTTTTATGTTGATACTTCTGCTTCTGATATGAATGAATTGGATAAAATTGATCGGCATCGTATAAAGCTAGACGCATGGAAAGAAACGAAATCAGCTTGCTTAAGCAAAACACCGATGGGCCAACAGATTCTTGTTCTAAACAAGGAATATCATACTTTGTTGAAGAATTTTATGAAAACGAAGGTTCGTGTGTCTCGCCAAGAGATATATTCATATACTTTCTTTTTAGGAAAATACCCTTTCTGGTATCCGATGATTTCTGTCGTGCCGCTTCTTTGGGGAAACGGTTTTCATTTCGATTCGTTTCCGATCATGCGAAGTGCCTTGTTCAACAAAACTCATGATATGGTAATATTGAGTGTAGGGGAAGAGGGTGATTTAGGAAGGTGTTACTATTTATCCAAGAAAAACGGAAAATGGGAATTGGTAATGCTTAAGCGTGGATGTGTAGATTCAAGCGGATTTTTAAAGCATGCGTAGTTTACTTGTAATAATTGTTTTGATGCTCACGGCGCCAGTTTTTGCGCTGGAACCTGCGCTGGATTTGCAGGACTCGTTGGTGACTGATTCGCTTTCGAAAATATCCTTAGCGAATGATGTTGATACAAACACCATTGTCAATACGAATAAAGTTGAAAGTGTTGATGCGGGGATATCTCAAAATTTAGATTCTGTAGATGTAATTAATCCTTATTATCCATCGGGGTTTACAATTGAGGCTGCTTATGCGGGACCGACTATATTGCAACTTAGATTGTTTGGAGGAAGAGAAAATCCTCATGAGCTGTTTAAAAATAAATGGATTAGTTTTGGTTTTGCTTTTGGATATCTTGATATAGATTTTCAACGAGGCTTTATTTCAGATGATTGTTTGTTCATGCTCTTAATATCTTTAATGGGACGTACGGAGACGTTTGAATCTTTTTGGGTTGTATTGGCATCTGTTGTAAATGGTAATACGTATTTGTCATTAACGGAAAATGCTAGAATAGGATTGTTTGAAACGCATCATTTTGTGGATTACTTATTTAGTGGTTTAAGTTCGTCGTATGGTTGGGAATTTGGCTGGTCGCAAGCAATGGGAGTAAGGTTTGTATTGTCAAAAAGTGCTTACCTTGATTTAGGAGGCCATGTTGAAATTACGAACCAACGCTTTCTTTTTGGAGCGTTCGTACAGTTAGGAATTTTCGGCGGTCATAAGTAAAAATCACTGGATCCTTCCTTTGGTCGTCAGGATGACGAAGAAACATTAACTAATGACTAACAACTAATGACCAATGACTAATCGCTAACAACGAAATCTTCACATTTTTTCTTCTTACTGTCTACTGCAAACTTCCTACTTTTTTATATTTAAAGCACAAAAAATTTTCACTTTAACAGAAGGTTAATAAAATGGCTAAAATCGCTAAAGTTTGGGCTCGTCAGATTTTGGATTCCCGTGGCAATCCGTCTCTCGAAGTCGATGTCACTCTTGACAACGGTATCGTTGGTCACGCAGCTGTTCCGAGTGGTGCTTCCACCGGTGAACGCGAAGCTTGCGAACTCCGCGACGGCGACAAGAAGACCTATCTCGGCAAGGGCACTCTCACTGCCGTGAAGAACGTCAACACCAAGATCGCTAAGAAGATCGTTGGCATGGATCCGTCCAAGCAGACTGAAGTTGATGACGCTATGATCGAACTCGACGGCAACCGCATGCTCAAGAACACGCTCGGTGCAAACGCTATCCTCGGCGTTTCCATGGCTGTTTGCGTTGCTGCTGCTAAGGATGCTGGCCTTCCGCTTTACCAGTACATTGCTAAGCTCCATGGCACTGAAAAGCTCACCCTCCCGTGCCCGATGTGCAACGTGATCAACGGTGGTGCTCACTCTTCCGCTCCGATCGACTTCCAGGAATTCATGATCGCTCCGGTTGGCGCTAAGACTTTCTCCAAGGGTCTCCAGATGGTGACCGAAATCTTCCACGCTCTTAAGGCTGTCCTCAAGAAGGGTGGTTTCGATACGACGGTTGGTGACGAAGGTGGCTTTGCTCCGGGCGTTGCTATCAAGCCGGCTAAGAACAAGTTCGGTTACGAAATCAAGGACGTGATGACCCTCGAAAAGGCTCTCGCTGCTTTGAAGACCGCTACTGAAAACGCTGGTTACGTTTTCGGCAAGGACATCAAGATCGCTCTTGACGTTGCTTCTTCCGAATTCTGCGACAAGGAAACTGAAAAGGAAGGCTCCAAGGCTGTTACCTACACGTTCAAGAAGAGCACCAAGAAGACTGTCAAGTCTGCTGACATGGTCAAGCTCTATGAAAAGCTCATCGACAAGTACTCCATCTTCTCCATTGAAGACGGTCTCGATGAAGCTGACTGGGCAGGTTGGAAGGTTCTTACCGACAAGCTCGGTGGCAAGATCAACCTCGTGGGTGACGACCTGTTCGTTACGAACCCGACCATCTTCGACGAAGGCATCAAGGCTGGCATCGCTAACGCTATCCTCATCAAGGTGAACCAGGTCGGTTCTGTTTCTGAAACCCTCGCTGCTATCAAGCGCGCTCAGGTTGAAGGCTATGCTCCGATCGTTTCTCACCGTTCTGGCGAAACCGAAGACACCTTCATTGCTGACCTCGCCGTCGGTACTGCCGCTGGCCAGATCAAGACTGGTTCCCTCTCTCGTACGGACCGCGTCTGCAAGTACAACCGCCTCCTCCGCATCGAAGAAGAACTCGGCAAGGCTGCTGTCTACGCTGGCGATCCGCGCAAGAACTGCAAGGCTGCTAAGGCCCCGGCCAAGGCTGCTTGCAAGAAGGGCTGCAAGAAGTCCAAGTAAGGCGAACGTCGCGACTGCGACTGTCGTTTTAGAACAAAGTATCTAAAAAGAGCCTCGGCGTTAAGCCGGGGCTTTTTGCATTTGGTGATTTTCTTGCCCTTAAACTTGAAACGTGGATAGATTCTAACTATATTTGGCAATAACACAAAAACAACCCTTAAATCAAGGCTAGGAAAATGTCAGATCGTTTTATCGTGACCGGCAACTTTACCGATGATCCGTTTGCCATCGACATGGCTCAGTACATCGGTCTCCGTGAAGATATCTCCGACGTGGTCTCCCTGAAGACTTTCGCCAACTCCGAATTCTGCCCCCGCTACATGCTGGATATGGACGACTTGGAACATATCGGCAAACGCCTGGAAGGCAAGATTGTCTTGATTTGCTCTGTTTCTAACCATGAACGTAGCCGTAACGACTACGCCATGCGTAACTGCATCCTCGCTCGCGCCGCCAAGGACAACGGTGCAGAACAGGTCGTCTTGGTTGAACCGGACCTCTTCTACAGCGCCCAGGACCGCGGCCCGCACCGCATCGGTGAACTCGAAAAGGATCGCCCGGACATTGACCTCAAGAAGTTCGACGGCCAGGCATTCACGAGCCTCCTTTACGCCCAGCTTTTGAAGACTGCTGGTGTCGATGCCGTTGTCACCTGCCACAACCACAGCATCAAGGTGCAGAACCTCTTCAACGAAATTTTCGAAGGCAACTTCCACAACTTGATCCCGACGGACGTTTACGCCCACTACATCAAGAACAGCAACTTTGTCCAGACCGGTAAGGACGGCAACAATCTCGTGATTGTCTCCCCGGACAAGGGCGCACGCCCGTTCATGAACGCCGTGTTCGACGCTCTCCAGCTCCCGGAATGCAAGCGCGTCGTTATGGACAAGGTCCGTACTGGCGAACGTGAAATTTCCATGACCTTCAACCCGGAACTCTCCGACATCAGCATCGAAGAAATCGAAGGCAAGGACGTGATCGTGTTCGACGACATGGTCCGTACCGGTACGACGATTGTGCAGTGCTGCGAACACATCAAGAAGGGCAACCCGAACCGCGTCTGCTTCGGTGTTACGCACTTCCACACCAGTGCCGAAGCCCGCGAAAAGCTCAACAGCCCGGCTATCGATGAAATCCTCACGACCTCTACGCTCCCGGATATCATGAACCGTGACTGCCAGGGCCGCCTGAGGAAGAAGCTCACTGTCTTGAAGCTCGGCAAGTGGATTGCTCGCCACGTGATGCAGATGTACGGCATGGACGATGGCCGCTTCGAGAAGGACTTCTACAAGATTGATATGTCCTCGAAGAACCCGCGTTGGCCGCCTGCATTCTTCTAATAGAGTCTGTATATGGAAAAAAAGTCCGGATGCCGCAAGACGTCCGGATTTTTTTTGTTTTTTTTGGACTTTTTTCTGGAAAAGTGGTTTAAATGTCCGGAGAAAGTGTTGTTTAGCTTGACATAAATATTTTCACTGATTTGAAATTTTAATAATAAAACGTATTATTTTTATAAGATAGGATATGGGAAGCAATTTATGGCTGATGAACACTCGATACCGTTGACAACAAATATCTTGGACGGGGTAGGCATAGGGCTTTGGGCTGTCGAAATTGACGACGGCTGTGCTCCGCGCATGACCGCGAATTCGACTATGCTCAAGTTGCTTGGGCTTGAAGAGGGTGTTTCTGCCGAAGATATTTTCCACGCCTGGTTTGATAATATTGACCCGGAACATTTTGCCGAGGTCAAGGCGTATGTTGACAAGATGAGTGCAGGCGAGGCTCCCGAAATCCAGTACCCTTGGCATGCTCCTGATGGACGTGTCCGTTTTGTCCGCTGTGGTGGTACCCGCAATTACGATTATAAGAAAGGGGTGAGGCTCGAAGGCTGGCACAAGGATATCACGGAGCTTGCGCTCATCCAGAAGACTACTGAAGAGGAGCTCCGCAACGAAATCAAGACGATGGATCTTGATACAAAGCGGGAACGCTTGCAGAGCGCGCTCAACGAAAAACTTTATGGGAAGGCGATTCTCGATAAGGCGTATAGCTATTTCAAGGTGAACTTGTCGGAGGGCAAAGTCTCTCGCCCCTTTATCCAGATTATTGAAGGTAAGTCCGTTGACGTGAGCGATTCGTTTGGCGAAGACTTTCCGCATTACGATGCCATTATCGAGAAGATTGCCGACCAGCTCGTGGATAAGGAATATCGGAAGGCTTTTGTACAGCACCTCTCGGCGAAGTCGCTCATTGACCAGGTCAAGAAAGGTGATTCCATCCCTGAATACACTTGCCGTTTTTATTCGCCGCACATCGGTTGGCATTACAGCCGCTTTGTCTGCTACGTTTCCAAGAACGAAATCCTGAACGAATACCAGGCGATGTTGGTCGCTTATAACGTCTCGGAACAGCAGAAACAGGATGCCGCGATTCGCGATTGCATCGATGTTCTCTATAAGGAAAATCGTTCCAAGGACGCTATCGAAGAACTGCTTGCAACGCTTGCTTCGTATTACGATGCCGATAGGGCGTACATCCTGGAATGCGACAAGGGAAGGGAATACCTCAGTAGCACTTATGAATGGTGCCGTAAAGGTGTGAGGCCCAACAAGGCGGGGCTCCAGCATATTCCATTGGAGATAATCAATCCGTGGATTGAATCCGTGGGCGACATGGATGCCGTTTATCTTGAATCTCAGAACGATGAATATGGCGTTTGGGAAAGGCTGTATCAGTCGCTGCCGGTTCTAGATATCAAGAGCATAAGCGTTTCGACGATTGTTTCAAATGAACAGCGTTACAGCTTCCTCGTTTTGGACAATCCCAAGGAATCGCAAAAGAACTTTGCCGTCTTGAAACTTGTGGCGGGTTTTGCCGAAAACGAAATCAACCGCAGAAAGCGCATGGACGAAGATGCCGCCGTGACGTCACTTTTGGCGTCGGACTACTCGTGTATTTTCTATTGCGACCTGGAAACGGACTGCGTGACGGTCCACAAGCTGAATGCGAACATCCAGAAGTTAATTGGCAATTCCATTAACGGCATGTCGTATAACGATGCGATTGGCGTTATTGTCAACAAGGTTGTCGCTGCGGAAAGCAAGGTGTCTGTCTCTAAGAATCTTGCGGTGAAGAGCTTGAAGCAGCTCCTCCAAAAGAACGGCATTACAAGTTTTGAGTTTGTCAGCTGTACGGACAAATTTTGCGAATGCAAGGTGGTTGCCGCTAACAAGAAGCAGAAGGCTTTTGTCATAGGCTTTGCCGACAAGGATGAGCAAATCCGTATGGCGCGCATGCACCAGAAAAAGATTGAACAGGATTTGGAAATCATTGATATCCTGGCGTCGGAATATTCGGCGGTCTACTACATTGATCTTGAAAAGGATACCATTACTCCGTATTCGATGAACAAGAAGTCGGAATCGCTGTTCGGTAGCCGTTTCCGTTCGGGGGTCTCGTATTCCGAGGCGTTTGATGAATATGTCGGTGGAGTCGTGTGGGAACGCGACCGCGAGATGATGCGCAGGGCCGGGGCTCTGGACAATATCAAGAGGGAGCTTGCTCAGCAAAAGGCGTTTATCACCACGTACCGTGGCGATGTCGAGGGCAGACCGCACTATTGCGAAATGAAGTTTGTGAAGGTGGGCGGTGAATTTGATAGCCCGAGGGCGGTGGCGCTTGGCTTTGCCGAAAAGGACGACCTCATTCTCAAGGACTTTGTGAACGACATCTTGTACGATGACTATGTGTCCATCTACTTTGTGAACGTCGAGGACAATTCGTTCCGTACGATTAAGGCGTCAAATGTTCCGTGGGTTGAAAAGCGTCCGCTTTACAGTTCCTATTCTTCCGAAGTCAAACAAATTTGCGGCTTGGTTCTGGATGAATTCAAGGCGGAATGGCATAAGCTTTCGAATCTGTTCTTTGTGCAGAACTTCTTGAAGGAAGCCAACCAGCGTGACCTGGAATTCAAGATTGCGAGCGGGGAATGGCTGCGCGCGAAGTTCACGACTATTGAGCGAAATGAAGACGGCGAAGTCGTATCGTTTGTGCTCTCGTTTATGCTCCTGAGCGACGACCAGGTTGAAAAGCTAGAACTGGATGCGAAGATTGCCGAGCAGAACGACTTGCTTGAAAAGCAACAGGTGATGCTCCAGAAGGCGCTTTCAATGGCGCAGTCTTCGGACCGTGCAAAGACGACGTTCCTTTCGAACATGAGTCACGATATCCGTACGCCGATGAATGCTATTGTGGGTTTTACGGATCTTGCGATGGCGCATATTGATGAAAAGGATCAGGTGCTGGATTACCTGCACAAGCTTGGACAGAGCTCGAATCACTTGCTCTCGCTCATTAACGATGTCCTTGACATGAGCCGTATTGAATCGGGCAAGATGGTACTGTCCGAAAAGAACGAAGACCTGGTTGAAATTGTCAATGCGCTCAAGGATATTGTGCAGGCGGATGTCAATGCGAAAAATCTCGTGTTCGATGTGGAAATGGATATCAGCGAGTCGGGAATCGTCTGCGACAAGTTGCGCCTCAATCAGGTGCTCTTAAACGTCCTCTCGAATGCTATCAAGTACACGCAGGCGGGTGGCTCCATCCATATGCATATTTCCGAAAAGGAATCAATGAAGCCGGATTCGTCAATGTATGAATTCCGCATCCGCGACAATGGCATGGGCATGAATCCGGACTTCCTGAAGACGATTTACGAGCCGTTTACGCGAGCCAATTCTTCGACGGTGAGCGGAATCCAGGGGACTGGCCTTGGCATGTCCATTACTAAAAATATTGTGGAAATGATGGGCGGTCGTATTGAGATCTTCAGCGAAGAGAACAAGGGTACGGAAGTCGTCATCGATTTGGATTTCAAGCTGCATGGTAGTGCAAGGATTCGCGCCCGGATGGAATCGGAAAACTTCGATTTTACGGGCAAGAAAGTGTTGCTTGTCGAAGACAACGAGATGAATCGTCAGATTGCGTGCGATCTCCTTGAAGATAACGGCTTTGAGGTCTTTACGGCTGAAAACGGTGAGGAGGCTGTTGAACTTGTTCGGCAGTCCGTGCCGGGACAGTACGATATTGTATTGATGGATGTGCAGATGCCTGTCATGGATGGCTATGCGGCAACGCGTGCTATCCGTGTGCTTCCGGCGGGGTATCAGTCTCGCATCCCGATTATCGCCATGACGGCGAATGCTTTTGAGGAAGACCGCAAGGCGGCTCTTGACGCAGGCATGGATGAGCATATTTCAAAGCCGATAAACTTTGATAAAATGAAGTATATTTTGTCAAGATTCCTTAAAAAGTGATGACTGAATGATAAAGAATATTGATGGTATCCATAGCGAAAAGGTGATTCATCGGGATCACCTTGTTTTTGCGGTGATTCTCGTTGTATTGACGGTTGCGGCTTTTTTGTTTATCAGCCAGAAGGTGTTGAAAATTGTTGAAAATGGCTGTTTTAGCAGGCTTCAGGAAAATGCCGAGGTGGCGTCAAGCGAATTTGTCATGAACAACCTGCACTATGGCGGAACGCTCCAGTTTGTGGCGGATGCTCTCAAGGATCGTGATGACTATTCGACAGACAGCTTGCAGACGAAGCTGAACGATATGCAGCCGTTTTTGCGGGACCAGAAAATCAGCCTCCTCTTGCCTGGCGATACCGTTATAATGCCAGATGGCGTTGTGACTGCATCATCTCCGATGGGACTTTCCTATGAGGAGGAATCATCTCTTGAATCGCATGTGAAGGTCAAGTTGGAAAGCGATAAGCAGGAAGAAAAGCTCCTGTTCCATTTTGTGCCTGTCAAGAGTCATGGGCGTACTGTCGCTGTTGTGTTCTGGAGCTTTGGCCTGGAGGCCATCCACCAGTATCTGCGTAATGACAAGCGTTTCAACCGTAACATGTTTCTGTATGTCGTCAACCGCGATGACGGCAGGTTTATTACGGATTCGAAGCACGATTCGCTCAAGGGCATTCGTGACTACTTGAATGAGATGGACAACGAAAATGGTCTGTTCTCGGCGATTGTTGATAGCATATTGGCGGGAAAGACCGGCAGGGCCTGCGTTGAAAATTATTGGGAAGAGGTAAACTGTTTCTTCTATAAGCCGATGGCAGTAAACCACTGGAGTGTCGTGATTTCGTCCCCAGAAAAGGTGGCGATGGCGGCTGTCCATAAAGTCCGTTTCATTTTGCTGTGCTTTGGAATTGCTGTCCTATTGTTCTGTGGCGCTTATTTCGTGTTGCTTTGCCGTGTGGCCGTCCGTAGCTTTGCGGGCGAATCTGATCGCATGCAACAGGATGACGTGGGCAAGGTCCGTTATATGCAGATGAAACTTTTGGGCCTTCTGTCCAAGAACTTTATCCATATCTATTACGTGAATCCGGAATCGGGGTCGTATGTGGTTTACCCGAGCGCGATGAACGACTTGTACAAGGAAATCCTGAGCCGTTTTGACTGCAACGTTTCGCTCTATGACATCATGAACAATGACGAGCTCACGAAAATCCACAAGGACGATTTGGAACTTTGCCATAGCGTGTTTAACAAGGAAGCGTTCCTTGAAATGATGGGTTCGAATGAATCCCGTAAAGTTGTGGACATGCGCTGGTTTATCAACGGCAACTGGGTCTGGCTGCGCCATACGCTGATTGGCCTTGCCGATGGCAAGGGCGGCGGTTACGTGCTTATTGGCGTCGAGGACGTGAATGACGAGAAGGTGGCCATCGAAGCAGAACGTGAAAGACTTTCAGTGATCAAGGGCCTTTCGGAAGACTTTACGCTCGTGAGCTTCATCAACCCGTCCACGCGCGAAGACCATCTTTATTATGTGAAGAAGAACAACTGGGCCGATAATCCGAACTGGAAAAAGGTCGGGAATTTTGAAGACCGCCTGAAGTTGATTGCGAATACGCTTGTTCACCCTGATGACCGCAAGATGTTCCTTGAAATGACATCGCGTGAAGTCGTTAACGAAAAGCTTTCTAAAAAGAATGCTTATTACGTCAACTACAGGATGGTTATTGGGAGCGCCGTGGAATATTGGCAGCTCAAGTTTGTGATTGCGGGTAAGGCTGCCGATGCGCAAAAACAGATTGTGGCGGGCTTTATCAGCGTTGACGAATCCACGCGTTTGCAGCTGGAACAGAAGGAACAACTGGAAACCCAGGCCGAGGCCTTGAAACAGGCTCTCTCGGCGGCTCAGGCGGCAAACAGCGCGAAAAAGGAATTCCTCAACAGCATAAGCCATGAAATCCGTACGCCGCTTAACGCAGTCATTGGCCTTACGTCAATTGCCTCGACGCATTTGGGTGATGCGGAACGCGTGAAGGATTGCTTGGTGAAAATTGACCAGAGCTCCGATCGCCTGCTTTCGATTATCAACGACATTCTTGACATGAGCCGCATTGAATCGGGCAAGTTTGACCTCAAGGAAGCTCCAATGCACTTGTTTGAATTGGTTCATGAGGTGGAACGCGATATCCGCAATGACTTGCAGGCGAAGGACCTCAAGTTTGAACTGGATTGTGTCGATATCAATGATGATGAAGTTGTCTGCGATAGGGAACGCTTGCGCCAGGCACTTCTCAAGGTGCTTTCAAATGCCATCAAGTTTACAAAGGAAGGCGGTTCCATTTCGATGAGCGTCAAGGAAACTCCGCTTACGAAGTCAAGCTATGCTGCCTACGAGTTCCGCATCAAGGATAACGGTATCGGCATGAGTGAAGAGTTCCTGAAGACGGTTTACGAACCGTTTGCAAGGGAATCTACGGTGTCGAGAGATGTCCGCGGCATGGGCCTTGGACTTGCCATCACGAAGAATTCTGTCGAAATGATGGGCGGCCAGATTGAAATTGCAAGCCGCCTGCATGTCGGTACCGAAGTGACGATGACGTTTGAATTTAAGCTTGTGCAGTCAAAGAAAAATGATGAAAGCAATGCTGTTGTCAACTCCGGATTTGCCGGAAAGAAGATTTTGCTGGTCGAAGACAATATCCTCAACCGTGAAATTGCGATGGAAATCCTCCAGGATAACGGCTTTATCGTGACTGCGGTAGAAGATGGTGATATCGCCGTGAAAATGCTTTCTAAGGCGGAAACGAGACCGTTTGACGTGGTTTTGATGGACGTCCGCATGCCGGTAATGGATGGCTATGAGGCTACAAAGCGCATTCGAGCCCTAAAGAACAAGGACGTTGCGGAAATTCCGATTATTGCCATGACGGCGAACGCTTTTGACGAAGACTGTAGGGCTTCTTTTGAGGTGGGCATGAACGAGCATATCGCAAAACCGGTCAGTATTGAAAAACTGAAGGATGTCCTGACGATGTTCTTGTAACGGACTTGTAGTTTTATTCCTATTTATCTGTTACAACGGCGGTATGGCTCCAAAAAAATGTAAAAACTTATCTATATTGAAAAGCATATGTCAGCACGAGTAACAAGCAGCGATAAAATTGAAGATATGTTTCCGGAAACCCCGGTACGTAAGATCATCACCCCGATCGAGCGCCTGATGAAGGTGGAGACGACGGGCGGCATAGTGCTTATCATTATGACGCTTGCGGCTCTCATCTGGGCGAACTTGAGTCCGTCATCGTACGAGCACTTTTGGCATTTGCCGTTCGTGGTGACGATTGGCAGCTGGGTGGGCGCTGGTGACTTGCATTGGTTCATCAATGATGCGTTGATGACGATATTCTTCTTCAATATCGGGCTTGAGGTCAAGGGCGAAATGACTTATGGCGAACTCCGCGATCCGAAGGCGGCGAGTCTCCCGATTATTGCGGCTGCTGGCGGTATGCTTTTCCCGGCGCTGATTTACTTGACGCTTTGCCCGGCGGGGACATCTCACGGCTGGGGAATCCCGACGGCGACGGATATCGCGTTTGTGGTGGGCTGCATGGCGATTCTCGGCAAGAAGGTTCCGCATGCGCTCCGCGTGATGATTTTGACCCTTGCTATTGCGGACGATATCGGTGCAATCCTCGTGATTGCGATTGGCTACCCGAGCGGCGACGGCATCAACTTTGTTGCTCTTGGGACGGCTTTTGTGCTCCTCATTTTGATTAACGTGCTGTTCCGCGTGGGCGTGCGCAATTTGCTCTTGCATGGCGTGATTGGCATCGCTATTTGGGCGTTCTTCGTGAAGTCCGGTGTGCATCCGACAATTGCTGGCGTGCTCCTCGGTCTTTCCGTGCCGGCTAAGGCCGTGGTCGCAAAGGGCAAGGTTGCAAGCTTTGCCAACAGCGTGGGTAACGTGCTCTCTGGCGATGCTAAGGTCTCTGGCGAAGAAAAGTATCGCGTGTTCAGCCTCCTCCAGCGTGGCGCCCGTGAAAGCGTCTCGATGCAGGAACGCTTGTACAAGCCGCTTGTGCCGTGGGTGAACTTTGGTATTATGCCGCTCTTTGCTCTTTCAAATGCCGGTGTTGAAATCAAGCTCGGTGGTCTTGACGTGCCTGTGCTTGGCGCCGTGGCTCTTGCCCTCATTTTCGGTAAGCCGATTGGTATTTTCCTCTTCAGCCTCTTGTCTGTGAAAATTGGTGTTTCCAAGAAGCCGAGCTACTCCTGGAAGGTCCTTTGGGGTGGTGGCATGCTTGCCGGTATCGGTTTTACGATGGCTCTCTTTGTCGCTGGTCTTGCGTTTGAAGACGGTGCAAACAAGGATTCTGCAAAGCTTGGTATCCTCCTTGGAAGCTTTAGCGCAGCCATCCTCGGTACCATCTACATGAGCATTGTGTCTAAGAAAGAATAGTTGGTGGAGTTTAGAACTTAGGAATGTCATGCCGGCCTCCGAGCCGGCATCTCCATATACGGTAATGACCAAGGCTCACTTCGTCTACATGCTCCGTTGCAAGGGTGACCGCATTTACACGGGCTACGCCGTGGATGTCGACGCCCGCTATGAAGAGCATTGCAGTGGGCGTGGCGCGAGATTTACCAAAGCGTTTCCGCCGGAATGCATTTTACAAACATTCGAACTTGAAACTCGCGAAGAAGCGCTCCGCCTAGAGGCTCGCATTAAAAAGCTCAAGCGCCCGCAAAAGGAACTCCTTGCTGCGGGTGATCCTGCATTAGAAGGCGCACTGCGTGCAGGTCTTGGCGAACGCCTCAAGCCAAAAAAGAAACGCCGTAAAAAGCGTGTGTAGTCTTTCTTTGGGGGATTGCCTATTGCTTTCAAAATAGTGTATTTTATTAAAGAACTTTTTTGAAAGTAGACTATGATATCCATCGAAGACGCCAAAAATCAGGAAGACCTCTTCCAAATCAAGTCCGCCATCATGAGCAAGAAGCTCGAAGATATTGGCGGCCGAAAAGGCGTGATGGAAATTTTGAGTTTGTCCCTGGATGCGTACAAGAATAAGGACTATGAAAAGTCGCTGAAGATTCTTGAACCGCTAATGCAGGTTCTTAAAGAACATCCATTTGTGTCTAGTGATGATGTTAGCTACGTCGCTATCTCGGACGAAATGGAATGGGTGCTTTATCAACATTTTTACCAGAACCCGTCGCAACAGATAAAGAATGTCAGCCTCGTCTGCCCGATGGACTGGATCTATCGCCAGTATGCGCTTGCTGCATTGGATTTGGGCGACTACTCTACGGCGTTGAAAGGCGTGACCGAAGCCGTCCAGTGGAACCCGACCTCTGCAAAATGCAGAATCTTGTATGCGATGCTTTGCAGTGCCGAAGGCCGTTGGGAGAACTTGCTCAAGGAAATCGTTTCTGCCATGAAGTACACGTATCGCTCTAGCGATATGATCCATTGCTTCCGCTTTTTGAAGGATTATTTTATATACAAAAAGATGTACGATGTGGCTGTGTATTGCAGTTTTTTACGGTCGCGTTTTTCGTCTTCTGAAAATGTGCTCATCGAAATCGTTGGCGATATGGTCATGCTCCTTAAACGCACGAATTTTGACTACAGCAGCATAAACGATGACGACATGATTGAAACTTGCAAAAAATATGGGTTTATGCCAACCTTCAATCCAGAAGTCGTTGCTGTGGCGCAAGACAGTTACGAAGACGCCTTCCTTGCAAAAGATGCAGGGCGCGCCGCTTATTTCGCACAGATTATGGAAGACCTCAAAACGGAGCAAGAAAAAAGAGATGCCGTGAATCTACGGCAACTCTTCGAAAGTCACAGAAATCCGGTGAGCTAGGGCTATTTCATCACCAAGTCCACCACGAGTGCAATCGCCATGCCGATGCTACATACGCTGATGAACCGCTGGATGAACTTGTTGCCTTTTTTGCGCTGCGTGAAACTGCCGAGGTAGCCGCCGAACCATGCGCCTGCCGCCATGATAATCGCAACGGGCCAATCGATTTTTCCGGCGAGGCCCAGCGCGACCGTGCTTACAATGAGAAACACGTTCGTGAGCGCATTCTTGATGGCGTTCACGTGAATTGGGTCTAGTCCGGTGTACCGCGTGAGTCCAAATATTTGCACGAACCCAACGCCCACCTGCACAATGCATCCATAGACAGCGATGGCGAAAAATCCGAGGGCGCCTTTGACGGTGAGTTTTTCGGGCGGGTTCTCGGGAGGCTTTCCGAGAATGTCCTTGCGCAAGTTGCTCATGACCACCACAAGGCAAATGACAACCGCGAGAATCGCCTGGAAGAGCTTGTCTCCGATGCGGACAAGGAAGCATGCGCCAAGGAGTGCGCCGAAGAATGTCGGCAGCAGTAGCTGGAAGAATATCTTCTTGTTCAGGTAACCGTGACGCGCAAGGTTGTAGGCACTGCTGAAATTCCCGATGATGAGCCCGATGCGGTTCGTGCCGTTTGCAACAGTCGCGGGGAGCCCGAGGAAAATCATGATGGGGAGGCTAAGCGTAGAACCGCCACCTGCGATGCTGTTGATGAGGCTTACGACTGCACCCAAAATAAAGAACGCCGGGTACTGGGCGTAATTCCACCAGTCTGTCACTTGGCGAGTTCCTTTTCAATAAACTTTCTGTTGCTTTCGACTTTCTCGCGTTGCGTTGTTTCTGGGAATTCCGCAAGACACTTGTTGAGTGGTGCGATGGCGTCGTTCAGCAATTTCTTTTTCTTTTCTTCGTCCGTTTGCTTCAAGGACTTGGCAAAAATCTGCGATGTTGTTTTGCGCTGTTTGTTGCAGTAGGCATCGGCAAGGACGATGTACTTTTCATTTGCTTCCTTGCGGAGCTTGCTCGTCTTGAGTTTGTTCAGCAAATCCTTGGCCTTGTCAAACTTTTCGTTTGCAATAAGCGTGTCAACCTTGGCGAGTGCTGCGGCAGGGTCCTGTTTTTCCCACATTTTGGCGGTCTCGGAATCGGTTGCCTTTTCAAGCTCGTCAACGTGATTCAAGAATGCTTGCACATGGAGTGTGTCTTCGAAATCGCGGTAGCGGATGCGGAATGTTTCGGTCTGCTTACGGGCTTCGGCGAATTGTGCCTTTTCGTCAGCGAGAACTTTGATGGCGTCAAATTCTTTAGAGGCCTTCTTGAGCGTGTTCGAATAAGCGATTTTCTTTTGGTCTTTAGCCCAGTTTGCGAGCGAGTCACCCGGAGCGAGCTGCGCAATCAAACTGTCTGCGGTTTCGGCGACCATGCTGTATGAGGCTTGCACGCGGTTCATGTTCTGAATCTGGAGTGCCATTGACTCAAATTCTTTTGCCTTTTCTTCGCGGCGCTTGCCGAAAGCATCGCGGAGCGTGTCCGAATGCGCTTGCCATTTTTCCCACATTGGAGCCATTGTCGAGAAACTGTTCAAGATGACGGAGGCGGAGTCCGTTTGACCGGCGCGGCTGAGTGTGTCGGCGTAGCTAAAGACGTAATTGGCGAGTGCTGGGAATGCCTTGTACGGGTCCATCGTCGTTTCGAGCGTACAATGCGAAAAGTGCGTCTTGTCGCACGGCGGCAACATCATCAAGACCGTATCGACTCGAGTCTGTACGAGAATGGTCGGCGTCTGTTCCGGAGTCAAAATCTGGTCGGGCGTTGAGAGTTTGAACTGGTCAAGAATCTGCGAAGCGCTATCGCCGGTGACGACCTGCATCTCGGAATACTTGCCGGTCTGCGTTTCTGCAGACTGGACTGTATCTTGCCCGATGACTTTAGTGAACGGAGTTTCAGTAGGCTTTACGTCTGGAGAAGGGCATTGATTAGTCCCGATACATGCGGTGAGCGAGAACGCTGCGGCGAATGTGGCTGCCTGAACGAAAACCGTTGATTTAGACATGAAACACTCCGTTTTTTAATCGTGAACAAAAATAGCAATTACTCAGCATCGGCTTCGATGGGTACGAATGCATTTTTGCTGCTGAAGTTTTCGGGCAAATCCCAGTCATCATCCTTGGGCATGGCGGCCTGCGGTTTTGGCGGCTGAACTGGCGTGAACGTCTGCTGCGGATTAAGCGGAATCTGCTTTGCGGCTTCCGTTGCCTTCTTGATGGAATCTGCCTTCATGACTTCTGAAACTGGCCTTGCATCAGCAGGGATGACTTGCTGCGGCTTCGGCGCACTTGTGATTGGCGCTGTCCCAGCTTGCGCAGTAGCGGGCTGTGCGACACTGGGTGCGGCTTCTTGTGCTTTAACCATCGCGGAATCTGTTGCGTTTCCGGTTTGCGGTGGCGTGCTTGCTTGCGGCATCGGCAAGCTCACGACAATTCCAGATTTTGCAATTGTTTCGGCGGCAATCTTTTGCACTTGCGGTGGCGTGAATCCTGGCACATCGAGCCACGGGAGCGGGCGGCCTTTTTCGCCGTTTACCAAAGCTTCACCGGTCATCGGGTCCACCGTGAGTTCTCCACGTTCGTTTGTCAGCATCAACGGCACTTCGCCCGTGGCGATCATCGAAATGTCTAGGAAGTCGATTTGCTTCGGGATGCCGAGAATGTCTATTTCTTCCTTTGCAAAAGAAGCCCACTGCGGCAAACCACCCGAGGCGCCTGCAATACGCGTGCGTCCTGATTTCAAAGGCTTGTTGTCGTCAAAGCCCACATAGCTACCAATGGCAATCACGGAATCCAATGCAATGCCGTTCTTTTCTTTGACGTACGTCGGGAGCGCTCCAAGGAACGCCACGTTGCGGTAATCGTTTGTTGTACCCGTCTTACCCATTACCGGATAGCGGAGCTTCGATGCACCTTCAGGATTCTTGACGCTAAGCGCGGTGAGCTGGCTGTGTGCCGTACCGTTCGTGAACACGGAGCGCAACATCACGCCCATCTGCGTTGTCACGGTATCGTCGAGCACCGTCATCGATTCCATCTTGTTCCTGAAAATCGTACGGCCATCGCGGTTTCTGATTTCCTTGATAAAGCAGGCTTCGGTCCAGTTCGCGTCCTTGCACTTGAAAATCTTACCTGTGAGGAGCGTCTGGTAGGCGGTCGTGATTTCGGCAAGCGTAATATCGTTCACGCCGAGCGGCATACTGAACACTTTCTGCAATTTCTGGTGGATGCCGATTTCGTTGGCAAAGCGGGCGTAGTCGGCCATCGCAAGCGCACGGCGGTAATCCGGCCAGTAACGCAGATGAGCCATGTCAAAGTAATCTGCATCGCTATCGACCGGTTCAATCATGGCATTCAAACGCTTAAAGTCGGCAAGCGTAAAGTTTTCAATCAGCTGTACGGAATCGAGCGGCAACAGCTTTGTCGATTCATCCGGGTCGAGTTCCTGGATTTCGCGGGCGCGCCAGATTTCAGAGTAACGCTTGAAGTTGTGGTTCACGTACTTCGTGATTTTCGGATCGCGCTTCGCTTGTTTCAAACCAATGTCCGTAAACGTGCCGTAGCGCAAGTTCTGCACGGCGCGGGCCTGCAATACCTTGCCGTCGTTCATATAACGTTCCACGAGCGCATCGCGTGCCTTCGTGAATTCGATTTCGCGCTTGACGTCTTCCTTCATCATGAGGCCGAACTTGTCGCGCAAACGTTCCACGAACTTGATGCGTTCTTCGTCCGGATTGCGGGCAAAGCCGTTTTCTCGGGCAACGTCTTCGAATTCCTTGTCCGAGAGCTTGTCCAGAAGGTGTTCCAAAAGCCAAATACTAGCGATGTTTTCGGAACGCGTAGCGGCCCATGCAATGCTGACAACGTCACCCTTGTTCTTGTGGTCCGGGCGCGGGAAGTAGAATTGATTCCCGTACTGGAAAGCGTTGAATTCGTTTTCAAGATTGTCGAGGTAGTTCCAGTGGTACTTGAGGGCGAGAGCGTAAAGAATCGGCTTCCAGCTAGAACCGAGTTGGCGGAGTGCCTTGAAGCTACGGTCAAATCCCGTGTTGTGGAAACCGCCTTGGCTCGCGAGCACCTTGCCGTTCTGGATGGCGACGAGTGCGCCTTGCAGCACCGGTTCCGTTTCAATTTTGCACTGTGCGTAACCGTCAATCGGGGTTTCGTCGATGATGCTCACGAGGAGGATGGCTCCCGGCTTGAGCTGAGTTGCAAGAATCTTGTTCACATCGCCACCGGCGAGCTTGGCAAAGTCGTTTACGGATTGCTCCGTGACAATGCCCTTGAGCTGCCCGAAGTTCAACTTGAGCGATTGCAGTCTGCCGGTCGTATCGTAGAAAACACTATCCACGGCGCCGTAGAGGTAATCGCCCTTGCGAGCGTTGCGGGCGCGGTTTGCAAATTGAGCCTTCGGGAGTACAAAACCGCCGAGCTGTAATTGCAAGTTACTGATGTTTGTCTGCAATGCGCGTTTGGCGGCATCCTGCGATTTGGCGTTCAAAGTCGTTGTGATTTCGAGTTGAGCCTTGCGCCAGTCTTCGATGCCTTCCTTTTGGAAAAGTTCGTGGAAAAAATCGCTGTCAAGGCGTTCTTCCAAGCGTTCGAGCGTCGTGCTCATCGTGAAACGGAAATTGCCGTGGTTGAATTCCAAGGGCTTTGCGGTGGCTGCATCCATGTCGGCCTGCTCGATGTAGCCCTCTTCGACCATGCGTCCGAGTACGTAGCGGAGTCGCGTCTCGCCGCGTTTGATTGCCTTTTGCCTGCGTTCTTCGGTGCGCTGGATAAACGGGTCGTAGTTGAACGGTCCCTTGACCGAGCCTGCGATGAAAGCGCATTCGGCGAGCGTCAGGTCCTTGAGTTCCTTGTTGAAGAAGTACTGGGCTGCGATAGCCACGCCTTTACCCGTACCCGAGACGTGGAACTGGTTCAGGTAAAATTCCAGGATGTCTTCCTTGGAAAAGTGCTTTTCCATGCGGAGTGCGTTCAGGAATTCCTTGAGCTTTTCCTTGATGCTACGTTCTTCACGACCAAAAATGTTCTTGACGGCCTGCTGCGTGAGTGAGGATCCGCCCTGGCTGACACGCCCTGATTTGATGTTATTGACCATGGCGCGCATGAAACCCTTGAGGTCGTAACCGTTGTGGGTCCAGTAACGGGAGTCTTCGGCGGCGATAAGGGCGTTGATCAGGTTGACCGGGATATCGCCATAAGGCACGTACACTCGGTGGTTCGCGTCAAAGAATGCTCCGAGCAGGTTTTCGCCGTCTTCGTAAAAGACTCGGGTTTCGCCAGAGAGAACCTGCAAGATATTGGCGCGGTTGAATTGGTTGTCCGGGTCGCGTTCGGGAAGGATCTTGAACACGACTATATAAAAGGGGATGTAGCAAATCAAGGCTACAAGGAAGAATGCGACGATGATTTTAACAAACTTATTCATATTTACGTAAATTATTGAGTATTAACGACTTACAAGATATAAAACTTTTGGAGGGGTGGCCTGCCCGGAGGCCCGTAATATGTAAAAAATAGGCCCATTTTTGTGGAAAAATAATGAATTTGGCTGTTACCCCTTGAAATTTTGCCGAAATTTTGTTAAAATTAGTGTCCCCAAGATGGGAAGATGGCCGAGTTGGCCGAAGGCGCGTCCCTGCTAAGGACGTATAGGACTAAATCCTATCGCGAGTTCGAATCTCGCTCTTCCCGCTGAAAAGCCCCGAGTCGAAAGACCCGGGGTTTTTTGTGTCTTCTCTCCGCGTTGGCGGAGAGTTCCCTGCACAAAATACTGACTAGTACTAAGTTCTAAGCTCTAAGTTCTGCCAACTAGCTTTTCAGTTTACCCTTGTCTATATACATGAACGTGTCGGCTCTCTTGAGCACGTCCTTCACGCATTCGTCAATTTTGCTGCTGTAATCCGCCATGCCTGCCGCAAACGAAATGCTCTCCTTTGGGGCGTCAGGCTTGCGATTCACTGATGATTTCAGCTTTTCGAAAAGTTCTGCGCGTTTTTCGTACTGTTCGCCGAAAAGGATGATGACAAATTCATCACCGCCGATGCGGAAAACCGGGCTGTGGCTGAAAACATTGCAGAAAACCTTGCTGCAGTTCTTGAGATATTCATCGCCCATGTCGTGCCCGAACGTATCGTTGATAACCTTCAGGTCGTTGACGTCGCATTCTACAAGCGCGAATTTTATTTTGTCCTTGGCCTTGATTTCGTTGTCAATCAGTTCGCATTTCGCCTTGAACGCGGCGGCGCTCCCGACTCCTGTGAGCGGGTCTTTGTTCGCAATGAGCTTTGTATGCTGGAGATCCTTTCTCAAGCGTTGTGCGGTTTCTTCTAGACGATGTTCCTCTTCGACATTGATAATGCCGATAATGAACCCCTGGGCGTTGCTTTTGTCGCTTGCGATTTTCAGGCGGTAATGCTCAATCTGTCCGTTGACGCTGGCGAGGAACGGAATGGTGTAATAGGGGGCCGTCTGTAAAAGCTCAATGCACTTGTCAATGGTTGATTTTTCGATAAATTCGCTAAATTCGTTTGGAACGTAAATGCGCTTCATAAAGTTGTCAAAATCCTTGGGGTTGGTGGAATTGCGACCTTCCCACAGGAGCGGAGTAAACTTTTCGCTGATCTGGTAGAACTTGGCTTGGTTCTTGGGAATATTGACGTACACGACCACGTCGTAGTCCGAAGAAAGCCCTGCGATGATGACCGCCTTTTGTGACAAGTCCCTGTTGCGGCTAATTTTCGAGATGAAAAATGCATAGATGGTACAGCAGCCGAGCATGGATCCGATGGAATCACACGGAGAAAATGGAAATTCCCTTTGCAGAAAACCGCACAGGACCGGTGCCGAAATAAACAGGAACCCTGCGGCATAGTGTTTGCGGGCGCTTGTCTTTTTTGCGCTCGCTGTTTTGTAAACCAGAAAAATTGCAATGACGAAGAATGTGAAATATTGGCTGTAATATAGCAGGTTTCTCCCGTTCATGACGATGTAGGTGCCCTCGTCGCTGATGCCGAAAAGAAAACTTGACCTGAAATTCATCAAAAGAAGGACTAGCTGGAATATGACTAGCGCTAGGGACAACATCTTGGCGGGAATAGCCTTTTCGCGCTCGATGTTGATGAAATTCAATATGTAGTTGAGCCAGATAAAGGCCATGACAGCGGCTGCCGCATGGAAAAACGAGGATGACAGGAAAAGCAGGAAGTTGTTCTTGATAGCTCCGCAGCCGAAAATCCCCCAGATACCGTCCTGGAGGCAAAATACAATCACCCAGTTGGCAAGGTACAAGAAGTCCTTGTCCGTTTTTTCGCTTTTGTCCAATACGATTCTAAACTGATTCTTGAAAATCAGCAAGACGAACGCACAGGTAAAAGCTAGCACGGAATAAAGAGGATCGACCATATACACCTTGAAGTATTTTAAATTAATATAAGATTTTTGTACTGATTTTGCAAGTTTTTGTTTTTGGCATCCCGGCTTGCTCGCTAGTCATTCCCGCTTTTTTCTCGTCTGTTATTCCCGCCTACCTGTCCTCGCTTGACGGGGACGAGCGGGAATCTCCTTTTTTCTAAAAAAATCTTGACTTTCCCGTTTTTTTAATGGATATTATTAGGAGGATTTAATTACAAGGAGTTTGACCATGAAGACGAATAGCTTTTTAGTCGGTGCCATTCTCGGTGCCGCAGCGACTGTTGCCGTGACGAAGAAATTTTTTAAGTGCTGCTCTTGCGATGAAGACGGAGTCTGCGACAATCCGGTCATCAAGGATGCCGACGATGCCGTCGAAAAGCTCCGCAATTCCGTGGATAGCCTCCGCAAGGAACTGAACAGCCGCATTGAATCCGAACAGACCTACGCTGCCAAGTGCGAAGATCTCAAGGACCAGGTGGCCAAGCAGAACGCAGAAATCAACAACCTCAAGAATATCTGCGAAATGCAGGACAGCCGCAACAAGAAACTCGAAGAGGAACTAGCCAGCAAGAAATAACTGGCGAAGCGGTACCCCGTTATTATCTAGTGATGCCCGCCGTTGAGCGGGTATTTTTTGTATTAGAACTTTACCGCAATTCCCAGGTGCGTTGCAAAACCATTACGGAACAGCAATGCCGAAGCGCTGCGTTCCAGTGAACCGCTCTTGTCCTTTGCGACTTGTTCGTTCGGGTTCACGATAGAGCCTATGATGCCCCCTGAAGGTTTGGAGTTGCTGTCGCCATCGGAATCGGCGAGGTAGTCTTTGTAGTCCACGTAAAATGGAATGATTTGTGAAATTCCGTACTGGAGTGAAACGCTGACCGGTCCTTCTTTTTGCAGCTCAATGCCGAGGGAGAGAATGCTTCCGATGCCACTTACCTTACGTAACGTTTTTTCGTTTGTAATCTGGTGGGTTGTCAGGATGACCGTTTCAATTTCCTTCTGTATGTTCACTTCTCCGCTAGCCCCGAAAAAGTCCAGTTCAACGCTTGGCTTAAAGATGTAGCGCTTGCCTTTTTTCCAGTAGTAAGAGGCTCCGCTTACGATTGCGGATGCGTCCAGTTCTGCGTTGGCACGGAATGTCCTCTGCAAAAACGAGAACGAGAGTCCCTTGAGGACAGAGCCGGGGAGAGCCCGGTTAAGGGCGAGAGTTTCGTAAAATCGTTCCTGGTTCGAAAATACTTTCCCTGAAATATGCATGAGCTCCAAATGTGTCCACAAATTTTCCCATTGCCATCTGGCGTAGCTCATGTGGACGCTTGCTTCTATCGGAAGGTACATGAAACGCTTGCGGCTTGTTTCTTCGTGGTAAATCCCGTAAACCGTCATGTCGGCGCCTATGTAGGTGTAGCCCGCATCAAGGCGTGAATTGCTGAAGGCGTATCCGTATTCGCCGTTTAAAACGAGGACGCTTGCGGAATCTCTCAGGTAGTATTCCTTGTCCGGATTGCGTGGGAGTGTCCGAATGTGGTTTAGGGATAAATTAATGTAATGGTTCTTTATTTTGGAACCCGCCGAAAGTTCACTATAGACAAAGTGCGATTCCCAATCCACAGGAATGGTGCTTATCAACTCTGTCTGTTTTATGGGAACCCAACTGATTGTGCCTAAATCTACGGAGCCGAATGCAAAGCGGGCTTTTGCGGTGAACAGGGAATCGTCACGATGGAACGATGCTTTGGGCATGACCATCGGCAGGGTGCTTACATCTAGGCCCAGGGAATAGTTTTTAAAATGGCTTTCAAATCCCGCATTTGCGATGGTCTGTTTGCTTGCAGTTTTGAGGTGCCAGTTGTTTTCGGTGTACCGGGAGTGGATTTCTATATGTTGTATGGAACCATAAACATCAAAGTTTTTGATGCTGAACGTGTCCCTGATGCTGCACCCTTTTGCCGCAAAATGCTTGTCTTTTTGGTGTAGCAAAAAAAGCCCGCCGCAATCGGCGAGCCCGACGTTTCTTGCCGCTAGGGCCTGAATCGCGACAAGCCCAAGTGCAAGTATAGTTCTTCTAGTGTTAGCCACTAATCTTAATCTTCGTTATCGCGGAATTCCGTCTTGAGGAGTTTCCAGAATGCGTCTGCTGTCATGCCTGGGAATGCTCCACCGAATGTAACATCCGGGAAGAAGATGTAGTTCTGCATATCGTCAAACGTGTAGTCCTTGTATTCCTTGCCGTCGGCGGTCAGTTTTCCGTTAGCGAGCTTCTGGTACGAAATCGTCTTGTTGCCCGAAGCGTCGGTGAAGTAGAATGCATTCGGAACGTCGTCGAGGTAAGCGTTAGCAAAGAGGTGGATGCCGTTTTCAACCTTGCACACGGAAGAGTTCAGCTTGACAGGACTTGGGACGAATGTTACGATATCGTCATTGTAGTAGTTGCTGGAAATCGGAGAGAAGGATACTTCGCAGTTGTTGAACAGCAAGTCGTAGCATTTGTCAAATCGTTCATCGCCAATTTCGTAGTTGAGGCAGAAGTAATGTTTTTCTGGATTGCGATAGTCCTGGTTTGCGTGGGCGTGGAAATAATCGAACTTGATTGCTTTTTCGACTTGGTATCTTACCGCATCAATAAGATCGTTTTCGGCGTAAGTAACTCCGTGATATCCGAAATCTGTGGACCATTCAAAACCTTCAACCGGGATGTTCCAGATCGAGGCGTCGTTGAATTTGTGGTAGGGGAGGTATTGCTGATATCCATCTGTAATCTGGAAGAACTTGGCGAGGTTCACGACGAGCTTGGTGCCGTGCGGGAGTGTGATGGTAACACCGGTGTGCAAAGATTCGCGGTAGTGTTCCAATGAGTCAATGGCCTTCTTGAAATCGCGAACGCTTACGTCGGACATTTCATCGTCGCCAACAATGTAGGGGTCGTTTTTCTGTGTGGTGCGTCCCGTCTTGGCTTCGTCAATGCCGTATTGCAGGCCGACTTCTACAAATGCGATGGCGGTATCAAGTAAGTTCGGGATGTCGGTATAGCGGGAGGTCCAGTTGCTGTAGACTCTGGAGAAGGCACTTTCCTTGCTCATCAGCGAAATGATTGTACGTGCTCCGGATTCGGTGATTTCGTGGGCGGTGAATCGGTTGTCGTTGACCCAGTCGTACTTGTTGTCGGTTGAAAAATCAATGTTGATGCTTGCGCCGAATGTGAGGATTGCCTTGGTCACGAACATGGCGGCGAGTGCCGGTGCGAATTCACCGCGGTCCAGCTCGTAAGTCTTGTCTTTGTAAGTGTAGTTGCAAGTAAACTTGTCATCGCCGACAATGTTCTTCATGTAGATGATTGCCGAGTCCATGGACGGGATTGCCTGAGCCATGGCTTCCTGGGCAAAGCTGGTGAGCAACTTTCCGTCACTTGTAATGAGAAGCTGGTTGAAATCCCTTACACCCATATCGTCCAGGTCAATTTTGTTCTGGACGGTGTCGATGAACGACTTGATATCCTTATTGTTGACGAGGTCGGTGATGATGCTCAAGGCGTAGCCGAGCTGGGCTTCGCAGTTGCCCGGGTATTTGTCAAGGACACTCTTGAATGAACTTTTAGTCTGTGCGCTAACGACCTGTGCGCTCTTGAAATTGCCTTTGCCGATATCTTTTAGGATGTCTGCGATATTCGCCTTTGCTTTTTCCAGTTCTGCCGAAACGCTGGGGTCAGAAACTTCCTGGCAGCTGAATGCTTCAAACTTTGGGGTGTTGGGTGTGTCGCTCCCCGATGAAAAATTGCTGGGATTGGAATCTTGGCCGCATGCTGCGAAAAGTGAACAAGTTCCAACTGCAAGTGCGAATAACTTTTTAGATATCCACATAAAATAAAATCTCCTTTTGGAGAAAAATATAAAATTTCACTTTTAAAACAAATGTTGGCGTAATATTTTGTTGATAAAAGTCAAACTAATGCTTGAATTTGCAAAAAATGGCTAACTCTAAACGAAAAAGTCGGCGGAGGCCGACTTTTTTCTAAGCTCTAAGTTTTGCCAACTAAGTTCTATTTCCCCAAATCCTTCGCGAATTCTATAGCGAGTTCTTCGAGTTTTGCGGCAGAAGTCTCGTCGAGGGCGGACTTGAGTGTGACCGTTGTTTCGCAGAATGTCACGTTCTTGAGCGTGTCAAGAATCTCGTGCATTTTCTTGGCTGCCATCGGAGCCCACGTGCCGTTTTCGACAATGCCCACTTTGCGGTTGCTGTAGTTTTTCGCCTTGATGTGCGTGAGGAACTTTTCGGCAGCGGGGAAGAGCCCGGCATCAAGCGTTGTCGCGCATACGGCGAGATGGCTATAGCGGAATGCCTGTGCGACCGTCTCCGAAGAGTACGTGCGTGCCAAGTCCATAATCGTCACGTCAACGCCTTTTTTACGGAGCGATTCGGCGAGCTTTTTCGCGGCTTCTGCCGTGTGGCCGTAAACGCCTGCGTAAGCGACAAATACGCCTTGTGTTTCAGGCGCATAGCTGCTCCAGGTGTTGTACTTGTCAATGTAGAAGTTTAAATTGTCTGTAATAACCGGACCGTGCAACGGACAAATCGTCTTGACTTCGATGCCCGCGAGCTTCTTCAACACGCCCTGCACCTGCATGCCGTATTTCCCGACGATGTTGATATAGTAACGTCTTGCTTCGCTCACCCAGTCTTCGCCGAGCTTGCCAGAAAGTCCGAATGTGCCGAACGCATCGGCGGAGAACAGAATCTTTTCGGATTCGTCATAGCTGAGCAAGACTTCAGGCCAATGGACCATCGGGGCCGCGATAAACTTTAGCGTGTGTTTGCCGAGCGAAAGCGTGTCACCATCCTTGAGCGTGAGCGTCTTTGTGCCCTCGGGGAGCTTGACGAACTGCGGAATGAACGCAAGTGCCTTTGCAGATGCGGCGATGGTTGCGTCCGGGTACTTCTTGATAAATTCGAGAAAGCCTCCGGCGTGGTCGGGTTCCAAATGGTGGACAATCAAGTAGTCGGGCGTTTTGCCCTGCAATGCGTTTTCGATATTCTGCAACCATTCCGATACTTTGTGTGCATCGACCGAGTCCGTCACAGCAATCTTTTCATCAAAAATCACAAAAGAATTGTAAGAAATTCCATCGGGAACTTTATACTGCCCTTCAAAAAGATCAATCTCGCGATCATCCACACCGACAAACTTGATGCTATCACTAAAATTTAAAACGTTCATGATTACCTCCAAAGGTTTGTAGGAATAATAGTATTTTATTAGACCCTATTTTGCAAAATTTGAACGGTGAGGGGATGCCTCCCACTGTGTATCAGAATTTTTAAGCCATGCCCTTTCCCTGGCGGCACTCTCGCGTTTCTTTGTTTCTTGATTGATTTTCACAACCGCTTGAGCCCCGCTGAAGAGGCCCTCGGGGCACTTCTTCTCCTTTTCGTCATCATCCTTGTTTCGAAACATCTGCTCGATGAAGGAATATTCTTTCCAGTAGCCATATTTTTCCGTGCCCAAGACTACTTCGTCAATTTTTGCTTCAATGGTCAACTGGCATCGCGAAATCGTGGAACGGTAAAAGTCACACTCGTTCGTATTTTCGCATTTAAGGATTCCATTTACATAAAAGTCGTATGCGTCATCGTCATCAGCCACGACAGTGACATGTTGTAGATTCAAAGTCGAGAAAAAGATAGATGCGCATCCGTTGAGGAATAGTGCTGCAAAAACAGCAAAGGTGTAGAATGTTTTTCTTTCATTATTCATTTGGTTGTAATATAGCAAAAAAGGAAGTGGTCGAGACCAATTTTGCTGAGTGTGTTGATTTGTAGATTTTTTGTTTAATGGCTGCTAGATAGTACATCGATGTGTTGGATTACGACTGATAAATACGAAAATGTAGTCCAAACGTGTTGTTGCAAGGATCGGCGAGGATCCCGCGCAATCCTTTTTTCTATATTGCAGTTCGTTTAAAAAACGATTAAAACAAAAAAGGAATATCATGCCAGCTTTTGATCCAAATGCGAAAAAGATGCTGATTTCGGGCAACGAAGCCATTTCCCTTTCCATGCGTCATTGCAATGTGCAGCTTGCCGCAGGTTATCCGGGGAACTCCTTCCACCGAAATCTTGGAAGATTACTCTGAACTGGGTGGCTATGCCCAGTGGGCTCCGAACGAAAAGGTCGCTGCCGAAGTCGCTCTCGGTGCCGCTTTTGGACACGCCCGCAGTGTTGTCACCATGAAGATGGTTGGCTTGAATGTGGCAAGTGATGTTCTTTATACTGCAACTTACACGGGTGTTGATGGCGGCATGGTGTGGATTGTTGCCGATGACCCGGGTCAGGGCAGCTCCCAGAACGAACAGGATACGCGTAACCACGCCAAGGCATCCGTTTGCCCGATGTTCGAACCGTCCAACTCCCAGGAAGCCTACGACTTCTTCCGCATCGCCATGCAGACGAGTGAAAAGTTCAAGATTCCTGTCATCCTCCGCATGACCACCCGCGTGGACCATTCCAAGTCCATCGTCGTGCCGAAGGAAGAACTCCCGGCAATGGTGCCGAACTTTGAACGCAACATCGCACAGCATGTGATGGTGCCGGGATTCTCGAAGCCGGCTGGCCGTCGCCTCCGCGCCAAGATGGACGAAATGGAAGCATGGAACGTTGCTGAAGGCCCGAACAAGGTCGAAATGCGTAGCGCTGATTTCGGTATCATCGTGAGCGGCATCAGCTACCACCACGTTCGCGAAGCCGCCCCGGAAGCAAGCATCCTCAAGCTCGGTATGACCTACCCGCTGCCGATGCAGCTCATCAAGGATTTCGCGAAGAAGTTCGAAGGCAAGCGCCTCATGGTCATCGAAGAAAACGACCCGTGGCTTGCTGAAAACATCAAGGCCGCTGGCATCCAGTGCGAAAGCAAGTTTGACCCGATTTTCCGCTTTGGTGAACTCGACGTGAACCGCGTCCGCCGCATTATCGCTGGCGACAAGAACCCGGATCCGGTTCCGGTCAAGGGTAAGCCGCCTATGCTCTGCCCGGGCTGCCCGCACCGCAGTTCCTTCGCAGTTCTCAAGGAACTCGACTGCATCGTTTCCGGTGACATCGGCTGCTACACGCTGGCCGCTCTCCCGCCCATCAGCGCCATGGACTACATGATTGACATGGGTGCCGCAATCGGTATGGGTATCGGTCTCCGTAACGTGCTCCCGCGCGAACAGGCAAAGCGCGTTGTCTCCGTGATTGGCGACTCTACGTTTGTTCACAGTGGCATCACCGGCCTTGTGGAAGCGGGTTATAACCGTCCGGAAACTGGCCACGTCGTCGTCATTCTCGACAACAGCATTACCGCTATGACCGGTCAGCAGGAACACCCGGGTACGGGCCGTCACCTCGACCACTCTCCGGCATACAAGATTGACTACAAGGAAGTCGCGAAGGTCGCCGGTTTCGACAACGTCTACGAAGTGAACCAGGTCAAGGAACCGGAAGAATTCAAGCGTCTCGTGAAGGAATCCCTCGAAAAGGACGAACTCACGCTTATCGTTGCTAAGAGCCCCTGCATTCTCGCCCTCAAGAGCATCCTTGCCTGGGACAAGGCAAACAAGGAAAAGGCCGAAAAGGCACTTGCCGAAGCGGAAGCCGCTGCCAAGAAGAACAATAACTTTTAATAGAGAGGTTGAATAATTATGAGCGTAATGAACGTTAAATTTGCAGGCCTCGGTGGCACAGGCGTTATCAAGGCTAGTGACGTGATGGCCGAACTCGTTTTCGAACAAGGTTACGACGTGAAGAAAGCTGAAGTCCATGGCATGAGCCAGCGCGGCGGTTCCATCGCTTCTGACGTGCGTTTTGCAAAAGATGAAGAAGTGCAGTCCCCGATGATCCCGTGCGGCGAAGCCGACTACCTCGTCGTCTTTGACGAGACGCAGGTTGTCGTGAACGAAGCCTACATGAAGCAGGGTGGCGTGCTCCTCACGCCGGCCGACATCGATGTTTCGAAGCTCGAAAACGTGAAGGCTTTGAACGTCGCCATGCTCGGCAAGCTCTCCAAGTACTTTGACTTCACCGTCGATCAGTGGATGGTCGCTTTGAACAAGCTCTTTGCCGAAAAGTTCCACGAAGGCAACAAGAAGGCATTCATGCTCGGCCGCGAAGGCTAAGTAACAAAGGCTCTCGCCTTTACAATGTCACCCCGGCCACTGTGCCGGGGTCGCCTTTTTTTAGCGTCAGTTATTTTTCATTTGTGTGTCGGATTGTACAACCCTTGTACCTTTCTCCCCAAGAAATACGCCCAAATTCCCTCAAATTTCCGAGAAAACCTTAAATAACGTGCTTTTATATTTGTAATTTGTGTTTGTGGCACAATTTTTGCAGAACATAAAGAATGCGCTTGCGCCGGCATCTTGCTCGGCGGCATCCCGTTATGCGTCCCTCGCATCTTGCAAAGTATCCCGCAAAGCATCTCGCTTGTGGGGCGTTTTCGCATGTGCCATTCTAGCTGCATTTTTGCTTGGTTGCGAAGAAATCGAAGAACCCAAGCCTTGGATTCGTGTCGAGCGCCCGCAGATGCTCTTTACCGATACGACTCTTCTCGACAGCTACGATAAGGGCGTGCTCAACTGGCGCCTGAAAACCGCTTATCTGGAACGCTGGGCCGACAAGGAAATCGTGACGGTGCGTCCGGTGTTCGTGGACATTTACGATTCCATTGGCGAGCGCGTGGCGTTTCTGCGTGCGGACTCCGGCAGTCTCGACATGACGTTCACGTACGTTTACGCTTACGGCCACGTTTATGCGCTGACTCCGAAGGGCGCCTCGGTTCGTGCCGATTCGCTCCTCTGGAACAAGAAGGATAATTTGGTCAGAACCGCAAGCTATGTGCGCGTTGTCTCCGAAGACGGCGACGTGTTGCAAGGTGTCGGTTTTGAAAGCGATGCGCAGTTTGACAACTGGAAAATTCTTTCTAACGTGACGGGTATTTTCCAAGATGCGGCAAAACGTATGAAGGATGAAGACAAACGACAGGCTGAGGCGGAACGTCTAAGCAATCCGCCGTCCTCGTCGTCGCAGGCTGCAAAGCCCGCCTCGTCACCGTCCAGGAAGGCTCCGCCACGCGGTCTCCCGTTTAGGCCAAAGGCAGGGATGCCGTAATGAATTTCCGCGCATTCCTCTTCATCGCTGCAACCTTCCTTGCGGCTACTCTCGCATTTGCGCAGTCCTCGCCGCTCATCATGTACCACGCTGACAACCTCGATGTGTCGCGCAAGCGCGGAACTCTCCTCTTGACCGGCAATGTCCACTTTGTCCATGACAGCGTTGCTTTCAAGACGCAGCGCGCTTCTTGGAACCGCAATACCGAAACGGTTGAATGTGGCGGCGGGTTCCTCTTCACGCATCCGTCCGGATTCGTGCGCGCAAGGAACGGCTCTTATCAAAGAAAAAGCGAAATTGCGATTGCCTCTGGCGAAGTGAGCGCAGGCGATTCCGCAGGCAACTACCTCATGACCGGTCAGTACCTCAAGTACGACCGCAAAGAAGACATCGTGACAATTCCGATGTCGCCGAGACTTTATCAGTACGAAAAGCAGAAAAATGGTACGATTGATACCGTAACGATTTCTTCGCGCTCCCTCATTTTCGACAAGAAGAACAGCTTTGCGCAAGCCTTTCAAGATGTGAAGCTCACACAGAAAGATCTCGTGGTCACTTGCGATACGGGTTACTTTAATCGCAAAGATAATTGGCTCAGCATGAAGGGCCACCCGACTTGCGATATGAAGAATTACCACCTCACGGGCGACTCCATTTTCCTCGTGCTTGACGAAACGGGCAAGATGCTCAAGTCCGCACTCGTGATTCGCAACGCACACGGCATCCAGAACGAAGCTCCGAAACGTGGCAATCCCGGTAACGTGACCGAAGCCTTCGGCGATACGCTCTACTGCGAATTCAAAAAAGGAAAAATTGAGCGCCTTTACGTGAACGTAAACGCCAAGGGATTTTTCTACGAAACGGACTTGAAGGATTACCGCAATTTGATGGACGGCGACCGTCTCGATTTGTATTTTAAAAAGGGTCGCATGGACCGCGCAATTGTTTCAGGCAAGGCGCAGAGCACCTACTTCTACGTGAAAAAGGATAGGACTGTTTCTGGTAAGAACGAAGCGACGGGTGACACGATTCACATTTTGTTCGATGCTCAAAAGAACGCGGTGAAGTCGCTCAAGCTCATGGGCAGAAAGACAAATGCCAGTGGGCGATTTATCGACTTGGAAAAGGCAAACCGCATTGCGGAAAATGCCAAGAAGGATTCGCTCGCAAGGCTTGATTCGCTTGCCGCAAAAGAAAAAAGTTCAAAGAAGAACTTGACAGAAAGCGATTCGACGACGATAAAGAAATCAGCGAAAGATAAAAAGTTGAGAGGTCTTTTCAACCGCCGTAGAGAAAAGGGTAAGCCGGCGGACGAAACTGCGAAAACGGAGGACGCACAGTGAAAAATTTGGTTAGCACGATACGCACCGACAAGCTGCGCAAAATTTATGGCCACCGTCAGGTGGTGAGCGATGTCTCCATCCAAGTTTCGCAGGGCGAAATCGTCGGGCTCCTCGGTCCGAACGGTGCCGGCAAGACGACCACATTCTACATGATTGTGGGCATGGTCCGCCCGGATGCAGGCCACATCTTCTTGGACGATATTGAGATGACGGACAAGCCGATGTACAAGCGCGCTCGTCTCGGTGTGGGTTACCTCCCACAAGAAGCTTCCATCTTCCGCAAACTCTCCGTTGAAGACAACATTATGGCGATTCTCGAAACGCAAGACATGAAACGTGCCGAGCGCAAAAAGAAGTTGGAACAGCTCCTTGAAGAATTCAAGATCACGCACATCCGCAAGACAAAATCCATGAGCTGCTCTGGTGGCGAACGCCGCCGCTTGGAAATTGCGCGAGCACTTGCAAGCGACCCCTCGTTCCTCTTGCTCGACGAACCGTTTGCGGGCATTGACCCGATTGCCGTTGCCGACATCCAGTCCATCATTTCGGAACTCAAGGATCGCGGCATGGGCGTGCTCATCACGGACCACAATGTGCGCGAAACGCTTTCTATTACGGACCGCGCCTATATTATGTACAAGAGCCAGGTGCTCACGGAAGGTTCTTCGCAACACTTGGCCGAAGATCCGGAAGCACGTCGCATTTATCTCGGTGATTCTTTCCGCTTGGATTAGGAGTTATTATGAATCTTGGAATGCAGGCAAATATTGGACAGACGCAGGAACAGACTTTATCTCCTGCGCTTCTCCAGTCTGTGAAGATGCTTCAGAAAACTTCGCAGGAACTGGAAACCGCCATCAAGGAAGAAGTCGAAGTCAATCCGCTTTTGGAAGTGGACGATGGTGACTTTGACGATCAGGATGTTTCCGTTGACAAGGACCCGGAAGAACTTGACCCGCGTGCAGATTCGGATGACCTTCCCGATGATATCGAGGACATGGCTCGCGGTTCCCTAGACGATACCGCCGATGTCGATAGCAGTTACCTCGACGGCGAATCTTCGGATGTGAACTGGGATAGCTATTTGGGCGATGGCACATCGTACGATGACGCTCCCTTTAACGATTTGAATTCAGGCGGGAAAGATCCGGACGAAGATTGGGACCGCCCGATCAAGGATGTGGGCAAGAGCTTGCAGGAACAGCTCGAAGACCAGCTCCGCCTCTGGAACGGCACCCGTGAATTGCAGGAACAGCTTCAAGAAAACGGCGTGACCGAAGAGCATTTCCGCAAGTTGGTCCAGTACCTCATCAACTCCATTAACGACGATGGATTCCTTTGCGATGTGAATCGCGACAATGAATCTGAAGCGATGATCGTCCAGTCGGACGACAAGTACATTGACGAGATTGAACGCGTGCTACGTGGGGAACTCAAGCTCGAAGACGCAAGCCTCCCGGTGCGCGAAGCGGTTCACGTTTTGCAGTCGTTCAAGCCGAGTGGCATTGGCGCCCGCGACCAGCGTGAATGCTTCTTGATTCAGGCATACGCCATCCCGAATTTCCCGAGCCTTGCTATCCGCATTCTCGAAGAAGAATACGAGAATCTTTTGCAGCTCCGCTATGCAAAAATTGCAAAGGCGTTGAACGTTTCCGCCGATGAAGTCAAGACGGCTGTCGCAAGCCTCTCGCGTTTGCGCCCGCATCCGGGCTTCCAGCTTTCGCATTCGTATTCGCACATTATCAATGCGGATTTGAAGGTTGTCGAAAAGAAGGGCAATTACGAAGTCGTCTGCTTTAAGACCAAGATGCAGAAGTCTCTCCGCATCAACCAGACGTACAAGGCGATTCTCACGGATCCGTCTGCATCGAAGCAGGACAAGGAATATGTGAAGGCGCAGCTTGCGAAGGCGACGGACCTCATCAAGGCGGTCGATAACCGCTTCTCGACGATTGAGCTTGTGATGCGTGCGATTGTCAAGCGTCAGCGCGGGTTCTTCGAAAACGGCCCCGCATTCCTTAAGCCGATGATCCTCCAGGATGTCGCCGACGATGTCCATTTGGCGGTGAGCACGGTACAGCGCGCGACTGACCAGAAGTACGTGGAAACGCCTTACGGCATGTACGAACTTAAACAATTCTTTACGTCCGGTGTCAAGCAGGGGTCTGCTCCGGATGCCGAAGAAGTGGGTTCTGCGCAGATTATCGACGCCATCAAGACGCTTATTGACGAAGAAGACAAGTCCTCTCCGCTCTCCGACCAGGACATCAGCGACGAGCTTTTGAAGCAGGGAATCAAGGTGGCACGCCGTACAGTCGCCAAATATCGCGAAAAAGAGCTCAAGATTTTGCCAAAGAACCAAAGAAAGCGCTAAAAAAAGCGAAATTTCGGCAATTCGCTATAGCAAATATTCCAAGATGGAACGAATTTTTTTTGCAAAATCCAATTTAGTTGTGGACTTTTGAAAAAAAAAGATGTATATACTTTAATTGCGGAACGCAAGTTCCAAAGAGTTTTTAAACGTAAATATATCTTAACATTAACATACGGAGGTTTATCATGGATATTCAGTTTTCTGCTCGTCATTTTAACGCATCGGCAGGTCTTCAGGACCGTATTCAGGAAGAAATGGATAAGTTGGCCAAATTTTACCCGAATATCACTAGCGCCTCTGTAATTCTTGACCACGAAGTTGAACACCAGCGTCATTGCGAAATTTCTGTCAACATCACAGGTTCCGTCATTGTCGCTTCTGCTGACGAAGAAAACATGGGCAAGGCTGTTGACGTAACGCTTGAACGTATCAAGGTCCAGCTCAAGAAGGCCAACGACAAGCAGAACGATCACAGATCTCAGCCGGTTTCTGAACTCACCTAATGGCTGATAGATTAAATGACATCAAGATCCTGCACCGGGAACGCTTCCCGGTGCGGGACTTTTTTATCCGCTACGGCAAAGATTTGCAGATGGTGCAACATTGCCCCGATGAGGATATGGAATCCTGCATCGAAGAAAGCGGAATCCACCGCCCTGGCCTTGCCATGGCTGGTTATACTAAAGTTTATAGTTCGCAGCAGATTCAGGTCATTGGACATACGGAATGGAATTACCTCGAGTCGGTCGGCCCTGAAGCGCGTGCGAAAATTTTTGAGAACTTGTCTGTATTCCGTGCTCCGATGTGGGTCGTGACGCATGCACAGACTCCGCACGATGAACTTAGGAATATGTGCAACCGTTTGCACATCCCGCTGTTCTCGACGACGCTCCACACTTTTGAATTTTTCAAGATAAGCCAGAGAATTCTTGACGAGTTCTTTGCTCCGCATGCCATTATTCACGGAAGCCTTGTGGATGTGTATGGTGTGGGCATGCTTTACGTGGGTGAAAGTAACGTTGGTAAGTCCGAATGCGTGCTTGACCTTGTTGAAAGCGGACATCGCATGGTGGCAGACGATGTGGTTCATATCAGCCATGTGGGCAAGTCGATTATTGGCCGTCCGGATCCGCTGATCTGTCATCATATGGAAATTCGCGGTGTTGGCATCTTGGACATTCGTTCGATGTTCGGTATCCACGCGATTCGCAAAGTCAAGAAAATTGAAATGATTGTCGAGCTCCAGCAGTGGCGTCAAGACGTCTCGTACGAACGCACTGGCTTAAACGAGATGGAAGAAAACGTCATGGGCGTGAACATCCCGAAGGTGGTGTTGCCTGTGGCGCCCGGCAAGAACATGACCGTGATTTCTGAAGTCATTGCGATGAACGCCCTTATGAAGATGAGCGGCCAGAACGTGGCAAAGGATTTCAACGAGTCCTTAATGCAGAAGATTAAGGCGAAGGCGAAGGGTGAATTCACCGATGATTTGCTAGATTTTAATCCGCAGAACTGGTCTTTCTATGAATAGTTTGCTGTTTAAAATCAAGAAAAATTTTGTAGCATGTCTTATTTTTCTCATTATCGTGGTCTCGTGTGGGCTGGCGATTTATTATTACCATCCGTCTAGCCCGTACCACAAACGCTATACGTTTGTTGTAAAATACGAGACTATCGGTACGCTTTCTCCGGGAAACCTTGTGCGCGTCCGTGGCATTGCGATGGGCGAGATTGTCGATGTGAAGCTTACGGACGAAGCGGTCTATGTCTCTGCACGTGTACTTGCCGAAGCGAAGATTCCTGTGAACTCTGAATTCCGACTTGTGACGGCGGGCCTCATGGGCGAACGCGAAATGAGCATCATTACCGGCAATTCGAGCAAACTTGTGGCGGATGGCGATACCGTAAGCGGTCTTTACGACGAAGGCACTTCTGGAATTTCGAAGAATCTTGCCGAAGTTTTCAAGGACATTGGCGATATCAAGCAGACCATCACCGATTTTTGTGATTCGATAACAGTGGGCGAGACGGGCAAGCGCTTGGACCGTGTCGGCAAGAAGGTCAAGAAGCTTTTGCGCGTGACGAATGCCGATATCCGCAAGTGGAAATCCATGGTGGATGAGCTCCTCAACGATTACCAGGAAGCGGGTGAAAAACTTGAACGCTCGTTACAGGAACTTTCGGACCGCGGTGGCGAAACCGCTACGAAGGCAAACGAAGCTATGGATCGCGTGCGTACACTTTTGGACCGTGTTGAAGCTTCTAAAAACGAGGCTCTTGCCATTGTCACCAAGTTTGACGAAAGTGAGGGCTCGGCAAGGATGTTCCTCGATGAATCATCCAAGCTGAATAAGAATTTTGATATTCTGAAAAAAGACTTCGATGCGCTGCTCAGTGGCGTCAAAAAAGACGGCCTCAAGCTCAATGTGGATATATTCTAGTCGGCAACTCCTTTTTTACCGACTTATCAACATTTTTTTTTGAAAAATATTATTTTAATTGTTCTTTTTTGTAAAAAAAGATAATTTAAAGCGGTACTTATCACAGTGTAACTCACAAAGAAGGAGTTTAATATGGCTGAGAAGAAACCCGTAAAGATGAGCGATGCTGATCTTAAGTTCTTTGAAGAAATGCTTTTGGAAAAGAGACGCGAGCTTGTGACCGCCCAGAGCGATTCCGAAAAGGCTAACGTGTTCTTGGACCAGAAGAATCAGTCTGGTGACGGCGGCGATTCCGAAGGTGCAGATTCTGCAACGGATATCAACTCGCTCGAAACCAACCTTTCATTGGCAGCTCGCGAAGGCAAGTACCTCGTTTATTTGGAAGAAGCTCTTAAGCGCATCAAAAATGGAACTTTCGGCGTTTGCAAAATCTGTGGACAGCTGATTCCGAAGGCGAGACTTATGGCCGTACCGACTGCTACCAAGTGCGTGAACTGCAAGGAAGAAACCAAGAAAAAGGAAATTCTTGACAACCGCATGGAAATGGCAAAGATGTTCGCTGAAGCCCAGCGCAAGGAAATGCTCCGCAAGGCCGCTGGCCGTTAATAAACTTGTCATTCCCGCCTCCGAGAGGGAATCCCCCTTTGAACGAAAACGACCCGCATCGCGGGCCGTTTTTGCTTTTCCTATTAACTAATCACTAACCACTAATCACTGATTTTTTCAAAGAACGCGTCCGCAAGCGTAGCGCGGAATGCGTGAATCCTGTCGGCGTTCGGTTCGCGATGCGGGTAGGTGAAGTTGCTGAGGAGAATGATGGCGCCTCCCTTGTCTGGGTCGGCAACGATGCTTGCACCCGTAAATCCTGTCTTGCCGAATGCCTGTGGCGAGACCTTTGTACCCATGAACTTGGCTGCGTTCAGCTCCCAGCCGAGGGCGGTTTCTGCTCCGACGTTATCAGCCAGGGCGTTGTGGCTTACGATGTCTAGAATTCCGGCAGGGGCGATTTGCTTGTCTTCGAACTTGCCGTCCATCAGAATCATTTTCACGAACTTCAGAAGGTCGGGGACGCAGCTGAACATGCCTGCACTCCCGACGGGGAATAGCTTTTGCAGAACCCAGGCGCTCTCGTCGTGGACTTCGCCCTGGATTTCGCGATGGCGGAACTCGCAAAGTTCAGTTGCCGCAATTTCTGATTTCGGGACTCGCGTGAGCGGGTTGTAGCCCGAGCGCGTCATGCCGAGCGGCGTAAAGAATCGTTCGTTACCTTGTTCCTGCAAGTTCTTGCCCGTAAGTCTCTGCAACAAAATGCCAAGTAGCACGCTTGCGGGGTTCCCGTAATTAAAGATGGTTCCCGGAGCGGCGGCGAACTGGTACGTGTAAAGGGCGTTGAGGATTCCTTCGGGCGAGAGCGTTCGCAATGTCTTCATCGGTACGCGGTAATCGAGGCTGTGCGTGAGCAGGTGCGAAACGTAAATCTCGTCGCGGTAGTTTGTCTTGAGTTCCGGGATAAAGTCAATGACTTTGGCATCAATGGAGAGCTTGCCTTCAAGAATGTACGAGAGCGCAAGCGTCGAGGTGGGGCAGACCTTCGTGAGCGACGCGATGTCAAAAACTGTATCTTCGGGAGTGTTGAGCGTAACGGTGTGGCTCGTGCCGTCCGGAAGCAAATAGCCAACGACGGCCTTGTCAAAAATATCTTCGGATTCTGCTTTCTCTAAAAGTTCGGATAGTTTTTCGGAGATTTCCATTTTCGCCCCGGCAAATTTTGCCACAATAAAAAAAGGGCATCTCCTACGGTACGAACACTCGAAACTACTATTTTACAATGATAGCAGCGCCTCGGGGATTTGTTTTTCGCGTCGATGCGCGCCTAAACTGAACCACAAGAGCAACGAGCTGATTTATTCCTGTTAGATCGGGTGTAAAATCCGTGGGATGCCCACGTATAATATATGTTTCTTGAGGACCAAAAACAAGGGAAAAACACAAAAAAATCTCGGCAAAAATACCGAGATTTCGTAAGTGTATTAAATGTATCCGGATTGGCTTAAACTTGGTTGTCGGCTTTAGGGAGTCCCTCGTCCAACTGGAGCGAAAGTTCCCTAAGGTCCTTGTCCATCAGGTCGTGGTATGTTTTGGCCTTGCGCAATTGCTTGCGCAGCTCGACAATCTCGGAAGTGAGTTCCACAGCCAGTAGGCACAGCTGCTTCTTCAGTTCCAGTTTAAATTTCGAGGAATTATCGAGACGACTTTCGATGAAATCGACGATTTCCTTCAAGTCCGTATCGGGCAAGTCTGTGCGGATGTGGATGCGTTCTTGAGCGACGTTAATGCTGACTGATCTAAGTGTCTCGTTTGCCATATTATTTCATTCCTACGCCGAATGGATCGTTATCCAACAACCACCTTAGCCGAAAAAACCGGGTTGCGAGCCTCCATTGCTCGCGAACAGGTCAGGGTTTTCTTCTTGAGGTTTGTTTTCTGCCTGCTGTTCAGGGGCTTGTTCTGCTGCCGGCTCGTTGTTGATGTTGATTTCGGTACCGAGTTCGCTTTCAATCGTAGAAAGGAGCTGCTGGAACTTGCTCTGGGCTTCGGAAATTTCGTTGCTCTGGTTCTGGACCTGGTTGTTGAGGTTGTCGATGATGTCGTTCTTTTCGGCGACCTGACCGTTGAGGCAATCAATGATGTTGTTCTTTTCGTCCATCTGACCATTGAGGCTGTCGATGATGCCGTTCTTTTCGTTGATCTGGCCGTTGAGGGAATCGATGATACCGTTCTTTTCGGCGACCTGACCGTTGAGAGAATCGATGATGCCATTCTTTTCGGCGACCTGGCCGTTAAGGGCGTCAATGATACCGTTCTTTTCGTTGATCTGGCCGTTCAAGGAATCGATAATGCCATTCTTCTCGTTGATCTGTTCGTTTCCGGAGTTGATGGCGTTGTCCTTTTCGGCGACCTGGCCGTTGAGGGCGTCGATGATTCCGTTCTTCTCTGCGATTTGAGCGTTGAGGGAATCGATAATGCCGTTCTTTTCGTTAATTTGTGCGTTCAAGTTGTCGATGATGCCATTCTTTTCGTTGATGGCTTCGTCCTGAGCGGCAGCCTGGTTGGCTCTTGCATTGAGGGCGGCTTCGTAGTCGGCGATCTTTGCGTTGGCGGAGTCCAACAGGTTTTTCTGGTCTTCTGCCTGGGCGTCTTTGCCTTCGAGAAGCTGCTTGAGTTTGGCGTTTTCTTCACGCAGGGCGCGTACCGTACCGAGGACGCTTTCAACCTTCTGCGACAACAAGTTCATGTTTTCGAAATTCATTATTTCTCCATATTTGGCGGGGTGCGAAACTTACTACGTAAGATATATAAAATTTTCTTGTAACTAGAGTATGATAAAATGTAAAATGACCTTTGTATTTGCATCTCCTTTTTTACGGGCGGGCGCAAAATAGAAAATCTACTGCGTGCAGAAAAAACTATTTTCTAAAAATCATGATTCCAGTAAGTGAACACATTGAGCGACGACTGGCGGAACTCCCTCTGCTACCTGGGGTGTACATCATGAAGAATGCCCAGGGGAAGATTATATATATAGGGAAGGCGAAGGTCCTGAAGAACCGCGTGTCGAGCTACTTTGACGGCAGCGACCATGCCGGCCACCGTGCGGCGACGCTCATGCTCCCGTATATCCGCGACATCGAGTGGATTATCACGGAGAGCGAAACCGAAGCGCTTATTTTGGAAGCAAACCTCATCCGAAAGCATACGCCTAAGTACAACGTATTGCTCAAGGACGATAAGCATTTTCCGTATTTGGCGTTCTCTGTGAACGAGCCGTTCCCGAGGCTGTTTCTGAGCCGTTCGGTCAAGAAGGATGGCTGCCTGTATTACGGGCCTTATATGAGCTCGCGCATGATCCGCCAGCTGCAAGATATCGCGGCGAGACTGTTCCAGATTCGCGAATGCAAACTGAAGTTGCCACTCAATCGTCCGGTACGTCCTTGCCTCAATTACCATATCGGGCGCTGTGGCGCTCCGTGTGCGGGGCTCGTGACGCGTGAAGAGTACCAGAAAAAGGTTGCGCAGACGCAGATGCTCTTGGGTGGCAAGCGTGATGACCTGATTGATCTTTGGGAACGCGAAATGCTCGAGGCGAGCGAACGCATGGATTTTGAGACGGCGGCGAAAAAGCGCGATGCGATTCAGGCGCTCAAGGCGACGAGTGCGCACCAGAAAACGGATGTGTCCGATGCGAGCCTCTGCGTGGACGTGCTTTCGCTCAAGCGTAACGGCACGATGGCTGCCGCCGTGATTTTTGAGTACCGCAACGGCGTGCTTTGTGGGCGCCGCCACTACCGCCTGGAATGCAAGCTTGAAGATGACGAAACGGAAATTTTCCGCCAGATGGTGGTGCAATGGTACATGGACGTGGAATTTATTCCGGGCGAAATTGCAACGGATGTGCCGCTCCCGACGGACATGTCGGAACGGCTGTCTATTGAACAGGCGCTCGCTTCCAAGACGACGCACAAGGTCGTGCTCACGAATCCGCAGCGCGGCGAAAAGCTCGGGTTCTTGAAACTCGCCTCGGCGAATGCCGACATGATTCTCGTGGAAATGCGCGCCGAAGTGCAGAAGTACAGCGAAATCGACAGCAGCGTTTTTGAACTGCAGAAAGTTCTCGGCTTAAAGAAGACGCCGTTCCGCATCGAGTGCGTGGATATTTCGCATTTGTCCGGTACGAATACGGTTGCAAGCCTTGTGGCGTTCAAGAATGGTCGCCCCGACAAGAGCAATTACCGCAAGTTTATCATCAAGACTGTAACAGGTGTCGATGACTTTGCGAGCATGCGCGAAGTGATGACGCGCCGTATCCGCCGTCTGGAAGAAGAAGGTATCCCGATGCCTGATTTGTGGGTGTGCGATGGCGGTAAAGGTCAAGTCGATGCCACGATGCAGATTTTGAAGGAACTCGGTCACGATAAGGATTTGCCGCTGATCGGGCTTGCAAAACGCCTCGAAGAAATCGTGTTCCCCGATGACCGCAAAAGCATTGTGTTACATCGTACAAGTCCCGCGCTAAAGCTTTTGCAGAACGCCCGCGACGAGGCGCACCGATTTGCTATTACATATCAGCGCAGCAAGCGCAAAAAAGATCTTGAAGTCGAATGGCTCAAGATGCCGGGTGTGGGTCACGAAACCCGCATCAAGATTCTGAGCAAGTACAAGAGCGCCGAGGCGTTTATGGACGCCCCGCTCGAAGACATCATCGATTTGCTTGGAAAAGTCCGCGGCGCAAAACTCCGCGAACAAGTCGCTGAATACTGCGCCGCCGGTGACCCCGCTGAAGAAGAACGCGCCTAAAGCGCATCTCTCGTCTTTCGCTTGTAGGATTAAAAGTCCGTTTTCGCATCTAGTTTGTAAACATTTCTAAATGTAAAAAATCTTAATTCAAATTGAGAAATCATCAAGGGATTTTTACCAAGTTCAAAAATAATTTTGAATTGGAATAATCTATATTAGATTTGAATTTTCAATTAAAAGGGGCCTCCGCAAAGGCCCTATTCTAAGAGGACTCAAATGATTGGATTGAAATCGATTGCTAGAACGGCCTTGGTGCTTTCGGCAACTGGCGCACTTTTTGGGTGCGGTAGCTCATCGCAAGACGAGCTTGCCAGCGGTTCCTTGCCGCGTCAGGAAACGCTCTATTTGTCTGGGCAGCAGAATGATGCTCCTGGTACGTTCAACCCCCTTGCAGAAAGCTGGATGACAACCTGGCCTGTGAGTGGTCGTTTCAACTTGATGTACGAACCGCTTCTCACCTACAACTCTTTGACGGGTGAAATTGAATCCCTCCTCGGCTCGCTCGTGAGCAAGAACAACGACTCTATCGTCGTCGACTTGAACCCGGCCGCAAAGTGGAGCGATGGTGAAAAGGTTACTTCTCGTGACGTGAAGTTCATCTACACGATGGGTTCCATCAACACTAGCGAACAGATTTCCGCAATCCACGTTGATACCGTTAAATCCGAACCGGCAGGTGAGGTGGAACGAGTTGCTTTCCTTATCAACAAGAAGCAGCGTAACAACCCGCTTTCTGTGATGGACTTGTTGCAGGCCATCCGTATTGTCCCGGCTCACGTGTTTGAACCGCTCATCGAAAAGCTTGGCTCCAAGGACGAAGTGAAGAAACTCCCGATGGACCAGAATCCGGTTGTTTCCGGCCCGTACGCTCTCCGCAGTGCCGACCCGAACAAGATTATTCTTGAACGCCGTGACGACTACTGGGGCAATGCCGCTCTCCACAATGGTCAGCTCCCTGCTCCGAAGTATATCGTTCATCCGATTTACAAGAACAACGAACACAACACCATCGCTATGCGTAGCGGCAACCTCGACGCATCCCAGAGCTACATCCCGCGTATCAACCGCAAGGCTGGCGCTGGCGTACATACATGGCTCAATGAACCGCCGTATTTCTTGCCGGGTGCAATGCCGATGCTCATCATCAACACGATGAAGGAACCGCTTAACGACAAGCGCTTCCGCCGTGCTCTTGCAACTGCTATTGACTACATGGCTCTCCGCAAGTTCGCTGTGTCCGACTACACGGACCAGATCAAGCCGGGCCTCATCATGCCGACTAACCTCGAAGGCAAGTACATCAGCGACGAAGACCTCGCTAAGTATGGTGTCAAGCTCACCATCACGGACGAAAAGGAACGCGTCGAAACGGTGAAGCAGATGCTTTCTGAAGCTGGCTACAAGTCTGTCTGGAATGACGACGGTACGCTCGACCACATGGAAAACGCCAAGGGCGAAAAGATTCCGACGATGTACATCACGAGCCCGAACGGCTGGATCGACTGGGAAGCTATGGTGACCATCGCTGTCGAAGGTATGCGCAAGGCTGGTATCGATATTCGTGAAGGCTTCGTGGATGGCGGTTCTTACTGGCCGGCCATGGGTCTCGGTAACTTCGACCTCATCATGCACAAGCCTGTTGCTGACGTGACTCCGTCTCTCCCGTGGAGCCGCTTCAACGAAATCATGGCAAGCCGCGACTGGCAGCCGCTTGGTTCTTGGGCAGGTGTGAACATCGGCCGCTACAACCAGCCGGGTACCGAAGGTTTCCGTCCGGAAGTCGACAAGCTTCTCTCTGCAATTCCGCTCATGAAGAATGCTGATTCCATCGCAACCGCTTACCGCGAACTCAACAAGATCTTCATGGAAGACCAGCCGTCCATTCCGCTGGTTTACTTGCCGGAACAGTTCTACGAATTCAGCGACCGCGTCTGGACGAACTGGCCGACCGAAAAGAACCCGTACGCTCCTGCTCAGCTTCCGTGGGTGGCCTCGGGTACCAAGACCCTTTGGAATTTGAAGCTTGCTAAATAAAGGATAAAGGACTACCAATGCTTAAACAATATCCTATGCTACGTTATGTCCTGCAGAAGGCGTTCTGGTACTTGTTGACCTTCGTCTGTGCAGTGGCACTCAACTTCGCGTTGCCGCGTCTCGGCGACAACAACCCGGTTGACATCATCATGGGTCAAGCCGGTAAGGGCCTTTCTCCGACTGAAGCTCAGAAGAAAAAGGCTGAACTCCTCGTCTCTTTCGGCATGGCTGAATTGGACAAAAATGGTAACGTTATCTATGAACCGGAAACTGACGCCAACGGCAACGTTGTCATGCAGAAGGTTCCGCAGCTTGACGAAAACGGCCAGCCGGTCGTGAACGTCGTGAAGGTTGTTGACGAAGCCGGCAATCCGGTGATGGTCGAACGCCAGAAGCTCGATGAAGCTGGCAACCCGGTCTTTGTTGAAAAGGCTCCTGCCGATCACAAGGGCAAGAAGGGCAAGAAAGCTAAGAAGGCTAAGAAGGTCAAGGCCAAGAAGGGCAAGGCTGCTAAGGCTGTCGCTGCAGCTGCTGTCGAAAAGATTCCGGTCATGGAAAAGGTTCAGGCCGAACGCATCGATACCGTCATGGTTGATCAGCCGGTCTTGAAGACCGATCCGAAGCTTGCTTCTGCAGTTTCTCAGTTCTTCCGCTATGTGGGCAACGTGTTCCACGGCGACCTCGGTCTCTCTTACCAGAACAACGAACCGGTGACGAACGTTATCAAGAAGTCCCTCCCGTGGACGCTCGCTATCCAGGCTCCGACGATTCTTCTCGGCTGGATCGTGGGAAACCTTCTCGGTGCCTTCGCTGCTTACAAGCGCGGCATTTTCGACAAGGTATTCTTCCCGTGCGCCATGTTCCTCAACGGTGTGCCGTTCTTCGTGTTCGGTATGCTCCTCGTGGCATTCTTCTCCATCACGCTTGGCTGGTTCCCGGCTATGGGCGCTTACAGCCCGGACATTCCGGAACTCACGTTCAGCTGGTCCTGCTTCAAGAGCGTCAGCTGGTACTACGTGCTCCCGTTCTTCTCTGTGTTCCCGATTCTTCTTTCTGGTCAGGCAACGGGTATGCGTTCCATGTCCATTTACGAACTCGGTACAGACTACATGAAGTATGCTAAGTGGCTCGGCCTCCGCGAAGGCAAGATTATTAGCTATGTGTTCCGCAACGCTATGCTCCCGCAGCTCACTGGTCTTGCCCAGAGCCTCGGTGCCATGGTGGGTGGCGCTCTCATTACCGAAATGATCTTCTCTTATCCGGGTCTCGGTATGGCAATGCTCAATGCCATTCAGAAGAACGACTACGCAACGATCCAGGGTTGCACCTTGATGATTTCTACCTGCGTTCTCGTTGCAAACTTTGCAGTTGACGTTTTGATCGCTGTCTTTGACCCGCGTGTCAAGGCCGGTCTCCAGATGGGAGGTAAGTAATCATGGGTAAGCTTTTAAGAAACCTTCTCAAGTCCCCGATGTTCGTGATTGGCGTGTCCATCTTTGTGCTCACGCTCCTCATCGCCATCTTTGGACCTCTTTTCTACAACGTAGATACTCACGCTCGTGACATCGTCGCTGGCCCGTATGCAGGTTCTAGCTCTGCTCACTGGCTCGGCACGGACCACCTCGGCCGTGACTACGTGTCCCTCTTGATCGCCGGTCTCCGCAGCTCCCTCTATGTGGGCTTCGTTGCAGGTATCATTGCTACGACTATCGGTGTGCTTATCGGCTTGTTCGGCGGTTTCCGCGGTGGCTGGGTTGATGAAGTATTGAACATGCTCACCAACATCTTCATCGTTATCCCGCAGTTCGTGATTCTCGTTCTTATCAGCTCCGCTGTTAAGGATGGCCGTTCCCTCACCTTGATTGGTCTCATCATCGGTCTTACCGCTTGGAGCTGGTCTGCCCGTGCCGTTCGTGCTCAGGCTTCTTCTCTCCGTAGCCGCGACCACATTGCCCTTGCCCGCCTCAACGGTGCATCGACTCTCACGATTGTGATCAAGCATGTGCTTCCGTACTTGCTCTCGTACGTGTTCATGGTGTTCATCATGCAGGTGTCTTCCGGTATTCTTTCCGAAGCATCCATCTCCATGATCGGTCTTGGCCCTGTCGATTCCACTAGCTTCGGCATCATCTTGAACCAGGCTAAGGATAACGGTGCTCTCTCCGACTCCATCTGGATTGCATTCATCCCGGCAACGATCGTCGTTACCCTCACGGTGTTTGCTCTGTACTTGATTAACACTTCTATGGAAGGCGTCTTCAACCCGCGTCTGCGCAAGTAAGAGGTAAAAAATGTCTGAAAATGTTTTTGAAGTTGACCACTTGGGTCTTTATTACCTCGGCCGTTTTGGAGACAAGACTCACGCTGTTACAGACGTGTCCTTCTCCATGAAGCAGGGGGAAATTCTCGGTATCGCCGGTGAATCTGGTTGCGGTAAGTCTACGCTCGTTTCTGGTCTCATGGGCATGTGCATCCCGCCGCTTTACCCGGAAACGGGTGACGTTCGCGTCAAGAACGGCGACAAGATGGAATCCCTCATGAACCGCAGCATCGAAGATGTTCGCGCGAATGTCCTCGCTCAGCAGGTCTCCATGATTCCGCAGGGCGCATTCAACGCATTGAACCCGGTTCGCAAGATCAAGGATATCGCCGCCGACGTGCTCAAGGCTCACTTGAAGCCGGGTGAGAAGCTTGATGCTAAGCAGATCTACGATCGTGTCTATGCTCACTTCGACCGTATCGGTATGGATACCAAGCGCGTGCTCAATTCCTTCCCGATCAACCTTACTGCAGGTGAACGCCAGCGTTGCGTGATTGCAATCTCTACGATTCTTCTCCCGAAGATGGTGATTGCTGACGAACCGACTTCTGCTTTGGACGTTTCCACGCAGAAGGAAGTGATCAAGATGATCTTCGACTTGCTCGACAAGGGCATCTTCCAATCGATGATCTTCATTACCCACGAACTTCCGCTCCTCTACCACGTGGCAGACAACATCGCCATTATGTATGCAGGCGAAATCGTGGAAAAGGGTACTGCAGAACAGGTCGTCAAGGACCCGCGTCATCCGTATACGCAGGCTTTGATGGGCGCTATGCTCAGTACCGAGGCAAGCCAGCGTGGCCGTCATCCGGTGGCTATCGAAGGTGCTCCTCCTAGCCTCAAGAACAAGATTGTGGGCTGCCGCTTCGCTCCGCGTTGCAGCAAGGCATGCCCGGACTGCAAGAAGAATACCCAGAATCTCCGCATTGTCGGCGATCGTGACGTGAGGTGCGATTATGCAAAGTGATAAGCCCATTGTTTTTTCTGCCAAGCGCATCAGCAAGGATTTCGGTGCCGGCAAGAGCTTGAAGACTGCTGTTAAGGATGTTTCCTTTGACATCTATGACGAAGAATTCATCTCCATCGTGGGTGGTTCTGGTTGCGGTAAGTCCGTGCTTGCTAAGATCATGCTCGGCCTTTACCAGCCGACTCGCGGTCAGTTCCTCTATCGCGACAAGCCGATCAAGAACCTGAAGGACCACTGGAACGAAGTCCAGTCCGTTTTCCAGGACCCGTTTGGCTGCTTTAACCAGTTCTTCACAATCCGTAGCCAGCTCGAAGACGCTCTCAACATCCTCAAGGACAAGCCGTCCAAGGAAGAAGTACGTCGCCGCGTTGACGAAGGTCTCAAGGCCGTTAACGTCGCTCCGGCAGATATCGAAGGTAAGTATCCGTTCGAACTCTCTGGTGGTCAGATGCAGCGTATGCTTCTCGCCCGTATCTTCGCGCTCCGTCCGAAGGTCCTCATTGCTGACGAAGCAACCTCCATGGTGGACGCCTGCGTTCGTGCAAACATCCTCGATTACCTCCGCAAGTTGAAAGACGAGCTGAAGATGACCGTGGTGTTCGTGACCCACGATATCGGTCTTGCAAACTACGTTTCTGACCGTATCTTCATCATGCACGACGGTAAGATCGTGAACCAGGGTACTCCTGCTGAAGTGCTCGACAACACGAACGAACCGCATACGCTCCGCTTGCTTGATGACATTCCGGAAGTCCACAAGACTGAATGGATCAAGAACAGCCATCGTTCTAAGAAGTAATGCAAATGTCACCCCGGACGCCGTTCCGGGGGCGCCTTTTGTGCAATTCGAAAAGCCGCAACAACCGCTGCGGTTTTTCTTTTTGTATGGAATGGAAAAATAAAAGCCAGCGTTTTTAATAAATTAGAATATCTTGAAGAAGTCAGACGTCACGGACTATGCCCACAAGCATCGCAATTTCGAACTCGCTGTACAACCCGTTTGAACTTGTTGAATTCGTAGCACCTTCGTCTAGTCCGCTTACGATTAAGATCAAACGCTACTACAATTTCTCGACAACGGAAAAGGTCGTTCTCGGTTACGCATTCGTCTTTAAGGACTAATTTCAGCGGAAATTCTTTTCAAAAATTTCGCATGAAAAAAAAACTCCAGCCAGTGGCTGGAGTTTTTCACATTTGTTTTGCGGGCGGAGCCCGCCATTATTTAATTACTTGTTCACCCAGCGGATGGAGGCCTTCTGGCTGCCCTGGCGGACAACGAGCGTGTAGGAGCCGTTCGGGAGACCCTTGAGGTCGATAGCGTGGCTGCCCTTGCCGTAGACTTCGGACATCTGCTTCACGCTTGCGCCGAGAGCGTCATAGATGTCAACTTTCACGAGGCCAGTGTTCTTGGTCGTGAACTGGAGCATCGAACCGTCCATGCGGGCGTTGAAGCTGTTTACAATCTTGTTAGCCGGCTTGATGGCGTCGATCGGGTTGGTGTATGCAATCCATTCGGCCAAGTTGACTGCCGTGCCTGCGTCGCCAACGATAACCGTTACAGTTCTTTCGAATTCTTCGTAGTCGGCAGTTTCTGCAATGTGGGCCGTAATAGCGAAGATTGCGTTCTGGGCGCCACCGACGAAGGCGTTGCCGACCTTGGTCAAGTAAGGCGTGGTGGGCTGGCCGTTGAACGTGTAGGTAACGGCGTTGCCGAGCAATGCATCCGGGAATCCTTCTGTAGTGGTTCCGCCAAGAGCGATGGTCTGATCCTTGAACTTGTTGTTCATGTTGTAGGAACCCTTCTTGTAAGTGATTTCGAAGGTGTCCTGCATGGCGCGGAAGCCTGTAATTGCCGGTGCAGATGCAACGACCTTGGCTGTGCCGTACTTGTGGAAGTGCAACATCCAAACTTGCTGATTCTTCTGAGAGTTGGAGCAGTTGGCGTTAGTGCACTTGTTCTTGCTTACAGAAACGGTTGTCGGGTCAAGAGAAGTGAGGGTGAACTTGGAGCCTTCATTGGTCTTGTCGTCCATGGTGAGGAGGTAGTCCTTGGTACCGTCACCGTCAAAGTCGCGAGACATGCCGTTCTTGGAGGCGGCCGTGCAGCTACCGGAGAAATTGCAAGTGATATCAGAGAGGTTCGTGATGGTCTGGCCTGCAACTTGCTTGACCGTCACGATAGACTGAGAACCGTCATTACCAGTGAGGATGGCGAAACCATAGTCGCCCACGACGATGTCGCTGCCAGAAGCGGAAGCAACCTTTTCGTTGCTGGAGGTGTAAGTACAACCGGACTTGAGGACTCCAGAAATCTTGCCGTCAGTCTGCTTGGCTGTTGTAGCCTTGAAGGAGCAGCTGCCGCTCTTGCCCTTGACGAGGGAGTCTGCCCAGGAACGTGCGTTCTTGGTGAGGTAGCTCTTGATGATATTACCCGAGGAGGTGAAAGTTGCTGCATCGAGGGCTGCGGCCGTGATGAGGGACTTGTCGCCAGCGAAGATGGCGGACTTTTCACTCTTCTGGTCCACATCGGAAGTCTGCTGACGCAAGCTCCAGTTGCAGTTCGGAATCATGTTCTGGTCCATGAACTGAGTCCATTCGTTTGTTGCGCTGGAGTTCGGTTCGCCGTCACCGTCAGCGTTGGTGGTACCCCATTCAGAGATGAACACCGGATAACCGGCGCTGAGTGCGCTAGAGACGTAACCGCCGAAGCTACCCTTGGAGTGGCTGGAGGCGTAGAAGTGCAAAACGTAAGCAATGTTCGTGGATTGGATCGGGTCTCTTGCGCCCTGTTCCGGATGCTGGGACCAGTTCGGCGTACCGACGATGATCAAGTTTTGCGTGTTGGTACGGATAGCCGGCACGACGGAGTTGGCGTAGTTCTTGATGGCACCCCAGTCGCCACCGCTACCGCTGACCGGTTCGTTGTAGATTTCGTAGATGATGTTCGGGACATCTTTGTATTTCTGGGAAATCTTGGCGAAGAAGTCCTTGGCGAGGTTTGTTTCGAGGTGAGCTCTGTGGCTATGCCAGTCGATGACGATATAGACGTCGTTTTCGATAGCAGCCTGGACCATTCTGTCGATGGTGGAGAGCTGGCCTTCCGGGGACTTCGTATAAGAAACCTGATCGTCCAGCTTGTTCTTGGTGCCGCCATTGGAGTCGTAGTATTCAATACCCATGGCATAGCGGAACACGTCAATTTTGAGATTGTCTACAACCCATGAAATGACGGTTGGGTTATAGTAAGAAAGACCCGTTGCGTCGGACCAGAAAAGGCTCACACCGCGGAGCATGACCTGCTGGTTGTTCTTGGCGCCAATGATCTTACTGCCGCTTGTATGGAGAGCGCCATAATAAGAGACCGGCCCAACTTTCTTGGGGGTTGCTGTCGATGCATCGGCTGCAAAGGCGGATATTGCCGCGCCTGCCAAGATGCTTGTCAGAAGCTTTGTCAATTTCATGAGTGTTTTCCTTTTGTTTTGACAAAAATTATCTAATTAAATCGAAGATAGTAAACAATTTAGGCTAATTTTTTGTTTACTATTGAACACAAGGCTGTTGGCTTTGTGCCTGTTGTACACCTTTACCCCGTTTTTTGCCACCCTTGCAACGTGGGATCCCGCTTTGCGCAAGGCCCTGTCGGGATGGCAAGTATATTTATATATAATGTAGCTTTCTGCTCGCAGGAGTCAAGGATTTCTATCGTAATAAAAAAATTGCGTTCCTCTTTCATGTGACGGACAACACAGAAGTATTTTGTAAACAAATTTGTATGTACTTTGAACGTCGCCAAAGTGGTATATTATCAAGGAAAGGGCGGTTTGCAAACAGTTATGTAAATTTTTTTTTCAAACGGCTGTAGGTATGGCATTTTGGAAGAAAAAAAAATATATTGTTGTCCAAATCACCCAATTTGGGTAAACAGTTAAAAAAAGAGAGAGAATTATGAATAAGAAACTCACAATTGCTTCGGCAATTCTCGCTGCCTCTGCTGCTTTTGCATTTGACACCTGGCTGGGCGATGCTCCGCAGGTTGAAACTGGCATTGGTAACGACACGAACACCTACGGTTACTGGTTCAGCTACGGCGACGACGGTGACGGTGGTGAATCCAAGGTTGTTTGGCCGGTCGAACTCGGTAACGAATACTCTGCTACCGCTATGGACCCGGTTGTTGAACACTGCGGCGGTATCTGCGGTACTGCAGCTCTCGCTAAGGGTTCCTTGACTTATAACCCGTTCGTCGGTATCGGCTTCAACGTCGTCGGCGAAGGCGCTTCTGGTGATCCGGTGCCGGGTGACGCTTCTGCTTGGGGTGGCCTCTGCATTACTTATACTTCCGCTGCTGCTCCGACTCTTGAACTCGGTCTCGGCGACGTTGACGCAACCATCGGTTACGCAAACCCGGCTGCTTCCCTCGCTAAGGCTGCTTCTGCTGCTGCAACGAAGTCTATTCCGTGGTCTGGCTTTACTCAGCCGTCTTGGTACAAGGGTGCCACAAAGATGAGCGGTACTGACGCTGCTGCACAGCTCGTTGCTGTTAAGTTCAAGATCCAGGCTGCTGCTGGTAACTATGACTTCAACATCTGCGCTATCGGTCCGTACGCTGGTGGCACCTGCCCGACTTCTTGTAATGCTTCCATCAAGGCTGTTCGCGGTGCTTCCTCTGCTAAGGCTATCCTCACTGGCCGTACCCTCAGCTTCTCTGGTGTGAAGTCTGCTGCTAACGCAGAAATCATGAACCTCCAGGGTCAGGTTGTCGCCAAGGGTGACGCTTCCTCTGCTATGAACCTCGCTTCTCTCGATGCAGGTGTCTACATGGTTCGCGTTGCTGGCAAGTCCGTCAACTTCACCAACAAGATTGTTCTGAAGTAATTTCGGATTCCTAAGAATCTTTAGAGAAGGGTCGCGCAAGCGGCCCTTTTCTGTATTTTAAGCACTGCTATTTTCGCCCTTGTCATCCTGGAGCCGAAGGTGATAGGATCCATATTTTCTTATTCTTTTGTTTGATAAAATGTTATATTCAATAGAGTAAGGAGAGAGTGTTCTATGAATAAGAGTTTTGTGGCTGCTACGGCGCTTTTGTCGGTCTCTGCCGCGTTTGCAGGTGAGTTTAAAACCTGGTATGGCGATGATTATCAGATTCAGACTGGCCTTGAAAACGAAACCAAAACTCAAGGGTACTGGTTCAGTTACGATGATCATGAGGATGGGGGAGAATCTAAGATTATATGGCCGGGGTCGATCGAAATAGGTAATAGTCAATTTGCTGATGCCTTGGACCCCGTTATTGAACACTGTGGCGGTATCTGTGGTACGGCAGCTCTTTCTAAAGGCGCTTTGACCTATAATCCGTTCGCCGGTATCGGCTTCAACGTGGCTGGTGAAGACGCTTCTGGTAATCCAGTTGCTGGTGATGCTTCTGCTTGGGGCGGCATCTGTATCACTTATTCTGCTTCGGCGGCTCCGTCTCTTGAACTCGGCCTTGGCGACTTTGACGCCACAATCGGTTATGCAAATCCGTCGTTTTCTCTTCCGAGGGCTGCTGTTGGAGTTGCTCATAAGGTTATTCCTTGGTCTGGCTTTACGCAGCCGTCTTGGTACAAGGGGACTACTAAAATTTCAGGTGAAGAAGCCGCTAAACAGCTTGTTTCGGTGAAATTCAAGATGCAGGCTCAGCCGGGGATGTATGACTTCACATTTGCGCTATCGGCCCGTACGATGGAACTTGCCCGATGTGTTGTGGTGGTGCGTGTCCTCCTGGTTACAATGTTGCTTTTGGATATGATAATCCTGATAAATATTATTTAGCGATTAATTCATCTCGTGGTCCATCCAATGCCAAGGCGATACTTTGGGGGCGTAATCTCGGTATTTTTGGCGTAAATTCTGCTGCCACAGTCGAGGTCAAGAACATCCAGGGGCAGGTGGTCGCCAAGGGTTCCATTGACAATGGCTCTACGCTTGACCTTTCTTCTCTCAATGTGGGCGTGTACATGGTCCATGTGATCGGCAAGTCTGTCAACTTCGTAGACAAAATCGTGCTGAGGTAATGTCAAAAAATCTATATTAGTTTGTGAGTGCTTGTGACTAGGAGGATTGTTATGAACAAGAAGATTTTTGCTGCTTCGGCGTTGCTCGTTGTTTCTGCCGTATTCGCAGGTGAGTTTGAAACGTGGTATGGTGGGTACGGGGAATCTCAGGTTCAAACGGGCCTTGGTAATGAAAGCAATACTCATGGGTATTGGTACAGTTATAATGACAATGACGATGGTGGTACTTCGAAGGTTGTATGGCCGGTTGAGTCTGACTCCTATAATGCTTATGACGGTTCGATGGATCCTGTTATTGAACACTGCGGTGGTATCTGTGGTTCTGCGGTCCTCGATAAAGGCATTTTGACCTATAATCCTTTTGTCGGTATTGGTTTCAACGTCGTTGGTGAAGACGCTTCTGGTAATCCGGTTCCAGGTGATGCTTCTGCTTGGGGCGGCCTCTGCATTACTTATACTTCTTCAGTTGCTCCGTCTCTCGAACTCGGTCTCGGCGAGTTTGACGCTACAATTGGTTACGCAAATCCGGCTGCTCCTCTTTCGAAGGCGGCCGCTGCTGCTGCATCCAAGGCTATTCCTTGGTCTGGCTTTTCGCAGCCGTCCTGGTACAAGGGAACTACGAAAATTTCAGGTGAGGAGGCTGCAAAACAGCTTGTTTCGGTGAAATTCAAGATGCAGGCTCAGCCGGGGACGTATGACTTTAACATCTGCGGTATCGGTCCGTACGATGGATCTTGCCCGAAAAGCTGTGGCTGTTGTGGTCCTATTTTTCCTGATGCGATTAATTCCGTTCGAGGACCATCCAATGCCAAGGCGACCCTCTTGGGGCGTAATCTTGGGATTTCCGGCGTAAATTCAGCCGCTTCGGTCGAGGTTAGGAACATCCGTGGGCAGGTTGTAGTCAAGGCTTCCATTGACAATGGTTCTACGCTAGATCTTTCTTCTCTCAATGTGGGTGTGTACATGGTCCAGGTGACCGGCAAGTCTGTCAACTTCGTAGATAAAATCGTGCTGAAGTGATTTAAAATTCAAAAAATCTTTTAATAAGGGTCGCACAAGCGGCCTTTTTCTGCATGTTGAAGCTCGTGTTTGTGCTCACAAGTAAACTTGATTTTTGCTTGCAGCCTTTCCTTAAAAGCTATATTTATATATATTACTTTGGCATTTACCAGCCCCGCTTTGGGGATATTTAATGAGAGGCTTTTATGGTTTGCAAAAAAATCCTGTTGCCTGTTTTGGTGGGCTCAGCATTTTTCTTTGGCGCCTGCGGTGACGATGCCGCACCGAGCGCTCCGAATAATCCGACCCCGAGCTCTGCGGTTATCTTCCCGACGTTGAGCTCCTCTTCTGTTTATACTCCGCTCCCGACGAGCTCTACTCCGGCTCCGACTTCTTCTGCACCGGCTCCGGCAAGTTCTGCAACGCCGACTCCGACCCCGACTGGAACTTATGCTCCGCTCGCCACGACTGCAAATCCTGCTTATGCCGTGAACCATTATGCATTGTGGAAGAGCTTCCACTTCACGACCGAAGAACAGGAAATGATCACGTATCCGACCCTCGCAACGGAATTCAACGTTGTGTTCCCGGCTGTGTATATGCCGGCGGGCCGTGTCGTTTGGTCTAGCCAGACGGGTTATTACAAGAGCTACTGCTCTGATAACACCACTACGGTCCCGAACATGAAGACCCGTGCTTGCACGGTGTCGGAAGGTATCGGTTACGGTATGCTTTTGGCTTACTTCAATGGTGATGATGACACGTTCCTCCGCTTGTGGAATTACAGCAGAGCTTTTAGGGAATATTCCAACAGAAAGCTTATGCCGTGGATCACCCAGTCGTTCCACTGGACCGAAGTCGATAACTCCAGTGCTACAGACGCCGATGAAGATATCGCGACGGCTTTGATCCTTATGTATTTCAAGTCGGGTAACGCCTTGTACTTGCAAGACGCTATGAGCTTGATCAATGCCATTTGGGATGCCGAAGTGAACCCGACTAACTTGCTCATCTACTCTGGTGACGAAGATATGTGGAAGGGCGCAAATCCGGTTTACAACCTGAGCTACTTCTCTCCGGTGGCACTCCGTCTCTTTGCAATCGTGGACGTTGCTCATAACTGGACGGGTGTCTTGAATGCAATGTATGCTTACATGCAGCAGGTCCAGAATGCTGGTACGGGCGTGTTCCCGGACTGGAGCGATGGCGCTGGCAATGCAATCAAGCCTGCTAACGGTTCTGCAAACACGACCTACTGGCAGTTCAACAAGGAATCTGTGCGTATTCCGTGGCGTATCGCTTGGGACTACTACTGGTACCAGGATGCTCGCGCTCTCGCAGTACTCTCCACTTTGAATTCCTTCATTTCGAAGAAGGCTAGCGGTGACCCGAATAACATGGCTCTTGCCGTCAACTACTCTTGGAATTTGGCTGTCGGTGCTGACTACACGAGCAATACGGTTGTTCCGTCGCAGTGGTACGGTGCTTGGTGCGCTACGGGTATTGCAGGCAATGCAACATGGCTTTCTACCTGCACGACGGGCTTGAACGCAAAGGTGCCTTCGCTTACGACGCAGAGCTACTTCTCGGATATCTTGCTCACGATGTATTCCGCCTTGCTGAACGGTCTGTTCGTTCGCCCGGCTGGAGTCTAGTAGTGAATGAGGCTTGAGCCTCGAAAAATGTAAGACGAACAGTCTCGACTCCCGGAACCTTCCGGGAGTTTTTTGTTGTTCTGGGCAAGCCCCTTTATTATCGTCTTTTTTGTATATTCATTACGTATGAAAGAAAAAAACGTGAATTCTAAGACTGCGAAGCCTGTCAAGGCTAAAAAAGCTAAGGCTGAGACTCAAGAAAAAAATGCTGATTCGTTGCTTGTTGCAACAAAAAAAGATTCGACGAATGTCCTTGCGATAGAACCGGATTGTTTGAATGCTCCGGGCAATTTGGATGCAGGTGCTGTTGACGGTGATTCCGCGGGAAATGATGCGGGTATGCCTGCGCTCCCGACAGCTGAACAGCTCGGGATTACGATTACAGCTGGAAACGTAGGAAATGCTGGTGATGCAGGGAATGCTACCGGAAGTGCTACTGGAAATGTGCCGCTTTCGGCGACTGTAGGCGATACGATTATTTTCCCGGTGACGGTCTCGTGGAGCGTGAACGGGAGTGCGATTCTCGTGGTGCCGACAAGTTCAGCAAATGCGAAGGGCATTTTGCAGCTGGGCGTGTCGCAGGAATCTAGCCGATCGGTAAAAGACGGCAAGGAAATGGCGCAGATCACGTTCAACTACAAGCTCGTTATGCAGGATACGGGCAACTTGAACATCCCTGCCATGCGTTTTGAAATTCCGACGCCGATGGGGCAGTCGCTTGATTTGCGTAGCGATAGCGTGCCTATACGTGTCGATGCGCCGTTTAATGCGATGCCGTTTATTGCAGGCGGTGCGGTAGGCGTTTGTGTGCTGCTTGCTGCGTTGTGGCGCATGCGCAAGCGTGCTCATTTGCGTGCAGCGACTGCCGCGAAGAATGCATTTGAGAATGCGTTACGCGAGAAGATGGTTGTCTTGAAGCAGCGCGTGATGGTGGCCGATAGCCGCGAATGGCTCTTGGAACTTGAAGGAATCTGCAAGGAATATGCTCTGCACCAGTTTGGTGCTGCCGAAGGAACTGCCGCCGCCTCCGCGGTGAATCTAGATGCTCTTGTGGCCGATGGCAAACTGGACGGCTGGAAGCCCCTGCTCGAGGAATTTGCGCACGCCCGCTACGGCGGCGGCAAGCGCGACAGCTTTGAAAACAAGGAAACCTGGAAACTTGCCATGACGCTCATGGGCATCAAGGAAGAAGATTAGTGATTATCGACAAGTCCAAAATGCAACACCGTGCGGCGGGGCTTGACCTCTTTCGCGTTGTAGCCGCTGTGATGGTATTGCTGTTCCATTGCAATATCCATCACGAAAGCAATTTTGGACCATTGACGGGATTTGTCTCGATGGGCGCCGTGTTCATGACAGCGTTCTTTATGCTTTCGGGTTATGTGCTGTTCTTGACGTACAAGGATAAATCGCTTGTACAGGCTCCGGCGCTCAAAAACTTTTATCTGAAACGCATTTTCGGAATTTTTCCTTTGTACTTGGTCGTGGCGGTGTTGTACGTTGTGACCTTGGGGGAGGAATCGGTGTTCCAGAATCTAGTGCTTTTGCCGATTGAAATCTTGGGATTGCAAAGCGTGTTTTCGACGCTGTTCCCAGTGAGCCATAATGGCGGGACTTGGTTTATTTCTTGCCTGCTGTTTGCGTATTTGGCGTTCCCGCTGATGCAAGAAATCGTAAAGCAGATGACGGCTCGCACGAAGTGGATGTCGCTTGCAATATGCTCGGCGGTTTTGTTCTGGTCTCCGCTTGTCGTGCATACATTTTCGACGGACTCGATTTATTCGAACCCGTTTTTCCGTGGGCTGGAATTTTTCATTGGCGTGCTTTTGTGCTCGTTGCCAATCCGCGATGGCATTGCGAAAATCCTTGCGACTTGGAAAGCTTTGCTTGTTGAAGTTTTGCTTTTAGTTGCAGGAATATCAATTGCCGTGCGGCTGAATATTTTCGTGGGCAATTACATGCTTTACGACTGGATTGTGATTCCGCTGTTTGCCTTTATGATTTTAACGCTAGCAGGGCTTAAGTCACCTCGGCTGCATAATTCTGCGGTGCTTCGTTATGCGAGTGCGGCAAGCTATGCGTTTTTCTTGGCGCAGACTTTCAATACTGAAATTGAGAACTGGCTGTTTGCTGCGTGCGATATCCAGAATAACGTATTGCAGATTGTAATGTCGGTCGCGTTGTGCGCGGTTATGGCAATTGCGTTACATGAACTTGTAGAAAAGCCCTGTGCGAAGGTGCTGAAAAAGAAATTGTAAAAACGGTTATCGGAGCGCCGTTTCAAGGATTAGGGCGAGTGCAATTAGCGTAAGCCCGTTTTTGGGACGGATTTTTTTGTTGATGGTAAAGAATGTATTTAGGATAAATAATATCGAAAAAAAGAGAATGCCTGCGGCTATTATGTAGGCGGGTGTTCCTGAGCAACAGCGGTATATGCCACTGTATGTCCCTGAGATGAATGTAGTGATTGCGTTTACGGCGAGAACTGACGCAATACCAAGCGCAAATTTAAGATGGTTTAGCCAATAGTCTCGGACTATGTTGTTTTTTGTAAAGAAACAAAAAAGCAGGATGGCGCCTATAGGGATATATTTGATATATGGCAGAATGGTTATTAATTTTAAATCGTGAAAGCCTGCAGATCGGTTTGCGCCCATTGAAAATCCAACTAGAGTAAAAAGGACAATACCAAACCCGGTTGCCATACATAAAATGAATGAAACACATCCGTCAGAGTCGGGCATGGGTTGTGTATTGTTGTAGCTGTCTATTTCTTCTTGTGTAATTTCGTGATTTGATGGGTCTTCGCTTTCGGGGGGAGCTTGTTCAGGGTCTTGAGTTGTAATTTGGAAGTCGTTTAAGTCTGGATTTGATTCAATAGGTTGCTTTGGAAATGTTTCGAACTGCGCGAAATTATGTTTGGTGTTTGTTTCGTCTATTTCGTCTTCTTCGCCTTCAATTTCTGCGATGCGTGTTTTGACGATGTTCTGGCGTTCTGGAGAATCGTCTTTTTCAATGATGTCTAAAACTTCATAAAGCTCGTCAAGTGGCAACTTGCGAATTTGTTCTTTATAATCCTTGAGATATTCTTCAGTGAAGTTTGATATCATGAGTCTTTTGCTCTTAATGAATATCCATTTTGGAGAAAAGGTTCAGTACGGCGACACCTGAGATAATCAGGAATAATCCTACGATGGCGCCTATGTCTGGAATTTGCTTGAAAAAGATTATGCCGCTTAAGGTGATGAGTGCAATTCCGAGGGCGGACCAGGTGGCGTATGCAATGCCGATGGGAATGGTGCGCAGGCATAGACTCAGCAGGTAAAGCGAGGCGACATAGCAGATAAGCGAGGCTATGGAAGGAACAAGTTTGGTGAATTGTTCTGACATCTTGAGGAACGTGGTGCCGGCGGCTTCTGCGAAAATGGCGAGCAACAGGAATAGATAATTGAGCATAGAAAGAATATACAAATTAATTTTTTATATTACAATGTCAAAAACGTCATTGAATAAAGGATTTTTATGCCGAGTTCTGAAAAGTTTCGCGATTATGTCTTGGCTCAATTCAAGGGGGAGTTGCGTGTGACGCCCCGCAAGATGATGGGCGAGTACATCTTTTACGCTGATGGAAAAATCTTTGGCGGGATTTACGATGACCGCTTGCTGGTGAAGCCTGTGGCCGCCGCAAAAGCGATGCTCCCAAATGCAAAATTGCAGTTGCCTTACGATGGTGCAAAGCCGATGCTTCGTGTCACCGCAGAGCAAATTGCAGACAACGGCTTGCTTGTGCGCTTGCTCAACGCCATGCTCCCGGAATTGCCCGCTGTGAAAAAGAAGTGAGACCATTTTTCCGGCGTGGGGAAAATGGTCTGTTTTTATTTTGTCAAGCCCATTCCAAATGTCATTCCGGCTGGAGCCTGTGCTGAGCGTAGTCAAAGTATGACGGAATCGCCTTTCTTGTATGAATCGCCTGATGGGTGGTTGAAAATTGACGATGGATTACGTTGAAACTTTTTGAATTAAAGCTATTTTATACGTGATGAATCGGTTGACTTACTTAATTGTTTTGGTTGTTGCGACTTTGCTTACGGGATGTAATACAATGCTTGTTCATCCACCTTCTGCTTCGGCGTTTATGGAAAATGATAGAGATGGCTTTGTGCGCGATGCTTCAATTTCTGCTACAGTAGGGGGTGTGGCTTATGATTTTATTCCTAAAAAGTATGTGAAAAGAGAAGTAAATGAAGAATACAGCTATAGAGAAGAGGAGTCTCCTGTAGAAGTTGCTGTTTCGTTTCAGCGACGCTATGGATATTTTAAATACGGTTTTGGATTTGATTTATTATCACCTTATATACAGGTGGGGTTTGTTTCGGATTATTTTGGCGTGATGGGTTGGAGCAATCTTTGCTTGTGGCAATTTGAAAAAGTAGAACACAAGTATTTTCAGTGTGCGGGCGGTGTGTCTGTTATTGAACAGTTGCCGATAGGGAATGGCGTTCGCATTGGTTTGACGCAACATTTATCAAGAAATGGTCGTGAAAATATAGCTCATGGTATATATGACTTGGGCTTCAGCATTCCTACACCCACGCCTATATTCTACGATGAAATTGGTGGAGGTGCATATGTTTCATTTGGTGTTGGAACAGGAACAAATGTTGGTATTGAATTTCGGCTCGGAAGAGATCTAACGTATTATCGTTTTGATGAAAAAGAAATTGACGGTAACATTATAAGCGATTTCAACCGGTATACGTTTATGATTGATTTTCAAGGGTGGTAGTTTTTTGTTGGGTTATGTAAAATTTTTATGAACCCCTTGCCAACTTTTTAATATATAGATACATTAATGACTGCGCATCTCGCTATACAAAGGCGAGGTGCGTTTTTGCTTTAATCATAATTTGATTTTGCAGGAACGCCTCTAATCATAAACTTGCCGCAAAAACGGCGTCGTATAATACGATTACATGGAGGCTATAATGAAGTCCGAAGAGATCAAGACTCTGTTCGAAAAGTTCCAAGCTATTGCTTGCGAATACCAAGGGGTGGAATGTTGGAGTGCTCGTGACTTGAGTATGTTACTTGGATATACTAAATGGGAGCGTTTTAGTAATGCTATTGAAAAGGCGAAGGAAGCCTGTAAAAATGCAGGCGAAATTGTAGATGATCATTTTCCCGGCGCCGGGAAAATGATCCATCTTGCAAAGGGGGCGGTACGTGAAGTTGATGACTATATGCTTACTCGTTACGCTTGTTATTTGATTGCTCAAAATGGTGATTCTCGCAAGCCGGAAATTTCTTTTGCGCAGAATTACTTTGCTGTGCAGACTCGTGTGGCGGAAATTGTTGAAGACCGTATTCATGAATTGGAACGTGTGCAGGCGAGGGAGAAACTTGCGCATACCGAAAAGGTCCTATCGGGAGTATTGTTTGAACGAGGCGTAGATAGCAAGGGTTTTGCCGTTATCCGTTCCAAGGGCGATCAGGCGTTGTTCAACATTGATACGAATCTCTTAAAGCGTAAGTATAATGTTCCTGCGAGTCGCCCGCTAGCGGATTTTTTGCCTACGGTAAGCATCAAGGCTAAGGATCTTGCTGCGGAAATGACTTCTGTCAAAACTCAAACAAAAAATCTTTTTGGACAAAAGAAAATTGAGAAGGAACATGTGGATAACAATCGCGCTGTCCGCAAAATGCTTCTTGATCGTGGTATTGTCCCCGAAAATTTGCCTGCAAGTGAAGATGTTAAGAAAGTGGTGCGTCGTTTGAAAAGGACTGATGGGTCTCTTTTGCATGTTCAAAAGAAGAAAAAGTAATATCATTTTTCCCGGCGCTGGGAAAATGATAGCGTGAACCATATTGCTGGCGTCAGCAATATGGTCTTTTTATGCATAGTCATGCCCATCCCGAATGTCATTCTGGCTGGAGCCTGTGCTGAGCGTAGTCGAAGTATGCGGAATCGCCTTCTTGTTTAAATCGCCTGATGGGTGGTTGAAATTTGCTGATAGATTACGTTGAAACTTTTTGAATTAAAGCTATTTTATACGTGATGAATCGGTTGGCTTGTTTACTTGTTTTGATTGTGGCTGCGATGCTTGCGGGGTGCAGTTCGCATGCTCCGTCAGCAGCGCGTTTTATGAGTGCCAAACCGAATTCTATTAGTATTGGCGTTGGCGGTGGAGGCTTTTGGGGCGATGATAATTCGCATCGTGAAGAGAAGAGTGCTCAGGAAGCTTACAGATATGAGGAATCGCATTTTTTACTAGATGGGGTGCTCTTTTTTAGAAATGATCATTTTTTATTTGGTTTAAGTTCGGGAGATCATTCTCTTATTCGTTTGAATTTGGGTTTTGTTAGTGATTATTTTGGTGTTCAGGGGTGGGGAGATATTATTGTACTTAATGCTGATAGCTCAACGAATTGGAAACGACCCTTTGGAATTATGATAATTGAACAGCTCCCCATTACCTCAAAAATTAAAGTGGGCGTACATCAGTTTTTTGCTTACAATTCTTATTCAGGAGTTTTGGATGAATGTTGCTCAATAAATCTTGATTATTATATGAAATTTTATGGGGAACTAGGTGTAGGGGCGTATGTCAGTTATGATGGGTATTCTTTAGAATTCCGTTATGGAAATGAGCCTGGTTCAGATAATAAGCGATTTTATCTTGATTTTAGTGTGATGTTTGATGCGCAATCGCACTGATGTTTTTTTTGAAATTTAATTGGCTTTATACGTGATGAATCGGTTGGCTTGTTTATTTGTTTTGTTTGTGACGATGATGCTTGCGGGGTGCGGTGTTTCTAGCATTCACCCACCTTCTGCAGCTACTTTTATGGAAAAGAGTGACGGTGCGTTTTTAAAAAGCGTATCAGGTTCTTTATATTTGGGGGATTTGGCTTATGGTGGCTTGGGTGTTGATTTTGTGCCTAACAAGGAAATAAAAAAAGAAGTGAATGATGATTGGGCGTATGTAGAGCGAGAAGTTCCCGTCGATATAATGCTGGAAATTCAGCGGAGTATTGGATATTTTAAATTTGGCGGTGGATTAGATTTTTTAACGCCCTATTTACAGATTGGGTTTGTATCTGATTATTTAGGAGTCATGGGTTGGGGCAATTTATGGCTGTGGCAATTGGAAAAAGTTGAACACAAGTATTTTCAATGGGGTGGTGGATTATCCCTTATTGAACAGTTGCCTATAGGGGATAGTTTTCGAATGGGGTTGACGCAACATTTGTCTAGAAATGGACGACATGCTTGTGCTTTTGATACGGGAATTGCTTGTACTCATGATACTCCTATTTTTTATGATGAAATTGGTGGTGGTGGCTATATATCGTTTGTTCCTCGCGAAACTTTGCGGTTCGGTCTGGAATTTCGATATGGTCGGGATTTGACTTATAAACGTAAGGATTATAGTAACTATCCTGAAAAGTACGAGAAGTTTTCTAATATGGATAGATTTGTTTTGACGATAAGTGTTATGGGTTGGTAGTAAATGCTGGGGCGTTGCGGGGCGGCGTCTGAGCGCCCGCTAGAAGGGGTGGTGGAAGACCCGACGGGGCTGAAGCCAGGGGGAGGCTTCCCCCTTATGCCTTGCGTTGAATCTTCTAATGACTATTGACTAACGACTAATCTCATTTGTTTTTTTTCAAAGATTTTAGTATCTTAAAGCATGAAAATCTTAGAGGTAAAATAAATGGATATTCAGGAACTTTCGGAAAAGGTGAAGCAGCAGAGTTCTTTTTGCATGAACTTGCTACGTGAAGTTGAAGATACGGTGATTGGTCAGAAGGCAATGGTCGAAAGCATTCTGACGGGTATTTTGGCAGATGGCCACGTGCTTTTGGAAGGCCTTCCGGGCTTGGCCAAGACGACTGCGGTGAAGGCTTTTGCCGATGCTGTTTCGCTCGACTTCAAGCGCATCCAGTTTACTCCTGATTTGCTGCCGGCAGACTTGCTCGGTACGACGATTTATAACGCCCGTGAAGCAAAGTTCGAAACGCGCAAGGGCCCGCTCTTTACGAACCTCGTGCTTGCTGATGAAATTAACCGTGCGCCGTCGAAGGTACAGAGCGCTTTGCTCGAAGCCATGCAGGAACGCCACATCACGATTGGCGATGAAACGTTCAAGCTGGACGAACCGTTCTTGGTGCTTGCCACGCAGAACCCGATTGAGCAGGAAGGTACGTATCCGCTGCCGGAAGCTCAGGTGGACCGTTTCCTCTTGAAGGTGAAGGTTAGCTACCCGAACAAGGCCGACGAAATGAAAATTCTCGATGCTGTTTCGGGTGCAGGACTCCGCCAGCCGAAGGCTGTTGCAACGAAGGAAGATATCTTGAAGGCTCGTGAGCTCGTGAAGCAGGTTTATGTGGACGAACGCGTGCGCGAATACATCGTGAACTTGGTCTTGGCAACGCGTGATCCGGGTAGCATCAAGCGTAGCGACTTGGTGGGCTTTGTGGAAGTGGGCGCCTCGCCGCGTGCTTCTATCGGTCTTGCCCAGGCTTCGAAGGCTCATGCGTTTATCCAGGGCCGTGCCTACGTGACGCCGGAAGATGTGAAGGCTGTCGCAATGGAAGTGCTCCGCCACCGTGTGATTCTGAGTTACGAAGCTGAAGCGGAAGAAGTCACTGCCGAAACTGTCGTGCAGAAGATTCTCGACAGCGTCGAGGTGCCGTAATTTAAAGAACTCGCGAGATTTTAAAGCTTAAAAAAACAACGCCTTGCGGGACGTTGTTTTTTGTTATTTTGTGAGTATGCGGTTTAGCGATTTAGTCATGAAAAGATGGTTTGCGTGTTTCCTTTTATGCGTGGCTCTTGCGTCATGCTCGGATTCGCATGGAGATGGACGTAAAAATCCGGCTGAGAGTGCCGATTCGGAGTCTGCTCCTGTAATCGTGTTGGATTCTCTTCGTGAAGGAATGATGAGAATTATACCTAATGGTGCTTCTTCCGCTTACTCGCTAGGAATTCATGAAGTGACATGCTCTGAATTCGATAAAATTGCCAAGGATGAGGACTGGTACTTTGCATTGGATTGTGCAAATGATAAGTTGCCTGTAACTAATGTGTCCTATTATGATGTTGTCCTTTTTGCAAATGCGTATAGCAGGTTGTTTGGATATGATTCGGTTTATGCGTACCATAGGCCCTTTTTTAATGCGAAAGGTCATTGCATTAATTTAGAAGGACTTGAAGTTCGTTCTGATGTAGAAGGTTTTCGTTTACCGACCGAAGCGGAATGGGTGATGGCCGCGTCGCAGTCGTGGAATCCTGAAAAGTATAGTTGGAATTCTACAAATTCAAATTTTGAACTCCATGAACCGTGTGCGTTCCCTGATTCGATTGGCTTTTGTGATTTGGCAGGTAACGCTCTTGAACTGACGAATGATTGGTTTGGTTCGCTTGAAAAAGTCGTCAAGGGGGGTATGATGGTTCAGGCTCCTTCTGAAATGAATCTGAATACTCGTGGAGATGTTTATCCTGTAACCCCTTCAACGTTATCTGGGTATATAGGATTTCGTTTGGTGTTTGGAAAAATTCCGGAAGCCACTGGACTGGATGAGCAAAATGGTGTTGCAACAAATTATATGAAGATGAAGGCTTTCTCGTCGGATGTTCGTGAGAAGGTGGGAACATACCATTCGAAACTTGCTTTTAGAAACAATGTGACCGGCAATTTGGTTTATATTGATTATGATGGCAGAAGTCCAGGTGCTATAGAAATTTTTGATACGGTTCAAGTATTTCATCCCGATATTTCGCCTGATGGAAGCAAGGTTGCTTTTTGCACGGGGATGGAAGGTGTTGATGGCCCCTCTTCGGTATATGTAAGAAACTTGGATGCAAATGGTGGTGGCCTTGTAAAGCTTGATGTTGAAAAGGCTGTGATTCCACGTTGGCATGTGAGTGAAGGTGGCGATACTTCGATTGTGTTTGTCGACGATGCATCCGATAATAGCGATGATGCGGAGTTCTTGGCTCGCGGGACATGGATTGTTCCTTTCTCAAATGGAAAGTTTGGACAAGCGAAGAAGCTGATGGATGGTGCGTATCACAGCGGTGTTTCGCAAAGCCTGAACCGTGCTGTATCGGGAGCGCGTAGGTTGCGCGTGCATGTGAATGGAAAAGATGATGTATGGTATAATGGTGAGCAGGCTTGCAATGCGTCACTTTCGAAGGATGGCTTGAATCAGACATTGTTTTTGGATTTTGGCGGTTCTACAGGGAGGGCTTTTGCAAGTGATAAATATGGGGTGCATGAACGCTTGCTTGTCGCGGATAGCAGTGGCAAAATGGTACGAGCAATTCCTGCACCGAAAGGTTTTTCGTTTGATCATTCTGAATGGGTGAATCGCGACAATCTGGCTGTTGTATCGCTTGTCAATGTTCAAGGAGAACATGCAAAACTTGCGCTAGTGAATGTTCTTGATTCTAGTGTAACCGAATTGGTTGAAGGCGGAGATTTGTGGCACCCTAATATGTGGGTGATGCCTAAGAATACGTTTGGAAATAAAGACCTTGATTTGGATAGTGCAGGCTTGTATTGGGATCCTATTTATCAGGGCGGTGAAAGGTCGGCAAGCTTGAAAATGCGCATGTTTTGGGACGAACGCGATTCTTTAGAAGTGATTGCCGTAGGAACATCCCGTACTGAAAGAGGATTTGATCCAACGCAGATATCAAAATCGGCCCTTAATTTTGGATACGTTGGTGGAAATATTTGGGCGGCTCTCTATTTGATGGATAATTATTTTATTCCGCATGCTAAAAATTTAAAGTATTTGATTGTTGAAATATCGTATGACTTGATGCACAATTCTAAGGCTAGTAGAATGCAATTTGCGTTTGGGCAGGCACCGGGTTATTTTTATGACAGGAACCATAATTTTTGGAGAAATGGGCTGCCGCAATCTTTTGTTCGCTTTGTTGATGCTAATGTTTGCTATACAGGAGCCGACTCCTTGAATTACGTCAATATGAGAGGATTGTTGATGTTGGAACCTAACTGTTGGAGTGATGAGCCGGAAATTAAGTATGATACTGTTATGCAAACGAGTTGGCAGAAAAATTATGACAATAGTGTGGATAGCCTGACGGCCTTTATTGACAGTACGCAAAACAAGGGCTTTAAGATTATTGGGCTTGTTTACCCGCAGTCTCCTGGGTATGCGAATACGGGCAGCTTTGGGCGGCATGGGACAAAGCGTAGCCAGGCTTTAAAAACGGCGGCCTATTTTGATTCTTTAGCGCAAGTCTATCCGCATTTTATAATGGTGGACGAAAATAAATTTGGGATGCACGACTATACGGATGATATGGCGAATGATTGCGACCATCTGAGCTTTGTCGGTGCAAAACATTTGTCTTCTCGTTTAGACTCGTTGATAAAAACACTGGAAAAGTAGAATACGAAAAAAGCCCCCGGGCGGGGGCTTTGAAGCTTGTTTGTTATGGATTTTTGTATTCGCGCAGGAATCCGTCGTCTAGTGCTTTGACGGGGAGCTTTATAACGCTGTTGTCGGAATCAACGATGAGTACTACGCCGGTGAGGTAGTTGATCCAATAGTTAAAATCCGGATTCCAATTGATGTCGCGATCATGCTTGTGGAAGCGGAGATCGTATTTGGAATTTTTAACGTCATCGTGGATTTGTTTGTTGCTGATTGTAATGACGAACGGTACAAGGTATTGGTCGTGCGAAATGGCCAAGGTGTACTTGTGCATTTGTTCGTATGTGAAGTAGGTGTTGATGAAATCGTTAACTCTGTCAGCGATGGGGTAGAATGCATTTTCGCAGTTTTGACGGTTGTTATCGTTGTCGTATTCCTGGTAGGCAATTTTGGAATAAGAACTCCAGCCCCAGCTGGCGTTACCCTTGCAGTTGCTTGCACTTTGATTGGGTTTGACATACCAGGATTCCTTCAGGTTCTGGTTGATTTCAGTAAGGTTTTCGATGCTATGCTTGTGCCAGTCGTTAATGTTTGACGAAACGTTTTCGCCTTTGTTCACGGCGATGATTTGTGCGGTTTCTGCGGTGCGCTTGACGTTGGTGTACATGTAATAGAAGTCGTCGAGGTTGAGCTTTTTGAGTTTTTCGCCGACTTGCTTTGCCTGTGCTCTACCGACGTCAATGAGGCCATCGTCGTCGCCGTATTTGTTGATGTCGCGTTGGGCGTGGCGCAAGATGATGGCGACCTTTTCATCAGAGCGGGTGCAACCGAGAACGTCGTAGAGGGAATTGAATACGTCTGTTGTGGCGCGGAGCGTTTTGCACTTTTCGCTGAGCTGTTCAACGCTGGAGCTAGACGGGGTTTCGCTGCTAGAGGAGGCTACGCTGCTGCTTGAGGGCGTTACGCTACTAGAGGAAGCGACGCTGCTGCTAGACGGTGTGACACTGCTAGAGGAAACCTTGCTGCTGCTAGAAGGTGCTGCACTGCTTGAAGAAGCGATGCTGCTGGAGGAAGGAAGGACTGCGTCCTTACCGTTGCGGAGCTCGCCGACCTTCTTGTCACCGCAGATGACATCGTATCCGTCGATTTCCTTGTTCTCTTCAACAGTGCAAGAAGTTCCGTCCTTACCATCAATACCGTTCTTGCCATCAGCACCGTCTTTTCCGTTAGTGAGGAATCCGAGGAATTCGGTACCGCAGTAGACTTCGTATCCATTGACCTTTTCGTTCTTTACGACAGAGCAGGAAGTTCCATCCTTACCATCGGTGCCATTCTTTCCATCCTGGCCGTCCTTACCATTGCGGAGTTCGCCGACCTTCTTGCCTGCGCAAACGACGTCGAAACCGTTGATGTCATCGTTTACTTCGACCGTGCAAGAAGAACCATCGTTACCGTCTTTACCATCCTTGCCGTTTTCGCCCTTAGCGCCGTTTCGGAGTTCGCCAACCTTCTTGTCGCCGCATATAACGTCGTAACCGTCAATATCCTTGTTTACTTCAACACGGCAAGAGGTTCCGTCCTTACCATCAGTGCCGTTCTTTCCGTCTTGGCCGTCCTTACCGTTATGGAGCTCGCCAACCTTCTTGTCTGCGCAGATGACGTCGTAACCATCGATTTCCTTGTTCTCTTCAACAGTGCAAGAAGTTCCGTCCTTACCGTCAATGCCGTTCTTGCCATCCGCGCCATCCTTTCCGTTAGTGAGGAATCCGAGGAATTCGGTACCGCAGTAGACTTCGTATCCATTGACCTTTTCGTTCTTTACGACAGAGCAGGACGTTCCGTCTTTACCATCGGTACCATTCTTACCGTCTTGACCGTCTTTACCGTTGTGAATTTCACCGACCTTCTTGTCAGCGCAGATGACGTCATAGCCATCGATTTCCTTGTTCTCTTCAACAGTGCAAGAAGTTCCGTCTTTACCGTCGATACCGTTCTTGCCATCAGCGCCATCCTTTCCGTTAGTGAGGAATCCGAGGAATTCGGTACCGCAGTAGACTTCGTATCCATTGACCTTTTCGTTCTTTACGACAGAGCAGGACGTTCCATCTTTACCATCGGTGCCATTCTTTCCGTCCTGGCCGTCCTTACCATTGCGGAGTTCGCCGACCTTCTTGCCTGCGCAAACGACGTCGAAACCGTTGATGTCATCGTTTACTTCGACCGTGCAGGAAGTTCCATCCTTACCATCGGTGCCATTCTTTCCGTCCTGGCCGTCCTTACCGTTGCGGAGTTCACCGACCTTCTTGCCTGCGCAAACGACATCGTAACCATCGATATCATCGTTTACTTTGACCGAGCAAGAGGAACCGTCGTTGCCATCCTTACCATCGGTACCGTTCTTGCCGTCAGCGCCATCCTTTCCGTTGAGGAGCTCTCCGACCTTCTTGTCGCCGCAGATGACATCGAAACCGTTAATATCCTTATTTTCTACAACGCTGCAGGAAGAACCATCGTTACCGTCTTTACCATCCTTGCCGTTTTCGCCATCCTTTCCATTAAGGAGTTCACCGACCTTCTTGCCTGCGCAAACGACGTCGAAACCGTTGATGTCATCGTTTACTTCGACCGTGCAGGAGGTTCCATCCTTACCATCGGTGCCATTCTTTCCGTCCTGGCCGTCCTTACCGTTGCGGAGTTCACCGACCTTCTTGCCTGCGCAAACGACATCGTAACCATCGATATCATCGTTTACTTTGACCGAGCAAGAGGAACCGTCGTTGCCATCTTTACCATTCTTTCCGTCTTGGCCGTCCTTACCGTTGCGGAGTTCGCCGACCTTCTTGCCTGCGCAAACGACGTCGAAACCGTTGATGTCATCGTTTACTTCGACCGAGCAAGAGGAACCGTCGTTGCCATCTTTACCATCCTTGCCGTTTTCGCCATCCTTTCCATTAAGGAGCTGACCAACTTTCTTGTCACCGCAGATAACATCGTAACCATTGATATCCTTGTTGGTTTCGATGCGGCAAGAAGTTCCATCTTTTCCGTCTTTACCGTCCTTGCCATCGTCACCCTTGTCGCCATCCTTACCGTTGGCGCCGTTTTCACCATTTTTACCGTCGGCACCATCCTTGCCGTTCACGATTGAACCGATTTTTTCATCGCCGCAGAACACGTCGTAGCCGTTGATTTCTGCGTTTTCGGTGACGTAGCAGGATGATCCGTCTTTGCCGTCGGCACCAGATTTGCCTTCTTTGCCATCTTTACCATCGGCTCCATCTTTTCCGTCTTTGCCGTTCAAAACGACACCTACGGAATCACCGCCGCAGATAATCTTGAGACCGCTATCGTCGTCTAGCGGTTCTGTTTTGCAGGCGAGTTCGGACAAGTCCGGGGCGCTTGCTTCGCTTACCTCGTCAAGGCAGCCATAGAGCATGGAAAGCGTGAAGATAGATGTTGTTAAGAGTAATTTGGATTTCATACATTGCTCCCAAATAAGATTTTCGCGCCAAATTTAAAAATTTTGTCCTTACTGCCGAGCTCGTTATGCTCGATTTTCGTTGACTATTTGTCTATTTTTGACTTCTTTTGTATATTAAAATCATGAAATTTGTTTTAATTGCTTTTGCTTTGTTTGTTTTAGGTTGTGCGTGCGATAATCCGAGGGGCTGCCCTGCTGTAATCGGCGTCGGCAATAATTCAGATGAAATGCAGCTGAGAAAGGATGGCCGCGATGACCAGTCCGCTCAAATGGCAAAAATGCCTGCGCCTCCGACGGAAGCTTGGTACGCCCGAGCCGGTGGACGTCAATGTTCAAAACCAGAATGAACCGATTCCGGTTGATGATAGGCTTGATTTTAGTAAAGTGAAGTAAATCCTAGTATTTATTCCAATGTATAGCGCCCAAAATGTGCGTTTTTTCACCATCTGCGTACACGGGATGGGATTATACATTATATTTATGATGCTCTAGGGTATAGCAATGATAAATTTTCTGGATTACGCAAATCATGTGTTCTTTTTTCCGTCGCTGTTGGCGAGCGGGTTTTTGCTTTTTACGCTGGCTGCGCTTGGTGAAAAACAGAACTTGAAGAATGTTCTTTTTTGGGGTGCCGTTTTTTCGCTGACCCCCTACATGATTTATTCGGACTTGATTTATCACGGGATGATGCACTTGCTTGGGTGCATGATGGGCGAGGTTCCGTTATTGCTCGACGTGATAGTGGACTACATGAGCCGCGTCATTCTGATTCCTGTGGCGATTTTTGTTTTTGGGAAGGTGCTTTCGATCCACTGGTCTCCATCGCTGTTCATGCTTTCGGCATCTGTCGGTGTGGGTTACCTCGGCATGGTGGTGGGCAAGACGCAGGTTGGTGCTGCCCTAGTAAACTTGGTTGCAATTTTCATTTGGTGGAAACTCCTTTGGAATGAACTTTTATTTGTCCGTAACACGCAAATCTTTGCGCGCTTTGGGTTCTTGGGTTTTGTCACGTTATTTAGTATGCTAGTGAACCTCGCCATGTATGTGTGCGTGCGCATGATTGAGGTAACTCCTGAATTTTTGAATTACCTTGTCTTTGTATCGTGGTTCTTCTGGCTTACGCTTACGATTGCGGTGAAGCTTATTTTCAGGACGGTGCGCTTGACGCAACAGGCGGAAATTGCGCGTAACCATGACAAGCTGACGGGGCTCCCGAATGCGCTTCTGTTCTCAAACTACGTGCAGGACTTGCTCTTTAGGAACCCGAGGAAACGCTATGCGTTTGTCGCTTTTGATTTGGAAAATTTCAAGGCCTTTAACGAGAGGTTTGGCTTTGAAGAAGGTGACGGTGCGCTGAAGTTCATGGCGGATACGTTTAAGACGCTGTTTGGCGAGCGCTATGTGACGCATGTGTCGTGCGATACGTTCCGCGTTGTAGGTGATGCCTCCGGGATGAAGGCAAAAATCAAGGAAGCGCATGACAAGATTCGTAGCTTCTCGACTCAAGGTGTGCTAGAGCTCAAGGCGGGCGTGTATGTGCAGCGTGTTGAAAATGAAAACGTAGAACGTTGCTTTATGCGGGCTCGCCTTGCCGAAGCGACGACCAAGGGCGTCTACGATGAATATGTCGCCGTTTATGCCGATGAAATGGGCGCCCGTGAACGCTTGAAAATGTACTTGATTGCACACATTGACGAGGCTGTAGAAAAGGAATACATCAAGGTCTTTTATCAGCCCGTCGTGGATATCAATACGAACAAGCTTTGTGGCTTTGAAGCGCTTGCCCGTTGGGATGACCCGGAGCACGGATTCTTGCCGCCGCTTGATTTTGTAGGCGTTTTAGAAGACGCTCACTTGATCCAGAAATTGGACTTGTTCGTGCTCAAGAAAATTTGCGAAAAATACCGTGTGGAAACGAATTTGGGGAACAAGTGCGTTCCGATTTCGTTCAACCTTTCGCGTCTGGACTTTAAGCTGAGTGACATTTATAAGGAACTCACGCGGTTGACTAAAGAATATAACGTGCCGCATGAGATGATCCATATCGAGATTACGGAATCCGTGCTGGACGGTGACGAGGATGGCTATATCCGTGAACAGGTGACGCGTTTCCAAAATGACGGATTTGAAGTCTGGATGGATGACTTTGGTTCGGGATTCTCGTCGTTGAACGTGCTGAAAGATTACGATTTCGACTTTTTGAAAATTGACATGATGTTCTTGCGGAACTTCTCGGAAAAGTCCAAGGTGATTATCCGCGCCATTGTGGAAATGGCTAAGCTATTGCATATTGGCACGCTTTCGGAAGGTGTGGAGATAAAGGAACATCTAGACTTTTTGAAGGAAATCGGATGCGACCGCGTGCAGGGTTATTATTTCTCGAAGCCGCTCCCGTATGACGAGGTGATGGCGGTGCTCAAGGAAAAAGGCGTGGAAGTTTAGGACGCGTAAGATTGAGTACAAAAAAAAAGCCGCAGCGGAGTGCTGCGGCTTTTTCTATAAAGGTCTTGATTAAGCCTGGTGAGCCTTGAACCACTTGATCAGTCCGTTGGTGGAGCTGTCGTGGTGGAGTTCTGCGTCGGCCTTTGCAAGTTCCGGGAGGATCTTCTTGGCGAGCTGCTTACCGAGTTCAACACCCCACTGGTCGTAGCTGTTGATGTTCCAGATAACGCCCTGCGTGAAGATCTTGTGTTCGTACATGGCGATGAGAGCGCCAAGGCGTTCCGGGCTCACGTAGTCCATCATGATGGAGTTCGTCGGCTTGTTGCCTTCGAATACCTTGTGCGGAGCGAGAAATGCGATTTCTTCTTCGGACTTGCCGGCGGCGCGGAGTTCTTCCTGAGCCTGGGCGAGAGTCTTGCCGTTCATCAATGCTTCCGGCTGAGCGAAGAAGTTGGAGAGCAACTTCTGGTGGTGATCGCCAATCTTGTTGTGGCTGTTTGCCGGGGCGATGAAGTCGCACGGAATCATCTTGGTGCCCTGGTGGATGAGCTGGTAGAAGGCGTGCTGGCCGTTCGTACCCGGTTCGCCCCAGAGGATCGGACCCGTCTGGTAGTTCACGCGCTTGGAATCGCGGTCAACGGTCTTGCCGTTGGATTCCATGTCTGCCTGCTGGAAGTAGGCGGCGAGGCGGTGGAGGTACTGGTCGTACGGGAGCATGGCGTAGCTGGATGCGCCAAAGAAGTTGTTGTACCAAACGCCGATGAGGGCGAGGATGACCGGGAGGTTCTTGTCAGCCGGAGCGGTCTTGAAATGCTGATCCATTTCGTAAGCGCCCTGGTGGAGCTTCATGTAGTTTTCGAAGCCGATGCGGAGGCTGATGGAAAGACCGATTGCAGACCACAGGGAATAGCGGCCGCCAACCCAGTTCCAGAATTCGAACATGTTTGCCGGGTCGATACCGAATTCGGTAACGGCTTCGGTGTTGGTGGAGAGAGCGACGAAGTGCTTTGCGATAGCGGACTTGTCACCGCCAAATGCCTTGAGGACGGCGGCCTTTGCAGTTTCGGCGTTCGTCATGGTTTCAAGAGTCGTGAACGTCTTGGAAGCAACGATGAAGAGCGTTTCTTCAATGTTCACCTTCTTGAGGGTTTCGGCCATGTGGGTGCCGTCGATGTTAGAAACGAAGTAGACTTCCGGAGAAGTTTCGCCTGCGATCGGCTTTTCTGCATACGGCTTGAGAGCTTCGGTGACCATCACCGGACCGAGGTCGGAACCGCCGATACCGATGTTGACAACGTACTTGATGGACTTGCCGCTTTGGCCTTTCCACTTGCCGCTACGGACGAGATGCGTGAAATCTTCCATGTGCTTGAGCACGGCGCGAACTTCAGGCATGACATCCTTGCCATCGACGCAAATCGGATCGTTACCCTTGTAGCGGAGTGCGGTGTGGAGCACGGCGCGCTTTTCGGTGGTGTTAATCTTTTCGCCAGCAAAGTACTTGGCGCGCATGTCTTCGAAATTGGCAGACTTCAGGAGGTCCTGGAGCTTTGCCATGGTTTCGTCGGTGATGATGTTCTTGGAGTAGTCGAGGAAGAGTCCGCAGGCTTCGGCGCTGAACTTGTCGGCGCGAGTCGGGTCCTTCGCGAAGAGTTCCTTCATCTGCCAAGTCTTGGCGACTTCGGCATGGGCCTCGAGGGCCTTCCATTCCTTAGAATCAGTCAGTTTAGACATAGATTATCCTTTCCGCACACGCGGGTTTTTGTTACGGGGGAAAATTTAGAAATTAGACTAGAGACTAGAGACGAGAGACGAGAGAAAATAGGGGATGTTTGCGGCTAATGACCATTGACCAGTGACTACTAACTACTCAAGATTGTATATTAAACTTATAGCCGTGGGTGTTTCGCGGCGAAGGAGAAATATATGTCTAGAGTTAAAGAAGCTTTATTGTTGGCTATTGGTATTCTCGGGCTTGGCGCATTCCTCTATTGCGCTATGATCCACACGAAAGATAGGGACCGTGTTGTGTCGGTCCGGGGACTCTCGGAACGCGAGGTCAAGGCCGATTTTGTGATTTGGCCTATTGTGTACAAAGAAGTCGGGAATGACCTTTCATTGATTCACGATGCCGTGCAGACGAAAAATGCAACGCTTGCAAAGTTCTTGCGCGATAATGGCGTGGATGCGGCTGAAATCAGCTGGTCTGCTCCGGAAATTGAAGATGCCCAAGGCGAACGCTATGGCGATAACCGTCGTCCGTTCCGCTACATTGCAACAGTGGTGACGACGGTTGCATCGAAGAATGTAGATCGCGTCCGTGAAATCATGGGCAAGCAGGGCGAACTTTTGAAACAGGGAATTGCATTCAGTGGCGATGATTACCGCTACCGCAAAATTTACAGTTTCAATGGCCTGAACGAAATCAAGCCCGCGATGATTGACGAAGCGAACAAGAACGCCCGTGCTGCTGCTGAAAAGTTTGCGACGGATTCCGAAAGCAAGCTCGGTAAAATCAAGACAGCAACGCAGGGACAGTTCTCCATTAGCGACCGTGATGAAAATACGCCGTTTATCAAGAACGTGCGCGTTGTGACCAATGTTCAGTACTTCCTGGAGGACTAAAAATGGATACTTCTGTTCTCGACAAGGCAATTGTTTTTGCGGTCAAGGCGCATGCTGGTACGGGTCGCCGCGGAAAAGGCTTTCCCTACATTGTTCACCCGATGGAAGCTGTGGAAATTGTAGCGACTATGACGGATGACCAGGAATTGATGGCGGCTGCCGCTTTGCACGATACCGTTGAAGATACGTCTGTTACTTTGGATGATATCAGTCGCGAGTTTGGACCGCGCGTGGCGAAACTTGTGGAAGAAGAATCGGACGTGTTCATGGAAGGCGTGAGCGAATCGGATTCTTGGCATTCTCGCAAGCAGGCGGCAATTGACCGCTTGGCAGGGGCCAGTCGCGATGCAAAGATTGTGGCGATGGGCGATAAACTCAGCAATGCAAGAATCATTTATCGTGATTTTGTCCAAAAAGGCGATGAACTCTGGAAAATTTTCCACGTGACCGATATTAAGGAACACGAGTGGCATTATCGCGGTTTGGCTGCATCGTTGAAAGAACTCGAAGGTACTTTTGCGTATGCAGAATTTACGGACCTTATTGAAAAAATATTTGGCGGTAGAAGATAATGAGTGAAGACTCTGTTGAAAAATATGGGTTGAATCCTGCAGAAACGATGATTCTTGAAGATTATCGCGATAAGCTCCCTGTTTTTGAAAAAATGAGGGATTTTGTCTGCGATTTGCTCAAGAAAAAAGTGGCAGAGAACAATATCTATGTGACTGCCGTTGAAGCGCGAATCAAGGCAGAAGCAAGCCTTGCCGAAAAGCTTGAACGTAAAAATGGCAAGTATAAGTCTCTGACTGATTTGACGGACATTTTGGGTGCTCGCGTGATTGCGTTCTATAACGACGATGTGGATAAAATCGCAGCGCTTGTCGAGAGCTTGTTTGAAATTGACTGGAGAAATAGCGTTGACAAGCGCAAAATGCACGAACTCGATAGTTTTGGCTATAACTCGTTGCATTTTATATGTACCATTCCGAAAGCTTTGTTCGAAGATCCGGAGTACCCTGAACTCAATGAAATTCGATTTGAAATTCAGATGCGTACGGCATTGCAACATGTGTGGGCAACGCTAGACCACGATACGGGTTACAAGTCGGGCTTTGAAATTCCTCGTGAATACTTGCGCAATTTGAACCGCTTGGCGGGAATGTTGGAACTTGTTGATGAGCAGTTCTGCAAGATTCGTACGGATATCAATAATTACAGGTATCATGTGCAGTCGCTTGTGCATTCGGGACGCTTTGATGAGGTGGCGCTGAACGGCGACTCGTTTACGAATTACCTGAAATTGCGACCGTTTGATAAGTTGAACCAGCGTATTGCGGCAATCAACCAGGCGGAAATTCACGAGTCGTCGATGATGCCTTTTTTGAAGGCGCTGAAGTTCTTACGCTTTGAAACGCTTGCAGATGTAGATAAACTCATCAAGGAGGATTCCGATGATGCGTACCATTTGGCAGCGTTTCAGCTTGCAAATACGGACTTGGACATTATCAATTCGTCGCTGGGTGTGATTAGCCTGCTTGTGGTGTACATCTTGAAAAAAGGTGGCGGTGTGGCGGGAATCCGGACGATTCTGGATGACCTTTATGGTGAATCTTCGGGTCACGAAGCTTGGGCAAATCGACTCTACAAGAATGCGCTGAAACTCTCGTTCATGAACCGGTAAAAATGTATCTTTGGGCTTATGAAACAGCCGATTCGAAATATTGCCATTCTCGCCCACGTTGATGCGGGCAAGACGACACTTTCTGAGAGAATCCTTTTCGCGGCGGGCGAGATTCACCGCCCAGGGCGTGTGGAAGATGGCTTAGCCACGATGGACTACATGCCCGAAGAAAAGGAACGTGGCATCACGATTGAAAGTGGCGTGGCGCATTTCGAATGGAAAAATACATGGTTCAATTTTATTGATACGCCGGGGCATGTCGACTTTGGTGCCGAAGTCGATATGGCGCTTACGGCTGTGGAAGGCGCTGTGCTTGTGGTGAGTGCCGCAAGTGGCGTTGAAACGCAGACGCTTGCTTCATTTCGCAAGTTGCGCGAATCTCGCGTGCGTACGATTTTGTTTGTAAATAAGCTCGATAATCCCGATTACTCGCTGGATGAAACGCTCATCAACATTGAAGAAACGCTTGGCGTGCGCCCGGTGCTCATGTCTGTGCCGCAGTTTAAAAATGGCAAGATGTGCGCGATGCTCGATGTGCTGAGCCAGAGCCGCTTGGTGCATTCGGAATCGGGCGCGGAAGTTCTCGATGACGGTTGGGAATCGGATGCGGGTGCGGCGGAAGAACGTGCGCTTTTGAAAAAGTATTACGATGAAGCGGTGGAATTTGCAAGCAATTTTGACGATGAAATTTTGTCACTTGCGCTTGAAAATAAGCCGGTGCCGCCGAAGATGCTTTTGCGTGGGCTCAAAGCTCTTGCGGCTAGCGATGAGTACGTGATTTGTTATGCGGGTTCTGCGCTGGAAGGCTTTGGCATTCGCAGCCTTGTGACGGCGCTTTCGTTCTTTTTGCCGGAAGTCCCGACGTTTGTAAAAAATGAGCTTGGGCAAGTTGTGCGCTTGAGACATTTCCGTGGCGTGGGCGAGATTTCGCTGTTCCGCAGTCACGTGGATTTGTTGCGTCGCGATTGGCCGGCGGGTTTTGAATTTTCAAGGCTCAAGGCGAATATGCTTTTGCCTGTGGATGAAATCCGTTCGGGCGATATTTATGCGATGGTCTCGCCGTTTGAAACGGAACTCGGGCAGGTGATTTGGTTAGATGGTAGACGAGAGACGAGAGACGAGAGTGCGGCGGGGAATGCCGCGCCGTCAATCAGCGAAAATTATTTGCCATTGTTGCAAACACGTGTGGAATGCGTACGCACGGAAGATTATGCCCACGTGGAACGCAGCCTCTCAGTGCTTGCACGAATGGATCCGAGTTTCCGCGTGCAAAAGGACGATGGCGGATTCTGGTATTTGCATACCGTGGGCGAGGTGCAGCTTGATGTTTTGCTCGCTCGCCTCAAACGTGAATTTGGTTGCGAAGTGCGTGCAGGGAGCCCTGAGGTGCGGTGGCAAGAACGTTTGTGCCGCGAAGTTGGACCTGCCGAAAATACATTCCAGATTGGCCCGCACAAAATGGCCATCAGTATTTCGGCATCTCCGCTAGAAGGCGATGCGCATGACATTCGCTTGTCTGCGGAATTTATGGAAAAGGCTCCGCTTGAAATTTTGGCAGGCGTGCGCTCGGCACTTTTGGAATCGACTGAAGTTGGCGTGCTCGGCAAGGGCCCGCTTGTGGGTGTGCGTTTTGAAGTCCATCGCTTTGAATGGACGGAAGGGGCGCTCCCGCCGATGATCAAGAAATGCTGTGCGGATGCGGTGGCAAAGCTCGTGAAACCTGCTGATGTGCAATTGTATGAACCTGTGATGGAACTTTCACTCGAATGCCCTGTGAATTTTGCGGGGCTTGTGACGGGTGATATCCAGGCCCGTGACGGCAAAGTGAAAGAAATCGAAGGCGATGGCAAAACGCACTTTTTGAAAGCTGACGTGCCGCTTCGAAAAATTTTCGGATATGCAACAGGTGTTCGTAGCATCAGCAAGGGCACTGCGCTTTATAGCATGAAATTGCTCGGGTATAGACCGGCGACGGTTTAAAGTCGCACGGCTTTTGCTTTACATTCTTGCGGCTTTCGCGTTACCGGCTGGCAGCGCGAGCGCGGCGGCGGAAGTGCTCGATGAGCGGGGCGACGGTTTCCTTGAAGTCGTCGTGAGTCTCGATGCGGACAAAGTCAATGGACATGCGCTGGAAGAGTTCCTTGGTGGCTTTGCCTTGACGTTTGGCTTCGCGGGCGAATGCTTCGCGGAAGGCGGCATCGCCAGTGTCGATTAAAAGCGTTTCGCCGGTTTCGGGGTCTTCGAGTTCTACGAGGCCTGCGGGCGGAAGTTCCATTTCGCGCGGGTCAACGACGGACACGGCGAGAACGTCATGGCGCTTGCGCAAAATCTTGAATGCGTTTTCGAAACCTTCATCCAAAAAGTCACTCATTACGACAACGACAGCTTTGCGGTTCAAAATCTTGCCGGCATATTCCAAGGCTACTTGCGTATTGGTGCCATGGTGTTGCGGCTTGAAGTAAAGAATTTCGCGGATGAGGCGCAATACGTGCTTGCGGCCTTTTTCGGGCGGGATGAAAAGTTCGACCTGATCGGTATAAATGAGGAGGCCGACCTTGTCGTTATTCTTGATGGCCGCAAAGGCGAGGAGAGCCGTGAGCGTTGCCATGACTTCGCCCTTCATTTGCTTGCCAGAACCAAATTCGGAGCTGCTTGAAGCATCGACCATGAGGAGCATAGTCATTTCGCGTTCTTCGATGAACTTTTTGACGTAAGGCGTGCCGGTTCGAGCGGTCACGTTCCAGTCAATTGTGCGCACGTCATCGCCGGGCATGTATTCGCGAACTTCGCTGAATTCCATACCGTTCCCTTTGAAGGAACTGTGGTAAGCTCCGGTCATCACGGTGTCGAGCGTGCCGCGCACGGAAAGTTCAATGCGGCTAACGGTCTTTAAAACTTCTTTATCAAGCAATTCTTTATCGGCCATCGTAATTCTTCTTTTTTACGCTAAAGAATATACAAATATCGCGCGAGAAAGACCATAATCGCCACCGCTTTGCCACTAAATCTCGACTTTTGCGAGGATGCTTATATTGCGTCCTTTCTCGGGCATGACGGATTTGAGTCGAGAAAGATGGTTGCGTACGTCGGCGTTGAACACGTTATCGCCACGGAGGACAATGCTGTAATTGGCGAGTGCAAGCGACCAGTGGAATTCTAGGAGCGCACCAAACGTGATATAGCCGGGTGTGCGTTGTTCGTAGCGGTCTAGGCGGTTTTGCGCGAGCGCAAATTCCGTGTTAATTCCTGCGCGGACGTGTTGCCAGATGTAAGCCATTTCGGCGTGAAAATGGAACGGCGGAATTTGTGGCATATCGCTCCAGTTTTCGTTCTGGTAGAATCCACAAACATAACTTGCGCCTGCTTGGGCATAGAATCCCTGCTCTGCAGAAGTCTCGATGGATGCGTTTGCGCCCATGAGGAGCGCGTCGTCTCCGCTGACTTGATAAATCGGCAAAAGTTGGGACCAGTTGGTGTCTCCAGTGGCGCGTGGTGCCAAGTGATTCAGGAACCAGGTGATGTGTGTTGAGGCTCGCCAGTTGAAGTGCTCGCCGTAATCTCGAAATTCGAGTTCTGCTCCGTAACCGCTTTCATCATCGAGCTTGTGATAGCCGCGTTCGTAAGTGTAGGCGGCGAGATGCGGACCTTGGTTGTAGAGTTCTTCGATGGTCGGGGCGCGTGTGGTGCGGAAAACATCAAGAGTCAGGAATTTCCCGGGGGCGACGATTTGTGAAAATTCGGCAGCGAAAGCCCATAGTGCAAAATTGCGGTCTTCAATAGCGTCTTTGTCTGCAACGACGCTTTCGCGTGGCCTGAAAAATGCTCCGCCAAGTCGTGCGGATAAGGTGATTTCTAAACCATCCCATCCGTTTATGCTAGCGATGGAAAATAGCGATGCGGCGTAAGAATTGGTGGGTGGTGTAAAGACGTAACCGCCCATTTCGACAGAGCGGCTGTCTAGTTCTGTACCGAGGTGGATGCCGAAAAATGGACCGCTATTGGCGATGAATTTTTCAATGCGCAAGTTTGCCTGATTGACAGCGAATTCTGCACCGACGTATTTCTTTGTCTCAAATTCCTTGTGGTGGTATTGATTGTAACGGAAGATGACGTTCAGTGTGTCGGGGCGGGCTGCGGGAATGTACAGTCCTTGCAAAGTAAAATCGCGTTTGGATAGTTCAATGTCTACGCCGTTGGGGTGACCACCGATGAATCCGCCGGGAATGCCGTAATCGGAATTGAACGAGCGGAAGGATGCTCCGAATTTGAAGTGTTCGAGGCTGTAGGCGGCACCGATGGCGATGCTCCTGTTTTCGATATCCGTATTTTTGAGCGTGCCTTTGGATGTTTCCATGTCGCCCATGTTGCGGGCGGAAACTTCACCTTTGAGCGAAACGCCGTGAACGTTGGCATTTGCACTGATAACGGTTGCGAATCCCGGTTGGCCTGTTTCGGCGTAGTTTGCAATGTTGCTGTGGAAAAGCGAATCATCGTAGGGAATGTCTTGGTGATTGACTTGAATGACACCGCCTGCGGTGGCGAAAGATTGTGCGAGAATTTGCGGTCCGCGCGTGATGCGCAATTTGTGTGCGGTCAGGACTTCGGATGCAACGGCGTGATCGGGCGAGGTGGCGCTCATGTCTCCGCAAAAGGAACCGTCTTCGGTAAGCGTGACGTGACTGCTTGAAAGCCCCTTGATGACAGGGCGTGCGGCGGCAGGGCCCATCGAACGGATGGCAATATCGGGCTCGTTTTTTATAGTCTCTGCGATAGTTGTAGAAATTTTGCGGTTAAGTTTTTCGTCTTTTAAAACTTCGTCTTCGCGGAGGCCATTTAAAATTGTTTCGCTAGATTGCTCGGCAATAACTGTTGAATTGCCTAAATCTTGGATAAATTCTTGGGCAAGAGAAAAATGAAGGAAGCCTCCGCAAAGGAGGCTCCCCATGACAGCCCTAAAAAGGGTGTTAGTCATCATCGTCATCGTCCTGGAACGGGCAATCTTCTGCCTTCAAGGCTTTGTCGACAATGACGCGAATTTCCGGCGTACGTGCGTCGGCATGATCGTGGTGCTTGACCTTGAGCGTCAACGTTGTTTCGCCTTCCTTGACGCCCTTTAAGTGGAAACCCCAGCTGCCACATGCTTCGATGTCGAGGATAGATTCGTCGCCAATGCTCCAGCCGAGTGTGTGCTCGTCGTCCTTGGGTGCGGAAACTTCTTTCTTTTCGTCATCAAGGAACTTAACGGTCAAATGTTCGCTAAGGCAGTTTGCATTGACGCGGAGCGTTTCAAGACTTGTGTCTTCTTTGCCCTGGTAAACGCTGTAGGCGAGTTTCCTGTCGGGCCAGTAGAGGTTCCAACCTTCGGCTTCGAAGTGTTCGTGCTGATCGGTGGAGGTGGAATTGCTGTCGCTGCATGCGGCGAAGAGTGAACAGAGAAGTGCTATTGCCAAGCATTGAATCTTTTTCATTATAAATCCTTTTTTTTGCACAGTTGTGCTTTTTTTAAGACAACGTTTCAAAAGCGCCTAAAGAGGTGTAATTAGGCGGACTTGTGTTCTTTATTTTTTTTGGATGAGTTATGCCAAACAGATGTTAGGCGGGCCGCGTGGCCTGTAATGAAGGATTGTTGAAAAAGTTTTTTGTGTGAGGTGTGGTATAGTTATAAGGAAAAGAATGAACCAGAAAACAGTAACTTCTGGTGTATGGTCTTTAATGTCTTCGCATTCGTGAATCAATGCGCAAATAGGGCAGTCTTCGTGACCGTCAAAATCGTCATGGTGATGCTGGGCAATTGCCAAAAGGCTTGCCGCGATAAGCACAATGGCGAATTTACGCATGTTCAATAGGTTTATCATTGGACTGATTTACGAAATTATCTGAAAAGTATGGCGTCCTTGATAATCGGGAATCCGATTCCGTCTTCTTCTTTTTCGAATTCAAAAGTTCCGATGATGGTGATGGATGCTCCTTCGGATGGATATTCGCTTGGATATTTACGTGGCTTGGCAAGCTCAAAAGCGAGACCTTGCGAGCAACAGGCGAGAGCGTCCTTGATGACGCAACCGAAAAAGCGACGGTTTGTCTCTTCGTCAACGTAGCTTGAAAATATTCCTTTCATTTTGATGGTCTTGCCGGTGTATTTTTGTGGGTCGGTGACCATTTGATAAACTATGGAATAGACCATGGTACTGCTCATGCGCGTGAGATCAATATCGGCGTGAGTATTTGTGGATACTTTGGCAAAAGCAGATACGGTAAAAACGAGTGCTGTGAGGATGATGGTGAATGCTTTATGCAAATTACATTCTCCTATTACGAAGGGTACTTGCAATGAAGCAAATGAGGAATGCGACTATGTCTGCTGCGACAATTGTTGAACCCACAGGAGTCCCGGCAAGTATGGCGGCGATGATTCCTGTAAGTGAGCAGATTACAGAAATTGTGGCTGCAGCAACTGTTACCGTGAAAAAGCTTTTGAAAACTCGCATGGCTGAAAGCGCGGGGAAAACAACGAGCGCCGAAACGAGCAAAGCTCCGACGAGATTCATGGCAAGGACGATAATCGCTGCGATAATGATTGCGATAAGGAGGTTGAAAAAATTGACGTTGACGCCTGTCGCTCGTGCGAAATTTTCGTCAAAGGTGATGGCGAAAATCTTGTGGTAAAAGAGGACGAATGTGACAAGGACGATTGCAGAAAGGGTTACGCAAAGATAAACGTCTGTCGGCTTGAGCGTAAGAATGGACATGGAACCGAAAAGCGTTGTGCAAACATCGCCTGCGATATTTGCCGAAGACGAGAAAATGTTCATTAGCAGATAGCCGATGGCTAGAGCCCCCGCCGATACCATGGCAATGGCGGCGTCGCCTTTGATTCGCGCGTCTTTACCTCCGCAGAGGAGCAAAATGGCTACAACGATGGTCACGGGCAAAATGATGAGCATGTTGTTCGTGACTTTAAGAACTGCCGCGATTGCGAGTGCTCCGAATGCAACGTGTGAAAGTCCGTCGCCAATGTAAGAATAGCGCTTTAGAACGAGCGTGACTCCCAAAAGCGAGGAACACAGCGATATGAGTGTTCCTACGATAATCGCATAACGAACAAAAGGGAAGTCTAGGTAGAAGAAGAGTTTGTCGAGCATTACAAAGTGGTTAGTGATTAGTGGTTAGTAAACAGGTTACTATTGCATTATTTCGTTGAAGTTCAGTATTCGGGTGGAGTTGTTGCGGGCGGCGTCTATATCATGCGTTACCATCACGATGGTCATGTTCTTGTTTTCGTGAAGGTCCTTGATGATGTTGTACATGTTTTGCGATGATTCGGGATCGAGCCCAGTGACGGGCTCGTCTAAAAGCAGAAGCCTTTCGGCAGCGCATAATGCCCTTGCTAAAAGAACGCGCTGCTTTTGGCCTCCCGAAAGTTCACGGAAGCTTTCCTTGCGCAAATTTGTGGCGTGCGTCAATTCCAAACACTCGTCTGCACGCTTGCGGAGGGCTTTCCCGTAGAATGGTAATAAAAGGTTTTTCCCTTGGAACGCCGAGAGAACAATTTCTTCAACAGATGCGGGAAAATCTTTTTGCGTCACTGTTATTTGTGGCAGGTAACCAATCTGGTTTCGCTTTAGGCCGCTGCTGAGTTCAATTTTGCCGGCTCTTGGGTGCAAAACGCCTGCGAGCCCGCGCAAAAAAGTTGTCTTGCCGCAACCATTCCGACCGATAATGCTAAGATAATCGCCTGAATGAATCGTATAGTTGAAGTTGTTTACAATGTTCTTGCTCCCGTAACCAAGTGTGATGTTGCTGCACTTGAGTAAAGGGCTTTTTGTTTGACTTATGGAATTTGTATTTAAATTGTTATTCATGCGATTTATTCTTAGCAAGAGAGAAATTAGTTCAATGCTTTTTTCAGAACGTCCAAATTGGATTTCATCAGCGAGAGGTAATCTATGCCTCCTGCGATTTGTGCTTCTGTGATGGATTGCATTGAATTAATGGAGAGGATTTGTGCGCTCTTGGAATTTTTGCTTGCAGCGAGGACGGCCTTGGCGATTTTATCGTTGCTGTTCTCGATCGTGAAAATTACCGGAAGCGATTCTGCATCCATTTTTCCTGCGAGGAATGCGATGGTCTCGAAACTTGCCTCGCTCTCAGCGGAGCAACCAACAAACGCGGCATAATACTTAATACCATAATCGTCCACCAGATAGCGAAATGGGAATCTGTCACCAAAGAGGACCGTCTTGCGGGTGGCTCCATTGACGGCCTCGCGATATTCTTTATCAAGGGACTGGATTTGGGCAATGTAGGCATCGGCGTTTTGCTTGTAGACTGTTGCGTGGGCGGCATCAAGCTTGGAAAGTTCTTCGGCAATTTTATTGACGATTATTTCGGCATTTTTCAGTGAAAGCCAAACATGTTCATCGTTTTCGACTTCTTCATCGTGGTGATGGTGCTCGTGTTCTTCTTCGGCTTGCATGCCTTCGACAACTTCTTCCACCTTTACGCGGTCGCCAAGAACCTTCATCAAGTTGATTTCTGTGCGGCCTTTTTTCGGTGTTGCTTCAAGAGCTTTTTCAATCCAATCGTCGGATTCACCACCAACGTAAATGACCATGTCGGCGCTTGCAATCTTTGCGATGTCTTGTGCGGTCGGCTTGAAACTGTGCAGGTCGATGCCGTTCTTGATTAGCAAAGCGAGATCTACGGAATTGGTTTGATCACCGAGAATGGACTTTGCCCAAGAAAATTCGGGGAAGATGGTGGTGACCACAGAAAGCTTGCTTTCTTTGGTGGTGTTGTTTTGGGGAGCGTCGTTGCAGGCGACAAAAGCGAACAAGGCTGCGACGAAAATGGCGCAGGCCAGAGAATAAATTTTTTTCATTTTTATCCTTTTGGGAATGTTGGAATTTTTGTGGAAAACTGCTTGTTGTGTTGTTGTTCTGCTTTGAAAATTAATTTAGCAGTAATATTTTTTGTGAAACAAGCGTTGTCGGGCGCAGTACGATGACTGCGAACTTTACCAACTTAAAAAGAAAGCAACGGCAAGTTGATGCTATCGGAGCTTCAACAAGCTCAAAACAAAATTCTGAAATGATATCCAGACAATGGTGGATGTGGTGGCAGACGTGGCAATGCTCGCCATGACAATGATGTTCTGTGCGGTGCTCTGCGTAAAAGAGCGCTATCGCTACCACCAACTTGTCAAATAAATGGAACAATTTATTTCCTTTGTCTGCTGCAAACGGCGCAATGGCCGAGTAAAACCGATTGCTGCTGGTCAAGAATGAAGCCATTCAGGCGTTCAATGGAATGCTGCAAAAGGCGGAGCGCGGGACCTTCCAGATGAAAAAACTTTCCGCAGTCTTTGCAGACGAGGTGCATCTTGGAGGCGCAGCGGCCCGGGCCTGTATAGCGGTATTGAAGTTCGTTGTTCTTTTCGGCTCCAACGATTTGCACCATTCCTGCTTCTTCAAGCCTTGCCAAATTGCGGTAGATGGTGCTCAACGAAACATCGGGCAGACTTTGTGCAATTTCGGAAGCCTTGAAAATACGGTCAGGATTTTTGACCATATAGTCCAGAATC